>NZ_JBQAHG010000002.1:0-1094376 GCF_051916765.1 Bacillus cereus group sp. MYBK15-3
GAAGCATGGTGACATGTGGAGCTGACGAATACTAATAGATCGAGGACTTAACCATATAATATGAAGCAATGTTATCTAGTTTTGAAAGAATATAAAAAACTTGTTGACTTTCAAAAGTAAATGAGTTAAAATAATTCTTGTCTTAAATGAATACAGTCTGGTAATGATGGCAGAGAGGCCACACCCGTTCCCATACCGAACACGGAAGTTAAGCTCTCTAGCGCCGATGGTAGTTGGGACCTTGTCCCTGTGAGAGTAGGACGTTGCCAGGCAAATGGAGGATTAGCTCAGCTGGGAGAGCACCTGCCTTACAAGCAGGGGGTCGGCGGTTCGATCCCGTCATCCTCCACCATTTAGCCGACTTAGCTCAATTGGTAGAGCAACTGACTTGTAATCAGTAGGTTGGGGGTTCAAGTCCTCTAGTCGGCACCAGAAATCATGGCGGTTGTGGCGAAGTGGTTAACGCACCGGATTGTGGCTCCGGCATTCGTGGGTTCGATTCCCATCAGTCGCCCCATTTTTCTTAAATAAATTAATATGCGGGTGTGGCGGAATTGGCAGACGCACCAGACTTAGGATCTGGCGCCTTTGGCGTGGGGGTTCGACTCCCTTCACCCGCACTTTTAATTAAATAACTCATACATGTCTTGCGGAAGTAGTTCAGTGGTAGAATACAACCTTGCCAAGGTTGGGGTCGCGGGTTCGAATCCCGTCTTCCGCTCCAATTTTCAATATGACATGCCGGGGTGGCGGAACAGGCAGACGCACAGGACTTAAAATCCTGCGGTGGGTGACCACCGTGCGGGTTCGACCCCCGCCCTCGGCACCATATGCGCCCGTAGCTCAATTGGATAGAGCGTTTGACTACGGATCAAGAGGTTAGGGGTTCGACTCCTCTCGGGCGCGCTTTTATTAACGGGAAGTGGCTCAGCTTGGTAGAGCACCTGGTTTGGGACCAGGGGGTCGCAGGTTCAAATCCTGTCTTCCCGATATTCCAAAAAACATGGGGCCTTAGCTCAGCTGGGAGAGCGCCTGCCTTGCACGCAGGAGGTCAGCGGTTCGATCCCGCTAGGCTCCACTTATATTAATATCATTTATGGCGGTGTAGCTCAGCTGGCTAGAGCGTACGGTTCATACCCGTGAGGTCGGGGGTTCGATCCCCTCCGCCGCTACCATAAAGGACCTTTAGCTCAGCTGGTTAGAGCAGACGGCTCATAACCGTCCGGTCGTAGGTTCGAGTCCTACAAGGTCCACCATTAGACGTATATATCTCGGAGGTATACCCAAGTTCGGCTGAAGGGATCGGTCTTGAAAACCGACAGGCGGCGAGAGTCGCGCGGGGGTTCGAATCCCTCTACCTCCTCCATTTTTTCTAAAGTGAATATTTTATCATCGCGGGGTGGAGCAGCACGGTAGCTCGTCGGGCTCATAACCCGAAGGTCGCAGGTTCAAATCCTGTCCCCGCAACCAAATGGTCCCGTGGTGTAGTGGTTAACATGCCTGCCTGTCACGCAGGAGATCGCCGGTTCGACCCCGGTCGGGACCGCCATTTTTTACATAAAGGCTCGGTAGCTCAGTCGGTAGAGCAGAGGACTGAAAATCCTCGTGTCGGCGGTTCGATTCCGTCCCGAGCCACCATTTTGAAATCACGAGCCGACTTAGCTCAATTGGTAGAGCAACTGACTTGTAATCAGTAGGTTGGGGGTTCAAGTCCTCTAGTCGGCACCACTTTCAAAATGAGCCATTAGCTCAGTTGGTAGAGCATCTGACTTTTAATCAGAGGGTCGAAGGTTCGAGTCCTTCATGGCTCACCATTTACAATTTAATGCGGGTGTAGTTTAGTGGTAAAACAAGAGCCTTCCAAGCTCTGGTCGAGAGTTCGATTCTCTTCACCCGCTTTTCAATTATGGGCCTATAGCTCAGCTGGTTAGAGCGCACGCCTGATAAGCGTGAGGTCGATGGTTCGAGTCCATTTAGGCCCACCATAATTGTTCCGCAGTAGCTCAGTGGTAGAGCTATCGGCTGTTAACCGATCGGTCGTAGGTTCGAGTCCTACCTGCGGAGCCATATTTATAGAGAAGTACCCAAGTGGCTCAAGGGGCTCCCCTGCTAAGGGAGTAGATCGCGAACGCGGTGCGAGGGTTCGAATCCCTTCTTCTCTGCCAGAACTGGCCCGTTGGTCAAGTGGTTAAGACACCGCCCTTTCACGGCGGTAACACGGGTTCGAATCCCGTACGGGTCATACTAAAAGAGATAGCATAATCTGCTATCTCTTTTTTGTTGTATAAAGGTGGACTTTGGATAGTCTGCTTTTTTATGCAATAGAAGAAATATGAAGTATGGGCTGTTGCAGTTGGGTATAGAGAGCGGTAAATACAATCATGTTGTTTATTTACCCCAGCTGTATGGCTGTAGCCTCCTACACTTGGAGAAACCGATGAAAATAAATAATATATAGAAGAAGCTGCTTCTTTCAACAGGTGTGATCTACTGGAGACAGCTTTTTTATGTTGTCATTATTGTCGAGTTTTGTCGGTAAGTCGATATATTGCAAAAATCGCTGATATAATTTGAGTTACGATCGATAAATTTTAATAATCGCTGATATATTTGGAGTTACGGTCGATATATTCTAAAAATCGCCGATATAATTTCACTTACCGATGAAAACCACAAGAAAAACCCTTTCACAATCTAAAGAAAACGCCTCAATTGAAATGGATTCCACACCTATTCCAATAACTTTACACTCTATGTGAAAAAGTTCACAAATAGGTCATAATTTGTGAAGTAATTCACAATAATACGTGCTACAATATGAATGTAAAGAAGTTAAACAACATTAAATTAGTATTTTAATTAATTACTTAAACAATCATAAAAAAATATATGTGAACAATAGAGAGGGGAAATTACCATGAAAAAAGGTATCAATCGTGTAGTATTAGTAGGAACAGGAGCTGTAGGTTGTAGTTACGCTTACTCAATGATCAACCAAGGTGTAGCTGAAGAATTCGTATTAGTAGATGTTAATGAAGCAAAAGCAGAAGGGGAAGCAATGGACTTAAGCCATGCGGTACCATTCTCTCCATCACCAACAAAAGTTTGGAGCGGTAGCTATGCAGATTGTAAAGATGCAGATTTAGTTGTTATCACTGCTGGGTTACCACAAAAGCCAGGTGAAACTCGTTTAGACTTAGTTGAGAAAAATACAAAGATCTTTAAACAAATCGTTCGCGGCATTATGGATAGCGGATTCGATGGAATCTTCTTAATCGCAACTAATCCAGTTGATATTTTAACTTACGTAACTTGGAAAGAATCTGGTTTACCGAAAGAGCGCGTAATCGGTTCTGGTACTACTTTAGACTCTGCTCGTTTCCGTTACATGTTAGGTGACTACTTAGATGTAGATCCACGTAACGTTCATGCTTACATCGTTGGTGAACACGGTGACACTGAACTTCCAGTATGGAGCCACGCTACTATTGGTGTACAAAAATTAGAAACAATCTTAGCTAACAACGAACAGTACAAACAAGAAGACTTAGACAAAATCTTCGAAAACGTACGTGATGCAGCTTACCATATCATCGAGCGTAAAGGTGCAACTTACTACGGAATCGGTATGTCACTACTTCGTGTAACTAAAGCAATCTTAAACAACGAGAACAGCGTATTAACTGTATCTGCATACCTTGAAGGTCAATACGGCGAGAAAGATGCTTACGTAGGTGTTCCAGCTGTAATTAACCGCGAAGGTGTACGTGAAATCGTAGAACTTGAGCTAAATGAAGAGGAAAAAGTGAAGTTCGCTCATTCTGTAAAAGTATTAAAAGAAACAATGGCACCAGTACTATAATAATTGCTAAATAATTCAGAGGTGGGAAACTGCTTCTTACCTCTGAACTTATATAATTTAATATAAATTCCTTTTCCGGTTTCCCTTGTATATCCCCAATATACCCCTTTTGCTGGATAAGGGTCGTTTATAGAAAAGAGCACTCTATTTTACGTAGAGTGCTCTTTATTATTCCGCTATTTGTCGGGCAGTAAAAACCCACTGATTAAAGTTTCAATTTATTATTTTTTAGGTGTTAATCCTAATTTCTTTAAAATATCTGCCAGTGTACCGCTTTTGGATTTTTCTACAGGTGTTTGTGATTTAGATGCATCTGGACCTTTTTTCAAGAAGTTCCTTTCAACGAAGCGAATATCTTTTTCGTCGACAATACCATCTTTATTAAGGTCTCCGTCTTTTACAGTTAGTTCTTTTTTACCATAGTTGCTAGCGATAATTTCAGCATCTTTAATATCGATTACTTTATCACCATTTACATCGCCGGCAAGGTTTTCGTCAGGTCTTGCATAATAATATTGGCCAAGCAGCTTACCGTCTTTTTCAGTACCAAGTTTCGTTGTTAGGCGGCTTGTTAAATGTCTTGGCACCTCTACATATAAGTTATAGTCGCGTTTATTAACTGGAAGTTCATTTAGTTTGAAGTATCCGTATTTATCTAGTGAGCCTTCAAACTTATGACGGTAAGAATCAGTCGCATATACTTTTACGCCAAGCTTTGTATAATCGAACTTTTCATCTAAATATCCGCATTCATTTAAGAACGCACCAGGTTTAATATTTCCTTCTACTAGTGAGTTTAAGGACATAACTGAGAATGTTTGATCTTGAAGTACACGCATTCTATTTGGTTCTGATTCACCTTGTTTCCAGTAAACAAAAATTGGTGACTCTAATTGAGCGTTTGCTTCATAAAATTCATCATTTTCTACTTTGAAAGTTACATCAATGAACGGGAAATCACCATCTAATCCAGCAAAGTTTTTGTCATCGATAGCGCCGCCAACTGTAACAGAACCTGCCTCTAGTTTCGGTTCATTTACTTTTGCGGTTACTCCTTTGTCGGAAAGTAGCTTTTCAAAAGCAGGATTAAATTTCGCATTTTAATAAAATTATGACAAAAAATATTGATAAACATTTTTTTATGATAGATTATTTTGTTTTGATTTTGAGTGGAAAATAGCATGAAAAGTAGGATAAACCTACTAAAATAAAGATTGAGAAAAAATAATAAGAAAAAATATACAAGGGTAATAAAGCGTTTTCAATGAATATTCGTCAAAATTCGATATTTTACACGGAAATGTGAAGAAAAACTAACATTTTTAAGAAAAAAACGAATGTTTTTTATAAATTAACAAGGATATTGCAGTTTTTCGCAGAAATAGTTAAAGTATAAAAAATTCTGTCATCTAAGTGAGGTGAGCATATTGAGTGTAATAAATTGTGAAGAAGTGAAACGAGATGAGTTTCATACAGAAAAGTACTATGAAAGTTATAACATCTTTGGCGCACATGTTGTGACGGAAGATGAGATTCAAGGGGTACGATTTACAGTGTGGGCTCCTCATGCGAAAGCAATGAGTGTTGTTGGAGATTTTAATGAGTGGGATTATGAGCAACATAAGATGCTACAAGTGACAGAAGAAGGCATTTGGTCCTTATTTATACCGCATATTGAAGAAGGAGAAATATATAAATATGCGATTGAAACGTTGGCTGGTGACGTCATTTTAAAGGCAGATCCGTATGCTATATATGCAGAAGTAAGACCGAATACGGCATCTGTAGTTTTTGATATAAAAGGATATGAATGGAAGGATAAAAACTGGAATCGTAAGAAAAAGAAAAAACCGATTTATAAAGAAGCGATGACAGTTTATGAATTACATTTTGGTTCTTGGAAAAAGAAAGAAGATGGAACACTATATTCTTACAGGGAAATGGCAGAAGAACTCATTCCGTATGTGGTGGAACATCAATTTACACATATTGAAATTATGCCGCTTGTTGAGCATCCATATGATCGTTCTTGGGGATATCAAGGAACGGGATATTATGCAGCGACGAGTAGATTTGGTACACCGCATGATTTAATGTATTTTGTCGACGAATGTCATAAATATGGAATCGGTGTCATTTTAGATTGGGTACCGGGGCACTTTTGTAAAGATGCTCACGGTTTATATTTGTTTGATGGCACACCGACCTATGAATATAAAGATAAAGATGTACAAGAAAATCTAGTATGGGGAACTGTCAATTTTGATTTAGGAAAGAGAGAGGTACGTAATTTCTTAATTTCAAATGCGTTATTTTGGATGAGATATTTCCATATTGATGGTTTCAGAGTAGATGCAGTTGCGAACATGTTGTACTGGAATAAAGAAGGACAAGAGCAAAGTAATGAGTACGCTGTGTCATTTTTACGGGAGTTAAATGAAGCAGTGTTTGCAGAGGATGAAGATTTTCTTATGACGGCAGAGGATTCAACAGCTTGGCCACTTGTAACAGCACCAACGTATGAAGGTGGGCTTGGATTCAATTACAAATGGAATATGGGCTGGATGAATGACGTGCTGAAATATATGGAGTGTGCGCCAGAGTACAGAAAATATATTCATGAGAAAATGACGTTCTCTTTACTATATGCTTACTCTGAAAACTTCATATTACCGCTTTCTCATGATGAAGTCGTTCATGGGAAAAAGTCGTTATTAAATAAAATGCCAGGTGATTACTGGGATAAGTTTGCTCAGCTTCGTTTGTTATATGGATATTTCTTTACTCACCCAGGAAAGAAATTACTTTTCATGGGAGGAGAATTCGGGCAGTTTGATGAGTGGAAAGACCTTGAAGATTTAGATTGGAATTTACATGATTTTGAAATGCATCGTTATATGCATGATTACTTTAAAGAGCTCATAGCATTGTATAAGCGCTCAAAACCACTTTGGCAGCTTGATCATTCGCCTGAAGGTTTTCAGTGGATTGATGCTAATAATAACGAGCAAAGTATTTTCTCGTTTATCCGCCAAGGGGATAAACAAGAAGATGCGTTAGTTATCGTATGTAATTTTACGAAAGCTACATATGAAAACTATAAAGTAGGTGTACCAGATTTCGAGTATTATAACGAGATTTTAAACAGTGATGCACAGCAATATGGCGGTTCGGGACAAGTGAATAAGAAACGTCTTAAGACGATTCTAGAACCGTACCATAATCAAGCAGCACATGTAGAGATTACAATTCCACCATTTGGCGTATCCATATTACGACCAGTGAAGACGAGAAAGGGGAGCAAAAAACAAGATGGCTCAAAAACAAAAGTGCGTAGCAATGTTACTAGCAGGGGGAAAAGGTAGTCGTTTAAGTGCATTAACAAAGAATTTAGCCAAGCCAGCTGTTCCATTTGGTGGTAAATATCGCATTATTGATTTTACGCTAAGTAACTGTGCGAATTCTGGTATTGAAACGGTTGGGATTTTAACGCAATATCAACCACTCGAACTTCATAATTATATCGGAATCGGAAATGCGTGGGATTTAGACCGAGTAAACGGTGGGGTCACAGTCTTACCTCCTTATGCGGAGTCTTCAGGGGTTAAGTGGTATACAGGTACGGCAAGTGCCATTTATCAAAACTTAAACTATTTAAGTCAGTATGAACCGGAGTATGTTCTCATTTTATCAGGCGACCATATTTATAAAATGGATTACAGTAAGATGCTAGATTACCATATTGAGAAAGAATCGGACGTATCCATTTCTGTTATTGAAGTACCTTGGGATGAAGCAAGTCGCTTTGGCATTATGAATACAAATGAAGAAATGGAGATTGTTGAGTTTGAAGAGAAACCACAATTTCCAAGAAGTAATCTTGCATCAATGGGAATCTATATTTTTAATTGGTCAATTTTGAAAGAGTATTTAGAGATGGATGCAAGAAACCCTGAATCTAGTAACGATTTCGGAAAAGACGTACTTCCGCTTTTATTGGATGAAGGGAAGAAGCTAATGGCGTATCCGTTTGAAGGATATTGGAAAGATGTTGGAACGGTGAAGAGCTTATGGGAAGCGAATATGGATTTGCTTCGCGATGAAACATCACTGAATTTAAACGATCGTAATTGGCGTATTTACTCAGTCAATCCAAACGAACCGCCTCAATATATTGCTGAAAAGGCGAAAGTAGAAGAATCGCTTATTAACGAAGGGTGCGTCATTGAAGGGGACGTGAAGCATTCTGTGTTATTCCAAGGAGTGACGGTGGAAGAAGGAAGTATGGTGATTGATTCTGTCGTTATGCCAGGGGCTAAGATTGGTAAAAATGTTGTGATTGAAAGAGCGATTGTTGGATCAGAAATGGTTATCGAGGATGGAACAATCATTCGTCCAGAAAAGAATGTTGACGATGTAGTATTAATTGCTGAAGGGAAATAGAAAAGGGGGATGAAATGAATGGGAGAAAAAATGTTAGGAATTATTAATGCAACGGGAAGTTTTCCTTCCTTAAAGAAAGTAACAGGGCATCGTTCACTAGCGGCGTTACCGTTTGGGGGCCGTTATCGACTCATTGATTTCATGCTTTCAAATATGGTGAATTCTAGTATTCATAGTGTGGCAGTTTTTACAAGCCATAAAAATCGTTCGTTAATGGACCATGTTGGTTCAGGAAAACAGTGGGATTTAGATAGAAAACGAGACGGACTATTTTTATTCCCGCCAAACTGCCAATGTGACCAAGATGAATTTGGGTCTTTTGCACACTTTAGAAGACATATTGATTATTTTCTAAGAAGCAGAGAAGAGTACGTTGTTATTACGAATAGCCATCTCGTAACAGCATTAAATTTTCAAGCGGTGTTAGAGCGACATATACATACGGCAGCTGATATTACGGAAGTTTGCCATGAAGGGGGTTCGCTTCAAACATACGTGTTAAAGAAACAATTATTGTTAGACTTATTTGAGTCATATAAAGGTGTGGAACAATACAGTTTATTTGATGTAGTGAGAGAAAAGCGCGGGAAATCATTACACATTGCTACATATGAACATACTGGATATGTAGCAATTATTGACTCGATTGAAAGTTACTATAAACATAGCTTAGAAATTTTGCAACCTGCTATTTGGAAGCAATTATTTAAGAAAGAAGCACCGATCTTTACGAAAGTAAAAGATGAGCCACCAACTCGTTATCTAAAGGGTGCAGTCGTGAAAAATACAATGATTGCAAACGGTAGTATTATTGAAGGGGAAGTCGAAAACAGTGTTGTTTCCCGTTCAGTTAAAATTGGAAAAGGTTCAATTATTCGTAACAGTATTATTATGCAAAAGAGCCAAATTGGAGATAACTGTATAATAGACGGTGTTATTATTGATAAAGACGTGAAAATTGGTGACGGTGTCGTATTAAAAGGAAACGCCGATGGGCCGTATGTTGTAGAAAAAGGAAGCGTACAAAACAGTACGATTAATAGTTATTCTTAAAAGAATCAGTGGGGGCTTTTTCCTCCACTGATTAAAGTTTTAATTTAAATGAAAACTCGAAGGGAGGAAGCTGCAAGAGGAGTAATAAAAACTTTTCGCGCAGTGGGACAACAAGTGAATATTTTATTTGCAGTATCAGAATGTGTACCGTTTGTGAAATCGGGAGGATTAGCTGATGTAGCGGGTGCGCTCCCAAAAGAGCTGAAAAAATTAGGAGTGGACGTTCGTATTATACTTCCAAATTATAGCCTCATTCCGCAAAAGTTAAGAGATGGATGTACGTTACATAAAGTAATTAACGTCCCGCTTGGGTGGAGAAATCAATATTGTGGAATTTTAAAAGGTGAGCAAGACGGAATTACGTATTACTTAATAGATAATGAATATTATTTTAAGAGAGATTCTCTGTATGGTCATTATGATGACGGAGAGCGTTTTTCTTATTTCTCAAAAGCGGTGTTAGAGTGTATTTCGCACCTTGATTTTGAAGTGGATATTCTTCATAGCCACGATTGGCATACGGCTATGGTTAATTTCTTACTTCGTGAAAAGTATCAAGATAACCCGTTATATGAGCGTATTAAAACGGTATATACAATTCATAACTTACAGTTCCAAGGTGTATTTCCTCCTGAAGTAATGTACGACTTGTTAGAACTTGGTGATGAATATTTCCACAGTGAGCAGTTAGAGTTTTATGGGAATGTGAACTTTATGAAGGGCGGTATTATAGCTTCAGATCAAATTACAGCAGTTAGCCCGACATATAAAGAAGAAATTCAATATGAGTTTTTCGGTGAGAAGTTAGATGGGTTGTTACGCAAATATAATGATAAGCTTAGCGGCATTGTAAATGGAATTGATACGAGCGTATATAATCCAGAAACGGATTCGTATATTAAGGCTCAGTATGATGCAGAGTCATTATATGAAAAGAGTGAAAATAAACGCGCCTTGCAGCGTTATTTTGGTTTGCCAGAAAAAGAGGATACACCAATTATTTCAATGGTAACGAGATTAACGAAGCAAAAAGGTCTTGATTTAGTACGTACTGTATTCCGCGAAATAATGGAAGAAGATGTACAATGTATTATTTTAGGATCAGGTGATTCGGAATATGAGCAATTCTTTGAATGGATGGCATATGAGTATCCGGAGAAGGTAAAAGTTTATATCGGATTTAATGAAGAATTAGCTCATCAAGTGTATGCAGGAAGTGATTTATTCTTAATGCCATCGCTGTTTGAACCGTGTGGACTTGGACAACTTATCGCATTAGCATACGGTACGATTCCAATTGTAAGAGAAACAGGTGGATTAAACGATACGGTACATTCTTATGATGAAGAAACTGGAGAAGGAAATGGTTTTAGTTTCACGAATTTTAATGCACATGACATGCTGCATACGATCCATCGTGCAATTGAATTCTATCACGATAAACCGGTATGGGAGCAGCTTGTAAAGCAAGCGATGACGGAAGATTATAGCTGGGAGAAGTCAGCTCTTGCTTATAAGAAATTGTATAAAAGTCTCATGGAATAACATGTAGGTGGTGAAGAAATGTTTACTCATGTTGAAAGTTTCAAATCAGCTTTTCTAGAAAAGTTAGAGACGATGTATGGTAAAAGTTTCAAAGACTCTACAACACGTGATCAATACAATACGCTTGGGTACATGGTGCGTGAATATATGAATGGTCAATGGATTGCAACGAACGAGAGTTATCGATCCGGAGAGCAAAAGCAAATGTATTACTTGTCTATTGAGTTTTTGCTTGGACGTTTGCTTGGAAGTAACATCTTGAATTTAGGTATTCGAGATGTATGCGAGCAGGGGTTATCTGAACTAGGGATTTCGTTACAAGAGTTAGAAGAAGTGGAAGCAGATGCAGGCCTTGGTAATGGTGGGCTTGGACGCTTAGCAGCCTGTTTTCTCGATTCACTTGCATCTTTAAACTTGCCAGGACACGGCTGTGGAATTCGTTATAAACATGGTTTGTTTGATCAGAAAATTGTTGATGGTTATCAAGTTGAATTTCCAGAACAGTGGCTTCTTCATGAAAACGTATGGGAAGTAAGAAGGCATGATCAAGCTGTAGAAGTAAGTTATTTCGGCAGTGTTGAACCGCTAGAAATTGACGGGCGTTTAGAGTTTAGGCATACAAATGCAGAAATCATTATGGCCGTGCCATATGATGTGCCGGTAGTTGGCTATGAGACGAGTACTGTAAATACACTTAGACTTTGGAATGCTGAACCAGTTCCTTTCCCGCAAAACTGCAAAGATATTTTGAAATATAAGCGTGAAACAGAGGCTGTATCGGAGTTTTTATATCCAGATGATACGCATGATGAGGGAAAAATACTTCGTTTAAAACAACAGTATTTCCTCGTATCAGCAAGTTTGCAAAATATCGTTCGAATGCATAGAGAAAGATATGGTGACCTTCGTCAACTACATGAAAAAATTGCGATCCACATTAACGATACACATCCGGTTTTAGCAATTCCGGAACTGATGCGCATTTTACTAGACGAAGAAAAGTTAGCATGGGAAGAAGCTTGGCACATAACGACGCAGACGATTTCTTATACGAATCATACAACGTTATCAGAAGCGCTCGAAAAGTGGCCAATTCACATTTTTAAACCGTTATTACCGAGAATTTATATGATTATTGAAGAGATTAATGAACGTTTCTGTCATGAACTTTGGGAACAGTATCCGTATGAGTGGGATCGTATTGAAGCAATGGCGATTATTGCACATGACCTTGTGAAAATGGCTCATTTAGCGATTGTCGGTAGCCATAGCGTAAATGGTGTAGCGAAAATTCATACGGAAATATTAAAGCAGCGGGAAATGCGATTGTTTTATGAATTTTATCCAGATAAGTTTAATAATAAGACGAATGGAATTGCTCATAGGCGCTGGCTTATGAAAGCAAATCCACAGTTAACAAATCTCATTTCAGAGGCGATTGGAACAGAGTGGAAGAAAGAACCGATTAAGCTTCAAGAGCTACAATTAGTTCAATATGATGCGAGTTTCCAAGAGAAATTTGCAGAGGTAAAACAAGAGCGTAAAGAGATTTTAGCGGAGCGTATTCATAATACAATGGGGATTACCATTGATCCAAATTCTATTTTTGATGTGCAAGTGAAAAGATTACATGCTTATAAACGACAATTATTAAATGTTCTTCATATTTTATATTTGTATAACCGTTTGAAAGAGGATGCTAGTTTTACATTTTATCCGCGTACTTTTATTTTTGGAGCGAAAGCATCACCTGGCTATTATTACGCGAAAAAAATTATTAAATTAATAAATGAACTCGCAAGAAAAGTAAATAATGACCCGTATGTCAGTCAATATATGAAAGTTATCTTTCTAGAAAACTATCGAGTTTCTTTAGCAGAAGATATATTCCCAGCGGCGGATGTAAGTGAACAAATTTCAACGGCGAGTAAAGAAGCATCGGGAACAGGTAATATGAAATTTATGATGAATGGTGCGATTACACTCGGAACGCTAGACGGTGCTAACGTTGAAATAAAAGACCGGGTCGGTGATGATAACTGTTTCATTTTCGGTTTAACAGCCGAAGAGGTTCTTCATTACTATCAAAATGGTGGATATCGTGCAAGTGATTATTATCACCACAATGGGCACATTAAAAAGGTAGTAGATCAGTTAACGAATGGTTTCTTTGCACAGTCGGGAGCCGAATTTGAAGCAATTTACGATTCTCTCGTTATTCAAAATGATGAATATTTCGTTCTGCGAGATTTTGGTCCATATGCTGAAAGACAAGAAGCTGTCGGTAGAGCTTATGAGAACCGAACGAAGTGGCTAGAAATGTCGATTTTAAATATTGCACAGTCTGGTCATTTTGCGAGCGATCGAACGATTTTGCAGTACAGTAATGAAATTTGGGGTATTGGTAATGCAGTTAAACAGTTTTAAAGAGGTTGCTATATTGGGAGATATATTATCGATTTACCAACAGAAATGGATATTAATAAATAAAACGTGCTTAATAAAATTAAGCTCGTTTTATTTATTTTGCTTAAGAAAGAAATGGAACAGTGGTATATATGATACCTGCCCCATCATACTCTCCTGTCGCAAAGTATGAAAATGTAAAGAAACCTGTAACCGTAAAAATTATAATAAGGAAAAATGCGAAGATAAATTTTAACATGTAAGGTCCCCTCATCCAAAAATAACTTCATAGATTATTATAGTATACGAATATTTTATTTCCAATTGTTTACTGGTTAAAAATGAGAAGTCAGACATGTTTTGTATGTTGTAATGGAATGATTATTTGTAATGGATTTTGTGTTTTTTGTAAATGTCATGTTGTGATGGACGTGTGCATACTCCCAATCATGATCATTAAAATTTATGTTTCGGGGAGGGAGAAGTGGGACGACATCGAATAAGTTGACGAAACGAAAGCTACTAGCTACTTGTAGTTTATAATAATTTCGAAAAGCGATATCTCCTACTTTTGGAGAAGCGAATGTATAAAGTCCATACTGTGCGAAGGCAGTATTTATACGTGCATCTAATATGTGTAATGTGGCAAGCGCGCCACCTAGACTATGCCCAGTAGCTAGCAGTTTTTTATGTGCTGGCAATGATACGAGCATATCCATAATAGAATCACGACAAGACTCATAAATAGAGAGAAAACCGTTATGGACATTTCCGCCATTTAAAGCATAAGGATAAGGTTTTTGATTGACGAGAGAATCAATAATCCAATCTGGATCTGTTTGAGTGCCTCTGAAGGCAACGATAATTGTATCCTCAGATTCTAATATAAATCCGAACCATTCTGTTGTTTGAATGGCCTTTCCTTGAAAACCTTGTACATATTGAAAACCATCTGGTATTTCGAAAATACCATTTTGTTTATATTGTTCATACGTTAACTCACAACAAGAAGCTAACAGTATGGCAGTGTCTTTATCAAAGGATAAAGGAGTACGCATTAAGGAAGCCCTCCTTAAGAAAAGGTATAGTTTAATATATGCGGTGAGGAACTTGATTCATTCTTTTGGAGGTGGAGAATAGCTTGTATCGCTTACCTAAATCAGTGGAGGAAATTATAATGTCAAAATAAAACAGTGCCTGATAAGGACACTGTTTACTCTTTTTCATCTCAAGGAATCGACTTTTTTAGTTATTCTTAATGAACTGACGCATGCGTTAGTTGCATAAGTAAGAGGTTTGAAAAAATAGCCTGTATATATTTGAATGATGAATAACTTACCTATTTTCTTGTGTTTGTTTGCGTTACATACAGAAAAAATTCGGAAAATAAAACATATTATTTATCTGTTTGTTTTTGCTTCTTTTTCAAATACTCCGTACGCAATTTTTCAAGTTGCTGCTTTTTATCAAATTTGGCAGGCTTCTGTTTTTCATGGAACTTTGCCACAGCTACCTGACTTTTGGAATCCAATTGATATTTTCCCACTTTGTTCACCTACTTTTCTTGTCTCTAAAGAGAATCTACTCAACAAATATAATATACCTTATTTTCCTTAAGTAAACCTTATTACTTTATTTTAACTGCTTTTTCTCGTTTGTAGACGTAAATTAAAACACCCTTTCACTTTATTACTGCAAGCAAGGGTGTTTTAATTTTATTATTTTATTAGTTGATGGCCATTCCCACATAAGGGCACAGTTTACTCTTTCCCATCTAATAAACGACCAAGGCCACCTAATACACTACCTTCGCCAGTACTTTGCGCTGCTGGGCTTGTAAGGCGTGCTGCTAATCGGCTAAGTGTTAAGGACTGAATCCAAACTGTTCCAGGTCCTTCTAACGTTGCGAAGAATAAACCTTCGCCGCCAAATAGAGCTGTTTTTACTTTTCCAACGAACTCGACATCATAGTTAATGTCTTTTGTCATAGCAACAAGACAACCTGTATCAATGCGAAGTTTCTCACCAGGTTTTAATTCACGTTTATATACAGTTCCACCTGCGTGCATGAAAGCAAGACCGTCACCTTCAAGTTTCTGCATGATAAAACCTTCACCACCGAAGAAACCAGTTCCTATTTTTTTCGTAAATTCAATTCCGATAGAAACACCTTTTGCGGCACAAAGAAAGGCATCTTTTTGACAAACTACTTTTCCTTGATATTCTGTTAAATCTACAGGAATAATTTTACCAGGATAAGGAGCAGCAAATGAGACGTGGCGTTTGCCGTGACCTGTATTTGTAAATACAGTCATAAACATACTTTCGCCTGTAACGAGACGCTTACCAGCGCCCATTAATTTTCCGAATAAACCTCCAGATGGGCCAGAACCATCACCGAAGATTGTTTCCATTTCTATGTAATCTTCCATCATCATCATTGCGCCAGCTTCTGCGATCACGCTTTCTTCTGGATCTAACTCAATTTCAACAAACTGCATATCATCTCCGTATAACTTATACTCGATTTCATGTGCTCTCATTTTTTTCACCTCGTATGTAATAGATACTTATATTGTACAGAATTTAATAGGATTAGAATACTTTAGTTTTGTTAATTTTCAAATAAAATGGGACCAACCCAAACGGATTAGCAGCTCCCGCCAATCAAATTATCCACAAATACCGGGCTAAAATATGAATATGGAAATTCAACATTATATTAAAATTATAAAAAAATGGTGGAATGAAAGTGTTCTCATTTGACGTTTTGGATATAGCGTGATATAGTGAAATCACTATTGAGCTACATAATGTGGTACGGAAATAAAGCACGTTGAATTAAAGGCTGTAAGCTTGTTATACATTCATGTCCTTTATATCCACCTTTTCATGTGGATTCATAGTTTCATTTTTATTTAGGAGGTACATGACATGCAAACAGGTAAAGTTAAATGGTTCAACAGCGAAAAAGGTTTCGGTTTCATCGAAGTTGAAGGTGGAGACGATGTATTCGTTCACTTCTCAGCTATCCAAGGTGACGGATTCAAAACTTTAGAAGAAGGTCAAGAAGTTTCTTTCGAAATCGTTGAAGGTAACCGTGGACCACAAGCTGCTAACGTTACAAAAAACTAATTAGCTAGCGATAAAAAGCATTCCGATTTTCGGAATGCTTTTTTTTATTCTTTGGAACTCGACTCATTTGAAGATAATTCGCCCTTAAAGGTACGCTCTTCAAAGTCATCAAGCATTTGTTCATATTCTTCATGTTCTTCTGTAGCGAAAACTTGCGGATTTTTTCCATACATATCTGTACCAATAAAGTTTTCGAAATCTTCTACGTATCCTACATTTTCCTCACTGTTTACGTACATGCCATTATAGTTTTTCGAATCTCGTCTTTCTAAATCAGACGGTGTTTCAGACGTTCCGTAATTAGCAACATCTTGCCATGCATCTTCTGCATCATATTCAACAGAACGATCTTCATCATGTTTGTGGAAAGAAGGAGATAACACTTCTTCTTCAACTGGTCGTGTATTCATATTTAACTTATTTGCCGCGTGCTGGATGCATGTTGTAGCAGTCGGCATTGCTTCTAATCTTTCAAACGGAATTTCTTCACCAGACACTTCGCAAATGCCGTACGTACCTGCTTCTATTTTTTGCAAGGCATGCTTCGTATCCTCTAGCTGTTTATGCCAAAGTTCAATAAGTCCGAAGTCTTTTTCACGTTCATATAGCTCTGTTGCCATATCAGCTGGATGGTTGTCATAGCTAGATAGTTCTCCTACTGAGTCACGTTCAGAAGCACGATCTGTATTTTCATGAGTTTGTATCGTTTGCTCTAGTTCTTGTTTTTGTTTTTCTAAAATGGATTTAAATTGACCTACTTGTTGTGGAGTTAACATAGTCGTCCACCTTCCTACAATTCAGTTTCTTTACATAGTATGAGCGTTGCGAGTAGGAATTATGAGATGAATTTCAGATACGAAAAAGGAGCCGCGTTAGCAGCTCCTTTTAAAGGAAATATCCAAGTAATAACCCGATTCCCATTAAGAGACCGAAGATTGTATTTGTTTTTGCTGTTGCAATCATCGCAGGTACCATTTCCATTGGAATGCTTTTGCCGATAAAGCCTTTCGTCGCTTTAAATGCTTTCGGTGCACTTAAAAATACGATAAGCATCCATGGTGATACGATGCCCACGATAATTAAAGCAATTGTCCAAATGTAGGAAACGATGAACATAGAAGCAAGTACACCAACCGCTCGCTCGCGTCCAACGAGAATTGCTAACGTTTTACGACCGTTTTCTTTATCGCCATCTAAGTCACGAATATTATTAGCTAGTAAAATGGCACCAATTAAAATGGAGCTTGGAATAGATAGTAAAATGACTTCTGATGTTACAGTTCCAGTTTGAATAAAGAATGAAATTCCAATAATGATAACACCCATAAATAATCCGGCTGTTAACTCTCCAAATGGTGTATAGGCAATGGGAAGTGGGCCACCCGTGTAAAGGTAAGCAACGGCCATACAAACAAGACCGATTGCAGCAAGCCACCAGCTAGAATTCATACAAATATAAACACCTAATAGTATTGCGATGCCGAAAAATCCAAATGCTAAGTTAAGCACTGTTTTTGGCTGAATGCCATCGCGAACGATAGCGCCGCCGATACCAACTGAACCTTCGTGATCGAGTCCTCTTTTATAATCAAAGTATTCATTAAACATGTTTGTTGCTGCCTGAATGAGAAGACAAGCAAGAAGCATTATAAGGAAAAGAGGGAGATGGATTTGATTTATACCTCCGACCTGCATTGCATAGGCTGTTCCGATGAAAACAGGAACGAAAGCTGCTGTTAATGTATGGGGACGTAGTAAACTCCACCAAATGCGCCAGCCTGTTTGCTTGCTTGGTTTTGGCGCCATAGGAGAGGAATTCGTTTCGACGTTCATTTCCATGTTGAATCCTCCTTTGGTCACATATTGTACACAACTAAGTGTAGAAAAAGCATCATTTAGTGTCAACGTTTATTTTCTAGGAAGAGAAGGTGAATTTCTCAGAAATGCTAAACGTTGACAGGCCTTTCGTTTGAGGTGTATCTTAAAATCAAGCGTAATTATGACTATTTTTCGCCCATAGGGGGGAGACAATTGTGATTCAAACGAAACAAAAAGGCTTGCAAGAAGTTCTTAGTGCAGCCATTAAGCATGCAACTGATGAAAAAATATTGGTTAGTTTTGTAAAACAAATAGACTGGATGGATCCGCTTCTGTTTTATGCAGCAGGAAAAAGGATTGCATTGGAAAATAGATGTTATTTTGCAGATCCAGCTCAGCATGTAATATTTGCTGGAATTGGCTCTGTTTTCACTATAGCAAATTCTTCTCACAAACGCTTTCAAGCGGCTCGTGACGAGTGGGATAAAGTAAAAGAGAAAGCATTTGTACAAAGAGAAAAATATGAATTTGGAACAGGTCCTCTTTTATTTGGTGGATTTTCATTTGACCAAGAAAAAGAGAAAACGGACTTATGGAAAGAATTCGATGATACGACATTTTCACTACCAGCATTTTTATTAACTGTAAAAAATGAAAAAGCATGGTTAACGATGAATACATTCGTTTCAGCAACAGATTGTGCAGAAACTCTTTATAACGAAATTGTTTCTTTAGAAGAGAAAATTTTTGGGGAGAGTAAATGTGCATTAGAAGGATCGAAATTAACAGTTACTTCTAAAGTGGAAGTGGATCCGAAAGGCTGGATGAAAGCCATTGAGAAAGTGCAAGATGAGATGAAGCAGGGTAACGTGCAGAAGGTTGTATTAGCGAGGGAGCTAAAAGTAGAAATGGATCATCATATTGATTCTGCTCTTGTTTTAGAAGCACTTCGCATTGGGCAACCGGATTGTTACGTATTTTCTTTTGATTATAAAGGAGCATGCTTCTTAGGAGCGACGCCAGAGAGGTTAATTCGCAAAGAAGATGAGAAGTTTACTTCGATGTGTCTTGCTGGTTCAACTGGTCATGGTCAATCTATAGAAGAAAGTAAGCGAAATAGTAATGCGCTTCTTCATGATGAAAAGAATTTAGCTGAACACGGTTATGTTGTGAACATGATCAGGTCGGTATTAAATGAGCACTGCGAATACGTTAATATTCCGGAGAGTCCAGGTCTATTAACAACGAAAAACTTAATTCATTTATATACGCCTGTAGAGGCAAAAGGCACTGCGAGTCTTTTAACGATGGTAGAAGAATTACATCCAACACCAGCTCTTGGCGGGACACCTCGTTTGGAAGCGATGAAACTGATTCGTGATGTTGAATTGTTAGACAGAGGATTATATGGTGCACCGATTGGCTGGATAGATGATGAAGGAAATGGTGAATTTGCGGTTGCACTTCGCTGCGGATTATTAAATGGCGAGAAAGCATCCTTATTTGCCGGTTGCGGGATTGTAATTGATTCAGTACCGCAACTTGAATATGAAGAGACAAGTTTGAAGTTTAGACCGATGCTTGGTGCTTTGGAGGAATTAATGAAATGAACAATCATATAGAAGCATTATCATATTATTTAGGCGCGTTCGTGGATGAACTGACGCGTCTAAATGTATGTGATGTTGTCATTAGTCCAGGCTCACGGTCAACGCCGATTGCTCTACTAATGGAACAACACGAAGGAATGAACACATATTTACATGTAGATGAAAGATCTGCAGGATTTTTTGCGCTCGGTATCGCAAAAGCGAAAAAACGTCCGGTTGCATTATTATGTACGTCAGGAACGGCAGCAGCGAACTACTATCCAGCTGTATGTGAAGCTTTCCATTCACGAGTGCCGCTTATCGTCTTAACAGCAGATAGACCGCATGAATTAAGAGATGTCGGTGCACCACAAGCGATGAATCAATTTAATTTATACGGTACGTTTGTGAAGCAATTTACAGAGATGGCACTTCCAGAAGCGAGTGAAGCGATGTACCACTACGCTCGCATGACAACGCAGCGCATGATAGCAAGTGCTTGTTTAGCGCCGCAAGGACCTGTTCATCTTAATTTTCCAGTTCGTGAACCGCTTATCCCGGACTTTTCATTAGAAAGTTTATGGGATAAAGGACGCGGGGAATATACAGGAGTAGTTCAGCAAGGGAACGTGGTGATGCCGAGTGAATATGTAGATTCTCTTGTAGGGCGCCTTTCACATATGGAAAAGGGGCTTATTATTTGTGGAGATGATAGTCATTCAGAAATCGCAACGTTTGCAACGCAACTAGCTGAAAAAACGGGATACCCAATATTAGCAGACCCACTTTCTAATATTCGTAGCGGACACCACGATAAAACGATGGTAATCGACTGTTATGATACATTTTTACGAAATGAATTGTTAAAAGAGACGTGGAAGCCGGACGTTTTAATTCGTTTTGGTGGTATGCCTGTTTCGAAAGCATTAACGCAGTTCATTAAAAAACAAACGAAAGCTGTTCATATCGTTGTTGACGAATCTGGACAATGGAGAGATCCAGCTCTTGTTGCGACAGAAGTTGTACAGGCAAGTGATATTGCATTTTGCAGTACATTAATAGAAAAAATGCCAGTTATGAAAAAGAATGATTGGTCCCAAATGTGGCAACATATAAACGAAAAAACGAAGGAAACGCTTCGTGAAATGGAAACATATGAAACTGCATTTGAAGGAAAGGTTATTACAGATATTGTGCGCGTATTACCAGAAGATGCAACGTTATTTGCGAGCAATAGTATGCCAATTCGTGATACAGACTCATTCTTCTTCACATCGGATAAAAACATCCATGTGATGGCAAACCGTGGTGTAAATGGGATTGATGGAATCATTTCGACAGCTCTAGGAGCAAGCGTTATTTGCGACCCACTTGTATTAGTAATTGGTGATTTATCATTTTATCACGATTTAAATGGACTGTTAGCAGCGAAATTACATGAATTAAATATAACAATTGTCGTTGTAAATAATGATGGTGGGGGTATTTTCTCATTCTTACCACAGTATGAGAAAAAGGAACATTTTGAATCATTATTTGGAACACCAATTGGACTTGATTATGAGCATGTTGTCAAAATGTACGGCGGTTCATTTAGCCGTGTAAATGGTTGGGAGCAATTCCGAGAAGAAGTTCGAAAAGGAACGACGACAGAAGGTTTACACGTTGTGGAAATTTGTACGAATCGTGATGAAAACTTAACATTGCACCGTACGTTATGGGCAAAAACACAGGACGTAATTACTACATCGTTGCAAGGTGAATCAAAATGAAGGTAACGCTGCAAGGTGTATCGTATGAATATGAAGTAGTCGGAAGCGGGGAACCACTTCTACTTCTTCATGGTTTTACGGGAAGCATGGAAACGTGGCGTTCTTTTATCTCTTCATGGAGTGAGCAGTTTCAAGTTATTGTAGTTGATCTTGTTGGGCACGGAAAGACGGAGAGTCCTGAAGATGTTGCGCATTATGATATCCGAAATGTGGCATTGCAAATGAAAGAACTACTAGATTACCTTCATATTGAAAAAGTACATATACTTGGCTACTCAATGGGAGGAAGACTGGCGATTACGATGGCATGTCTATATCCAGATTATGTACACTCTCTTTTATTAGAAAATTGTACAGCTGGGCTCGAAGACGAAGCGGATAGAAAAGAACGTCGTGAAAAAGATGATCGACTTGCTCATAAAATTGAGCGAGAAGGCATCAATAGCTTTGTAGCAATGTGGGAAAATATTCCGCTGTTTGAAACGCAAAAAAGTTTAGCACAAAACGTACAAGAAGCAGTGCGAAAAGAACGACTTGCTAACAACCCAAAAGGGCTCGCAAATAGCTTACGCGGCATGGGAACAGGGGCTCAGCCTTCATGGTGGAATGAGTTGCCAAACTTAAAAATACCTGTTCTTTTAATGAACGGAGAGCATGATGAAAAGTTCTTTCGCATATTAAAAAACATCGAAAAATGCGTCTCTGACGCGAAATTTGTCAAAATTGATGGTGCTGGCCATGCAATTCATGTGGAACAACCGGAAAAGTTTGATACAATAGTAAAGGGATTTCTAAAAACTATGCAGTGATGCTTTTTCATCTAAGAAGGAAGCTACACTTATAGAGGAGATCAGAAATATACAAGGAGGTAGTTGTAATGGCTATTGAATGGGTAAAAGAAGGCAATTACGAAGATATTATTTATTCAACATACAATGGTATCGCAAAGATTTCGATTAATCGCCCTGAAGTACATAACGCATTCCGTCCTAAAACGGTAATGGAGTTAATCGACGCTTTTGCACAAGCTCGTGATGATGCAAATGTTGGCGTTATCATTTTAACAGGTGAAGGTGGACGTGCATTCTGTTCTGGCGGCGACCAAAAAGTTCGTGGTCATGGTGGATATGTAGGTGACGACCAAATCCCACGTCTAAACGTATTAGACTTACAACGTCTAATTCGCGCAATTCCTAAACCAGTTATCGCAATGGTAGCAGGTTATGCAATCGGTGGTGGACACGTACTTCATATCGTATGTGACTTAACAATCGCTGCAGACAACGCTGTATTCGGACAAACAGGTCCTAAAGTAGGAAGCTTTGACGGTGGATACGGAGCTGGTTACTTAGCTCGTATGGTAGGCCACAAGAAAGCTCGCGAAATTTGGTACCTATGCCGTCAATACAGTGCTGGGGAAGCACTTGATATGGGCTTAGTAAATACAGTAGTACCATTAGAACAACTTGAAGCAGAAACAGTACAATGGGCACAAGAGATCTTAGCAAACAGCCCAATGGCACTTCGTTTCCTAAAAGCTGCATTCAACGCAGACACAGACGGTCTAGCTGGTATTCAACAACTAGCTGGAGATGCAACGTTATTGTACTACACAACTGACGAAGCAAAAGAAGGTCGCGACGCATTCAAAGAAAAACGCAGTCCGGACTTCGGTCAATTCCCTCGTTTCCCGTGATGAAAGCGGAGCCGACTGTTTAGCCCCGTTGGCTAAGGTTCTTTCGCACAGAAAGTGTTTTTTACTTTCTTGTGCGGAAGGTTCTTAGACGGAAGGGGCTAGGAGGCGCAGCTGGATAAAATCAAAAGCGGAAGCGGCTCGCTTAGAATATGAGGGGGATGGAGCTTCTGACGTAGAGGCGTTTTTTGCCTCGTAGGAAGAAGTGAAGCCACCGAACATTCTAGCTGCTGTAGCTGGATGAAACCAAAAGCGGAAGCGGCTCGCTTAGAATATGAGGGGGATGGAGCTTCTGACGTAGAGGCGCTTTTTGCCTCATAGGAAGAAGTGAAGCCACCGAGCATTCTAGCTGCTGTAGCTGGATGTGACAAAGCGGAAACAAAACAACTAAGAGACTTGATGTCATATCAAGTCTCTTTCTTTCATGAAAGGAGAATGTATGATGGAGACGATGCCAAATTGGTTAAAGCAACGTGCATTTTTAACACCAGATCGCACTGCAATTGAAATAGAGGAAGAGAAAGTTACTTTTATGCAGCTGCATGAAAAAGTAGTATCTGTTTGTGAACACCTTACGCATGTAGGAGTGAAGCGTGGGCAAAAGGTGGCTGT
The DNA here is from genome assembly GCF_051916765.1 of Bacillus cereus group sp. MYBK15-3. Lineage (NCBI taxonomy): Bacteria > Bacillati > Bacillota > Bacilli > Caryophanales > Bacillaceae > Bacillus > Bacillus cereus group sp. MYBK15-3. The sequence goes on from NZ_JBQAHG010000002.1 coordinate 23,929, forward strand.
TCTGATGAAAAATGGTATGGAGATGATTACAGTTATTCACGCTCTATCTTACGTAGGGGCAGTAGCTGTACTTTTAAATACGCGTCTTTCAAGAGAAGAGCTACTTTGGCAAATGGATGATGCTGAAGTTATTTGTTTAGTGACCGATCAAGAATTTGATGCTAAAGATGTTCCTGTCTATTCATTCGCCGAAGTGATGAATGGACCAAAAGAGGAAGCCTCTATACAAGAAGAATTCTCTTTAGAAGAAGCGATGACGATTATTTATACGTCAGGGACGACAGGGAAACCGAAAGGCGTTATTTTAACATATGGAAATCACTGGGCCAGCGCGGTTGGCTCTTCGCTTAATTTAGGACTTCGTGATGATGATTGCTGGTTAGCGTGTATGCCGATGTTCCATGTTGGCGGGTTATCTCTTCTAATGAAAAATATTATGTACGGCATGCGCATTTTACTCGTTCCGAAATATGATGCTGATTTTATTCATACAGCACTTCAAACGAGAGGCGTAACGATTATTTCAGTCGTATCAAAAATGTTAACTGATTTATTAGAGAGACTTGGAGAAGAAACATATCCTTCTTCTTTACGATGTATGTTACTTGGCGGAGGACCAGCGCCAAAACCGTTACTCGAAACATGTGTAGATAAAGGAATTCCTGTGTATCAAACGTACGGTATGACAGAAACGTCTTCGCAAATTTGTACGTTGTCCGCAGATTACATGTTAACGAAAGTAGGATCAGCTGGAAAGCCACTATTTCAGTGCCAACTTCGTATTGAAAAAGACGGCGTAGTAGTGCCGCCACATGCGGAAGGTGAAATCGTAGTAAAAGGACCGAACGTAACAGGCGGTTATTTTAACCGTGAAGATGCGACGCGTGAGACTATTCAAAACGGATGGCTTCATACTGGCGACCTCGGTTATTTAGATGAAGAAGGATTTTTATACGTATTAGATCGCCGCAGTGATTTAATTATTTCTGGCGGAGAGAATATATATCCGGCTCAAATTGAAGAAGTGTTGCTGTCCCATCCAGCGATAGCGGAAGCTGGTGTTGTAGGTATGACTGATGATAAATGGGGACAAGTACCCGCTGCTTTTGTTGTGAAAAGCGGGGCGGTAACAGAAGAAGAAATTCTTCACTTTTGCGAGGAGAAATTAGCGAAATATAAAGTGCCGAAGAAAGCATGTTTCTTAGAGGAATTACCACGTAACGCTTCGAAAAAATTGTTAAGACGAGAGTTAAGACAATTAGTGGAGGAGATGTAGGTGGAAATAAAAAAAGCGACACTTCATATAACAGAAATGCCACTCGTAATCCCGTTTGCTGCAAGCTACGGGACTTACGAAAAGCGTGAGAGTATCGTTATTGAATTAGAAGATGAAGACGGGTACATTGGATTTGGCGAAGTCGTTGCGTTCTCTGAACCGTGGTATACGGAAGAAACGGTGAAGACGGCGCTGCATGTACTGCAAGACTTTTTAATACCTGATTTATTAAAGGCTGAAATTTCTCATCCGAATGAGGTACCGGGTCTATTTCAACATATAAAAAGAAACCGAATGGCAAAGGCCGGAATTGAAGGGGCTGTTTGGGATTTATATGCGAAGTGTCAAAAGAAATCGTTAGCGACAGTGCTTGGCGGAACGAAGTCTGAAATTGAAGTCGGCGTTGTAATTGGGATCAATACGATTCCGGTTATGTTAAAACAAATCGAGAAGTACGCAGAAGAAGGATACGAGCGTTTTAAAGTGAAAATAAAGCCAGAGCATGATTACGAATTATTGAAAGAGATTCGAAAAGAGTTTCCGCATATCCCGCTAATGGCAGATGCAAATTCAGCATATACATTAGGGGATACGGAGAGGCTGAAACGACTAGATGAATTCCAATTAATGATGATTGAACAACCGTTAGCCGATTATGATTTTCTTGATCACGCGGAGTTGCAAAAGAAAATTGAAACGCCGATTTGTTTAGATGAAAGTATTCATAGTTTAGAAGATGCACGCGTTGCGATTACCCTTGGTAGCTGCCAAATTGTGAACATTAAACCAGGGCGAGTGGGCGGATTAACAGAATCGGTTCAAATCCATAATTATTGCATGGAGCACAACATACCCGTTTGGTGCGGCGGTATGGTGGAGATGGGGATTTCAAGAGCACAAAATGTTGCGCTTGCCTCATTGCCGAACTTTACGATTCCAGGCGATATATCTGCTTCTAGCAGACATTGGGAGCAGGATATTATTTCGCCGGAAGTGACGCTTAAGGGCGGAAAAGTTATGGTGCCGCAAAGTGTTGAAGCTGAGTATGAAGTAGACCGTGGAAGGTTGGCGGAGATCACGAAACAGCGAATTGTTTTGGAGCGGTAACTTGAGTCTTTAGAGTAGCGGGCGAATTTCGTTGTTAATTGTCGGTAAGTCGATATATTTCAATAATCGCTGATATAATGCGAGTTACGGTCGATATAATTGAGAAATCGCCGATATAATTCAAGTTATGGTCGATATATTTGGAAAATCGCTGATATAATTTTATTTACAAAGGTTACTCTAACGGGTAACCTTTTCGTATTGTACAAATTGGATAGACTAGTTTACAATCGAGCGTATAAAAGGGGGAGTAAAATGAAGCGCATTTCAATTTTAATAGTGGATGATGAGGCAGAAATTGCTGATTTAATTGAGATACATTTAGAAAAAGAAGGGTACCACGTCGTGAAGGCAGCAGACGGGGAAGAGGCTGTTCATATTATTGAAACGCAGCCAATCGACTTAGTGGTTTTAGATATTATGATGCCGAAAATGGATGGGTATGAAGTGACGCGTCAAATTCGCGCAAAGCACCATATGCCAATCATTTTCTTAAGTGCGAAAACTTCGGACTTTGATAAGGTGACAGGTCTTGTATTAGGCGCAGATGATTATATGACGAAACCTTTTACACCGATTGAATTAGTTGCGCGTGTAAATGCACAATTACGTAGGTTTCTTACATTAAATCAGCCGAAAGTAGCGGAGAATAAATCTGCTTTAGAGATAGGCGGAGTTATTATTGATCCTGAGCGAAGAACAGTGAACGTCTATGGAGAGCAAATTGAGTTAACACCGAAAGAGTTTGATATTTTATATTTATTAGCGAGCCATCCGAAGAAAGTGTATAATGTGGAAAATATTTTTCAGCAAGTATGGGCAGATGATTATTATGAAGGCGGAAATACAGTTATGGTACATATTCGTACGTTGCGGAAAAAGCTTGGGGAAGATAAAAGAAAGGATAAATTAATAAAAACAGTGTGGGGAGTAGGTTATACTTTCAATGGCTAATATGATGAAAAGTTTTCGATTTAAAATGATTGCCTTATTTGCGTTAAGTATGGTGCTTGCAGCAACTGTAACTTATATAATTTATAAAGGATTGCAGCTGTATTATAAAACGATGGTTCGCTACGAAGAGCCTTTAGCGCAATTTAGGTCAGTGGTAAGGGAATTTGGAGACATTAACTTCTTTTTAATTTTCTTTATTCCGTTATCTATTATCTTTTTCTTCTTTTTGACAAAACCGTATTTAAAGTATTTTAGTGAGATTTCTAACGGGATTCATCATCTTGCGAACGGTAACTTTACGAATAAAGTTCAAGTTTCATCAAACGATGAGTTTGGAGATATCGCACGTGAAATAAATGTTGCGAGTGAAAAGTTAAAAGAAGCGGTGGAAAGAGGAGACTTTGCTGAAAGTAGTAAAGATCAGCTCGTTGTAAACTTAGCTCATGATTTAAGAACTCCATTAACATCCGTGTTAGGGTATTTAGATTTAATTCTTAAAGATGAGAATTTAACAAAAGAACAAATTAAACATTTCTCCACAATTGCATATACGAAATCGCAAAGGCTCGAAAGTTTAATTGATGAGTTATTTGAAATTACACGTATGAATTATGGCATGCTAAAGCTGGATAAAAAGCCGATTGATATAAGTGAACTACTTATACAGTTAGATGAGGAATTGTATCCTTTATTAGAGAAACATCATTTACAAGCTAGGTTGAATATTGATCCTCATTTGCCAATTAACGGTGATGGAAAATTGTTAGCTAGAGTATTTGAAAACTTGTTAACAAATGCCGTTCGATACGGATATGATGGGCAATTTGTTGATCTGAATGGGTATATCGATAATGGAGAAGTTGTCGTACAAGTTATGAATTATGGAGACAGCATTCCAGAAGAAGATTTACCGTATCTTTTTGATATGTTTTATACAGGTGATAAATCGAGAACTGAGAACCGTGGCGGGACAGGCCTTGGACTGTTTATTGCGAAAAATATTGTTGAGCAGCATAACGGTACAATTTCTGCTGAAAGTAATGTAGTTAGAACAATGTTTGAAGTGCGATTGCCAAAAGACGAGAACTTAACAATTTAATAAAAATTTAAACTTTACCCCACTTTTTATTTTAATAGTTTTTTCTATTCTATACGTAAGTTACGTTAAGGAGGAACTAGAAATGAAAAAGTGGGTATTTATTTCTTTTTTTATAGCATGCACAGTATGTGTAGGCTTTTATATATCACCGTTATTTCAGAAGGAAATCGATGTTAAAATTGTCGGAAAAGATGAGCTAGTAAAGGCGACAAATACCGAGAGGAAAGAGATTACGAAGGAACAAATTTATAAGGGTGATTTATTATTAGTTAATAGGGATTATCCAGTAAAAAAAGATAGTATTAGGTCTGATATTATAAATGTAAATCATAATAGTGAATTAGTGAGAGGCTACGTAATATTTGATAGAAATCTTCGTTTATCAAAGTATGTTGTAAAAAAGTTTTTGAACGTTGTCGATGCGGCTGGAAAAGATGGCGTACAGCATTTCTTAATGAGTAGTGGGTATCGAGATTTTAAAGAACAAAGTAAATTATATAAAGAAATGGGATCTGATTACGCGCTTCCAGCAGGATATAGTGAACATAATTTAGGATTATCACTAGACGTTGGATCAACGCAAAAGAAGATGGAGAAAGCGCCTGAAGGAAAATGGATCGAAGAGAACGTATGGAAGCATGGCTTTGTATTACGTTATCCGAAAAATAAAAGTAACATTACTGGAATTCAATATGAGCCATGGCATATCCGTTATGTTGGCCTACCTCATAGCGCAATTATGCAAAAAAAAAATTTCACACTAGAGGAATATTTAGAGTTTTTAAAAGAGGAAAAAGAGATTTCAACTGAAGTAGAAGGTAAGAAATATACTGTTTCTTATTATAAAGTTTCTGAGAATATGAAAGTGAACGTTCCAGCAAACAAGCAGTATAAAATTTCCGGGAACAATATGGATGGGGTTATTGTGACGGTTGAGGAATAAAGAAAAAGGCTGTGCCATTTGGGACAGCTTTTTTTATATAAGAAAGGAATTGACGTTTCTTGTCGGTAAATCGATATTCCTTGTCGAATCGTTGATATATTATAAGTTATGATAGATATAATTGAAAAATCGTTGATATATTGTAAGTTATGATAGATATATTCAAAAAATCGTTGATATAATTTCCTATACTATTACCATTTTGGAGGAGCATCTTTTTATTCACTTTCAAACATTATAACGTTATATTTACTTCTCCCTTTTTTTGTGTTACGCTAAACTTGTGAAAGACATATAAAATGAAACTTTAATGTAAGCGTATTCTTATGGCTTCTTATAGAAAAGGGTGGAAGTACAATGACAGAACGATTCGTACTACGTAATGTGAAACGTGTGAACGGGGAAGAGATTGACATTGTAATTGAAAATAATAAAATCGCACAGGTGACGAAAGCTGGTGCTGTCGAAGGTGGAAAGGTTCTTGATTACTCAGGTACTTACGTATCGAGCGGCTGGATTGATTTACATGTTCATGCTTTTCCGGAGTTTGATCCGTATGGCGATGAGGTGGATGAAATTGGCGTTAAGCAAGGGGTAACGACAATTGTTGATGCGGGCAGCTGCGGAGCTGATCGTATTGCAGATTTAGTAAAAAGTAGGGAGCAGGCAAAAACGAATTTATTTGCCTTTTTAAATATTTCTCGCATCGGTTTGAAACGAATTGATGAATTATCCAATATGGAATGGATCGATAAAGAGAAAGTAATAGAAGCAGTAGAAAAGTATAAAGATGTAATCGTTGGGTTAAAGGCGAGAATGAGTAAAAGTGTCGTTTGTGACAGTGGAATTGAACCGCTTCATGTTGCACGCTCGTTATCTCGTGAAACATCATTGCCGATTATGGTACATATCGGTTCAGCACCTCCTCGCATAGAGGAAGTTGTACCTCTTTTAGAAAAAGATGATGTCATTACACATTACTTAAACGGGAAAGAAAATAATTTATTTGATGAAAAAGGAAAACCGCTACCTGTATTACTAGATGCAGTGAAGCGCGGTGTTCATTTAGATGTTGGTCACGGTAATGCTAGTTTTTCTTTTAAAGTAGCAGAAGCGGCGAAGCGTCACGATATCACCTTTAATACGATTAGTACAGATATTTACCGGAAGAATCGTATACACGGTCCCGTGTATAGTATGGCTCACGTTCTTTCGAAATTCCTTTACTTAGGTTATCCGCTAGAAGAAGTAATTGATGCGGTTACGAAACATGCGGCAGAGTGGCTGAAAAAACCAGAGCTTGGTCGTATTCAAGAAGGCGATATTGCAAACTTAACTTTATTTACGGTGAAAGATGAGAAGGTTACGTTAATTGATTCAGAAGGGGATCAGCGCATTGCTGAAAGAAGAATTGATACGAAAGGGGTTGTCATCAATGGGTCATTCATTGAATGCTAAGTACGGATTAAAAAGAGTAATTAATGCGAGCGGTAGAATGAGTATTTTAGGTGTATCCGCTCCGACAGATACAGTGATGGATGCGATGAAACATGGTGGACAAAATTATGTGGAAATTGCTGATTTAGTAGATAAAGCGGGAGACCATATTGCGAGAATTCTAGATTCAGAGGCAGCGGTCGTTGTGAATTCAGCATCGAGCGGAATTGCACTTTCTATCGCTGGTATCGTGACAGAAGGAAATCGCCGTAAAAGTGAAAGACTTCATCAAGAGGTCATCGCGAAAAACGAAGTGATTATGTTAAAAGGGCATAACGTTCAATACGGTGCTCCAGTCGAAACGATGATTTATTTAGGCGGCGGTAAACTTGTAGAAGTTGGCTACGCAAATGAAGGGAAAGCAGAGCATATTGAAGATGCAATTGGTGAGAATACAGCAGCGATTCTTTATGTGAAATCCCATCACGCCGTGCAAAAAAATATGATTTCTGTTGAAGAAGCATGGGAAGTTGCGCAGCGAAATAACGTACCACTTATCGTTGATGCGGCAGCTGAAGAAGATATTCAAAAATATGTGAAGTATGCAGACCTTGCCATTTATAGTGGTTCAAAGGCAATTGAAGGACCTACTTCTGGTATTGTTGGCGGGAAACGAAAATATATTGAGTGGCTGAAAGTGCAATTACATTGCATCGGAAGAAGTATGAAAGTTGGGAAAGAAACAACTTTCGGCTTACTTCAAGCGCTTGATGAGTACGGCGTAAAAGAAGATAAAAGTGAGCAAGAAAAAGAATTGCTACAAGTACTTATGCCGCTAAAAGAATTAAAAGGTGTAAATGTAACGATTGTTCAAGATGAAGCTGGAAGAGCAATCTTTAGAGCACGTATTCATATTAGCGAAAAAGAGTTAAATAAATCGGCAAAAGACGTTGTGACAGCATTACGCGAAGGGGAAATCGCAATCTATACACGTGATTACGGAGTAAGACAAGGATTCTTTGATATTGATCCACGTCCACTTCAAGGTGATGACATACATGTGATTGAAGAAAAATTGAGAGAAATTGTAGGGGGAAACTAAAATGGCAAACATTCAAAAACGTTTTTATAAAGGCCGCGTAGCATTAAATGTATTAGCGAACAATACCCGAAATGCGAAAGATATTTTTGAAGCAGCAGAAGGTTATGTAATAGTGGGAGTGTTATCAAAAGACTACCCAACAGTAGAAGAAGCTGTTACAGCGATGAAAGCATACGGAAAAGAAATTGATGACGCTGTATCAATCGGACTAGGCGCAGGAGATAATCGTCAAGCGGCAGTTGTCGCTGAAATTGCGAAGCATTATCCTGGTAGCCATATTAACCAAGTGTTCCCTTCAGTTGGAGCGACACGTGCAAATCTTGGCGAAAAAGATAGCTGGATTAATAGTTTAGTATCGCCAACAGGAAAAGTAGGTTACGTAAATATTTCTACTGGCCCAATTAGTGCGGCTGGAGAAGAAAAAGCAATCGTTCCAATTAAAACAGCGATCACACTTGTACGTGATATGGGCGGAAATTCATTGAAGTACTTCCCGATGAAAGGGCTAGCTCATGAAGAAGAATATCGTGCAGTTGCGAAAGCTTGTGCGGAAGAAGGATTCGCATTAGAGCCAACAGGCGGAATTGATAAAGAAAACTTCGAAACAATTGTACGTATTGCGCTTGAGGCAAATGTAGAGCAAGTGATCCCGCACGTGTACTCTTCTATTATTGATAAAGAAACTGGCAATACGAAAGTAGAAGATGTTCGCGAATTATTAGCGGTAGTGAAGAAGCTAGTTGATCAAAATGCGTAAGAAAATTGCAGCATTCGGCGAAGTAATGATGCGCCTGCAAGTACCAGGATATGAGTTGTTGTCGCAAGCTAACACATTAAATTACTCATTTTCTGGTACGGGTGTGAACGTTGCAGCAGCACTTTCTCATCTCGGGCATGAAGGCTTTCTTATTTCAACTTTACCAGAGAACTCGGTTGGGGATGCGGCGGTATCACATATTCAAAAGTTAGGCATTCAGTCACCGTTTATTTCAAGAAGCGGTAAATATGTCGGCATGTACTTTTTAGAAAATGGATTTGGCGCACGTGCAAGCCGCGTTACATATTCGAATCGATTAGAAAGTAGTTTCAATACGGCATGTGAAGACATGTATCAATTTGAAGAAATCGCAAAGGAAATTGATATCGTTCATTTTTGCGGAATTACACTTGCGATGAATGATACGGTGCGCCATCATATGAAATCTTTAGCGAAAGCAGTGAAAGAAAGCGCAGGCACTGTCGTCTTTGATTGCAACTATCGTCCATCTCTTTGGGGAGAAGATGGGTATGAGCAGGCGAAACCACATTATGAAGAAATGCTGGCTCTTGCTGATATCGTTATGATGAATGAAAAAGATGCAATGTTCGTTCTTGGAATGAAAACAGAGGAGACGGAGCGAGAAGCACAACTTATTGATCTTATTCCAAAGGTGGCTGAAACATATCATATCGCTACAATCGCTGGTACACATCGCTCTATTAATAGTGATAATACACACTCGCTTCGCGGATTTATATGTAAAGATGGTGCGTTCACTTTTGCAAAAACACTTACGTTTTCTGTATATGATAGAATAGGTGCTGGAGATGCTTATACGAGCGGGATTATTCATGGCGAGATAAAAGAGTTTGCACCAGAGAAAGCTGTTTCATTTGCGTCAGTAGCTGGAATGCTTGCACATACAATCGTCGGTGATACGCCAATGTCATCAGAGAAGGATATACTTCGGGCAATGACGGCATCAGTAGGTGATGTAGAAAGGTAGTGGGTGTAACGGTGAACGTAACGAGGAAAAAAGGACCATTATATTTACAAATAAAAAATATTATTCGTGATCGAATATTGCATGGTGTATATGCGATTCATACGAATATTCCTTCCGAACCGCAGTTAGAAGAAGAGTTCAAAGTGAGCAAAATTACAGTGCGTAATGCAATTAAAGAACTCGCTCAAGAAGGATATTTAGAAAAGAAAAGCGGTAAAGGAACGAAAGTTATCCGTAATACTTCTGCGACAAAGTTGTCAAAAGGTAAGAAATTTACAGAAGTGTTAGTGGAAGAAGGATATAAAGTACAAAAGAAATTGCTAAAAGCAGAAATCGTTCATAATGAAGAAGGAACGGTGCCATTTCGATTATTCGGCAAGGAGAGTTTTCGTATTGAACGTTTATATACGTTAAATGATGCACCTTACATTCATTATACGCACTATTTCTCAGCAGGAATGGCAAGTACAGATTTATCGGACTTTGACTTGCAATCGCTTTATGATTTAGTTGAAGACCGAGGCATTCACTTAGAAAACTTCAGAGATGAATTCGCTGTTGGACTCGCGCCTAGTTTCGTTGCAGAAGCGCTAGGTGAAAAAGAGGGGACAGCGTTATTAAAACGTATGCGCTATTCTTATGATGAAGTTGGCGAAGTAATTGAATATAGCGAAGGCTACTACAATACAGAAATGCAGCATTATGTAGTGAATTATGACGTATAAAAAGAGGGGATGTTCCCTCTTTTTTTATAAAGTAAAACTTTAATTAGTGGAGGAGGGCATCACCCACTAATTATTAGCCCACACCAATCGGGATAAAAGTAAGGAGAATGAGAGATGGATATATACTTATTAATCGTCACGTTACTTGCGATCACAATTGTTATTTTAGGGGTATCATGGTGGAAATGGCATGCATTTATTAGTTTAACAGTGGCGAGTTTATTTTTAGCTATTATGTCTGGACTGAATTTGACGAAAATAGTGACTGCCTATGAAACTGGTGTTGGTAGTGTACTAGGGCATCTAGTTGGTATTTTAGCCCTCGGAACAATTTTAGGAAAAATGATGTCCGATTCAGGGGCGGGCATGCAAGTGGCAGACTTCTTTATTCGATTTTTCGGTGTGAAGAAACTACCTTGGGCTATGTTATTTGCAGGTTTTGTTATAGGGATTCCAGTGTTTTTTGAAGTGGGGATCGTCATATTATTACCACTTGTTATTTCGATTCGAAAAACGACGAAGCAAAATATATTATTAATTGCGTTACCTGTTATTGCTGGATTATCTATTGTGCACGGGCTTGTGCCACCACATCCAGGGGCGATGACAGCAATCGGTATTTATAACGCGAACTTAGGAAAGGTACTTTTATATTCATTACTTATCGCGTTACCAGCAGCCATTATCGCAGGACCGATATTTGCAAAGTGGGTACATAAAAGGGTTATACCCGAAAATGAACCAGAGCTTGTTCGAGTTACGACTGTATCAACAGATTTACCAAGTCGTAAAGTTTCATTTTTCATTATTTTATTACCAGTTGTATTGATGATTTTATCAGTAGTGGCACCATATATTTCATTACCGAAAAAGATAACTGAATTTTTAGTATTTATAGGAAGCCCAGTAATTGCTTTACTTATTTCATGTTTCGCAGCATTTTATTTACTTGGAATAAGACAAGGGATTAATAAAAAGATGATTAAAAAGTTAACGGATGAAAGTTTATTACCAGTCGGTTCCATTATTTTAATTATCGGTGCAGGCGGTGGGTTTAAACAAATATTAATTGAAAGCGGCGTTGGAACAGCGATTGCGCAAATGGCAGAACATATATCGTTATCACCGATCGTGTTAGCTTTCATGGTAGCTGGATTAATTCGAATCGCAACAGGTTCAGCAACAGTAGCATTAACGACGGCAGCAGGAATTGTTTCACCAGTTATTCAGCACATGTCAGGTGTAAATTTAGAATTGCTCGTTATAGCAACAGGTGCGGGATCATTAATGTTTTCTCACGTAAATGATGCAGGATTCTGGCTTGTAAAAGAGTATTTAGGATTAACGGTGAAGGAAACGTTTAAAACGTGGACGGTACTTGAGACATTGTTATCATTTATTGCATTTGGTTTTGCACTTTTATTAAATATGTTTATTTAGAAGATACCTTAATTGGTATCTTTTTTTGATGAAGCCCATTTCCGAAAACAAGCCCGTTTTTAAGAAAGCCAAGCTTCCTATTCGCCCTGAAAACATACTATAAATGGAATCCCCTCATTTAGAGCAAGGTGAACTTGTTATGAATGATACTAAAGGAGGAATAGAGTAATGAGCGAAAAGTGTGAACACAGACATGATGATTGTAACCGCAGACATGGGTGCGGAGGCGGTTTTGCGCTTCTAATCGTATTGTTTATTTTATTAATTATCATCGGTGCTAGCTGCTTCGGCGGAGGCGGCGGTTGTGGTTATGGTGGTTACGGTGGTTATGCTGGTGGCTACGGCGGATATTGCTGCTAATTATTAAAAACTATTGAAAATGGCCTTGTGCAATATGCACAAGGCCATTTTATTCATATTTTGATATGCTGTGATAATTTATTAATGTACAGAGAGCGGATTAAGAAGAAGAAAATAATCTCGATAATCCCGAAAAAGGTGAGTACGATACATGTCTCTTTTAGTAATGAGAAAGAAAACATGCTTTGTAAAAACTTAACCGCAAATAACGTGTGAACACCAGCAACGATGTAAGGAACGAAAAATAAAATTCCTAATTGAATGGTAGCAGAGCGAAACATTTCTGATTCAGTTAAGCCAAGCTTTGTAATCGTAATATACTTTTGTCTTTCAGTTGTTAAGTCATTATACATACGGAAGTATAGAACACTAGCCGCACCGATAAAGAAAATAAAGCCGAGAAATGCCCAAATAAAGAATTGAGCAACTGCATTTCCTTTACCGTAAATAAGTTCATCCGTAGCCGTATGTATGAAGAAAGGAACTTGAGCTTTCTCTTCAGTATGCTTTTCGTAGAACTCACGTGCATCACCACTAATAACACGTAACATATTTTTTGTTGGAACGATTGCATTTTCCCAGTTTTCTACGAAATAGTTATAGATTACAGTTGTTTCAATATGAGGAATCATATTATCAAATACATAATCTTGTACGACAGCTAAATGAGGGAATGCAAATGATGGTTCGATTCCTTTATTAATAAACCCTTTAATATGAAATTCTTTTTTATTAGATCCAAGTGTAATCGTATTTTGCTTTGCAAATGGATTAGATACGAGATCGAGAAGTTCTGGTGAGTGGCGAGAAATAATATACACTTCTGTAGAATCAATTGTTATTTCCGGTCTTTTCAATTGTTTAGCAATTGCGTTATAATCACTCATCTTCATAAGCATAATATCTTCTTTGGAAGCTGTATCTTTTAATACTGTAAACTTATATTTTTTGTAAAGAAAATTATTAGTTGTAAGCTCCGTTTCAATTGTAGAAATATGCTTTTGTTCAAGGGAATTGTCACCTTCTGATGTATACGTGAAGGGAACGGGATATCGCTCTAGTACTGATGCCTTCGTATTGTTATTAGCGGCGAATAATCCAATAATAATCGTAAATGCAAGTGCAGATAGCATAGAAACAATAAAGAGTACATTAATATTACTGCGTGTACGAGAAACTAAATCTGAAATCCATAACATATTTATTTGTTTCAAATAAAACTTTCTGCGCTTCTTTAAAATATAGATGAAAAGAAGGAATGTTTGTGAAAAGAATAAATATGTCCCGACTATTACGAGCGGTAAAATAGATAACATAATAAAAAAGACAGATCCATTTTGCACATTTTTTTCCGTTACGTAGCCTTGCGGATAACCAGCGATATAATAGCATAGCCCTAAACAAATTAAAGCGAATAAAGAGATGAGTATAGATGGTCTTTTTTCAGCTGGCATTTTCTTGTTCCCTTTAATGAGGTGGGCTGTTTTTCGAGTACGAATAAACATTGGTGTAAACGTAGAAACGATTAAAAATAAAATGATAAACGTTACGGTTGTAACGATAATCGCTTCTGTTGGCCAATATAAATAGAGACCTTTCGCACTTGTTAATTTCGAAGTGACTAATAAGAAAAAGTTAGAAAATACAAGTCCACCTTGAATGCCGATAAAGATAGACAATATCCCGATTATCATATTTTCAGTAAATAACAGTCTCTTTAATTGTCTCTGTGAGATACCGAGAATGGTGAGTATCCCGAATTGCTGCTTCCGTACATTTAAAAATGTTCCAATTGAATATAAGAGAAAGAAGAACGAGAACATAACGATCACAAGCTGTGCTGTACTAGCTAAGTTCATTAGAGGATCACGTTCTTGGAAACTTTGTACACTTTGTAACCGCGGGTGATACGCGTATACAGTAAATGAAAAGAAAACCATGATAGAAAACGCACTACTTACAAAGTAGGCGAAATATGCTTTCGAATTACGTGAGACATTTTTAAATGCGAATTGCCAAAATGTCATCCACGTCTTCCTCCTAATAATGCTAAAACATCTAATATTTCTTGATAAAATTTCTCGCGATATAATCCGCGGTGCAGTTCATTGTAAAGTTCGCCATCTTTAATAAAAATAACACGGTTACAATAACTTGCTGCAAACGGATCGTGCGTAACCATTAAAATCGTTGCATCTTCTTCTTTATTTAATTTCGTAAATAACTCCATTACGTCAATTGCCGCTTTTGAATCTAAGTTTCCTGTCGGTTCGTCGGCTAGTAGAAGTGAAGGATGATGAATAACAGCACGTGCTACTGCGGTACGCTGTGCTTGTCCTCCAGAAACTTCAAAAATACGCTTGTCCAAAATATGATCAATTCCAAGCTTTTTTGAAATGTTATCAAGCTTTTCATCCATTTCTTTTAATGGAACATTATCTAATGTTAAAGGTAGTACGATATTTTCACCGATTGTCAGTGTATCTAGTAAGTTAAAGTTTTGGAAAACAAATCCTAACTCTTGTCTTCGGAAAATAGCTAACTTCTCTCTACGAAATGTGTGCGGTTTTTTTCCGTTAATCACGACATCACCAGAAGTCGGAGAATCGATTGTAGAGATAACGTTTAAAAATGTAGATTTTCCGCTACCAGATGGTCCCATAATGGCAACGAATTCCCCTTTATCCACGTGTAAATTTATATTTTTTAAAGCAGTATGAGGGACTTTCCCCTCATATACTTTTGAGACGTTTTTTATGTGTAATACTTCTTCCATAGTAATCACCTTTCTACTTTTTAAAACTTAATGTGTTGTGATAATTTTTGCATATAAAAGGAACGAATTAAAAGGAAAAATAAAATTTCAACTGTTCCAAAAATCAACAGTACGACTGTAATTTCAGCGAAGAACGAGAGATGTAATATTTCTTGTAGCATCTTTGTCGCAAACATCGTATGGATTGATGCCATAATGTAAGGTACGAAGAAAAGAATCGCAAGCTGAATTGTCGCTGAACGTTTCATTTCAGTCTCAGTTAAGCCGATTTTCGTAATCGTTATATATTTTTCTTGCTCATTTGTTAAATCTGTATACATCCGGAAGTAAAGAACACTGCCAGCACCGATAAAGAAAATAACTCCTAGGAAAGTACCAATTAAGAAGAACGAAGCGACATTTAGTTTTGTCTTATATAGAGAATCGCTCGCTTCACTTGCATGGAAAGGTGGATGCTCTGCTTGAATTGCTGCATTATCGTTATGGATTTTTGTTATAAACGATGAACCGATATTATGTGCTTTTTCCCAATCTGTAACTTTGAAGTTATATACACTCATTTGTTTGGAAACGGTGGATAAGGCTTCTACATTTTCATCAGATAGTATGAGTAATTGGTATATTAAGCTGTTTGGGAATGGGCTATAACTTTTATATTCTTTCACTTGTAGTTGTAAATTGTTTTGAGTAAGTGTAAGAGTATTTTTCTGTTCTTTATTATGGAGCGTTCCAATAACCTGATCATCTAAGTCTTTCATAAGAATATAAGATTCATTCTTATTGACCGTGAGCGTTTCCCAATTTAAAGCCTTAGCAAGTACATTATAGTCACTTTGTTTAATGGCATAATAGAGCTGCGTGCTATCTTCAGCTGAAGATACTTCATATATATCCGTTTTAAATTTTGTATAAGTAAAGTGCTCTTCATTAAATTTCTGCTCTAACCAGTTTAAATGTTCATCAGCTAACGTATTTTCAGTATGCGATAAATAAGTAAACGGGAAAGGATTTTGTCTAATCGCATCAAACTTTGTAAATTTCCCGAATCCATATAAGAATGTAATCATTGTAAAAGCGAGCGTCGATAGCATCGCCACAATAAAGAGCATATTAATATTCGTCCGAATACGTGATGCTAGATCAGAAATCCAAAGCATATTAATTCGTTTCATATAAAACGTTCTTCGTGTTTTTAAAATACGAATAAGTAAAAAACTAATTTGTGAAAAGAAAAAGTATGTTCCAGCTGCAATAAGCGATGGGATGACAAATATACTAGAGACGGCATATAAAAGTCCAATTATGTCACCTAGCGACATAAAATACAGCGGATTTGCGGCTAACGCATATCCACATATTAAACAGATCGCACCAAATAGAGAGATGAGCACGGATGCTTTTCTTTCTTTTTGTTGTTTTCCTTCTTTTAAAAGACGTACGGCTTTTCTCGTGCGAATGAGCATCGGTGTAAAAGATGATACGAGAATGAAGAGCCCGAGAAAGATGATGATAGTTAAAACGATAGCACTTGTAGGCGGATATAAATATAAACCAGGTACGTGTGTAATTTTAGCGGTAACTAACAAAAAGAACTGTGAAAAGACAAGTCCAAGTTGAATGCCAAAAAATATAGAAAGAGCACCAATTAACATATTTTCTATAAATATGAGTCGCTTTAATTGTTTTTGAGATATGCCAAGTACTGTTAAAATCCCGAACTGTTTTTTTCGTACTTTTAAAAACGTCCCGATTGAATACAGTAAAAAGAAAAATGAAAAGAACACAATGACAACTTCTGAAATTGTCATTAATATGTTCAGAGAAAAATTAACGTCTGTCATATGCAATTTAGGATGAAATAAATAAACTGCAAATGAGAAAAAGATTGCGATGGAGAACGCACTGCTTACAAAATAGGCGAAATAAGCTCTGGCGTTTCTTGTGACGTTTTTAAATGCAAACTGCCAAAATGTCATTCACCTAAACCTCCTAATAGGGTGAAGATGAAAAGCGTATGAGAGATACTCTTTTCATCAAGTTTGTTTTAAATATTTTGTCCACTCGTGTAATGTGATAATTTTTGCATATAAAGTGAACGAATGAATAAGAAAAATACGATTTCAACGAATCCAAAAATAATAAGAACGGCTGAAACTTCTTTGAACAGAGATAAACCAATTACATCTTGTAGCATTTTTGTTGCGAACATTGTATGAATGGATGCCATAATGTACGGAATGAAAAATAAAATACTAAGTTGAATGGTTGCAGATCGTTTCATCTCTGTATCTGTTACACCGATTTTAGAAAGCGTTATATATTTCTCTTGTTCGTTCGTCAAATCCGTATACATTCTAAAGTAAAGAACGCTACCAGCTCCAATGAAGAAAATAACTCCTAAAAATGTCCCGATTAGGAAGTACGCGGCACTACCTGATGTTATTTTGTATAACGATCCTGCTGATTCAAAGGAGCGAATAAGAGGCCCTTCATACTGGTATTTATTTCGATCTTTTTGTACCTTTTCTATAAAATTATCAGCAATTTCATATGTCTGTTCCCAGTTTTGAATTTTGTAATTGTATGCTGATATATGCTTTACGGTGCTAGGTAAGTTATTTACGATAACATCAGGCAAAACTATCGTTTGATATGAAAAGCCAGATGGAATTGCATTTACATGCTCATAGCCTTTAACTCTTAATTTCGTATTTGTACTAGAGAGTGTAATGTAATCTCTATTGTAGCTTTGCTCAAATTCGTTGAATATGGTGATATAAGATGTCCCTGTTAACACATATGCTTCGTTATCATCCATAAATAGTTGTTTCATTCGTAAAGAATTCGCAAGTTTGTTATAGTCACTTTGCTTAATTGCGTATACGTCATTATAAATAGCTATATCTTTATCTTCTTTTAGTGGTGTTTCATATATATCAGCTTTTATTTTTTGATAAGGGAAATGCTCTTTTTGTAATTGTTGCTCAAGCCAATTTAAATGCTCTGTAACAAAAGGGTTCGCATCATAAGAGAAATAAGAAATTGGGAAAGGGGAAGTTCTATTCACCTCTAGCTTAATAAATTTCCCGAATCCATATAGGAACGTGATCATTGTGAAAGCAATTGTAGATAGCATTGCTACAATAAAAAGCATATTAATATTCGTTCGAATACGGTTTGCTAAATCTGAAATCCAAAGCATATTAATCCGTTTCATATAAAATCTTCTTCTTTTCTTTAAAATATAAATAAGTAAGAAACTAATTTGAGAAAAGAAAAAATATGTTCCTATTGTAACTAGCATTGGGATAACGAAAATACTCGAAACCATATATATAACACCGATTTGCGGGCTTACTGATACGAAATATTTAGGATTTCCAGCTAACGCATAACCACCAAATAAACAAATCGCACCAAATAATGAAACAAGTATGGATGGTTTTCTTTCTTTTTGTTTTCCACCATTTGTTTTTAAAAGGTGTACCGCTTTTTTTGTACGAATAAGCATTGGTGTGAATGCAGATACAATGATAAAAAGACTAAGGAAAACAATGGTTGTTAAAATAAACGCGTTAGTAGGACCGTATAAATATATTCCTGGAACATGCGTAAGTTTGGCTGTTACTAATAAGAAAAATTGAGAAAAAACAACTCCAAACTGCATGCCGAAAAAGATAGATAAAATCCCGATTAACATATTCTCCATAAAAACAAGACGATGTAATTGTTTTCTCGATATTCCTAAAATGGTCAAAACACCAAATTGTTTTTTTCTAACTTTTAAAAAAGTACCAATGGAATATAGTAAAAAGAAGAAAGAGAAAAATACAATTACTACTTCTGAAAATATCATTAATCCTGAAATTTCAGAGGTCATGTCAAAGTTTTGTAATTTCGGATGGAATAAGTAAACAGCAAACGAAAAGAACACAGCAATGGAAAAGGAACTACTTACAAAGTAAGCAAAATAAGCTCTCGAGTTGCGCGTGACGTTTTTAAATGCAAATTGCCAAAATGTCATAGATTATACCTCCGGCTAGAAGATATAGAAGTAGTTGTATTGCAAAAAATGTATGAGAGTGAGTTCTCATACATTTTGCTTGCATATGTTACGATCATGCTTCGGTCACCTTCTCCGTATGTTCTGCTTGATTATTTGCAGCGTTGTGGAAGATGATTTTAATCGTCGTTCCTTTACCAACTTCAGAATCTAGTTTGACAGAGTGACCTAAATAATCACAAATTTTACTTACAATATAAAGTCCCATACCAGTAGATTCTCCGAATGCGCGACCGTTTTTCCCAGTGTAAAATGGTTCAAATACTCTTCGAATATCTTCTTGTGGAATACCAACACCTTCATCACGAACTTCTAAAATAATATCTTTTCCGTTTCGGTAAGCAGATAAGAAAACTTTCTTTCCGCGCTCACCAGAGTAACGAACAGCATTTGTCATTAACTGATAGATGATAAATTTTAGCCATTTCGCATCAGAAGCAACTTTTAAATCAGAATGGACTTCTAAAACAGGGAAGACACCATTACGAATGAATAGTTCTTTTAATCCGTTAATATTTTTTGTTACCGTATCTTTTAATGAAATCGTCTCAACATGGAAATCTTCATGGAAGTTATTTAGCCTTGCCATATATAAAGCCATATCGAGTCCTTGATTTAGTCGCTCTAATTCTTTTTTGAATTTCGGAATCAAATGCTCATCTTCCATTTCGAGCACCATAAGCTGCATAACGGAAACAGGTGTCTTCATTTGATGCACCCAGTGGTTAATGAATAATTGATGTTCTTGTTGTTTTACTTCATACGATTGTAGTTCTTTTTGGAAGAGACGGTATTGCGTGCGCACGAGTTCATTTACACCGTGAGGCATCGGAGCAGTTGCTCTTTCAATAAACGCATCTTCCATTTTCTCTGGTTGCTCGCTTAATCTATGGTACATTCTACGATTGCGAACGTAACGGTAAGCGAGGAAACAAATAAATAAATATAAACTTAAAACGACGAAATAAAATTTATTGTTTTGAAATCCATCTACTGCATCATAAAGAACGAAAATGATACCGAAGTTTAAAACGTACAGTAGGAAAAATGCAAAATGATCACGTAAAAATAGCTTCATGCTTATTCACTCCAAGTTGCGTTAAAGCGATATCCAAGTCCACGTACTGTTTCAATAGAGTTCTCAATACCAAGCTCATTAAACTTTTTACGAAGACGCGTAATGTTTACGTTTAATGTATTTTCTTCAACGAAGCTTTCGTCATCCCAAAGCGCAGCTAATAAATCTTCACGGCTTGCTGTACGAGGGAATTTAGATAATAACATTTCAGCTAAAATAGCTTCTTTTTTCGTTAAAAGAACTTGTTCAGATCCGAAGTGAATTTCAGGACGTTCTGGGAATAGTTTTAAACCTTCTACTTCAACGATACGTTCAGAAATATTTGGTGCATAATCACCGTAAATACGGCGTAATTGTCCTTTAATTTTTGCCATTACAACGTCGTAGTGGAATGGTTTTGTAATGTAATCATCCGCACCGCTTTCAATTGCCATAATTTGTTCCATCTCACCAGCACGCGCTGAAATGAAAATAATTGGACAAGTAGATTCATGACGAATTTGACGGCACCAATAGAAACCATCGAATTTCGGTAAGTTTACATCAAGTAAAACAAGATGTGGTTTCACAGCGTTAAACGATTCCATAATATCATCGAAATTCTCTGCAACAACAGCTTCATAACCGTACTTCTGAATGTGAGATTGCAGTAATGATGAAATATTTGGATCGTCTTCAACGATTAAAATTTTATACATATGTATATTCCTCCTCAGAAAAACAATTGTAGCTATAGTGTATCATGTGTTTCAAGTCTTTTCATTATGTTGAAAGATAAGCTAGTAAACAGTATAGGTTAAAAGTGAGAAAAGTAAAAAGGGCACTGGATACAATTGACAAATAACAGTAATCGGTTTAATATTTAGATAAATATCTAAATGTCTAATTATCGAAAGGAAGAAAGACATTGAATCAAGCATTCAAAGCATTAGCAGATCCAACAAGGCGAAAAATTTTAGACTTATTAAAAGAAGGTGATTTAACCGCTGGTGAAATCGCTGAACATTTCAATATGACAAAACCAAGTATTTCACACCACTTAAGCGCACTTAAAAATGCTGAACTTATTCAAGATGAAAAGAAAGGGCAATTTGTTGTGTACTCTTTAAACACAACTGTCTTTCAAGATTTATTAACTTGGGTGTTTACATTTACGAATAAGGGGGAAGAGGGGAAATGAAAAAACATCTTTTTGCAATCTTATTAATTGTTATAACTTGTTTAGCTTGGGCGTTTGCTTGGCCACATTTGCCGGATACAATTGCAACGCATTGGAGCGGCGGTAAGGTAGATGGATATTCTTCTAAATTTTACGGAATGATTTCTATGGTCGGAATTATGATTGCATTATATATATTTCTAAATGTGATACCAAAGATTGATCCAAGAAAAGCAAATTACGAGAAATTTTCTAAAGCCTTTATGATGATGAATAATGGTGTACTATTGCTACTATTTGTAGGAAATATAGATATTATTACAAGTGGATTAGGATAT
Organism: Bacillus cereus group sp. MYBK15-3; assembly: GCF_051916765.1. NCBI lineage: Bacteria > Bacillati > Bacillota > Bacilli > Caryophanales > Bacillaceae > Bacillus > Bacillus cereus group sp. MYBK15-3. The sequence continues at coordinate 45,552 of NZ_JBQAHG010000002.1, forward strand.
AACTTATTCATTAATCGGGTGCCTGAATTATTAGTTGGTGTTTTATTTTTAGTAATGGGTAATTATTTACCACAGTGTAAGCCAAACTTTTTTGTTGGGATGCGTAATCCATGGACGTTAAGTAATGAAGAAGTATGGCGGAAAACACATCGGTTTAGCGGAAAAGTATTTGTGGCGTTAGGAATTATTATGATTATAAGTGTTTTCGCTCCGGCTGATTGGAGAACTTATATGATGCTTGGGATTATAGTAGTTGCTGTCATTATAACGAATTTATATTCTTACGTTTTGTATAAAAAAGAAATACAAATGTGAGCTATATTAGTCAAATTTTATATTTATAGTTTCTATGTGTTAAGAGATTTTAATACTCAGTGGGAATAATGAAAAGCTCACTGAGTAAATTTTTCGTTTTAAGGTCTGAAAATTCAATCGAAAAGGTGATTTGGGGGGATTTACATGTTAGAAATTATAAATTTTAGCAAGACATATAAAGACGGTAAGAAAGCAGTTGATCATTTGAATATTACTGTTAAAGCAGGGGATATCTTTGGATTTATTGGACATAACGGTGCGGGGAAAAGTACAACAATTAAGTCGTTAGTAGGAGTTATAGATTTTGAAGAGGGTGAAATTTTTGTTGATGGACATTCAGTAAAAAAGGATCCGATTGCATGTAAGAGAGTAATGGCGTATATTCCTGATAATCCAGATTTATATGAGCAATTAACAGGAATTCAATATTTGAACTTTGTTGCGGATGTGTTTAAAGTGCCTGCGAGGGATCGGGAAGAACAGATACAGAAGTATGGGGATGCTTTTGAGATTACACCGTACTTAGGGGACTTAATATCTTCTTATTCACACGGTATGAAACAAAAAGTAGCGATTATATCGGCGGTTTTACATAAACCGAAATTATTAGTTTTAGATGAACCTTTCGTTGGTCTTGATCCAAAGGCAGCCGTAGTATTGAAAGGTATTATGAAAGAGCTTTGTGAAAAAGGAAGTGCGATTTTCTTTTCTACACACGTTTTAGATGTAGCTGAGAAGTTATGTAATAAAGTAGCGATGATTAATAGAGGGAAATTAGCACTTTCAGGAGAAGTAAATTCTTTAATAAAGGAAGGCTCATTGGAAGAGCTCTTTATGAAGGAGCTTGCTAATGAATACTAATAGTTTAGGTCTTTTGAAAATTCGGTTGATAACGCAGCTCGGTTTAAACACCTTTAAATACGAAAAAGATAAGAGAAAGAAGCAGAATAAGATTTTGCTGACAGTATCTATTGCTCTAGTTGGTGTCATGTTAATGTTATATTGCGGAGCTTCGGCATATGGATTGATAAAAATAGGAATTAGTGAAATTATTCCCGTCTATGCACTAGTTATTAGCAGTGTATTAACGTTGTTTTTCACTATATTTAAGGCAAATGGAGAAATTTTTGCTTTTAAGGATTACGACTTTTTAATGTCATTGCCGATTCGCGTAAGTACTGTTATTGCAAGTAGGTTTTTGTATTTATACTTGCTGAATACAATCTTTTCAATCATAATCATGCTACCAATGGGAGTTGTGTATTGCATACATGAAAATCCATCAGTTTCTTTTTACTTTATGTGGTTCATCAGTATGTTTATAGCATCTTTAATCCCAACAACAATTGCAGCAATCTTTGGAGCTTCGATTACGGCAATCGCTTCTAAATTTAAAAATACGAATAAAATAACTACGATTTTAAGTTTTATAGTAATTATTACATTCGGTTCCTTTATGCTAAAAAACGGAAATGCTCAATATAGCCTTAATGATATGAACGGAATTGGTGCAATTGTTTCGGAGCAATTAACTAAAGTGTATCCATTAGCTAACATGTTTCAAAAAGCAATTGTTAATGCTGATATGGTAGCTTTCATCTTATTCGTGGGGATATCAGTGATTTGGTATTATCTTTTTGTAAAAATACTTTCGTTAAAATATAAGCAAATAAACACAGGGATCACCACTTATCATATGCTTTCAAATTATGAGATTAATAGCATGAAAAAAGAGAGTGTATTGGTCGCATTGTATAAAAAAGAGCTGAAACGTTTCTTCTCTTCTACAGTGTATGTCATAAATAGTGGAATGGGAGTCGTGATGGCGCTAGCTTTCTCGCTAGCTATAGTTGTAGTAGGACCAAGCCAATTAATAGCGTATCCTGGAATTGAGCCCCTGTTGCAAAAGATTGCTCCATTTGCTATTGCAGCAGCGATTTCGATGACATGTACAACATGTGTGTCATTGTCTTTAGAAGGAAAAAATGTATGGATTATTAAATCATTGCCTATAGCGCCAAAGATGATTTATGATAGTAAAATTCTTATGAATCTTTCATTGAGTATACCTGCATCACTTATTAGTGCTGTATTACTGATAATCGGGTTAAAGCTAGATGTTTGGAGCTCTCTTTTCATCGTAATAACACCGATAACATATTCATTATTTTCAGCAGTATGGGGGATTTTCATTAATAATCGATTTGGTTATTATGATTGGGTATCAGAAACTCAAGTAGTAAAACAAAGTATAGGATCGTTTGTTGGTATGTTTGGTGGCTTAATTGTGGCGGTTATACCTGCCTTGTTAATTGGTACTGCTACTATCTCGAACTACAGAGTATTTACTTTTGCAGTTATTATAGTGCTTACGATTATTACTATTTTCTTGTATAAGAACGAGTCAAGAAGAAGTATAAAATAAAGAAGCTGCTCTTCCTTTAAAAAGGGAGAGCAGCTTCTTTATTTTGAAAAGGTTAGCCTCTTATATTACTTTTTTAAAACAGGTACCCATATTTCGCTTCTGAAATTCGGAGAGGATACGTCTTTACTTTCATTCCACAATATCTCCGGTCCTTCCGCTAGTTCATAGTTCGAAGAAGGGAACCATTCAGAATAAATACGTCCCCATACATTTTGTAGTGCATCAGGAAATGGACCGACAGCTTCGAATATAGCCCATGTTGAAGCAGCAACTTCAAGCTGTTTAAACTCCTCTGGACAATCCTTTGTTGTGGCTACTCCAATATAGTGATCGAGTTCGCCTTTTTCCTCCATCCTTCCTTCAGAAAAGTTAGTAGAAGCACTAATAATTCCATTCGGTTCAATGTTTGAAAGGGACTTTAATGTTTGAATAGACTCTGGGTTTAAACTTTTCCACATAGAAGCAATTTCTTCATTTACACCGTTAAAAACAATTGGTACTCGTTTTGTAATACCTATAATTCGAAATGGCTCTTTTTCTTCAATTCGATAGTTCATTTCATTTCCTCCTTGAATGGATAACTGGAAGGTCATTGGTGAATAAGCTTTCAAAGAACGGCTACTATTTCGGGCTTCAGAAGGTGTTATACCGTGCAAGTTTTGAAATGCACGAGCGAATGAATCTGGTGAGTTGTAGCCATATTTTATAGCGACATCAATGACTTTTGCATTGCTATTTTTTAGTTCAAAGGCAGCAAGAGTAAGACGTCTACAGCGAATATAATCAGATAGTGATATACCTGCTAAAAACGAAAACATTCTTTTAAAGTGATACTCAGAACAGAGAGCTAGCCTCGCAACTTCTTTAAAATCAATTTCATTCGTAAGGTTATCTTCAATATAGCGCATTGCAGTATTCATATTTTTAAGTGAATCCATATTATGACCTCCTCTGTACATAGAATAGCAGGAACGAAATAGCTCCATCCGACATTTCGTGCACAACTTTGTAGGGGACATTTTTAACCTTACAAAATTGTAATGTTCCTGTAAGGAGAATGAATGGATGGTATGATATCCCAATGTTATAGTAACAAAGTACTTTTGTTCAGTAGGTTAAATTTTTATATCTTTACTTATGCGTCTTACATAACTGTCATGTTTGTGTAAGAAACATCGATAGTGGCAAGAGTAGAGAGTGTATATAGTTGAAAATAGAGAATAGAAGAAATGAGGGATGTCGAGATGAAAACAGTGTTAGAAGCAAAAAATATTGAAAAAGTGTACGACACGGGTGGGAATAAATTTGCAGCGTTAAAAGGTATTAACTTACAAGTAAAAGAAGGTGAGTTCGTTGGAATTATGGGACCTTCTGGTTCTGGTAAGACGACTTTACTAAATGTTCTTTCTACAATTGATAATGCGACGAACGGTGAAATTTTAATTGATGGAAAAGATATTGTAAAGATGAATGATGATAAGTTAGCGTTATTCCGCCGTGATCATTTAGGTTTCATTTTCCAAGATTATAACTTATTAGATACGTTAACGGTGAAAGAGAATATCGCTTTACCACTTGCGTTATCAAAGGTGAAAGCGAGTGAGATTGATCGCCGCGTTCTTGAAATCTCAAAGAAATTCGGTATTGATCATATTTTAAGTCAGTTCCCATATCAAGTATCTGGTGGGCAGAAGCAGCGCTGTGCAGCATCGCGTGCAATTGTTACGAATCCAAGTATGATTTTCGGAGACGAGCCAACTGGAGCACTTGATTCTAAATCTGCAACAGATTTACTTGAAAGTATGAAGTCGTTAAATGAATATGATAACTCAACAATTTTAATGGTAACGCACGATGCATTTGCAGCAAGTTATTGTAAACGAGTTATTTTCATTAAAGATGGTGAACTCTATAAAGAATTACACCGCGGTGAATCGACGCGTAAACAGTTCTTCCAAAAAATTGTTGACGTAATGTCTTCTATTTCTGGAGGTATGGCTGATGACCTTATCTAGCATTGCCCTCCGCAACATACAGCGGAACTTTAAAGACTACTTTGTATATTTTGCATCTATGATTTTTAGTATCGTTATTTATTTCACATTTAAAGCACTGCAATATAATTCACAAATGGAAAAAGCAGCAGAAGCTTCTAAAAAGATTAGCGGTGCGTTTCAAGTTTCCAGTGTGATGCTTATCATTTTCGTAGCAGTGTTTATTATATATTCGAACGGATTCTTTACACGTAAACGTAAAAAAGAAGTTGGATTATATTCTTTACTAGGTATTCGGAAAAGACAAATTGGTAAAATGCTCTTTTATGAAAATATGTTAATGGGATTAATGTCATTAGTAATTGGGATTGCGATCGGTAGTGTCCTTTCAAAATTATTCCTTGAGTTATTAGTAAATATGATGGGATTAAATTTAAACGTTCATTTTGAAGTACCGGTGGCTGCCATTATTGATACAGCAATTATTTTCTTTGTGATTATTTTATATACATCACTTCAAGGATATCGTTTAATTTATCGCTTTAAGTTAATTGAACTTTTCCGTGCAGAACGTGAAGGAGAAGCAATGCCAAAAGGATCTGTCATCATGGCATTAATTTCAGTTTTCTTAATCGGTTCAGGTTATTTTTTAGCATTAATGTACATGAAAGCAGTTATGTATGCAGACTTTATGGTCGTTGCATTATATATTTTATTAGCGACAGTAGCAGGGACTTATTTACTGTTCATGTTCTTCACAGTATTTGTATTGAAACGTGCAAGAAATAATAAGTCAGCATTTTATAATGGTATGAATATGGTAACGACATCGCAGTTACTATATCGTATTAAAGGAAATGCGAAATCACTGGCGACAATCGCTATTTTAAGTGCAGTTACATTAACAGCGGTTGGTACGTCAGTTACGATGTATTACAACACATTTACGCAATCAAAAGTTGCTGCGCCGTATAGTTATTCCTATGAGAAAAAAGATGCAGCATTAGATAAAAAAGTAAATGAAATACTTGCTGGAGAGAAGAATAATCACCCAGTCACATATGAATCAGAAGTTGAAATGATTCCTGTGAAGGGAACATTTAAAGGTGAAAGAGCTGATCAAGTTCTGAACACACACTATAATGTTACGAATCAGTACCAGCTTATTTCTCAATCAAGCTTTAATACACTTGTGAAACATTTAGATGTAGAACCTGTAAATTTAAGTGCGAATGAAGCTTTCGTATATGATAGCTTATATATTGAGAAACTTGATTTTGGTCCTCTTTATACAGGAAATACAGCTGTATTCCCTGTTGGAAACGAGTCAAAAGAATTAAAAATTAAAGGTGTAAATAATAGAAGCCTTACAAATTTAAATGAACTATTTGTAATCGTTCCTGATAAAACATATGAGCAAGTGAAACAAGTAAACGAAACGCGTACTGTAAAAAATATTGATGTAAAAGGTGAGCGAAATAGTAAAGAGTTAACAGCAAAATTAGCAAGCATTATGCCAGCTGGAGAATCAGAAGTTTTAAAACCATTTAACGATTTCTATACAGGATTCCAAATGGGGCTTGAAACAACAGGCTTAATGATGTTTATTGGGTTATTCTTAGGATTAGTATTCCTATTAGCAACAGGCTCAATCATTTACTTTAAACAATTAACAGAAGCAAGTGCTGACCGTGATCGCTACGTTGTTCTTCATAAAATTGGTGTAACGAAGCAAGAGATGAAGAGAGCTATCGCAAAACAAGTGAGCTTTATCTTTGCTATTCCATTAATTATTGGTATTTTACACAGTTTATTTGCACTAAAAGGTTTGTCAAATATATTACCATTTGAAATTATGATTCCGCTTCTCATTAGTATTGGAGTATACGGGGCGATTTATATTGGATATTACTTCTTAACGGTTCGTTCTTATTATAAGATCGTGAGTGCGAAGTAATAAGGGACAGCTATCGCTAGAGACGATAGCTGTTTTTTTATTCTTCATAAAATCTTAAGAAATCTCCTCAATTTTTGTTAAGAAATAATAGTTATACTTAGAAACAAGTTAAAAACTATTGAACGAATGAGGAGAGGTTTATATGCAACTCATAACATTCTTACATGAATTTATTAAACATCCGAAACATACTGGTGCAATTGCGCCAAGTTCAAAAATATTAGCAAAGAAAATGGTAGATGTAATTGATTTTAATAAAGCGAAATGCATTGTAGAGTTAGGTCCTGGTACAGGAGTCTTTACGAAAGAAATTATGAAGAGAAAGAAGAAGGAAATAATATTTCTTCTTATTGAAATTAATGAAGTGTTTTGCAAGGAGCTAAAGAGAAAATTTAAAGATGAGCAGAACGTCATTGTTGTACACGGTTCAGCCGAAAATATAAAAAAGTATATAGAAGATCTCAATATAGAATGCGTGGATTACGTTTTATCGGGATTACCTTTTACCTCTTTACCAGAAGAAGTTTCAAAGCGTATTTTAAACAATGTAATGGAAGGGATACATGAGAATGGTGAATTTATTACATTTCAATATTCACTTGTGAAAAAAGGATTTATACAGCACTTCTTTCCAGAAATTACGCTAGAGAAAGTGTGGCTCAATTTCCCACCAGCGTACATCTTTAGCTGTAAAAAAGAGCTAAGGAGAGCATATGCATAATGGAATTACATGAATTATTATCTTATATTGAACAATACGGTTATTGGGCATTATTTTTCTGTTTATGGTTAGGTATTATCGGTATGCCAATTCCAGACGAAATGATCGTAATGAGTGGTGGCTTTGTATCTTCACTAGGGATATTAAGTGTCATTCCTGCATTTTTATTAACATATTTAGGTGTTGTATCTGGGCTTTCTTTAGGTTATATATTAGGGAAAATATTTGGTACGAAAGTACTTGATAAGCTAATGAAAAAGAAAAAGGCGAAATATCTTTTGAAATCTCAACAAATGGTAGAGAAGTATGGTCATTATGCGTTAGTCACAAGTTACTTCATACCAGTTGTAAGACATATCGTACCGTATTTAGTTGGAATGAATAACATGTCATTTAAGACGTATGCTTTGTATTCTTATACGACAGGATTTGTTTGGACACTCGTTTACTTTGTGCTCGGTGCTTTATTTGGAAAACATATTGAAAGTATTGTAGCGATCGCGATAGAATATGGCGTGTATTTTGGCGTGATTGTTTTTATAGTTACAGGTATTCTTTATTTATATAGACAAAAAAGAATCACGCTGATGAGTAAATAGAAGTAAAGAAAGTTTCTTCCAGTATGAAGGACAAGATAGGATTATAAGTATAAAATTATCTTTATTTAATGGTAAAATATAGGTAAGTAGTTAAGGAAGGAAGAGCGTTGTGCTACTCATTTTTAGCCTTATCTTAATTGGAATTATGTGCAGTATGAAAATAGTATCCTTACACATGATAGAACGACAAAAGGTAGAGGAACGATATGTATATTGTCCAAAATGTGATACGAAAATTAGAAGAGGAAATTCAGCTCCTTTTTGTTCGAAATGTAATTTAATATTTTAAAAATAAAAAGTCCGAAATCACTTTATATAGTTTCGGACTTTTTATTTTTAAGTAAACATTAATCCACCTAGTTCTCTTTCGTTTGTTTATTAGCTAAAATGGATTATGAATAACAATAGTATGTAAACGAAAATAAATATAAATGTACACATGGAGTGTTATATTTGGAGATTTTAATCATAGTAGGATGCCTAAACTGTACGGATGTTAACCTTCTTAGAGAAAGATATCCCAGCTAATTTAGTTTGGAAGATTGAAAGAATAGATTGAAAATAGATGAGAAGTGGAGTGCATATGATGGAGACACAAATCGTTATTGGAGTACCTGGTTTATGGAAAGATAGAACAGAATTAATACAAGAAGTTGTGAGTAAAAGTAACTATATGTTAGCAGGAAATGTTATGCACCATAAGGAGAAAGGGATTGGCTTTGAATTTGATATATATGAACAAGACCCTTCTTTGAGAGAGGCTTTCTTCTATGCAAGTGGTGAGCGTTTTGATGAAGAATTGCTTCAGGAGTTGGAGAAGCATACTTATACAGTGTATGTTATTGCAAAAGTTGACGATACAGAGAGAGTACAAGAAGTAATTGATGTAGGAATGGAACTTTTAAATGCAGGTGGACTTGCTTTAAAAGTTGAAACAGCAGGTGTGGCTTATTCGAAAGAAGAATGGCAAGAGCTTACAGAGAATAAGGAAATATTCCCGATGTATTCGCACCTTGTAACTTTAGTTGGAGATGAAGAGGACGGCTACTATTCATGTGGAATGCAAGCATTTAATCTACCAGACGTTGTTTTAGACGGAGGAATAGATCCGGAAGTAGCTGTAAATTTATTAAATGATTTTAACCTACATAATATATTGGAAAAACCTAATTTGAAAGATGGGGATACAATTAGTTTCACAGAAGATGCTCCAGTGTATCTTTTATCTCATTATATAGATAATCGTTATGAACAAGAGGATCCATTTTATAATCCGTGTGGGGTATGGAAGTTAGAGAGTGCTTCGGCAAAGAAATCTATCTTTCAAAAATTGGGGAGTGTGCTAAAAGGATGGAAAAATACATAAAAGAACAGAGGAGTATATGTGATAAATATAAAGCGGAGTATGTAGAATCTACGAATGAATTGAAATTAGGAATAGCGCAAAATGTGAAAGATGGTATCGCACCGATTAATGGGTTACGAATGTCTGTAGAAAATGGAACGACAGGTTGGTACATTTGGGCTGGTGAAGAAATGGGGACAGAAGAAGATTTCTTTCTTCCGTTACACGTTCAACATATTGATGAATGGGAAGAAAATATGCTACAAGAGTATGGATGGTACATGCATAGCATATTAGCAGAAGATATTGATGGCATCCATGCTAATTATCATACGCATGGTCTAAGAGATAACTTTAATCATCAAGATTTACAAATAGCATTAAATATGGATCCTGAATTCGCGCATAGTGTTTTTTGTACCATAATAGAAGAAATAAAGAGCGGAAAAAAGTTTGAACAAGGGATTGAGTATACGAATATTATTGAAGGATATCCCATTATTATGAAGTCTTTCGTAGAGATGGATCGAGAAGTTTTCAGGGTTTTATTACCTGATGACAGAGGGATTCTTCCTACTAGGCCAGAGTGTGATGAATGTTATAAGACTCAATTGGATGATATTGAGGAGAGTTGATAAAAAAAGAGCTTGAAACTATTCAAGCTCTTTTTTTATCACTATTTATGTCCTAAAATATGCTCAATCTCATGCAAACTTAATTTACTTGCCTTAGCAATCGTTTCAAGTGGTATACCAAGATCATACATATTTTTAATCATTTGAATTTTTCCCTGCTGAACTCCTTCTTTTCGACCTTGTTCAATGCCCTGTTCAATGCCCTGTTCAATGCCCTGTTCAATGCCTTTTTCAATGCCTTTTTCAATGCCTTTTTTAATTCCTTGTTTCATCCCTTGTTCCATTCCTCTTTTTATTCCTTCTGTCTCTGCATGGGCGAATTTTGCTGCTTCATCCATTAAAACTTTCTCCCTTGCGTCATAGGCTTGTCGGAAAGATGAATCTTGACTCATACGTTCCCATTTATTTATCGCTTTTTGTAAAATAGGGTCTTGGTTCATAGCAATATCCTCCAATAGTTTAGTTAAGTGCTCATCCTCATTTGCTGAAAGCAATAAAAGCCAACGAACAAATGGATCTTTCCACGGATTTACTTTTTCTTCATGCCATTGTTCAGTTAACTTTGGAATTTCTATAATGTGGATTTCAATGTCGTCACTCAGGAGTTTTTGTTGTTGTGTATTCCATAATATGCTTGTTGTTTGGAAGGCTGGGTGTTCCGAAAACATTACGAAGTTTAGTAAGTTTATGGTGATGGTTTTGTGAAGTGCACTGTAGGGCATCCCTTTTTGTAGTTGAGATGTGTATAGTCTTCCCCAATAATATAAACTGCGTTTAACCATATCGTGATTATTATTGAGTTGTATTTCTACATTGACTTTTGTTCCTGTGTCTAATGTCGCTGAAATGTCTAAAATAGATAACTTATCCTCTTCATATTCCCTGTGTAAATGTGGATCTTCTAGTTGTAGAGAAGCAATGGGCGACTCTAAAGACTCTTGTAACATAGCATTTAAAAATGCAATTAGAATATCTTCGCTACCATTCGTACCAAACAATTGTTTAAATGCAAAATCAATGCGTAAATTAACTAACTGTTGGTTGAACAAAGTTTGTCCTCTCCCTTATATGAAGGTACTTCTTTCCTTCATTGTACATAAAAAGAACTAGAGTATGCAAACAAGCCATTCTTCTATTTTATTAGAGGATGTTTAGAGATTCCTATAATTGACTACCACGAAAATTTCATATGGACTGTTTGGGTATCGCTTAGTAAAGAAAGTTATGATGAAGTATTAGAAAAGTGGGATGAGAGAGGCCGAGAAAATAGTGATCCTTATTTTGGGTGGTTATCTGTAGAAATACCAGTTTATCCAGAAACATTAAATTTAAAAACAAATGTACATATAAGAGAAGTTGGAATGGCACCGTATGTTGAATTAGAGCCAACCGAGCATCCTTTAGCGATCGAACAAAGAAATGGAATTACTTTAGAGAGAGTTAAAGAAATAGAGGAAATGATCCAACAATATAACTAGATTAGAAGAGAAAAAACGAGTGCTAGCACTCGTTTTTTTATTACACAACCGCAGGATTATAAATCATCGTAAAGTGTCCTGGTAATAATTCAATGTGACAAGGTGTATGAAGCGAACTTTCTCCATCTGTATCTACTTCTTTTTCTTCCTCTGTTTCGATATGAATGGATCTCGCTTTTACGTGGAAGATGTCATTTTCATTTGAGTCTTCAAATAGTTTCTTTCCGATGTAATCTTTAAATGCTTGAATACCTGTTGATTTGACTACGAAAATATCAAGTGTTCCGTCATCACATTTTACGTTTGGAATAAAGGATGGAATACCACCAAGATATTCACCGTTTCCAACCATAACTAGGACAGCTTCGTCTTCATATACTTGTCCATCGTAAGTGATTTTTACTGGGAATGTTTCAGCATTTTTGACAGTTCGAATTGTGCTTAAATAGTAACCGATTTTACCAAGCTTTGCTTTTTCTTCTGCATCTATATTGTTTGATACTTCAGATACGAGGCCAATTCCCCAGAAGTTTAAGAAATGTTGTCCATTTGCTTTTGCAACGTCAATTGGTTTTATATGTTCTTTTGTAATAAGTTTTGCTGCTTCTGCAATGTTTTGCGGAACACCAAGTGTGCGAGAGAAGTCGTTGCAAGTTCCGCCTGGAATGATTGCAAGTGTAGGTCTATTTTCGAGAGGTGCTAAGCCATTTGTGCATTCAAATACTGTTCCATCACCACCAAAGACGACAATTAAATCTACTTTACTAGCAAACTCTTGGCAATATTTTGTTGCATCACCTTGTTTTTTCGTGTGAAGGATATGTAGATCAGGAAAAGCTGCGGCAAGAGGTGGTACGATTTTCGTTAAATTTGTATGTAAGTCACCTTGACCAGCTTTCGGATTTACGATGAGGAGTACTTTTTCAAATTTTGTCTTTGTCATATTTCATCTCTCCCTGTAGTTTGTAATGGCAAGAAAGGAGCTGTTCCCATGTATTTTAGAACAGCTTCTCCCTATTAATTGGATGCTAACATTGTCAGTTATTGTCGGTAAGTCGATATATTTAAAAAATCGCCGATATACATTTTATGTACTATCAATTTTTTAAGTTATACGATTATTCCGTTACAACTGAAGCAATGAATGGTAAGTTACGATATTTTTCCGCACAGTCGATACCGTATCCAACGATGAATTCGTCTGGAATTTGGAAGCCAACATACTCAGCTGTTAAGTCTACTTTACGGCGTTCTGGCTTATCAAGTAATGTACAGAACTTGAGTGCCTTTGGTTTATGCATAAAGAAGTGGTCTTTTAGGAAATGAAGTGTTAAACCAGAATCGATAATATCTTCTACAACAATTACGTTTTTCCCAGTAATGTTTACGTCGATATCTTTTAGTAGTTTCACTTTTCCTGTTGTTTCTGTTTGATTTCCGTAGCTAGATGCAGAAATAAAGTCAATTGTTACATCATTTTTGATGTGACGAATTAAATCAGCAGCAAATACGAATGAACCTTTTAATACTGCGATAACTACGATTTCTTCTCCTTCAAAGTCACGTTCGATTTGAAGTGCTAATTCTTTAACTTTTGCTTGTAATTGTTCTTCAGAAATTAAAGTGTCTTTTATTTCAATATTCATTGTAATCCTCCTACAGTGTAAAACTTGCGAACATTTCGACTGTAAAGGATAGAATAGAAAAAGTCAAAGGAGATAGTAATTTTTTACAAAGATAACGACAAAATCATCTGATGATATGATACACTAAGTATATTAAGAAAACGCTTCCATAAAGGGTGAATATGATGAAGAAGAAACAGTACACAAGTGTAACATTTATAAAAGCATTACTTTTAACAATTGTTCTTGGCCTGTTGGCTTACGTAATTGATGTACCTGCGATTCGTATTTCATTAATTGGAATGACTTTAGTGTTAGGAGCAATTTCGCACGGTATGATGTCGCAGCTAAAAGAAGCTGGACTTGATGATATGAGAGATCATATAGATAAAAAGTAAGAAACCTTCATTATATAGAGTGAAGGTTTTTTTGTTTCTTACAAAAATGTAAGGTAGTTGTAAGGCAAATCGATAGTTGCATAATAGCATTTTGGATAAACTATGGGTGTAAGGTAAAAGGCAAGCATATTTTAGGTAAATTAAGTTTTAGGCACTCTATATGTGAAAAAGGAGTAGGAGGGCATGGAGAAACGTTGGACGACCTTTTCTTTTTTAGCGACTAGTAACACCGTAATGCTAGATGGAAAAATGGATTTTTTGCACTTGTTTGATCGTGAAGATGATCATTCTTCTTCTAAATTTACAATGAAATGGAATAAATGGAGCGAAAGTTGTAGGTTTGAAGAAGAGGCCCCTAACGAAGAGCAAAAGATTATTTTAACAAACCCTATTAAAGCGTGGGTTGTTCAACGTCGTAAGTGTAACGTCAAAAATCACTTCAAGAAAACTGAGCCGAGACAATTAGTTATCGCTCCGGCCCGTTCTACTTCCAAATCACGCGAAAGTAACATGTAAATATTGAGACACACACCCGAAAAAACATCGTACATATTGCGATGTTTTTTCTTTTTCTACAATGAAATCTTTAAATGAAATATATTTCATCTGCATCTTATATTTATATCGCTTGCTTATTCTAGTAATACATCCGATGCGAGTTGATGTGAATAAAATATAAGGAGAGAATGAAAATGAAAAAGAGACTATTACCAATTTGTGCAATGGCACTTTTAACAGTAGGATATTCTTCAGTAGCGAGTGCGGATACTGGAACAGTAACAAAGGAAGAAGAAGCGCAAGTGCAACAAGATAAAGCTAAAAAAGAAGAAGCAATTAAGGAACAGAAAAAAAATGAAGTAGAGAAAAAACAAGCGGCACAAGTACAAGAAAAAAATGATATGGCTAAAAAAGAGGAAGCAATAAAAGCTGAGAAAAAGAGTGAAGAAGAGAAAAAGAGAATAGCGCAAGAACAGTTAAAAAATGATATGGCAAAAAAAGAAGCAGCGATAAAAGTCGAACAAAAGAATGAAGTAGCTAAAAAAGAAGTAGTAAAGCCAGTTGTACAAGGTGAAAAATTACCAAATACAGCATCAAATAATGTAGCAATGATGGGATTAAGTGCATGTCTTGTAGCGATAGGTACATTATTTGGTTTGAATCGTCGTAATAAGATTAAAGCATAAATAAAATAATTTCCTATAAAGAATGGGATAATTTCATATATTAAAAATGGTAGGTTACTCCTACCATTTTTGGCATGGAGGGATGAAGAATGAAGTTACTTAATTATATCGGTATCATATTGATGGCTATAGGCCTATTCATGGGGTCCTATTACGCTGTGGAATGGTATAAAGGAAAAAGCTCTGCCGGGCAATTAACGGCAGAAGAAATAAAGAGCCTTAAAAATATACAAGATACTCAACTTTCTCATGAAACACCTGTAACTTCTCAAGTGCCTTCTTCTCAAACAGAACATAAAGAAGGAGAAAAGGTAGCGATGTTAAACATACCGAAAATAAAGAAGAAGTTTTCTATATATTGGGGAGCAGATGATACGACTTTGAAAAAAGGAGTGGGTATGTTCGTTAGTGATTTAACGACAACTCCATCTGGAGGGGGACATACTGTACTGAGTGGACATCGAGATACTGTATTTACAGATTTAGAAGAGTTGAAAGAAAAGGATACCCTTGTTTTAGAGTATGATAATAAAACGTACACATATGAAATTCAAAAGACATGGATTACTCATGCGGATGATCGTACTGTTATTATAAAAAAAGAAGAACCGATATTAACACTGACAACTTGTTACCCATTTGATTATATAGGGGATGCACCAGATAGATATATTATCGAGGCGAAGTTAACTGGCAGTTATTCAAAGTGAAATTATAGTTTCTGAAAGTGAGAGGGGGATATATAAGTGATGTCAAAAAACATTTTAATTGTTGAAGATGAAGACATATTACGTGAAATATTAAAAGATTATTTTTTAAGTGAACAATATGTAGTGTTTGAAGCGAGGGACGGGAAAGAGGCTTTAGTTGTATTTGAAGAAGAAGAGGTTGATTTAGTTATTTTAGATATTATGTTGCCAGAACTCGATGGATGGTCTGTTTGCCGAAGGATTAGGAAGACGTCCGAGGTGCCTATTATTATGCTGACGGCGCGCGTAGATGAAGACGATACGTTACTTGGTTTTGAACTTGGAGCAGATGACTATGTGACGAAGCCGTATAGTCCTCCAATTTTATTAGCAAGAGCGAAACGATTATTAGAAAGTAGAAAAGCATCGAAGAAACCTTTAGAGAACGAAGATGATACGTTATCGATTCATGGCATCCATGTCCATTTTCCGTCGCGTACTGTTACTGTTGATGAGGCAGATGTTAGTTTAACGCATACGGAGTTTGAAATATTGGTGTATTTCATGAAAAATCAAGGAATCGTTTTAACGCGAGAGCAACTCATTTCAAGAATTTGGGGATATGAATTTGCTGGCGATGATCGAACGGTGAATAGCCATATTCGTAATTTAAGAAATAAATTAGGAGAGAAAGCAAAGTATATTACAACTGTAGTACGAACTGGTTATAAATTTGAGGGGAATGTATGAAGAAAGGAATTGTACTAAAATTATTTACTCTTACAACAGCATTATGTATGTTGATTTTAGCGACGATATTTATTGGACAAACGATATTTTTTAAACAATATTATGCGAATCGAAAAGTAGAAGATATTAAAGTGAATTTAAATTCCTTTGAGAAGAATTATTTAAATTATGCAGGAAATGCAGAAGAAATTCAGAAACTAGAGCAAGACTTTTTAAGAGAAAATAATACGTGGATTACGACATTAGATAAGAACGGGAATTTAAAACATACAGATGATTTTTATTTTGAAGTAACGATAGATCGTAGGCAACAAAAGAGCTTTGGACAACAAATATTTAAAATTCCCTTAGGTAATCTCGTCAATATAGAGGAAATTGATAATAAATTATCAGAACAGTTTTTAGGGCAAGAAATTTATTTTTCTGGAGTGAGAAAAGAAGATAGTTTTATTCCATTCTCTTTTTCTTTATCTAAGCAGAATTTAAGTGGATCTAATAAACCGTTAGAAAAAGCATTTAATGAGAAAATGAGTAAATTAAATGAGGAGAAAAAGAGAGCAGCTGAGGAACAACTTGTTAAGGAAAAGAAACCAGCTGTTCAGGAGCAAGCTGCTCAAGAATCAAATGTTTACATAGGTGGACGTGTTACAAAAGTACAGTTACCAGATGTAAAAGGTCCTGTGAATCCAATTTATAAAAATGGCATCTTCTTAGATAACATAAAAGAATTTCAAACTGATTTATTATTAAAAGAGAGCAAGCCCATACAATATACAACACAAACAATGGACTATGAAAAAAATGATATTAAATATAAATTATTAATGAAACCAATAAAAGAAAAAGACGGATCAGTAACATATATTTATGCGATGGCTTCTTTACAGCCCGTAGATGAAGCTGTACAAATGGTGCAAGATTATTACATCTATATCATTGCATTTGTAGTCGTTCTTATTTTTTTAGCTTCGTTCTATTACTCAAAACAAATTGCCAAACCGTTATTAAAAATAAATGATACGACGAAGAAAATAGCACAATTAGATTTTACAGAAAAAATACCGATTACTTCAAAAGATGAAATTGGAGATTTGTCGAAAAATATTAATGTGCTATCAAATAAGCTCCATTCACATATTGGACAGTTAGAAGAAGATATTGAAAAGGAAAGAAAGTTAGAAAATACACGGAAAGAATTCATTTCTGGTGTTTCGCATGAATTAAAAACACCGCTAAGTATTATGAAAAGCTGTATTTCCATTTTAAAAGACGGGGTAGCTGAGCATAAAAAAGAGTATTATTTTCAAGCGATGGAGAGAGAAGTAGACAAAATGGATACTTTAATTTTGGATATGCTTGAACTAGCTAAATTTGAATCTGGTACATATAAAATGAAAAAGTCTTCGTTTTATATTGATACAGTAATTGAAGATATATGTGAACATCTATCTGTGGAAATAGAGAAAAAAGAACTTCATGTTCATAAAAATATACATTCATTTGAAGTGATTGCAAATCAAGGCCGGATTGAACAAGTCATCGTTAACTTCATTACGAATGCCATACGTTATACACCAAATAAAGAAGATATTATTATTTCTGCAATAGATGAGAAGGATCGTATAAAAGTTTGTATTGAAAATAAAGGTACTCACATTGAAGAAGAACAATTAGATAAAATTTGGGATCGTTTTTATCGCGTGGATACAGCTCGTCAGCGTTCACAAGGTGGGACGGGACTTGGGCTTGCTATTTCTAAAAATATTTTAGAATTACACGATGCTGAATATGGAGTGAAAAATACAGAAGACGGTGTATTATTTTACTTTTACTTACCGAAAAAAGCGTAGATAATGCATGCTACGCTTTTTTAATTTATTTTCATATTATCTTTACCTAATCTTTATTTTTAATCAGTATAATTTGTTTAGAATATGAGGTTATGTAAGGAGTCGATGAACCGTGCATAGCAATTGGCTAAGTATAATGGTATTTATTTTCTTTTGCGCATTTATTGTATTTTTAATTAATATTACGATATGAAAAAAGAGCGCTCATTAAGCGCCCTTTTTTTGTGTATTCATTTGATAAGCACTGATGCTTTTGAATAAGCGTGGTGAAGTGATAAATAAAAATATAAGTAAAACGGTACATAGAATATAGGAACCAATCATTGTACTACCGTTAAATATTAAAGAATATAGGAAAGCCGATTGGCCTTTTGGTGCATATTGTCCCCAGAAAATGATACCAGCGATAAAGTGACAGAAGTAACGAGCTAGACTACCGATAAAAGTAGCGACGATAATGTATCCAATTACTTTCTTTCCTTGGTTTGGTTTTGATGAAGGTTTGTCTTTACGGTTACCTAAATTTGATTGCTCTTCGCTATTATCATTGGAAGTTAAAAGTGCTTTTTGAATTGGACGATAGAATAAACCAGCAAATCCAATGAATGCGAAAGCAACAAAGTATTCAATTAGTACTTGAATTGGTGTGACGATAATGGCATCGCCTACGACAATTTGTAATAATCCCCAAATTAGGCCCCCTAAGAAAGCCATTTTGAAGCCCCAGCGGTATGCGATAATAAAAATAGGAATCATAGCAAATGAAATGGAACCGCCTGTTGCTGATATTTTTATTGAAAGTGGTAAAATGTCGATGACCAAGGCGAAGGCTGCAAGAATAGCAGATTCGATCATCGCTTGTAAATTAGTGTTACGCATGTTGTCTCCCCCTAAATCCAAGTTGTACAAAAAAGAATAGATATCATAGGAGGATACGAAATACGTAAATAAAAATGAGGTATGTATTTCGGACGTTTGCACAATCCCTGCGTTAGCATTAACTAACAGGTTCGAAGGGTCGGAACGAAGTGTTCCCTCTCAGCGACATGGCTCCCCCAGTGATAACGAGATTCTTTATTTGCTATTGTTTATTGTAAGCGAAATGGATGAGAATGGCAAACGAATACAGTATGACAATAATTGAAATAGAATTGTAGCGAAATGTTAATAAATATGAAGCAAAAGGGTATAGTACAAGAGAAATTGGGTGTGGTATAATTTTTTTGAAAATAATTATCATTCTCTTCTGAGGGGGAAGGTTATGAGCTTAGTAGATATTAAAATTGGAGAGAAAGTGTTAGTAAAAAGTATTCAGTCTTTAGATCAGCTATTAAAGCGTAGACTAGCTGCTTTCGGTCTTGCTGAAGGAAGCGAACTTCGCCTGAAACAGAAAGCGATGTTTAAAGGTCCTTGTACATTGGAGTGTCGTGGACAGTTAATTAGTATTCGTCATTGTGACGCGAAAATGATAAAGGTGGAATTAGCGTGAATAAGGTAGCTTTGCTAGGGAATCCGAATACAGGGAAGACATCATTATTTAATGCACTTACTGGTTCTTATGAGTATGTAGGAAACTGGAGCGGTGTAACAGTAGAAAAGAAGGTTGGTAAATTAAAAGATAGACAAGGAACATTAATTGATTTACCAGGTGTTTATGATTTAAATCCAGTTTCACGTGATGAAGGTGTTGTAACAAACTTTCTATTAACAGAAGAATTTAATCATATGTTAAATATCGTAGATTCCTCGCAGTTTGAAAGAAATATGCATTTAACGTTGCAGTTACTTGAATTTGGTAAGCCAGTCTCAATTGGTTTAAACATGGTTGATGTGGCGAAGCAAAGAGGAATTGTCATTGATGTAAAACGATTATCAGAACTATTAGGTGTAACAGTCGTTCCTGTTGTTGCAAGGAGTGGAAAAGGCTGTGAAGAACTGCTTACGACTCTTAAAGAAAATGACAAAAAAGAGAAAAAGCCATTCCTTATTTCATATGGTGTACAAATGGATGAAGGAATTGGAGAAGTAATTGCTCTTTTAGAGACAGTGAATTACGAGCATCCGAGATGGTTAGCACTTCAATTTTTAAGCAATAACGAAGTAGTAGAAAAAGAAATGAAAGCATTACCAATTTATAAGGAACTCATAGCCATTCGATCTCGCTTAGAAGGAAAACTTGATTGTACGTTAGAAGAGCACATTTACAAAACTCGTGAAGCGTATATTGAAAAGTTAAAAACAAATGTTATGAAGCATGAGAAAGAAGGAAAAATTCCTTTTTCAGAAAAAATTGATAGATTAATTACACATAAAATTTTAGGACTTCCAATCTTTTTAGCAGTTATGTTTTTTATTTTTCAGGTTACGTTTACGTGGATTGGTACACCTTTATCTGATATGTTAGATGAGTTTTTTGGTGGCCAGCTTACGGATTGGGTGACGGCTGGACTTACAAGTGTTGGAGCTTCTCATTTTATTCAAGCACTCGTTACAGAAGGTATTATTGCCGGTGTTGGTGCTGTATTAGTATTCGTACCACAAATCTTTGCACTATTCTTTTTCATTTCATTATTAGAAGACTCAGGGTATATGGCGCGAATTGCGGTTGTTATGGATAGAATTATGGAGTTTTTCGGCTTAAACGGAAAAGCTTTTATTCCGATGATTATCGGTTTTGGATGTAACGTTCCAGGTATTATGGCTGCGAGAACGATTGAACAGGAGAAAGAACGTTTACTTACCATTTTAGTAACACCATTTATGTCTTGTTCAGCACGATTACCTGTATATGCATTATTTGCGGGCGTATTCTTCCCGCATAGTCAGGCGACTGTTGTATTTTCTTTATATGTTGCAGGGATTGTTCTTGCGTTATTAGTTACAAAAATTATGTCTCTTACGATTTTGAAAGCGGAAAAGTCTATTTTCGTAATTGAATTACCTCCTTATCGTGTGCCACAAGCAAAAACGTTATGGCTGAGCACATGGGAGAAAGGAAAAGGATTTGTTCGTAAAGCTGGTACATTCATCTTCGGTGGTTCAGTTATCATTTGGTTATTAAACTATGCAGGTCCATCAGGATTTGGTGTTGATATGGGAGACAGTTACTTAGCGATGATTGGTGGATTTATCGCACCGCTATTTGCACCGCTCGGCTTTGGAACGTGGCAAGCTGCAGCATCCCTTTTAACAGGATTTTTAGCGAAGGAAGTTGTCGTTTCAACAATGGCAATTATTTATGCAGTTAAAGAAGATGTGCTTGGAAACGTAATGGGAGCACATTATACAGCATTATCAGCTTATGCATTTATGTTCTTTATTTTATTATACGTTCCATGTTTAGCGACGGTGGCTGTTATTAAACGTGAAACAGGATCAGCGAAATGGACGATTTTCTCAGTCGTTTACCCGCTTGTTGTTGCTTATGTATTAACGCTTATTATATACCAAGTTGGATCTTTACTAGGATTCTAAAAGGAGATGTATAATGATGGTCAATATTATAATTGGAGCTATCATTTTTGGTTATGCAGCATACACGTTAGTTAATTTTGTAAAGAGAAGTAAAAAAGGAAAATGCGCAGCATGTTCTTTAAATAAGTCATGTCAGTCGAAAACTTGTAGTCTAGATATGGAACAAGTTGCTCATAATAAATAGAAAAAAGCTTTGCGAATTTCGCAAAGCTTTTTTGTTTTACTTTTTAATTTTTACAAGTTGAGAAGCTTCGACGCCGTTGTAACCAGGGAATTCTTTACTTGGGTCTTTATCAAATTTTAATACACCTACAGATTTTTCATCACCTTTTACATTGTTGTAAGTTGCGTCATCGACAATCGCATACATATCTGTATATGCACGGCCACTTCCGATAATTGTGTTGCCTTCATATTTTAATTTCGCTCCATCAAGTGTAGCATTTTCTACTTTTTCTTTTGCAAATAATACACCTTGTTCTGTTGTTACAGCTGGTAATTTATCAAGTGGTTTCGTGTTGTCTTTTTCATCAACTTTGCTAAGTAACTCTTTTTTCACTAGTTCCTCACCAGTTTTCTTATCCATTACAAGAACTTTTTTACCATCTAATGTTGTCATTTTCATTTTATAGAAGTCTTTTTCTTTCACTTCTTTTTTGTTTTTATCTGTAATTTGCTGAACTTGTTCTTCTGAGCCGTACAGTACAAAACCGTTCGCTTTCTCTCCTAATAAAGAACAACCTGATAATGCTCCAAGTGAAATTGCTGCTGCTAATCCGATTCCTACTAATTTTTTCATGATGATTTCTCCTTTTACATGTTTTATATTAAATACAATTTTTGTATTATTGCTTACAAGTGAAGAAGCTTGTTTGTTGCTTCTGGTATTAGTGTATAAGAAATATTAGAATGCAACTATCGAGTTAGCTTACAGTAACATTACACTTATGTAATTTAGTGAAATTGCATAAAAGTAAGTTAATTTCAAAAAGGGATAATGAGAATATATTAGAAATACAATATTGTATATAGAATGTCATATTATAATGGATGTATTTTGGAAATAACATGTAAGGACATATTAGTTTTGTTATAATAAACACATAGGCTGTAAAAATGAATATTCTTTACTGTAAAGGGAGATTTTTCAGTTTTCCAAGTAGTGAATTTGAAATATGAGGTATATCATAGGAGGAATTTAGATGTCTGTATTCAAACGATTAAGAGATTTAACAATGTCGAATGTATATTCATTAATTGAAAAAGCGGAAGATCCAGTTAAGATGACTGATCAATATTTACGCGATATGCAAGCGGATGTACAAGAAGCTGAGAAAAGTGTAGCAGCTCAAATCGCGCTTGAGAAGAAATTCAAAATATTATTTGAAGAGCAAGAAGCACTTGTGAAAAAACGTGAAGAGCAGGCTCATATGGCTGTTCAAGCTAAT
This sequence comes from Bacillus cereus group sp. MYBK15-3, assembly GCF_051916765.1. Classification (NCBI taxonomy): domain Bacteria; kingdom Bacillati; phylum Bacillota; class Bacilli; order Caryophanales; family Bacillaceae; genus Bacillus; species Bacillus cereus group sp. MYBK15-3. The sequence continues at coordinate 68,439 of NZ_JBQAHG010000002.1, forward strand.
AACCTAGATCTTGCGCGTCGTGCATTAGAAGAAAAACAAAATGCAGAGCAAAAGATGAATGAGTATAAAGCAAGCTATGAGCAAAATAAAGCTGCTGCTGATAACCTGCGCCTGAAGCTAGAAGAAATGCGCAAGCAATTAAATGAGCTGAAAAATAAACGTGAAACACTTGTAGCACGTGTAAATGCGGCGAAAGCACAAAAGAATATTAATCAGGCGATGTCTGGATTTGATTCAAATTCAGCAAAAGCTGGTTTAAGTCGTATGGAAGAGAAAGCTCTTCAATTAGAGGCTGAAGCAGAAGCAAGCGGTGAAGTTTATAAGAAAGAAAAATCATTAGATGATGAATTCGCAAGCTTAAACAAAAATTCTGCTGTTGACGATGAATTAGCTCGTATTATGAAGCAGTATGAGAAATAATATAGAATAGAGACAAATGAACCGACATGTCTAAATATATTCATGTCGGTTTTCTATTATATTTAGAGGAGGTTTTGCGATGACATGGATGAATGTAGTTGCCATGCTTGTATGGACTGGAGCGAGTGCAGTACTTTTATTTGCAATTATGTGGGTTGATTCAATTTTTACAAAATACAATGATTTAAAAGAAATTAAAAATGGAAATACAGCTGTAACAACTCGTTTTATTATGAAATTATTTGCACAAGGGTACATTTTATCCCAATCAATTACGAAAGCAAATGACTTATGGCAGGCACTTCTTGCTTCAGCAGTTTCTTTCGTTATTTTATTAGTGGTAGAAATGTTTATCGAATTTGTATTAAAGAAAATGTCTGGTCTTGATTTAGAAGAAGGTACGAAAGAAGGTAGCGTTGCACATGCGATGTTAGCCGGATCATTACATATTGTTGGTGCACTAATTTTAGGTGCTTGTTTATAAAGAGAAAAGGAGGGGTAGATCATGAGTTTATTTAAACGAATTAAAAATATAATGAAAAGCCCAGAGCCACTGAAGCCGGAAAAAAGTCTTTTAACGTTAGCTCCTGGCGATATGATTGAAGTGTCATTAGTTATGTATGAATTAATTGGGAAAACGAGTATGCATTCGCGTAAGGAAATTGTTTTGACATTGCAAGATGGAAAAGACATTCGTTATTTAAAAATTGAAGATCGTGAAAATACGTATTACAAATTATATACACCAATTGATGGTCGCTTAGATTCAATTGATGAAATTCCGACGACAATTGAAATGGATGATACCGAGTACCATATGGAAGAACAATATAACGGACGTGTTGTTGTTATGGGAAAAACTCCATTCTCAGCTTCGGAAGAACAGCACGTATGGGAATTCCAATCAGACAATCGAAAATTATTGCGTATTGAATGGCAAAATGGTCGCACAATGATGTATGAGGGAGAAGCAATCATTCCTGCTGATGTACAAATTATAAGAGCAACGTAAGGGGGCGTAATCATGTCAAACCGATTGTTTACCATGATTAAATCGTTTGTAATCCCTATACTTGCTATCGTTATATTACTTGTTGTTGCTGGTTATGCCTTATCAGGTTGTCAAGGCGGGCAGACAAAGTCGATTCAAGACCGTTATCCACTTGAATCTGTTGCCAAGGAAGGTAAACAAGAATCTTACGTGTATAGGGCCGCCAATCGGTCAGTTCCTGAAGTAGCGAAGGAACTCATTAACGAAAGAGAACCGAAGCAAGCATCTAAAGAAGACGAAAATCAAATGTTCCTCGTTTATTCTGATAAGATTTATAACCTGCAAAAGGATAAAGAGAAACCATCTGATACGTTAATTGAAATAAGTAATAAAGAATTCGTCCGTCAAAATTACCAACCGTCCTTCTTGCAAGGATATATTATGGGTAGCATATTAAACGATATATTCGGTTCACGAAAATCATCATACGGTGATTATCGAGGATATAACGATAGACAAAATCATAAACCAGTTATTCCAGAGAGACCACCTACAAAAGAAGAAAAGAAAACCCCACCTCCAATTACGAAGGAAGGGAAAGGGTCTATCATTAAGCGAGGCGATAATGTAGATTCAAAACCATCAGTAGGTGATAAGGGAAGTATTACTGAAAAAGGAAGTAATACGACGCCCCCACCTTCTACTGGAAGCAAGGGTAAAATTACAAAAACACCAGGCGGTTCAAGCGGATCAGATGTGAAGCCAAAATCATCTATTAAAACGCCGCCAAGGAACACATCTCCTCCGAAAACAAGGGTCGGTGGTTCAGGAAAAATTACAAAGAGAAGATAGTATAGAGACCGAAAAGTGTAAATTGCTTTTTGGTCTTTTTTTGTTATGGGAATTAATCCCTTTCAGTTGGTACGATTTATGCATAAGGGGGGAAGTAAAAATATATCAGCGATTATTAGAATATATCGACCGCAATTTAAAATATATCAGCGATTATTGGAATATATCGACTTACCGACAAAAACTGACAACGATAGCAACTTAATAATAAAAAGAGGGTGTGCCAAAATTTTGGCACACTCTCTTTTATATAACGATTAATGAATATCACGTTTCTTGAAATTACCGCCTTTTACTTCTGCTACGTCATAAACTGTAATAAAGGCGTGTGGATCGATTTCATTAATAAGTTCTTTCATTTTACTTTCTTCTAAACGGTTAATTACGCAAGAAATTTCTTTGAATTTCTCTCTTGAATAACCACCGTATACTTCGTTATATGTTGCACTTCGGCCTAAACGATCGCGAATTGTTTCTACCATTAATTCAGGCTCTTTTGTAATAATTTTAAATGCTTTTGAACCACTTAAACCAACTTCAACGATATGAATCACTTTCGAAGCGATAAAGTAAGCAATTGCCGAAAGGATAGCTCCTTGAAGACCGAATACCGTTGATACGAAAATAAATACGAACATGTTTAAGAATAAAATAAGGTCACTCGTTCCAAATGGTAACTTACGAGAAAGCAATACAGCAAGCATATCGATTCCATCTAATGCCCCACCGTTACGTAATGCTAGTCCCATACCAAAACCGATGATAATACCACCAACAACTGTAACTAATAATGTATCGCCTTCAATAATAGCTGGTATTCCGTGCATGACAACGGTACCTACTGCTAATGAAGCAATTCCGATAATAGAATAAATCGCAAAGCTTTTACCGATTTGCTTATACCCTAACCAAACGAAAGGAATGTTAATAACTGCGATTAGAGCTCCTAATGGCAATCCAAATAATCTTGAACTAACGATACTTAAACCAGTCACACCACCGTCTGATACGTTATTTGGAATTAATACTGCTTCTAATCCGTACGCTGTAATAAATGCCCCAATAATAATCATCAAAGCTTTTGAAGCAATTTTTAGCTTATTGGGCTTGTTTTTGATAATTTTCTCCATATAATTTCCTCGTTTCAAACTAGTTTCTTATTTGTTACGTCATTCACACCTAAATTTTATTTTAACATTTAATTTGAAAAAATTCTCCTTTAATGGATGTATGCAGGGAATATTATCACCATATTATCTTTAAAATATTTTTGAAATCAGTATAAGAAATCCCATCCTTTCAAAGGATGGGATGCTATTAAGAAAATATAAAACTAAGTATTGATACGAATAAAGCGAAACCTAAAATAGTTCCACATATTTTCATATGGCGCTTACGTCCCATTACGACAATCGCAACATATTCGCGAATCATTGCGTTAGGCCAGTAATAAAATGCAGTTTTTGACCCGATTCCTTGGCTATTAAGACCAGCTTGTCTAGCGTATATGCCAGCGCGGAAAAGGTGGAAATTATTTGTGGTAAAAATACTTTTATATTTACCTTCAGGTTTTAAAGAATCCATAATTTCTTTAGAGAACAACATATTTTGATATGTGTTTACAGAGCGATTTTCTTGCACTGTATGTTCAAGAGGAATTCCTTTTTCAACAGCATAATTTTGCATTGCTTCTGCCTCTGGAAGACCTTCATCTGGACCTTGACCACCAGAGAAAATAATTGTTGGTGGTGTATTTACAGCTGCTTGTTTCCAATAGAAGTCGATAGCTTTATTAATGCGGCTTGCAAGTAATGGTGGTACTTTATCATTAATTAAGCCGCTACCAAGAACGATGATGAAATCTTGATTACGTCTTGGTCTGTTGAATTGGTATAAAAAATATGCACTTAAGAAGTTAGATAAGTGTATAAAGAAATATATGGTTATAAGAGAAATTCCACCAAAAATAGGTTGCAAATGTGATGAGAAGAAACTTGCTGGACTTATGAAAAGGAATAATATAGAGAATAAAATACCTAAAGCAGCAATAAGTGTTAAACAGTTAGTAAAACGTCGTCCTTCTCGTTTCATTAAAATTCTCGCATTCAGAAATAGCCCAAACATTAAAGCAACAACACCGAAAGGAATCATAACGATCACTGCTAAAATAGGTAAGACTATTATGTAGCCTAGGATAGTATTACTTGAGTCCCAAGAGACAAGTATACAAAACAGAAGGAAAAAACAGAAAAAGGCATTAAATAAAAAGCCGTTTATTATTTTTCGTGGATCTTTTAAATAGGAGATAAGAAAAATAATAAACAATATAAGAGGAATAATTCCAAAATACATAAATATAGTACACCTCAATTTGTATAATAATTTGACATATCCTTTATATTACATGATTTTATAATTGAAAATGAAAGAAAAAATGATTTAGAATTTTCTCAATAAAATATATAGATACATATGTTACAATGTATGTAAAGCGATATATTAAAAGTAAAATGGTTGAAAAGGCACTCAGTAGAGTGCTTTTTCTTTTTGTATGCAATTGTGCATATTATATTTTTTTTCAAATGAAGAGGATTACAATATAATTTGTAGACAGACTTTATAAAGCAGAATTTAATACAAACATTTCCCTCTACTTTTTGTATCTAACAATCGTATAACAATAAATAATTCTGTTTTATAGTGTCTGTTTTTGAAATGTGTCTTTTTTGAAGGCACCTTTTTTATTAGTATAGATAGTTTTCACTGTTAGCGTAGTGTAAACTATCTATACTAAACATTAGCAATCTTCCGTATAAATATTATCAATTTACTATATATTCCAGTGGTGTTAACCTACATATGAAAGGCTTTCTTTTTCAAAATATTACCCCTAATAAAATTTTGAAGAAGTCAACTGTCTCCAAACTTGTCTTTATGCTTAAAGAAAAAGCACTCAATTTGAGTGCTTTTTCTTATTGAAACATGCTATTTTTCTAGGCGATTTTCATAAAATAAAAGTAAAGAAATGAAAGTGGGTGACAAAATGCCGGCAGTTGTGGAAGGTGTTATTATTGAAAACTGCAATGGAACAATTAATGTAGGTGACAAATATAACGTACAGCCGATTGAAAAGACGAAGGCTTATAATGGATCGGGATCTTCAAATACAGGAATGAAAGTACAAACGTTTAGCGGGATTAGTACAGCTGATGTATGGGATAATGATGCGAATGATCAGGGGATACAGTTTACTTTATAGTACAGTATGTAAAATTGCATAAAATGATGAAGTTGCCCTATGATACAATCTAGCTGTGAGCTGTTAATGATTCTTCTATAGTGTAGTTGTTAGATTAGAAATATAACATCTTATCGAAAATCATACGTACAAAAAAAGACACTTCAAACGAAGTGTCTTTTTTATTTTAGTGATATCCTTTAGCAGAGTCTTTATGAATTTTATTTTTAAAGATACTGTAGCTCCAAAGCTGATATCCAATAACGATTGGTACCATGATCATTGCAACGAAGAACATAATTTTTAAGTTTAATTGACTACCAGCTGCGTTGTATAACGTTGTACTGTATGCATCGTTAATACGAGATGGTAACATTCTTGGGAACATACCTGCAAAGCCAGTTGTCATAAACATTGCGATTGTTAGGCAAATGAATGTGAATGCAAGGCCAATTTTATGTTTGTACACCATAATAAGTGCGAGTACACTCATTAGCATTGCAAGTACTGGAAGAATGAATAGTACCGGATATTCCGTAAAGTTTTGGAATAAGTTTGTCCGATTAGCAGTTGCTACATAGAAGATAGCTAAAATAATAGCAGCTGCCATTGAAAATGGTCTTGCGATTTTATAAGCACGATCAGATACTTCACCAGTCGTTTTAATCATGACCCAAAGGGCACCGGATACGACAAATATAGCAGTGAAGAAAAGACCACCTAATATACCGTAATGGTTTAGTAAGCTAAGTAAATTTCCTTCATAGCCATTTTTTCCGATTTGTAGTCCGTAATAAAGATTAGCGAATGTAACACCGAATAAGAAGGCGATTAGGAAACTGCCAATTGCAAATGCCCATTTACAAGTTTTTTGCCAAATTGGTGAATCATCTTTATGCATGAATTCCAGTCCAGCGGCACGAGCAAATAGTGCAAGTAATACTAAGAATAACGGTGTATATAAATAACTAAACATATTAGCATATGTGACTGGGAAGGCAGCAAATGTTGCGCCACCAGCTGTAATTAACCATACTTCATTACCGCCCCAGAACGGGCCAATTGCTTCTTGTAATTGATTTCGTTCTTGTCGGTCTTTCGTAACGAAAGGAAAAATCATTCCGTTACCAAGTGCATACCCGTCAAGAATGAAGTAAACTGTCCAAATCACGCCCCATAAACCGAACCAGATGATTGCAAGCATATCATGAGACATGAGCCACACCTCCCTCAGTAGCAGGTTCTTCTAATGCGGCAGGTCCTTTTTTCGCGAACTTCAGCATTAAGTATACGTCTGCGATTAAAAGTAAAGTGTAGAATAAAATTAAACTAATTAATGAGAACCAAATTTGCGGGACAGATATAGGTGATACAGATTCTGCTGTACGCATTAGTTTATATACTGTCCATGGTTGACGACCTACTTCAGCGACAATCCATCCTGCGTTAATCGCGATATAAGGAAGTAAGACAGACCATATTGTAATTTTTAAATAACGTTTTGAGTTTTCTAGTTTTCCTTTTCGGTTTAAATAGAAGCCATACCAAGTTAATGCCATAAAGAACATACCGAGTGCAACCATTAAGCGGAAGCTATAATACACAAGGTTAACATTTGGACGTTCATCTTTCGGAATATCTTTTAAACCAACAATTTCGCCATCAAATGAATTTGTGTAGAAGAAGCTTCCGAGTTTTGGAATCGTAAGGAATTCAAAGTTCTTCTCATTTTTTACATCAGGAATTTGAACAATTGAGAAGCCTTGTCCTTTTCCAGTTTCCCAAACTGCTTCCATCGCAGCTCCTTTTGCGGGTTGATATTTAGCTGCTGATACACCAGATTGATGTCCCATAAACGGTGTAATTGTTGCGGCGAATAAGCCTAACATTAAACCAAACTTAAATGATTTTTTGAAGAATTCTACTTCATTTTTACGTAATAAGTGATAGGCACTAATTGCCATAACGAAGAAAGCACCTACGATATAACAACCAACTACAGTATGGAAGAACATATTCCAAGCGTATGGATTCGTAACGAGTGCCCAGAAATCATTTAATTCAGCGCGGCCGTTACGTACTACGTAGCCAACAGGGTTTTGCATAAAGCCGTTTGCTGTAATAATCCAAAGTGCGGAAATGTTTGTTCCAAGTGCAACCATCCACATACAGAAGGCACGGAACTTTGGTGAAATTTTGTCTTTACCGAATAACCATATTCCCATGAAAGTAGATTCTAAGAAGAAGGCAACGAGTGCTTCGATTGCGAGAGGTGATCCGAAAATGTCTCCCATATATTTGGAGTACTCAGACCAGTTTGTTCCAAATTGGAATTCCATCGTAATCCCGGTTATAATCCCCATTACGAAGTTAATTGTAAATAATTTACCCCAGAAATTTGCCATTTTACGGTATGTTGGATTCAATGTGCGGGCGTATTGAGTTTCCATACATGCTACTAAAATGACAAGTCCGATTGTCAAAGGTACAAATAAAAAGTGATAAAAAATAGTAATTGCAAATTGAAAACGACTTAGTAACAGAACGTCGGACATAATAAATATTCACTCCTTTTTTACATTATCTACAATCAGTTTATAGTGAAAATACGTTTAAAGTATGTGAAACTTGTTACAAAGATGTGTGTATATTTTGAAAGAATTATGTCGATTATCTGAAAATATCTTATTTTTACTATAAAGCGATATCCTTTTTGAGTTTTTCATATTTTGGTACACTATTTATGTAGTGTAAACGAGAGAAAAGAGGGTCCTTTACTATGAAGTCATTAGAAGAGATTTTGCAGTACAATGAGAAATTTGTTGAAGAGAAAAAATATGAAGAGTTTGTAGCGGGGAAATTTCCAAACAAAAAGATGGTAATTATTTCTTGTATGGATACACGACTTGTTGAACTATTACCAAAAGCGATGAATATGCGTAACGGTGATGTGAAAATTATTAAAGTAGCAGGCGCTGTTATTTCACATCCATTTGGAAGTATTATGCGTAGTATTTTAGTCGCTGTATACGAACTTGGCGCTGATGAAGTATGTGTAGTTGGTCACCATGATTGTGGTATGGCAAAAATTCAAGCAAGCAGTACGATTGAGAGAATGAAAGAACGCGGTATAACAGAAGAGAAATTAGATATGCTTCGTTATTCTGGAATCGATTTAGAACAATTCTTGCGCGGTTTCTCTAGTGTGGAAGAAAGTGTAGAACATAGCGTATCAGTACTTCGCAACCACCCATTACTTCCGGAAGAAGTACCTGTTCACGGTCTTGTTATAGATCCTGATACAGGAAAATTAGATTTAGTTGTGAATGGTTACGACAATTAAGAATTTACTTTGTCATCCTTTTTATCTGGGACAGGATCAAATCCTCCCGGGTGGAAAGGGTGACATTTTAATATACGCTTACAAGTAAGCCAAAAGCCTTTGAGTGCACCATGTTTTTGAAACGCCTCTAATCCGTAATGAGAACAAGTTGGATAAAAACGACATGTTGGTGGCGTCATCGGAGAAATGAACTTTTGATAAAAGCGTATAATCCCAATAAAAATCTGTTTCATAACGGTCTCCTTTTCAGCATATTCTTAAAGTATTATAGCACGACTGTACATAATACTTTACTAATGTGCATTTCCGTTATATCATATTGGATATAACGGAATTAAATTAAAAGCGGGAGAGATGTTGTATGCCATCAGTAGAAAGCTTTGAATTAGATCATACGATTGTAAAGGCACCTTATGTAAGACATTGCGGAGTTCACAATGTAGGTAGTGACGGTATTGTAAATAAATTTGATATTCGTTTCTGTCAACCGAATAAACAAGCAATGAAACCAGATGTTATTCATACGTTAGAGCATTTATTAGCATTTAATTTACGTAAATATATTGATCGTTATCCGCATTTTGATATTATCGATATTTCACCGATGGGCTGCCAAACAGGATATTATCTTGTAGTGAGCGGAACGCCAACAGTTCGAGAAATCATTGATTTATTAGAACTAACATTAAAAGATGCGGTTCAAATTACAGAAATTCCGGCTGCAAATGAAACGCAATGTGGTCAAGCGAAGCTTCACGACTTAGAAGGAGCACAACGCTTAATGAACTTCTGGTTAAGCCAAGATAAAGATGAACTTGAGAAAGTTTTTGGATAAAAAGAAAAACTGCCTGTGAAAGGGCAGTTTTTTTATTTGTAGAAATGTATGTATAAAGAGTATTGACTCTAACGTATACGTCAAAGTTTATAGTAGAGATAAATAAAGTAAAGGGAGGAAATGATGGATAAGTATAGTATTGGCGAAATTTCAAAAGAAACGAATGTAACGACGAGAACACTTAGATATTATGAGGAAATTGGATTGTTAAAACCGTCGTACGTTGCCGATTCAGGATATCGTTACTATTCAAAAGATGATGTCATTACATTGCAGCAAATTACAACTTTTAAAAAGCTTGGTTTTAAGCTTTCAGAAATAAAAGAAGTATTAAAAGAAGAAAAGGGGATTTCAGAAGAAGAAAGATGGAAAAGTGCGATTCAAAATGAAATTCAAACGATACAAGGGGAAGTAAAAAAATTACAGGATTTAGAAAAGCTACTATATACAACATTTCATTCCATTGAATTAACAGGAGAGCTTAGAACAGAAGATTTAATGTTATTTATAAAATCCGTACAGGGAATTGACCAGAGGAAGAAATTTTGGAAAAGGTATTTTAATGAGGAAGAGCAGCAGATTATTCAGGGTTTACCAACATTTGAAGAAAGCGATAAAAGAACGCAAGAGTGGCTGCAAGTATTAAGAGAAATTCGTGAGCGTATAAATGAACCAGTAGATTCACCAGAAGTTCAACAATTGGCGGAAAAAGTAGTGGGTTTTTCTATGCATGTATTTCAAGAAGATGAACAATTAATAAATAAGTATTGGGAATTAATTAGACCTGAAGAGGGGGAGATTGCAAAAGTATATGGACTTGATTCGGAAACAATGAAGTATATAGATGAAATGGTAGAGTATTATTTGAAAAAGGAGGAAGATAAATGACAGCTATGCAAAAAGAGAAGCTATATGGAAAGGAGCACGCGAGATTAGAGCGGCAATACTTTTATAAACATGTGGGTATTTTCATTCTTGCACAGCTACTATTTATTTTTGTAATAGGGCTTGTACCAGTTCAAGAATTACCAAGTGGATCTTATATTTTTCATATGAAAGAATGGATTTTGAATAAACAAATAGGTTTTTATCAAAATGAAACTGTTAATACGATTGTAAATGTTTGGACATCGATACTTATGATTCATTTTATATGGGCGATGTCTTACGTTCTTTTTCCGAAAAAGAAACGTAGCTCTTCAAAACAAGTAATACGACAAGAGATAAAAGAAGAAGTGAAAAAGAAAAAGGAGATTAGTACAAATCGGGCTTGGCTGTATTTAGTATTTGGCGGCTTAATCGAAATATATTGGGCAACTGGATTAAAAACAAATTCGATGAGTATTTTGACACTTATTGCAATTTTAGTTAGCTTTCATCTATTAATTGAAGCGACGAAAAGAATCCCAATTGGAACCGCATATGCAGTATTTACTGGAATTGGGACAGTGGGAACGATAGTAGTAGATATTGTGTATTTTAAAGAGCCATTTTCGTTTATTAAAATTTTCCTTGTTTGTTTATTAGCATTATTTATTATCGGATTGAAATTTAGTGGCGGCAAGGAAGAGGTGAAATAAAATGGCGTGGATGTATTTAATTATAGCCGGGCTCTTTGAAATTGTCGGTGTAATTGGGATAAAGAAAGTAGCAAAAGATAATAATTGGACGAATAATATTATTTTAATAGGTGGCTTTATTATTAGTTTTCAATTTTTAACGATGGCGCTTCAAGAAATTCAGTTATCAATTGCATATGCAGTTTGGACTGGAATTGGGACGCTCGGGGCAGCGTTTGTGGGTATTTTATTTTTTCAAGAGCCGAAAAATGCGTTTCGAATTATTTGTATCGTAGGAATTATGGGGACGATTATTGGATTGAAAATGGTGAGTTAAAGAAGAGCTGAAATGCTCTTCTTTTTCTTATATGCATTTGAACCTCCTAATAGAAAGGTAATTACCGAGAGACAAAAATTATAATAGCAACAATGAAAGTGAGTATGCCAGAAAAGAAGGAGAGTATACTATGTACTTTCTTTTGTTTCTGTTTTTCTTCTGCACTCATGATGAAAGTCATAATAGATAAGGCGATGAGCATATAAGGTAATGTAACAAGTGCGTTTGTAAACATTCCGGATAGAGCGAGAGCGATGACGATAAGAGCGGATACAATTCGTAATGTTTTTAGCATACAAATCTCCACCTTTTAAATAGAGTATTTACCGAAATAGTTCTGATAAGCTAAGAAATAAAGCACCAGAGCCAGCCATGAAAGCGAGTATACCGCTAGATTTTCTGTCTTGTTTTATTTCTCCTATCGCTACAGTGAAAGCCATTAATCCTAAGAAAAAGAACATATAAGGCATTATTTCTCTATTGCCAGTAAAAAATCCATAGATTGCTATACATAAAGCGACAAATGCAAGAGTAATTCGAATGCCATTTAACATAAAAACCCTCCTTCTATTTTATCTCGCATTTAACGGGCAGTAAGACCCCACTGATTAAAGTTTCACTTTATGTAGGTAACGATAAGAACAATCCAAGAGAAAGCTCCAGCAGCAATACAAATAAAGCCTGTTCCTGAATCCATTTTCTTTATTTGTTCAATTGCGATGAGAAATAGTAAAGCTCCTAATAGAAATTGTGAAAGTGGTAGAAAGTTATTTTGACCTGTATAGAGCCCAATTGCTGACATAATTATCACAGCGAGTGCGATTACAATGCGAAGTATACGAAGCATATTATGAACCCTCCTTATTATTTTTTGCGTAAGGGTTATCTTCTGGTTTATCAACAGAATGTTTATAAGCGTAGCCTTTGTTAATCGTCATGACCGAGAGTACTAGTATGACTAGGACGATGATAATACCGATAATTAATATTTTCAGCATGAAATCCCTCCTTTTCTTTATTTTACATAATTTTGTATTTGATGAAAACAATAGAAATTAAAAGGATGAAAGAAGGGTGTTACATGGAGACGAAAAAAACATATTATATATCAATAGGAAATGGTCAAATTTCACAAGTGAAGACGGCGGATACGTATAATTTTGAGATTTCCGCAAATGATGAGGAAATTACGGAATTAAGAGAGCACTTTGATCAAGCATATGTAGAAGATTTAGGGTCATTTGTACGCTCCCACGTTCCATTTGTTGAGTATCATCACGATTCAAATAATGACCGATATGATGAACAACTACAAAAAGCATATAAAATGATTTACGATTTAGGAAATCATGAGACGAAAGAATTAGTCGCGCAAATGGGAATAATCAATGGATTGTAATTGGATAATATTATGCAGAAAAGCGAGAATATGCTACAATTTGTGGTAGGAAAAACTTGTAACCATCAATAGGGGAGTAATGGCATGTACAAATTTAAAGATTATTACCACAACACTGTACAATTATCGTTTGAACGTTATCCATTTTCTCCTGAGCCAAAGCATGTTTGGGTTGTATGCCGGTACGGGGATCAATGGTTATTAACGCATCATTTACGTCGCGGTCTTGAATTTCCAGGTGGTAAAGTAGAACTAGGGGAAACACCGGAAGAAGCGGCAGTTCGAGAGGTTCATGAAGAAACCGGCGGCATAGTTTCTGATTTAACTTACTTAGGACAATACAAAGTATCTGGAAAAGACAAAATAATCATTAAAAACATTTATTTTGCAACAATTAGTGCGGTAGAAGAACATACGCATTACGAAGAAACGAAAGGGTCTGTTTTATTAAAAGACATTCCTGACAACATTAAAACGAATAGAAAATTTAGCTTTATAATGCGCGATGACGTATTAGCGCGTACGATGAAACATATAGAAGAAATCGGCTGTTTTACGAAGTAAAGTAGCCGGTTTCTTTTTTTTGTATGTAAGAATAAATGTAAATATATCTTTACATTATTTTGGTTATATTATACAATTTTGTAAAGATATATTTACATTTTAGGAGGGGGAAGATGGATAAAAGAAAAGAAACGACTGTTACTGTTTCGATGGTTAAATTAAACTTTTCTTTATTTTTTATAATAATTGCTTTGTCGTTTGGAATTGGTTATTTGCATATATTTCTTTCAGGTGGGGTTCAAGTTGAAGTTACATTATTAACGATTTTTCTTTTTATTATCGCAATGATTGTTCTCGTTTGTATTCATGAGGCAATACATTTAATTGGTTTTCGCTATATCGGAGGTGTTCCGTGGAGTGAACTAAAATGGGGCGTTAATTGGAAATTAGGTGTTGCATATGCTCATTCTAAACAGGCGGTTACAGTAAAGCAAATGAAGAAAGTGTTAATGCTTCCGTTTTTACCAACTGGAATTTTGCCAATTGTATTGGGATTAGCTATGAATCTGGAGCCACTCTCATTTTTAGGAATTCTACTAACAGCAGGTTGTATCGGTGACATTGCCTTATATCAAAAAGTTTCAAAGTTTCCAGATGATGCGCTAGTAAAAGATCATCCGAGTAAACCACAGTTTACAGTGTATGAATAATAAAGAAAGAGGAGGCGTTTTTGAATAACTGCCCCCTCTTCCTTTATTATCACTTTTTTCCGGTAAATCGATATATTATGAAAATCATTAATATGATTTAATTACTATTATTATGTTTTTATCTCGCTATTTGCCGGGCAGTAAGACCCCCCACCTCAAAATTCAGCGGGAGCAATGAAGTAGGTGGGGGCGGCGGATTAAAGTTTCACTTTATCTCCACCTCCACCTCTAAAAACGAAAGCACCTCCAACAAATCATCTACGATACGTGAATGCTTAAAATTCCCCCAAAACGAATCTTTTTTCCAAACACCAAGAATCCCTACTTGTTCAGAACCAAGCACATCGTTTTCTGGATGATCTCCAACATAAAGACATTCTTCTGCCTTCACATCTAGTCTTTGCAAAGCACGTTCGAAAATTTCAGGATGAGGTTTTTTAATTCCTTCAGCTTCTGAAACGAGAATGGTGTTTGTATACGTATGTATATGTAGTGCTCGAAGGTTGCTCATTTGAAATTCAGTAAAACCATTTGTAATAATACCAATTTTAATGTTTCGCTGTTTTAACTGTTGAAGTAGTTCATGCGTGTTTTTGAAAGGAATGCAATGATGTTGGAAGTTTGTAATATAGTCGTGTAGTAGTTGTTCTTGCGTTAAAGTAGTAATGTTGTATTGGGAAAGGAGAGTAGCATATACTTTATCCTTCCACGTATAGCCATTATTATCGAGTTCAAGAAATCGAGAACAATACTCTGTTTTCTCTACGCTCTTCAAATGTGAGGCGAAGCGATTATATTGCTCACAAATAAATTGTTCTAAAGATTGGCGCCGATCTAATAGTGTTCCATCTAAGTCGAATAAGATTGCACGAATCATGGGAAGCCTCCTTGCAGTTTTTATAATTAATTATCGCATATTCGCAAAAAAATGATTATGATATTTTGTAGAATGGAATAATGGGGGATTGTATGAAGAAACTGTATGGCAAGTTAGTGTGTTGTATTATAGCAAGCAGTTTAGTTGCAGGATGCGAGAGTGCTATCGAGGTTACGAAAGAAAAAGAAATTTGTAAAACAGAAGAAGAGTGCACGCAAATAGGAGATAAAACATTACAAAAAGTATATAAAAAGATAGAGGGACTTTCAGAACTTGAAAAAGTAGAGGATTATGACATAGAAGAGTATGAAAGTATGAATATGAAAGAGGCGGAACAGAAAAAAGAAGAGGATGACAATTACTTCTTTTTAGCTTCTTATTATATCGATGATGATGAAATTGTAGATCCTTATTTTGAGAAATTGGATCGTAAGAGATTGAATAAAGTTTTTGCAGATGACAAAGTAGCAAAAGATGATTTGTTAAGCCAGCGACAAGATAGAGAGTATCATGAAACGTTATGGGACATGTATCGCACTCTCATTCCAGTGAAATATCGTGAGAATATAACAGGGTTTGATCTAATAACGGATGGTTATGACGGCGTTGTTGCCCATGTCATGCCAAGTATGGATGACCCGAGAGATTGGTTGCTTAGTTTAGACGTGCTCGATTCTGGGGTGAATATAGATGAAGTGATGAAAACATTAATTCATGAAACGGCTCACGTATTAACGATTGGGCATAAACAAGTACCAGTGGATAGGAAATATTTAGAGGCGTTTGATGAAGAGAAAGACATTTCATCATATCGAAATAAATGTAAAACGGTGTTCTTGAAAAATGGATGTGCGAGAAAAACTTCGTATATTAACCAATTTTATAATGAATTTTGGAAACCAATTGAGCAAGAGTGGACAGAAAAGAAAGTAGAAGAAAGTGAAGAGGCACAAATTGAATTTTATAAAGAAAAGCATGATGATTTTGTATCGCTGTATGGAACAACAAATGTAACGGAGGATATCGCAGATACATTTACAGCGTTCATTTTACAAGATTCAAAAAAGGTGAAAGAAGGAACAGAGTTAAAATATAAAAAAATTGCTTTCTTCTATCAGTTCCCTGAGCTTGTAAAAATGAGAGCGGAAGTGCTGTCGGGATTATATGATGTTTCAAAAACGATAGAACAACAAAGTGGAGACTAATGTGAGTTATGCTTTCGATATAGTTTCGTTAAAGAAAAGCGTGAAGAATTTTTAATTCTTTGCGTTTTTTTATGTTGATAAAATTGAAAATTCTGTATTTTTATTAAAAAGAAGAAGGAACTTGCGGTATAAAATAGAATTAGTATAAAAATGTCACAATTTAGACACAATTATAATGCGCGTGTTGTAGGGACTATAAGTTTACTCTCGAGGAGGTAATGAAACGTATGAAAACGATTCTTGCTGTTGCTGGTCTCATTTGGGTAATGTCTCACGGTTTTCCGATTTTTGAAGGGGAGCAAATTCGTAGTGCTTTGAATGAAAAGTTTAATGATTATCATGTGATAGATCGAAAAGATAATGTCGTTACAGTACGTGTGAAAGACTGTTTCCATACAGTTACGGTTGCGGATGGAAACATTACAAATGAAACGAAAATGTGTGATAAAAGGTAAAAGAAAGAAGCTGACTATAGCGCACTGTTTTGAGTCAGCTTCTTTTTCTTTTTCCAATTAGAATTTTTTCAAATGCCTCAACAAATACATACATAAGAGTTGCAAGAACACATGTGAGTAGTACGCTAAGTAAGACGAGTGTGAAGTTAAAGACTTGGAATCCGTAGCTAATTAAGTAGCCAAGTCCTTGTTTGGAAACGAGAAGTTCTCCGAAAATAACACCGACCCAGGATAAACCAACATTTACTTTTAACGTTGAGATAATTGCTGGAAAGGATGCAGGGAGAACGACTTGCTTATAACATTGCCATTTATTTGCGCCAAATGTGTCCATCACTTTTATATAGTTAGAATCGACTTCTTGAAATGCACTGTAAATAACGAGAATGGTAATGATGATGGAAATGATTACTCCCATTGCGATAGAAGATGAAATGTTTGGACCGAAAATAACGATGATGATTGGACCGAGTGCAACTTTTGGCATTGCATTTAGGACGACGAGGTAAGGATCAAGTACGCGGGCTAGAAGTGGCATCCACCAAAGAAACGTGGCAATAATAGCACCGAGTACCGTTCCGAGAATGAAGCCTACTCCTGTTTCCAGCAATGTCGTCCATATGTGGACCCAAAGTGAACCATCGATCCATTTCGTTAAGAAGAGATCCCAAATACTCGAAGGAGAACTAAAGAGTAAAGGATCGATCCATTCTTTTTTGCTAGCTATTTCCCATAGTGCAAAGAAAAGAATAAGTAGTAAAAGCTGTAATGAGCGAGCAATCCAAGCACGCCTGCGTTCTTTCTTTCGAAATTGTTCATGTAGTTGTTGTATATTATCCAAGTCGTTCCAGCTCCTTCCATATATCTTGAAAGAGGGCTGGGAAATCGTAGTGATGGCGTGCTTCTAACGGTGATAAAGAACGGATACTTTCCGGGACGATAAAGGTTTTTGCGATTTTTCCAGGATTCGCTTGCAGTAAATAAATACGATCACTCATCGCAATCGCCTCTTCAATATCGTGAGTAACAAGTAGTGATGTTTTCTTATATTTATTTAGTAAGTTGAAAACGAGTTCTTCTAGTTTTAATTTCGTTTGATAATCGAGTGCGGAGAATGGTTCATCTAGTAATAAAATTTTCGGATCAGTTGCTAACGTTCGAACGAGAGCAGCACGTTGACGCATACCGCCGGATAGTTCACGAGGATATTGTCCTTCTACCCCATGTAGACCGACTTGTTTTAAAAGATTTAAAGTATGTTCTTTCATCTGTTCATCATAAATCTTTCGAATATGAAGTCCAAGCATAATATTTTCTTCAATTGTTTTCCACGGGAATAAGTAATCTTGCTGCAACATATATCCCATAGATGAAGTTTTCGTTGTAATTGGTTCACCATCTAAAAAGACGATACCATCAATTGGATCAAGTAGTCCAGCAATGATTGAGAGGAGCGTTGTTTTACCGCAACCACTTGGGCCGAGTATAGAAATAAATTCGCCTTCTTCCACTTGTAAGCTCATATCTTCGAGAATAAGTTTGGCATTCTCTTTTGCGAAAAAACAGTGAGAAACGTTACGTATTTGTAAAAAACTCATACACTTCGCCTCTATTTCTTAATAACGCTTTCGGCAATTTTTGTATTGACGAGCGCTTCATGTGGGACTTCTTTTTGTAATTCACCAGCATCTTTCATAATCGTTTGGAGCTGTTTCCATTCTTCCGCATCTAGTAGTGGATTTGTCGCATAAGAATGTTGTTTTTTATACCGTTCAATTACTTTTACTGTAATGTCTTTCGAAGTGTCTTTAAATAGCGGAGAAACAGCATCAGCAATCTCTTCTGGACTATGTGTATCAACCCATTGCTGTGCTTTATAGAGCGCACGTGTGAACTTTTCAGCAGCAGCTTTATCTTTCTTTAAGAAACTTTCTTTTGCCATGAACGTTGTATAAGGAACAGTACCAGATTCATTTCCGAATGAAGCGACGATATAACCTTTACCTTCTTTTTCGAATATGCTTGCAGTCGGTTCAAAGAGCTGCACAAACTCTCCTGTACCAGATGCAAAGGCATTTGCAATATTAGCAAATTCGATATTTTGAATTAAGTTCGTATCTTTCCGAGGATCAATTCCATTTTTCTTTAAAACGTATTCCCCAACCATTTGCGGCATGCCGCCTTTACGCTGTCCTAAAAATGTAATACCTTTTACGTCATTCCAATTAAAAGAGTCTAGTTTTTTACGTGAAACTAAAAATGTCCCATCTGTTTGTGTAAGCTGTGCAAAGTTAATGACAGGGTCTTTCGCTCCTTGTTGATGAACGTAAATAGACGTTTCAGAACCGACGAGAGCAATATCAATTCCGCCAGATAATAGGGCGGTCATCGTTTTATCGCCACCAGCTGTTGTTTGTAGGTCAATATTTAGTCCTTCATCTTTAAAAAATCCTTTTTCAATCCCGACATATAATGGGGCATAGAAGAGAGAATGGGTAACTTCGCCAACGCGAATGTTTTGAGTTTGTTCTTTCGTACTTTCTTTTTTACTACTACAAGCAGCAAAAGTAAAAACAGCTAGTAACATGATGCAAAAAATCGCGATTAATTTTTTCACTATATAACACCTCCTAGAAGTCACTCTACAAGCATGATATGTAGGTAAGTGCCCATATGTGAGTGTAGATAGCAGGAATTTTTTGGGTGGTAAAGAAGTACAAATATAAGGGGTGATAAAATGGAGTACGAATACGATGATAGCGTACATTTACATCTTGATTATTTCGGGACAGAATGTGATATGGAATCGATCGCTTATAAGAGGAAGAATGAAGACGTATGGGATGTGTATTTTAATTTTGGAGTATACGGTATTCAGAAAGACGATGTAGAGTTAGGTAGGTTTATGGACGAATATGCCGGTTATTACGTTTTTTCTGTACATGCTCGCGATCTTAGTTGGGAATTTGGAAGTGCCCAGTTTGAAGAGTGGGTTTTGAAAAATCGGATAGTAGAAAAAACGCTACAAAAATAGGAGGAATTTTGTGATTGGATTTCTCATCTTATTATTTATTTTTGTGGCCGGATTTTTTATTATGCAAATGCTTATTTACCGATTTGCAAAGAAAAACATCCATAAATATACAAAAATAAAATGGTTTCATATGTGGCTACATATGAATATGAAAAAAGGACCGAGATTAGATTTTTTTGATTTTGTAGTTATAGTGCTCGTATGTATCGTATGGAAAATATGGCTGCTTCCTTTTATATAATACACATACTAATCATTTTCTCTTTTCGTTATAGTAATAGTTGTAAAAAACTTGCATTTATACGTAAAACAGTGAGTGGTGTTGTGAAAGATATTTTGACAAATACAGACACACATACATACGGAATTAAAGTGTGATTACAGAATGGACAAATTGGCCGTGTGTAAAGTGTGGGGGAATAAGAAAGAGGTCGTCCAACGGTGGACGACCTCTTTCTTATTATGCTTGATTAGTGCGGAAGAATGGAAGCTTCTGCACAATGTGAATTAATCCGTATGCAAGAATTAAGCACATAAGAGGATTAATGAAAAATCCATAGCGATTAATTGCTAAGAATAAGTTTGAGAAGATAATGTAAATAATTGAACTTGCTACTAGCATCATAACGCGTTTATGTTTAAATGAATTTAGCATGAAGCAGAAGCTGCTCAAGAATGTACCGATGATAAACACTCTATGACATAGTTGCATAAAGTTGTGAATACGATATTGGTCTACAGCAGGAGCTGTTTTGAATAATTCAATTGTTTTACCGACAGTGAACCAAGAGAACCAATAAGTGAAGTCCGTCTTAAATCCGTTCTTAATTAATTCTTTTGCGTATGCACCTTTGTCATCTAAGCCTTTAGCTCTCATTTCATTTACTATATTTTCATATCCAATTTTATTAAATGGATCTGCACCGGCAATTAGTGGATCTGCACCTTGGGTTGAGAATAAAATAAATTGGTTGAGTGCTAAGTAGTTACGAACAACCCATGCGCCAATAATAAAGAAAGGTCCGATAAACCATAACAATCCGATTCGAATGGATTCTTTAAATCCATATGTAAATAACACAACAAGAACAGGAATAAGCATCATTGGAGCTGGATTTGGACGGAACATAAGTAAAATTGAAACGACAACTCCAAACCATATATGGAATTTCACTTTATTGTATTTCCATGCGAGAACAAATACATATACACATAACGCCAATAAGAATATGGATGGAACTTCTGTTAGCAATGTACGGAAGTATGTATAGTTACTTGGATAAATAGCATATAAAATACTTGCAACAATTCCATAAATGTTTTTTTCGAACAATTCTTTTCCTATTAAGAATACTAATAGCACTGTGCAAAGGTTCATGATCATGTTAATAACAGTTGCTACGTAATAGTAAGGAATTGATGTAATATCAGAAATAATCATAGCGCCAGCTAATAGTAATGGCTGACCTGGTGTAATATATGCATTTTTCCCTGGAACTTCACTAGGTTCTAAATACACATAACCAAATACACCATGTTTTAATAGTTGTTCAGCTGTTAACGAATAGTTAAAGGCATCATTTGCACCATATGTTACTTTGACTAACTCTCCATCTAATCCTGGCTGTTTTATTAAACAAAAAACGTGCAACAGGAAAGAAAGCGCCAAAATTGCATATACCGCTTTAGGCAAACTCTTAAACTTAGTAAGCAAAAATGAGCAACTCCTTTTTTATTAATTCTTTCGTATTTTTATGTGAAATCTTTAATAGTATTAAGGATTTCCAAAACATAGTTATTATATCATAAAGTGGAATGCTGAAATTAAGTTTTTCAAGAATGAGTAATTTGTATACCACAATTTAACTGTTGATTAAGGGAATATTAAGACAATACATTTATGGTAGAAGCAAGTATGCAGACGAAATATGTAATATATGTTATTTTAATAGAAATAGTTCTTTCGATGCGGGGGAAATTAAGACATAGAAACGAGGGAATGAATTGAAGTATGGTTCTACACTTTTTCATCTTCCAAAAAGAAATATATTAATTTCTAGCATTATAAGTAGTATGGTGACTTTATTAGTAATAACTATGCTGTTTATGATTTTAAAGGTTTTTAATTTAGACATGATGAAAGATCATTTAAATCAAAAGCTTGTTTTAAGTGTTATGATGATTTTCATATGGGGCATAACGTTTTATATTACGCATTTCAATAAAAAAGAGATGCCTATACTTAGAGCATCCCTGCGAGTGCATTTTATATTACTTTTATTAGCTCATACAGTAGCGTTATTTTATATTGTCATGCAAGTTAATATGAGTTTCATAGAGGCAATGAATTGGATTTACTTTTATAATATGCAGTTTATATTAAGTTTTGTAGTAATTTATGCAATATATATTCTTGTATATAATTTAATAGGTAAGGTTTTTCTAAGTATGGTTTTAACGAGCTGTACGTTAGTCATTTTATGTATTGTGAATTATTTGAAGCTTATTTTCAGAGGTGATCCGTTATATCCTTCTGATTTCACACAAATTACGCATATGCAATCTGTTATACCGATGGTGATGGACTATTTTAGTTGGAGTTATATTTTTGTCATTATCGTAAGTATCGTAGCTTGTATTGTAGCAGGGATATATATGAGAAGGTATATTCAAAATGTAAAGATTCATCTAGGAATAAGAGCCTTATTAGTAGTAGGATCTATTTTTGTTCTATATGCGTACGGTAATTTTGCGAATACATTTATGAATAAAGTATTTCAAAAATCAGGTGTAGATTTTGTTTTGTGGAATCAAAATGAGAACTACGCTTCAAATGGTTTTGTACTTGGGTTTATTAGCAATTTAGATACAACAGTTATGGAAAAACCAAAAAATTATTCTAAAGAAAATATGCTTCAAATAGCAAACGATATAAAAAAACAATATAGTGGAAATATAGGGAATCAAAAGAAAAAAAAGAAACCGAATATTATTTTTGTAATGAGTGAATCGTTTTGGGATCCGACGAAAGTAACCAACCTTTCTTTTAGTGAAGATCCTGTACCAAATTTGCATCATTATATAGAAAACTTTCCTGGGGGACAAACTATTTCTCCTACATTTGGGGGAAATACAGCGAACGTTGAATTTGAGGCATTAACAAGTTATTCAATGAGTTTGTTAAAGCCAGGTTCTATACCATATCAGCAGGTTATTACAAATAAGAAAGAAGTTCCATCAATCCCTACGGCGTTGAAAAAAGAAGGTTATTATACAAGTGCAATTCATTCATTTGGTCGCACATTCTTTAAACGTGACGATGTATATAAGGTGTTAGGATTTGATAAGTTTAATGCAGAGGACACGATGGAAAATGTGGATATTGATGGAGATTATATTAGTGATTTAGCGATGAGTAAAGAGATAATTGCTGAGTTAGAGGAACAAAAACAGCCAACATTTATTCATGCAGTTACGATGCAAAATCATTTTCCATTTACAGAAGGCCGATTTGGTGAAAACCTAATAGAAATTAGCGGTCTAGAAAATGAAGAATCAAAAGGAGAATTAGAGACGTATACAGAAGGATTAAGACGTTCAGATGAGGCCCTTCAATATTTAATAGAGCAACTAGATAATTTAGATAGACCTACATTATTAGTATTCTTTGGAGATCATCTTCCATCATTAGGAACAAATAAATCTTTTTATAAAGAAAATGGGTATATAACGAATGAAAAAACACCGAGCGAACGTTTAGCGATGGCGCAAACTCCGTTATTAATGTATGCAAACTTTGATATGCCAAATGATAATTTAGGTTTAGTAAGCCCAATTCATTTTTCTAATCTTATTTTTGATTATGCAGGATTAAATAAATCCTTATTTTATCAATTTTTATCGGAACTTTACAAGGAAATACCAGTGCTTAGAGATGAATTAAAAGTTGATAAAAATGGAGAAGTAATCAATGATTTAACAAAGAAACAAAAAGAAATGTTAGAGCAATATAAAATGCTTCAATATGATTTACTCGTTGGAAATCAATATAGTAAAGATATCCTCTTTAAATAAAAGAAACAAAAAGAACTTGTATAACGATACAAGTTCTTTTTTCATAGTATTTAACGGGGTAACCAGACAAGCTGGGTTTAGGGAGTATTACTTGTACATTTAGTATATATGAAAATGTAATCGTTTTATTCGTGTATTTGTGAGAAATGTGTGAATTTTATGTTTTATAAAAACGATTATGTTAACTTTCATTCTTATATTGCAGTTGTTATGTTTGTAAAAATTTTATCAGTTCTTTATTTAATTCATCCGCTT
Organism: Bacillus cereus group sp. MYBK15-3; assembly: GCF_051916765.1. Taxonomy (NCBI): domain Bacteria; kingdom Bacillati; phylum Bacillota; class Bacilli; order Caryophanales; family Bacillaceae; genus Bacillus; species Bacillus cereus group sp. MYBK15-3. The sequence continues at coordinate 92,527 of NZ_JBQAHG010000002.1, forward strand.
GATCGATTGGTGAACCATGACCACTATTTGTAAGAGCATGTAACTGAGAATTTTTAATTCGTTGTTGTGTAAGTTCAGCACTTTTGTAAGGAATTAGTTGGTCGTGAACGCCGTGGAAGATTTTTGTTGGGACGTTAATTTTATTTAAATCTTTCGTTACATCTTCATTTGCAGCTGCTTGTAAAATTTTGATAAGGGCATAAGAAGCGGACTGCATACCGAGATAAGAAAACCATTCAAGGGTTGCAGCTCCTAAGTTTCTATTGAAAAAGGATAAAGATACATCATTTAAAAATTTTGGTAAATTAGCATACATTTGATTAATGAGAGCATCTGCTTGTTCTTTCGGTACACCGTAAGGGGACTCTTGATTTTTAACGAAAGAGGGGGAGACAGCGTCAATTAATGCGAGCTTAGAAATGCGGCGGCCATTATAGCGAGACATATAGCGAATAGAAAGAGCACCACCAACTGAGAAACCGACTAATGTAGCGTTCTCTACTTGAAGTGCTTCCAGAACAATTGCGATATCATCGGCTAATCGATCATACGTGTAACCAGTCCATGGCTTATCAGATTGCCCATTCCCTCGTATATCCATGGCAATACAGCGAAAGCCATGCTCTGGTAAAACATTGAGTTGATATTGATACATTTGATGATTTAAAGGCCATCCGTGAACGAAGAAAACAGTCTTACTACCTGGACCAGGATTAACGTCTTGCACAAAAATATGCACATCTTTCTCGACAGTAACAAACATAAAACTCCCCCTGTTCTATCAATAGGCTCCATTCTAAAAGCTTTGTTTTACTTTTTAGGCCGTCTATATAAAACATTCTCCATAATATATGTATTAATGATCATAGATTTTATGCTCTGTATATAGTCTAAATATATTGCGTTTTTGGTACGATTTTCCTCAAATGTTCGATTTATCTTTGTTTGTCTATGAAAATCATTTATTATAATAAATGGTATTCTTTGAGATGTTATTTTGAAGGGGTGTTGAAGTGAAAGAAAGTTTTCTATCATATAAAGAAGAAGAAAGGAATGCAAAAATCCTTTTATGGGTGTTATATGTCATTGTTATTGCATATCAAATTTTTTATCCAATCGTATTAGAAGATAAATCAATAATGGATAAGGGATACAACATAGTATGGCAAGTTATTTGCGGAGTAGCAATACTGTGCGTGAATATATATTTACTGAAAAAAGAAAAGGCAAACCTTGTTAAATATGCATGGATATTTGCATACATAGGGATAGAAATCGCTAATATAATTTCGTATATTTTTTATAATAAGGCGGCGTTTGATGCGACAAATATAATAGAAATTATTCTCATTTTCTTTGTACCCATATTTTTAAATAAAAAATTTTATGTGTTTTTGCTTTCCTCTATTGTAGGAAAATATTTAATTTATTTATTTGTATTAGAGGAAATAAAAGCATTTATGTTCCTTATTATGTGTACACTTATGTTAATAGCTGCATATATCATTTTAAATCGATTTTTACAATATCTTTCAGCCGTAAAGGAAAGTATTGCGATTGCTAGTGAATCACAAAAATTAGCAGTAATCGGAAAAATGGCAGCGACTGTTGGACATGAAATTAAAAATCCACTGGCTTCATTAAAAGGATTTACGCAATTACAACGAGAGAAGCATGAAGAGGATCCTATTTATAAACGTATGATTTTTGAAATAGAAAATATGAATAATATGATAAGTGAGTTGATGGAAGTTGCTACATGCAAACCTTCTATTTATAAGAAACATGATGTAGGAAAAATTGTATTACAAGTAATAACAAGTCTTCGCGGAAAAATGAATGAATTAAACGTGCAGTTTATTTCTAATGTGGAAGAAAAAACAATAGAAGTTGAATGTGATGAACGAAAAATAAGAGGAGTCTTTTTATATACGATAAAAAATGCTTTAGAGGCAATGGAACAAGGTGGCATATTACATTTACAATTAGAGAATAAAGGGAAAGAATATGTAATAATCAGCGTAATCGATAATGGTCATGGTATTAAGCAAGAAAACTTAACCCGTGTTACAGAAGCCTTTTATACAACGAAACAAGATAAAATTGGTCTGGGACTTACGGTAGCGAATCGAATTGTCGCCGAGCACCTTGGTGAGCTGCATATTTCAAGTGAAAGAGATACTGGAACGAGAATAGACATCATTCTCCCAAGGAAGTGTGGAAATACTGAAATCCAAGTGGAAGAAAAGCTAGGAGTTACCATATGAATAAAGGCTATATATTTAAAAATGAAGAAATAAAGGCATTGAAAGTATTTTTAAGTTTATTTTTTATTATATTTTTTGTGTATGATCTTGCCTATGAATTTATCGTACCTTTAATCGCGGGAGAGCAAGAAGGCGTAGGAAAGTTTGAAGATGGTTTAGGTTTATGGCTTTACCTTTTGACGGTAGTATTGTTTTGCATTGGAATATACTTTATGAAATGGAAGAATGTTTTTGTGGTAAAGTATATTATTCTAATTGGCTATAATGTATTAGATTGTATCCATAACATTATGATTTATTATGGTAGCGATGCGGAATTTGACGGTGGAAATATAGTAGAAGTATTTTTTATTTTGTTCGCACCAATCTTTGTGAACAAAAGATATTTCTGGTTAGTTCCAGCGATACTTGTCGGGAAGTACGCTCTTACAGGAATCATTATTCAATCTTCTCTCGTTTTAATCCCAATGGCATTATATAGTGTATTTACTATTATATGTTGGATTATATTTTTGAGGGTTCAGTCTTACGTTCGTACGCTTGAGATGATGGACAAAGAAATAAAACAGACAGAAAAACTAGCAGCTGTTGGAAAAATGGCAACGGTTATTGGTTATAAGATTAGAAGACCTTTAGCAAACTTAAAAAAACTTGTGAATAAACAAGCCGACAAGCATCCAGAGGATAAAATTTATAGTGATATTATGAAACAAGAAGTAGATCGGATTCATATAATTGCTACAGAACTTAGTGGATTTGAGAAATCTAAATCACTAGAATCAGAAACTCATAACATACAAGAAATTATCTCTTATGTTATTCGAGTTATGGAAAAGCCTGCTTTAAAACAAGGAGTCCACATACAAGGTATTTACAGTAAAGACTTACCGTCCATTACATGTGATGAAAAACGATTAAAACAGGTCTTTTTTAATTTAATCAAAAATGCAATTGAAGCAATGTCAGTTGGGGGAACAATTACGATTAAAGTTACTGTAAAAGATGGAATCATCGTTCAAGTGAAAGATGAGGGATGTGGTATTCCAAAAGATAAAATTCCAAAGTTAAATGAAGCCTTTTATACAACGAAAGAAACAGGAACTGGTCTAGGTTTAGTAGTTACAGAAAAAATTATTAAAGACCACAATGGTAAAATGAGTTTTGAAAGTGAAGTTGGGGTTGGAACAACGGTTGAGGTTATGTTACCACTGCATTAAATAGAGAAAACATCACTTATTTGGAAGTAATGTTTTTGTGTTCTTCTTAGGTAGACGTTCTAAAAAAGAGGACGATAACGAAAAATAATATATTGATAGTGTAAAAAGAAAATAATGGATGTTTTACTATGAAAAATATATAATGGCTTTGTCTGTTATTTGTTGTAGTTCATTTATATTTCTATTTGTTGACCCGAATCTCGGGTCTTTTTTTTATGAAATGAATTGCTATATGTCAGTGATTAGAAAAATAGAATATATAGCACTTGCAGTAATTCCAGGGGTAATATAAAGGGATATAGCATCTCCTCTTGCAACTGGGTTTCCAGTTGTAATACTAGTCCAAGTTACAGTAGCGGAACCTACTGCTGGAGTAGGATTAAATACTTGAATTTGTCCTACTCCGCTATCCGTTGGTTTAATGGAAAATACCATAGTTCTGGTGTTTCCGTTAGAACTGCTGTTGCGTCTGCCGTCGCAACTAAAGCAATTAAGTGGTACATATACGTTCTCCTTTCTATATTTTGAAAATCTAGTATTTAATGAGATGAGAAAATCATCTGTTTTCTTAATAAAATCATCTGGTTGCACAGTAAATGTAGCAGATTGATAGTTTGGTAACCATTGTACGCCAATCGTTCGTACATCTGCCTGTTTTCCAGCAAGTATGTCAGCATCACTATCCCCAATAAAAATTGCTTCGTTTGCATTTACATTTAATGTATTTAATACAAGAAGAATACCTTCAGGGTCAGGTTTTGGCTTCATTACATCATCTCCAGCTACTATACAGTCGAAGAAAGAAACTAATCCTAATGCTTTTAGAGTAATATCCAGGCTTCTTTTTGCTTTTCCAGTTACGATAGCTAACTGAAACCCTTGTTTTTTTAAATGTATTAAAAGGTCTACTATTTCATGATTTCGCTTTACGTAATCATGATGCTTTTCTTCATAACATTCATAGTATCTTTCAACTGCTACTTCTTTTTCTTCAGAAAGTAAGTTCTCATGAATAATACCAACTTCACTTGGACCAAACATAGAAAGAATCTCTGCTTCAGTAATTTCTTTATTATCAAATTGCCAAAAAACGTTTTGAAACGAGTAATAACATAAAGGTAAAGTATCAGCTAGTGTGCCATCAAAATCAAAAATAATTGTACGTAGCATTTTCTCACTTCCGTTTTAAGTTATTTTAAGGTTTATTTAAGTGATTTTGTTGTGATATACTTAAAATAACTTAAAATCACTTAAAAGTAAATGAAAATGGGTGAGAGTATGAATCAAGAGGAACGTTTAATAAAAATAATGGATTATTTGAATGAACATAGGACGATGAGTTTGAAGATGATGTGTGAGCTATTTCAAGTTTCCAGAGATACAGCAAGAAGAGATATTGTAAAGTTAACAAATGAAACAACAATAATACGAACTCATGGTGGTGTAGCTTTATCATCTTTCCACCGTAAAATATCGGATTATGTAAATCGTGAGGAAAAAGAAATTGAATATAAGATATCTATTGGAAAGCAAGCTGCTTCTTTTGTAGGAGATAATGAAATTATTTATCTTGATGTTTCAACAACTGTTAACTGTATGGCTTCATTTTTGACAGCAAGTAATATAACGGTTGTTACAAATTCAATTGATACAGTAAATCATTTAATGGATATGGAGAATGTAAATATTCATATTTTGGGTGGAGAATTAAATAAACACTCACGTTATATGGCGGGTTTTTCTGCAATGGAGAAACTAAAAGATTATCATTTTGATAAAGTTTTTATTGGATCACCCGGCCTTACAGAAGATGGTGTTTATTATGCGTATGAGGAAGATATTCATTTTAAGCGTCAAATTGTTAAACAAACGAATGGAGTGTTTTTACTTGCCGATGAGACAAAAATGAATCAACGTCAAAACTTTAAGGCACTGTCATTAGAATCAATAGATACAATTATTACGAATGATGTTATTCCCGGCAATTTAGAAAGAGTAGTGAAAGAATATGGAATTGAGCTAATCACTGGAGTGAAGTAAAGGGGGACGCAAAAATGAAGGGAATTATATTTGATATTGACGGAACAATGTTAGATACGGAAAAAGCAGTTTTATATTCATTACAGAGAACGTTGCGAGATGAAGGGATGAATTATTCATTAGAAAAGCTACATTTTGCATTAGGTATTCCTGGTATGGCTGCGTTACAAGAAATTGGTGTGGAAAATATGAAAGCAGTTCATGAGAAATGGATACGTAATATGGCAGATTTTAAGAATGAAATTACAGTATTTAAAGGAATTGCGGAAGTGATTGAAATAGTATCTTCATATAAGATTCGAACAGGTATTGTTACTTCAAAAACACGCCAAGAGTTTATCAATGATTTCAAGCCATTTGGATTACATTCATATTTTGAACACTCTATTTGTGTAGAAGATACAATAAAACATAAACCACATCCAGAGCCACTTGTGACATGTCTAAAAAGATTGAATATAGATGCACAAGAAGCGATATACATAGGTGATTCAGTATATGACTTACAATGCGCAAAACAAGCGGGAGCAAAATTTGGTTTAGCCCTGTGGGGAGCGAAAACAAGGAAAGGATTCGAGGTGGCTGATTATATTTTTCAAACGCCTCATGAAATTTTAAGTTTAGTAAAAAGAGATAGCTAAATTAGCTATCTCTTTAAAAATTTATAGCCACCATTTCTCCTGCGGAAGCAAAATAACATCCACATCAAAATTTTCTTTAAACCAATCATACATCAATGTCTCTTTCACTAAATATTCAGAGGCAGAGTGTGACACACCAATTAGAGACATATTCGTTTCTTTTACATAATCCATAATGAGCGAGTATTTATGTCGGCCGTAATCATTGTCGATATGGCAATGGATTTCTCCTGTAATATATGCTTCAGCACCTTTTTCTTCTGCTTCCTTCATTAAAGATACAACATCGCCACACCCAGCGATAATTGCGATTTTTTTAATGGAATCATGTCGTTTACCTTCGAAGTCTGTGTAAGGAATCTGGAAGAGTTGTTTTAGATGTTTTTGGAGTGCTTCTGTTGATGTTTCATCTATTTCACAAATAAGACCAATTGGTTCTTGTTCTGGACCTCCATATGCAAAGTCGTCCACTACAGTAGCGTTTAATGCTTTTGCAATTGAAATACTCGTTCCATGCGTTTGATGAAAATCCATTGGTACATGACATGTATATATAGAAAGTTGTTTTTCTTTTATTCCTTGCAAATATTTTTCAGGAATTGGTATGAAACCGCGACCTGATCTTCCAAGCGGATCACCACACTCCATTACAAGGGGATGGTGCATAAAGAGTAAATCACCAGGTGTGGATTGTGAAATGAATGTTTCAAGAACGTCATCTGTAGGGAATACAGCTAAAAATACTTTGTTTACATTTTCAGATCCGTGCATCATAAGGCCGTTAAATAAATCTACAAAATTTGCTTCGAAAAATTGTTGCCAAGGAAATTTGATAGGATCATATACGGCTGGGATAAATCGACTAAAGGCACTATCTTTTCCGTATTTTTCAATTTGGAATAAGTGATTGAGTGATTGCTCTATTTTTTTTAAGGCTGGCATGTTTGATAATCCTCCTTAAGATGATTTTTGCTTTATGAGTTGTTTGTATTCTTCGTAGTAAAATAAGAAGCGGATAGGTAACAAATAAAACCTAGAATCCAGCCGATAGAAGGAGAATAGGGAAGTACATGCTGTAACAGTATTCCGCTAGAAATGAAGAAACTACCCAATAGACCTAATAACATAGGATATCGTTGTAGTTTGAACACGGATAGTAAACCTCCTTTCTCCTGCATGAACTATTCATAAAAGCTAGATTGCTGAAACTTTATCACATACATTGTATATTAGTCTTAATTTTCTGTATATAACTTTTAAGAAAAATGGTGATACAATATATGAATGATAAGAGAAGAGAGGATGAAGATTAACGTATGTACGTTACTGTAACAGAAGCAGCATATAAAAAGATTATGGATACGATTCCAAGTGAAGCGAAATATATAAAGTTATTTTACGATAATGAAGGTTGCGGTTGTGTTATGAGCGGAATTATCGATTTAGTAGCTGTAGCAGAGAAAGATGAGCGCGATGTGGATATTGAATCAAGCACAATGAACTTTATCGCTGATCGTACAAAGCTTGTATTTATGGATGATAAGTTAACTGTTGATTGGCATGAAGGTGGAGGAACTTTTCAGTTAAAGAGCCCAAGCCAGTTTTATAATCCAAATATGAAGTTACACGTTCGAATATAGTAAAGGAAAGGTGATTCCAAAATGTATTTTGGAATCACCTTTTTTATTTTATAAGTCGCTATTATTGTCGATTTTTGTTGATAAGTCGATATATTGAAAAAATCGCTGATATAAATGGAGTTGCGCCGATATATTCAGAAAATCGCTGATATAATTTCATTTACCAAAACGTTTCAATAGTAAAAAGATTTTTTCACATAATGAAATGTACATGTGATTGAATTTTCTGTATAATCTTCTTTGCGGAGGGGATACGCATGAGAAGATGGGGAATTGAGTTGTTAATTTTAAGTGTTGTTATTATTTGGGGGATTAACTATACAATTGCGAAGTATGGACTTTTAGAATTTACAGCAATTGAGTTTACTGCACTTCGCATGATGGCGGCGGCACCGCTTCTGTTACTCCTTACCTTTTTTATTGAAAAGTCGGTTTATATGGAGCGAAAGGATATACCTAGATTAATTATCGTTAGCATTGTAGGTATTGTACTGTATCAAACGTTATTTATGGAAACTGTCAAATATACATCTGCTACAAATGCCTCTTTACTCATTTCTATTTCACCTATTTTTACAACTGCATTTGCGATTTTCTTGAAACAAGAAAATTTTTCTTCTCGAAAGTTAATCGGTTCTATGACTGCCTTTGTTGGTGCAGCATTAGTTTTAGTAGCAGGACATTCTCTTACTAGTTCTTTTTATGGCAATGGAATTGGACTTATTACATCAATATGCTGGGGGCTTTATCCTGTTTTAGCAGGACCATTAATTAAAAAATATTCAGCATTACGTGTTACAGCATGGTCTGCATTAGTGGGTGCGATTCCGCTATTATTGTTAAGTGGTCCACATGTGTTTGTCATGCCATTTCACATTACTCACGGAATGACACTATTTGCTTTACTATATTCTATTTTCTTTGTAACAGTATTTGGTCTAGTAATGTGGTATGTTGGTGTTCAAAAAATTGGGGCGTCACATACGATGGTATATATGTATATAACGCCGCTTGTAGCTGTTCTATTTGCAGCTGTCTGGGCAAATGAATATGTATCGTTTCAACAAATCATCGGTGGAATTATCATTTTTGTCGGTCTATGGTTTGTGAAATCGGAGAAAGTAAAAGTTCATTCTATTGCAGGGGAACCTATATCAAAATAGGAAAACAGATCACCTATGATCTGCTTTCCTATTTTTTTATTTTTGGTAAGAAGATGAGAAATAAGATAGCAGTAATAAGTGGAATTAAGTTTAAAAATGGAATACGGAAGAGTGTAATAAGAATAATACCTGGAAGAAGAACACCGAGGACAGCGTAAAAAATGCTATGGTTTTTCGTGTACCAATACAATGAAAGTCCAATAAGTGCAGGGATAATGAGGTGAATGAGAGCCATTAAAAAATAAATCATTAGACGCCCCCTTTATTTGTGTGCTTATTACATCATATCCGTATGTTCATAGATTGATATCATTTTTTTCATAAATGGACGAAAAAAGTTTGAAAAACCGTCACAAAATATGAGAATATGATGTTTGAAATCTTGTATAATATTATTTCCTAAAAATATTTAAACAACATAAACATACTGTTTATGTTGTTTTTAATTTGAATGAAATGGATGTAAGGAATATGAATTTGAAAGAAATTTTTTGTTGGATAGATAAGAACGAATGAAGAGAGGTACAGCATGATTAGTATGTCACTAAGATCATTTAAAATCCAATCGTATTATATACTAGGTATTTTGTTACTAGGTTGGATGTTAACACCTTTTTCGGCACATTTTTTAGGCGCTGGAATTGGGCTTATTGTAAGTATGTATTGCGTTTGGCTTTTAGGGAGAAGAATTGAGAAGCTTGGAGATAGTATTGTAAAGAAGACGAAAGCACCGACACTCGGTATGTTTAACCGTTTTGCAGCTGCCATTTTGGGTGCTATTATTATGTACGAAATTGAGCACCACATGGTTATGTGGGCATTTGCAGTAGGGATTATGGGTGGTTATTTCTTAATCGTTGTTAATTTAGGATACTATAGCATGAAAGATGAGAAAGAACTAACAAAGAGCTAAAAAAGATAAAAGACTTCTTTTTAGATGGAATAGATGATCCAGCCACGGATAGAAGCGGTCAGGACCTTTTTTGCTCCCATGTGGTGTGAAACCAGAGAGATGTAGCGAGTAGGGATATAATGTATAAATTTGCAGCTGTAATTTTATAATCTAAGTCACAGATGAAGAGATTAGCGCTTCACTTTATATAAGATATAGAAAGAAGCTTACGTTTTCACGTAAGCTTCTTTTTTATGTAAGTGTGTATAAACCGTTAAGCCGCATTGGGTTTTGTCGGTGAGTACGCGAAACTTTACGGTTACACGACACTTATTCATATGAGTAAAGGGTTATTTCAACAGAAAGTTTTAATTTAAGCGATTGGACCGCCTAAGTTAATAATGTCTTCAGATACGCTGTCGAACTTTTTGAAGTTAGCTTTGAATTCATTTGCAAGTTCGATTGCTTTTGCTTTGTAAGCAGCTTTATCAGCCCAAGTTTGTTCAGGCATTAACACTTCGTCAGGTACACCTGGTACGTGAAGTGGAACTTCAAGACCAAAGATGTCATGTTTAGCTGTTTCAGTTTTCGCAAGTTCACCGTTTAATGCAGCTTGAATCATTGCACGAGTGTAACCTAAGTTCATACGTTTACCAACGCCGTATTCGCCACCAGTCCAGCCAGTGTTTACTAAGAATACTTTCGCATCGTGTTTCTCAATTTTTTCACCAAGCATTTCAGCATAGCGAGATGCATCAAGTGGTAAGAATGGTGAACCGAAGCAAGTTGAGAATGTTGCTTGCGGAGATGTAACACCGCGCTCTGTTCCTGCTAGTTTACTAGTGTAACCACTTAAGAAATGATACATAGCTTGTTCTTTTGATAACTTACTGATTGGAGGCAATACGCCAGATGCATCAGCAGTTAAGAAAATGATTGTATTTGGGTGTCCAGCAACACTTGGCAGTACGATATTGTCGATCGCATGCATAGGGTATGCAGCACGAGTATTTTCTGTTAAAGTAGTATCGTTATAGTCTGCGATACGCGTTTGGTCATTAATGATAACGTTTTCTAAAACAGATCCAAATGTGATTGCATCGAAAATTTGTGGTTCTTTCTCGTGAGAAAGGTTTACACATTTCGCGTAGCAACCGCCTTCAATATTGAATACACCGTTATCAGACCAACCGTGCTCATCATCACCAATTAATTTACGGTTTGGATCAGCAGATAATGTTGTTTTACCTGTTCCAGATAAACCGAAGAATAATGCTACATCGCCTTCTTCACCTACGTTTGCAGAACAGTGCATAGAAAGAATATCTTGTTCAGGTAATAAGAAGTTCATAATAGAGAAGATTGATTTTTTCATTTCTCCAGCGTATTCTGTACCACCAATTAATACGATGCGTTTTTCGAATGAAACCATAATGAATGCTTCAGAGTTTGTACCGTCAACAGCTGGATCAGCTTTGAAATTCGGTGCAGAAACAATTGTGAACTCTGATTCATGAGTCGTTAATTCTTCTTCAGTTGGACGAATGAATAATTGATGTACAAATAAATTGTGCCATGCATATTCGTTAATAACTTGAATTGGTAGGCGGTAATTGCGGTCAGCGCCTGCAAATCCTTTGAAGACGAATAACTCTTCTTTTTCTTTTAAGTATTCTAAAACTTTAGTATATAATTTATTAAAATGTTCTTCAGAAATCGGTTGGTTCACAGCTCCCCAAGCAATTTTGTCAGCAACCGATGCTTCTTTCACAATAAATTTATCTTTAGGAGAACGTCCTGTATATTTTCCTGTTGAAGCAGAAACGGCACCAGTAGAAGTTAATTTCCCTTCATTTCGCATTAATACTTTTTCCACTAATTGCGGAACACTTAGTTGAATCTGTGCATTGCTTCCGTTCAATAATTCGTGTAAACCAATTTGGACATTCACAGTACTCATATTTATATACCATCCTTTTCATTTAATGAAATATTTCTCGTAATCCCCAACAAGAGTATAACACAATTATATAAATAATGTATACTATTTATTTCTTTTTGTTTGTGTGAATGCATTATTTCCTTATTAATATTTCATTTCAGGCGTATTGAGAAAAACTTTCAGGAAAATGTGAATATTAATTGACAAATGAATATCATTTCTTTAGTATAGGTTGGGACGGATACTCTCTTATCCCGAGCTGGCGGAGGGACAGGCCCGATGAAGCCCAGCAACCTCACTTGTATTGATAAATGCAGGTGAATAGGTGCTAAAACCTGTGCGAGGCTACAGGTCTCGAACGATAAGAGCGAAGGGCAAAAAGCAGTATGCAAGTAGCAAATTAAACCTTTCCTCTATGTAAAGTAGGAAAGGTTTTTCTGTATGCTTGTGTGGGAGAATAAATGTATGTCGCAGTTTGTGGCAAATTAAGGATGAGTTCCGTACAATATATACAATTACTGTAGGGAGGTTTACCACATGACAAAAAAACGTCATCTGTTCACATCTGAGTCTGTAACTGAAGGACATCCAGATAAAATTTGTGACCAAATTTCTGATTCAATTTTAGATGCGATCTTATCAAAAGACGCAAATGCACGTGTAGCTTGTGAAACAACTGTAACAACTGGTTTAGTATTGGTAGCGGGGGAAATTACGACTTCTACTTACGTAGATATTCCGAAAATCGTTCGTGAAACAATTCAAGGCATTGGTTACACACGCGCAAAATACGGATTCGATGCAGAAACTTGTGCTGTTTTAACATCTATCGATGAGCAGTCTGCTGACATCGCTATGGGTGTTGACCAAGCGCTAGAAGCACGCGAAGGTCAAATGACTGACGCTGAGATTGAGGCGATTGGTGCAGGAGACCAAGGTTTAATGTTTGGTTTTGCATGTAATGAAACACAAGAATTAATGCCACTTCCAATCTCGCTTGCTCACAAATTAGCTCGCCGTTTAACTGAAGTACGTAAAGATGATACATTATCATACTTACGTCCAGATGGAAAAACGCAAGTTACAGTTGAGTATGATGAAAATGGTAAACCAGTACGTGTTGATACTATCGTAATTTCTACACAACATCACCCAGATGTTACATGGGAAGAAATCGATCGCGATTTAAAAGAGCACGTAATTAAAGCTGTAGTACCAGCAGAATTAATGGATGAAGAAACGAAATTCTTCATTAATCCAACTGGCCGCTTCGTAATTGGTGGACCACAAGGTGATGCTGGTTTAACAGGACGTAAAATCATCGTTGATACTTACGGTGGATACGCTCGCCACGGTGGCGGTGCATTCTCTGGTAAAGATGCAACGAAAGTTGACCGTTCTGCAGCATATGCAGCTCGTTATGTTGCGAAAAACATCGTAGCAGCTGGTCTTGCTGAAAAAGCAGAAGTACAACTTGCATACGCAATCGGTGTAGCACAACCAGTATCAATTTCAGTTGATACATTCGGCACTGGTAAAGTATCTGAAGACGTACTAGTAGAACTAGTTCGTAACAACTTCGATCTTCGCCCAGCTGGTATTATTAAAATGTTAGACTTACGTCGCCCAATTTACAAACAAACAGCAGCTTACGGCCACTTCGGACGTACTGATGTAGATCTATCATGGGAACGTACAGACAAAGCTGCAGCTTTAAAAGAGCAAGCTGGTCTATAATATATGAAAAAAAGCTTTGCGCGGTGAGCGCAAAGCTTTTTTTATTTATAATTACGTTGGAATAAAGCGAAGAGTTCAATGTCATGCCAAGTGCCGTTGCGGAATATAGCTTCTTTACAAGTTCCTTCATGTTGAAAACCAAGTGATTTATATAATTTAACTGCTCTATCGTTAAAAGAAAATACTCGTAAAGAAAGGCGATGTAAATTTAATTCTAAAAATGCATAATCCAATAATAGGGTTAAAGCTTCCTGCCCATAACCTTGTCCCCAGTAATCCTTTTTACCAATATCAATAATGCATTCAGCGTTTCGATTATACGAATCAATATGAATTAAAGAAGTAATACCAATTGGAAGATGCGTAGCTTTTTCTTCAATGATATAGCTCTTAGAGTTCGAAGAATGAATAAATTGCTGGCAAAGTTTTTCTGTGTCTTGAAAGGAATATTTATCAAGAGTAAGTGTAGTTGAACTCATAACGTCTATATCATTATGCCATTTATAATATGTTAGAATATCATCTTCGGAAAACTTTCGTAACTGGATACGGTTGGACTCAAACAATGTAAACACCCCTTTTGTATTTACTGGTTTTTATTCATTATCTCAACACACGAACTACAATAAATTTGTCCTTCTAATTCAATATACTTTTTCATATTCGTCATGCCATTCGCCGGAAAGGGCATATGAATCCACGCTTTTTCATACGTTTGTATTTCTGTTTTACATGATTTACAAAAGATTGATTTCTTTCTGAACATATGTAATCAACCTTTCATTTGACGTGCTTTACTTGCGCAAAAGGCACTACTTAGTAAAAATAGTGTCGCAAATATAATGCTTACTAATGTAGCGTATGGAATTGCGCCTTTTAAGGAAAAGCCGACAGTGATTGAAGCGATGAATAAGAGGATAAATGTTGTTGTTAATTTTTTATAAAGTTCCATACTATGTAGACCTCCAATTTATTTTTTAGTACAAGTTTTAAAATTGAATTCTATTATGTAGAAAATATAAAGAGTAGCTAAAGATGTGTAGTCTAGGAGTATAAGAAAGTACACTTTCCTTTTTGTGGGTTAGTATACTTATATTGTATCATGCCGCATGAGTGGCTTCATACATAATTGTGTAAAGGTATGTATGATAAAATGAAGAAAAGTCTTTAAGAAAGGAAAGATAAAAAATGAGTGTAACTGAACATAAAAAGCAAGCTCCAAAAGAAGTGCGTTGCAAGATTGTTACGATTTCCGATACACGTACGGAAGAAACAGATAAGAGCGGACAACTATTACATGAATTGTTAAAAGAAGCGGGACATAAAGTAACTTCTTATGAAATTGTAAAAGATGATAAAGAAAGTATTCAGCAAGCAGTGTTAGCTGGTTATCATAAGGGAGATGTAGATGTTGTATTAACAAATGGCGGTACTGGTATTACGAAACGCGATGTTACAATTGAAGCAGTATCAGCGTTATTAGATAAAGAAATTGTTGGATTTGGTGAGCTGTTCCGTATGATTAGTTATTTAGAAGATATCGGAAGCAGCGCAATGTTAAGTAGAGCGATTGGTGGTACAATTGGGCGCAAAGTAGTCTTCTCGATGCCAGGGTCTAGCGGAGCGGTTCGACTTGCGATGAATAAATTAATTTTACCGGAATTAGGCCATATTACGTTTGAGCTGCATCGCCAATGAGGAAGTGTGCTGGAATTGTATTAGCGGGCGGTATGTCGAGTAGATTTGGTGAGCCGAAAGCGTTAGCAATTTGGAAGGGAACTACTTTTGTTGAGCATATTGTGAAAGTGATGGGAACTACTTTGCAAGACATTGTAGTAATTAGCCATACTGATATAAAAGAGCGAGTAGAGCAATTCGTACAAGTTCCTGTTATAGAAGATATCCCGCACTATAAAGGAAATGGACCGCTTGCCGGCATTGTATCAGGTATGGAATACATAGAAGCAGATTGGTACGCTATTATGCCTTGCGATGCACCAAACGTTTCGCATGAATGGTTTATCATTTTATTAGAGCAAACGAGTAATGAATATGATGCGGTTGTACCTATTATTAATGGAAGAAAACAACCGTTACTTGCAGCGTATCACAACCGCGTGAAAGAAAAGATTTATGCTTTACTTCAGGAAGAAAAAAGAAGTATGGGCCAGCTTTTATCACAATGTAATGTGAAGTATGTTTCTGGAGAAGATGTACAAGCGAATGCGGATTGGTTTATAAATGTAAATACGAAAGAAGAATATGTGCAGGCTCAAAAAGACCTTTCAAATGAATGAAAGGTTTTTGGATATACAGAATTGGGGAACAATTGCTGTATAAAGGTATGTGAGTAAGTTGATTTTAAGGGGAATTCTTAAAATCATTATACAGTTTAAAATACTGTATAACCATATATTTATTTTTATGGTTTTTTATTACAAGTCTGTTTAGTTATGTTTATTTTTGATATAATTAATATAGAAATAAAACAATGTTTAACCTTATGTATCATTTATTAAACTAAAATTTATAACCATGTAATAAACTCCCTTCGTTTTTTTGAAGGGAGTTTTTCTATTTAAGCAAGCAACTCTGATGCGTTATGCTGCAGGACTTCTTCATATTGGTTAAGCAAACCGTGAAAGATCTCATCCCAGCTCTTTGATTTCGCAAAAGATGAAGCTGCTATTCCCATCTGCTCAAGTTTTTCTTCATTTTGTAATAAAAAATAAATGGATGATAGAAATGCATCTTCATTTTTAGGCGGACAAAGAACTCCCGTTTTTCCATCTGTAATAATATTTTTAACCCCGCCACTATTTGCACCAATGACAGGTGTACCGCATGCGAGTGATTCAAGTACGACATTTCCGAATGTTTCAGTAGCTGATGGAAACACCATTATGTTAGAACAAGCATATGCTTCAGCTAAATCTGTACTTTGTAAATAGCCAGTAAAAGTGATATTTGTTTTCGGAACAGCTTCACGTAAACTTGTTGCTAGAGGACCATCTCCTGCAATGAGCCAATGAATATCGTTTCGAGTATGTGCTGTTTTAACGATAAGGTGTTGCAGCGTATCAATATCTTTTTCAGGAGCAATTCGTCCAACATAGGAAAGGACATACTTCGCTGTAATATTATATTTTTTTCGGAATAGGTCTGTATTGTAAGCAGGATGAAAGAGTGTGCAATCTACACCACGTCCCCATATAGAGAGGGTCTGAAAGCCTTTGTTTTTTAATTGATGTAATGTTTCAAAGGAAGGTACAAAATTTTTTTGCATATGACTATGAAACCATTTTAAATAGTTCCACAGCATATTGGAGAGGAATTCGATTTTGTAATAACGTAAATAGGCATCGAAATCAGTATGATAAGAACCGACAACTGGGATGTTTAACTTTTTTGCATAATACAATCCACAAAGTCCCATGTTGAAAGGTGTGGCAATGTGAATAATGTCAGGTTTAAAGGAAAGTAGTTCTCGTTTAATGCGCGGAGTAGGAAAAGAAAAACGACATTCTGGATATAATATTGTTAATGGGATACTTCTCATCTTATTCACATTCGCTACAAAATTATCTTCAGCTGTATGCTGAGGAGCGAAAACAGAATAGGCGATCTGTTCTTTCTGAAAATATTGTGTTAATCGCTCTAACGTTTTCGCAACCCCGTTAACTTGTGGCGTAAAAGTATCGGTAAAAATGGCGACTCTCATCATATCACTCCTTTATGTGAAAAGTGGGATGAATTGATAAAAAGAGATGATGCCAGAGCAAGTGCCAAGGCACATACCGACGAATACATCTGACGGATAGTGAAGTCCTAAATAAATACGTGAAATACCGACGCATAATGCTAACGGTAATAGGAAAGCAAGTAAGCTTGGATTATAGCAAATAAATGGAATGAAGACAGAGAAAACGGCTGTTGTATGACCAGACGGGAAAGAGTGGTCTTTTAATGGATGGACTGGATATTTTGCATCCTGAATTGTTAAATAAGGACGTTTTCGCGGATACCACCTTTTTAATATTTGCACAGGAATATGGCTAATTGCTAACGAAATAGCAGTTGCAATTGCAGCTTGATGCAAAGTTCCCTTTGCGAAAATTAAAAAGAAAAGTGTGAGTGCGATGGAGAAAGTCGCGCCACCGATATGAGTAATATTGCTGAAAAAGATATTTAATGTTTTTTGATCAAAGTAGCGGTTAATTCCTCTGAAAATGTAACATTCTATTTTATATAATCCACTGACCTTCATGAAAATTCTCCTCCCTCATCTACATATATATGGAGATATTAGCTTTTATTTTAATAAGATTTTGTTGAGGGAGTAATAATGTTTTGTAAAGAAAAAGTTAGATTTTATATAAAAAAAGCTGCCAATCTTATGGCAGCGGAAATTTACTTCTGTAATGATTTATAATATTGACCTTTTTCAACGTATTGCGTGCGAATACGCTCCATATCTTTACGGTCTTCTTCTGTTAATTCACGAATGACTTTCGCGGGACGACCGAAAGCTAACGTGTTCGGCGGAATTTTCTTTCCTTGTGAAACGAGGCTTCCAGCGCCGATAAAAGCTCCTTCGCCAATTTCAGCACCATCTAATATAATAGATCCCATTCCAATTAAAGCATCTTTCTTAATATGGCAACTATGTAAAATGACTTGATGCCCAATTGTTACGTCGTTTTCTAAAATAAGAGGATACTGCGGGCTTTGGTGAAGTGTACATTGGTCTTGTACATTTACTCGGTCTCCAATGATTGTCGGTGACACATCACCACGGATGACTGTATTAAACCAAATACTTGATTCCTCGCCAACGGAAACATCGCCTGTAATCGTAACATAGTCAGCGATAAAAGCACTACTCGCAATTTTCGGTTTTTTTTCTTTGTAAGGATATATCATGTAAAGTCTTCCTTTCCTAGAGACTAGTTTTAGTGTATCAAATTATGAGAAAGAGTGAAATGGAGGAGAGCCGTATGTGGAATTATGAAGCGGAGGAAGCAAAAGCTGTCATTGTTATTGTGCACGGCGCAATGGAATATCACGGACGTTACGAAGCAGTTGCGGAAATGTGGAATCATATCGGCTACCACGTCGTGATGGGGGATCTTCCGTCACATGGAACGACTTCAAGGAATAGAGGACATATTGATTCATTTGATGAATACATAGAGGAAGTTAAATTATGGGTGAAAGAAGCAAGAAAGTATAGGTTACCTATTTTTCTATTCGGTCATAGTATGGGTGGTCTTATTGTCATTCGTATGATGCAAGAAACGAAGAGAGAAGATGTAGAAGGTGTTATTTTGAGTTCGCCTTGTTTAGGGGTAGTGACTGGACCCTCTGCTCCGCTTCAATTTGCTTCAAAAATATTAAATGTTGTGGCTCCAAAATTGCAATTTGCAACGAATCTTACGGTGGAAATGTCAACACGTAACCATGAAGTAAGAGATGCAATGGAGAATGATTCTTTGTTCTTGCGCAAAGTATCAGTACGTTGGTATAGTGAATTGATCAAGTCTATCGAAATTGCTCATAAAAAAATAGATGATTTTCCAGATGTTCCGCTCTTGCTAATGCAAGCTTGTGAGGATAAACTTGTAGATAAAACACGTGTCCGCACTTGGTTTGATAATGTTAAAATAAGTGATAAGGCTTTTAAAGAATGGCCGAATTGTTATCACGAGCTATTAAATGAGTATGAGCGTGATGAAATTTTGAGTTATATTCAGTCATTTACTGAAATGCATGTCAATAATATAGTAAAAACAAACAAATAAATCATTATTTGTACATTTAATAGAGGAGATGAAGGAAGAAGTGAACGTACCGAGTAATCCCATAACGCTCATGGCGAAAGTATACCGTGATGTGTTTCCGGTTGTACACCATGAGCTAGCGATGTGGAAAGAGCGTGCCTACCATATTCCGAATGATGAGCTTCATAGTCAGGCAATCGCAAGTATTGAGCATAAAACGTTTCATTGCGAGGGCGGTGGCATTTTAGCTCTGCTAGCAAATGAACACCGAGAAGAATGTATTCGTTTTATCGTAGCGTATCAAACGATCAGCGACTATTTAGATAATTTATGTGATCGCAGTACATCACTTGATCCAAATGATTTTGCCGCACTGCATGAATCGATGTTAATGGCATTATCACCTGAAGTAGAAGGCGGCGGTAATTATTATCGTTATCGTGATGATCAAGATGATGGTGGTTATTTAGATGAACTTGTTGAAACATGCCAAGATGTTTTAAAGAAAACGAAGCACTATGACAAAATTGCTCCTGTTCTTCATGAACTTGCTTGTTATTATTGTGATTTACAAATTCATAAACATGTAAAATTAGAAGAAAGAGAACCACGATTACAAAAGTGGTTTGAAGCGCATAAAGAAAACTTACCAGAGATGAGTTGGTTTGAATTTTCAGCATGTGCCGGTTCTACACTTGGAATCTTCTGTCTTGTCGCATATGCCTTTCATGATGAATTACATGATGAAGATATTGCGAAAATTAGACAAGGATACTTCCCTTACGTACAAGGGCTTCATATCTTACTTGATTATTTCATTGATCAAGAAGAAGACCGTATAGGCGGAGATTTGAATTTCTGTAGTTATTACGAAAACGAGCAAGCAATATTAGATCGGATGAAACATTTTGTAGAAGAAGCGGAGAAGAGTATTGGTGATTTGCCTCATGCGAAGTTTCATCGCCTTATAAGCCGAGGGTTACTTGGTATTTATTTATCAGATCAAAAAGTATCAGCACAAAAGAATATGCACAAAATGGCACGGCGCATTGTAAAGTACGGAGGCCTCACTTCACGATTCTTCTATTGGAACGGGAAGATGTACCGAAAGAAAACAGCGCAGTGATGAAGAAAACCACTCATGTAGAGTGGTTTTCTTTTCATTATGATTGTATTTTTGAAAATACATATATAAGAAGTTCAATCGCAAAAATCACTAATACAGATAATCCAAATAAAGGCATGACAGCGCCCAGTATAACCATCATGATAAAGAAAACGAATATACTGTTCTTATCTCTTTGTTTTGGAGGTGCTGCTAATTTTCCTTTCGGCTTTCTTGCTAACCACATTTTTACCCCGTAATAAATAAGAAGTAGTAGAGATAATGTCGTTAGTAAGCATAATATTTTATTTGGCCATCCAAATAAATGTCCTTCATGAAGCGGGATGCCGTAAGTGAACCATTGTGCAAGTAATCCATAATCACGATAGTCCGTTTTTGAAATGAGTTCCCCGCTATATTGGTCAAAGTAAGCTGTTATCTCTTCATTTGGTGCAACATGCATACCTGTAATACCAGAACCGCTCGATTTCGAAACAGTGAATACACCTTTCGGATCAGCTGGTAGTGAGATAACGTATGGCTTCTTTATTTCAATTCCTTTTTGTAATTCATCGACAGAAATTGTTTTTGGCTTACTCGAATTCGATTCAGGAGGAGCTTCTTTTCTTGTTGCCCATGGCAATTCTTTTACCTTTGATTCAGGCGGTGCCATATACAACTTTGGATATCCAATCGATTCATTCGACGATGCGATTTTATAAATTTGGTTACCCATAAATCCTGACCATGGCAATCCAGATGCGACTAACAAAACGAGTGGAATTGTAAATATAATACCGATAATAGAATGACGTCTTTTTGCTTTTTCTCGCTTATTGGATGATGGTGTGTTTTTGAATTGGCGTATACTCATGTACAATCCGGTTACGATTAAAAAGATTGTCCAGCATGCCGCGAGTTCTACAGTATAGTTGACGACAGTGCCACCGATTAAAAGAGAACTATGTAATTCCCTCATTATATTCGCAAACGTTTCACTTGCGTTTTGATCTCCAACAATTTGATTATTACTATCTAAATACACATATTTTTGTTGTCCAGTATACTCATTTGCAATCGTAAGTCTCGTATTATAATCCCCATTAAACTCACTAATTTTCGCCACGCTATAATGTGGATATTTTTTCTCTGTTAAGGAAATAGAATCAGACATCGAAATAGATTCTGTTTGAGCACTCTTCCCAAAATATAAATCTTTATAGATGAAATCTTCAACTTCCTCCCGAAATAAATACCCAATTCCGCTCAGTGACAACGTAATAAGAAGTGGCGTAATAAAAAGCCCAGCATAAAAATGCCAACGCCAAAAAATGTAATGAAGCGAACGATTTACTTTCATACTTTCAGTTCCCCTAACCTTCCCTATATGAATAACTACTTATTTAATATAGCGAGATTAAGTGTGATTACTTTGAAAGAATTGTGAAGAAAGTTAAAAGTTTGTGGGATTTTTATTAAACAGAAAACACATTTTAGAAGGAGTGTTTTTTATGTTTATGAAGATATCTTTATATTTGATAAGTACGTCCTAACAACCGCTTTCGCAAGACATTGAGAAGAATCAACAAAATCCTCACTAGCCACAACATTCAAATCAGTACATGCGATAATTGCGTTATCTACTTCATCCTTCAATTGCACAACGAGTGCGCTCCATAATTTGCGAGCTTCTTCAACTTCTCCGCTTTTAATATACGTAATAATTTGATTAATCATCCTTTGCCATTTTTCATAATGAATGTATTCTATATTCCGTTTTGCAATCCCGTCTTGATAAATACCAGCTTGAACTGTCGCTTCCGTTGCAAGAAGAGCGACTCTTTTTGCAGTTTCAGGAATTGCTTTTAACGTTTCGTCAACTATATTTAAAATTGGGATAGAAAGAGAACGCTGTAATTCTTCAAAATAAAGATGTGCCGTATTGCACGGCATAGCGATAAAGCTTGCGCCAGTACTTTCGAGTTTTTGTGCCCCGTCAATAATCGCTTTTTTCATCGCTTCGTGATCAATAGGGCGATCTATGTAAAACGGTGTTGGGCATGAATAAATCATCATATGGGGAAAGTCCATATCATGCTTTGCTCCGTATATTGTTTGACACCCTGCTACAACTGTATCGACGAATGGTCCAGTTGATTTTGGACCCATTCCTGCTAGTATTCCGATCATTGTCTCGTCTCCTTTAAGAATGTTTATATCCATTATATAGGAGAATAAAAAAAGACGTGCAGTGAATGCACGTCTTTTTTTGTTATGTTTTGTCGAACAATCGATGTAATTGAAAAATCGTTGATATATTACTCCGCATTATTAACGGGCAGTAAAACTTCCACCTTAAAATTCGGCTGGAGCAAAGAAGTTAGTTGGGAGATAAACTGCCCATAAATGCCCGATTGGTTCAACTAATAATCAGTGGGGATTCCCCCCACTGATTAAAGTTTCACTTTATCGTTTCTCAATCGCCACAATAAATGGCGGGTTATTTTGCTGGTTAATGAAGCCATATCGCAGTACGTGAGCTTGTTTTTGGTCTAGTTCTTCTGCAAATTTGAGAACAGCGTCGCGTTCTACTTGTCCTTCTGGGTGTCCGTGGTAAATGACGAGGACGATGATACCTTCAGGTGCCATTACTTCTAGTAATTGTTCAATTGCCGAAATTGTTGAGTTCGGTTTTGTAACGATATGCTTGTCACCGCCAGGAAGGTAACCTAAGTTGAAGATAGCGCCTGTTACTTTTCCTTTTGCGTCTTCTGGTAGTACGGATAGAAGTGTATCGTGACTATCGTGAACTAAAACAGTACGTTCAAAAAGTTCTTTTTCTTTTAGACGAGTTGTTGAGCTTTCAATCGCTTCTTTTTGAATATCAAATCCAAATACTTTTCCGCTATCCCCAACAATTTCAGCTAGGAAGCAAGTGTCATGACCATTTCCAAGTGTTGCATCTACAGCGTAGTCGCCTTCTTTAACAGCCGTTTGCAGCAGTGTGCGAGCAAACGGTAATACACGTTCTAATTTCATTGTTGTTTCTCCTCATTTGCATATTTTCCTTGCCAGCTTCCGCGGCGTACAAATTCTGCATCGATGGAATTTAATACTTCCCATTTATTTAAGCTCCACATTGGACCAATCATTAAATCAGGTGGGCCGTCACCTGTGATACGGTGCACAATTACGTCTTCTGGAATAATTTCAAGTTGGTCAACAACAAGACTTACGTAATCCTCAAGAGAAAGGAATTCGAGTTGTCCTTTTTCATATTGCTTCACCATTGGCGTTCCTTTTAATAAGTGAAGTAAGTGGATTTTAATTCCTTGTACGTCAAGTTTCGCTACTTCACGAGCTGTTTCCATCATCATGTCGTAATCTTCAAGTGGAAGACCGTTAATAATATGAGAGCAAACTTTAATGCCGTGCTTACGTAATTTATTTACGCCTTCCACGTAAGACGGATAATCGTGAGCGCGATTAATAAGGTTTGCAGTTCGTTCGTGGACAGTTTGTAAACCGAGTTCAACCCAAAGGTATGTGCGTTTATTTAAGTCCGCTAAATATTCAACAACATCATCTGGTAAACAATCTGGACGAGTTGCGATAGAAAGACCGACAACGTCTTTTTCTGCTAGAAGCGGTTCGAATTTTTCTTTTAACACTTCAAGTGGTGCATGTGTATTTGTGTACGCTTGGAAATAAGCGATACATTTGCCATCTTTCCACTTTGAACGCATTTTTTCTTTCATTTCATGATATTGTGTTATAACATCATCGCGGCGATCACCAGCGAAGTCGCCAGATCCGGCAGCGCTACAAAATGTACAGCCACCGTAAGCAACTGTACCGTCACGGTTTGGACAATCGAAGCCAGCATCTAATGAAACTTTAAAGATTTTTTCACCAAATTCATTTCGTAAATGGTAATTCCATGTATGATAACGTTTATTGTCGTTTGTATATGGAAAAGGGTTTTGAACCTTCATTATTTTCCCTCCTAAGCCGAGTCAAAATGAAACAAAATCCATTATAACATACTCATAAGGTAGAGATGGAAGGGACACACTAAAGGGGAATTGAAGCAAGGAGGGACAATTATGGCAGAGCGTCAATCACTTGAATCGTATATTACACAAGCGGAACAAGCGGTGGAATATGCAAAAGAACAATTAGAACAAGGCATGAGACAAGAGCATTACAATACGATGGAGTATTCAGATGCACAGTTACAATTAGAACAAGCGTATAACGATTTACAAACGATGCAACAACATGCGAATGATGAGCAACGTGAACAATTAAATAGAGCACGTATGGCAATTCGCCAATTGCAACATCAAATGATTATTACACCGCACTAAGAAGGAGTGAATGTAATGGCGAAACGTTCAGATCAAAATAATCCAGAGCAAAAAACACAAAATGGACATAACGCTGAGTTTTCGAATGAACTTGATCCCATTGTTCAAGTAAAACAGCGTAATAGTAAAAAAGGACAACCTCAAAAATCAAAACAATCAGAGTAAACCAGGTCGAAATATGACCTGGTTTTATTTTGCTATATGACAATAGTGTAAGATTTCTGTAAGGTTTGCCGATAGTTGTAATTGTCCTTTTCCAGTAGAGTAAGGGAGGATTAAATTTTGGACAAGGAGTTGCTTTATGGGGAACAATATTACAAACAAGCGAATTGATGAGTTAGATTACATTCGTGGCTTCGCATTACTGGGGATTATTTTAGTAAATATTCTAGCGCTACTTAATATTAAAACTCCATATCCTAATACAGTAGATGCTAGCTATCAAAGGTTTTTATACTTATTTGTAGAAGGTCGTTTCTTCTCAATCTTCTCATTCTTATTTGGAGTGGGATTCTATATCTTTATTTCAAGAGCGATTGCAAAAGGGAAGAATGGCTATGTTTTATTTTTACGTCGCTTAGTAGCATTATTTATTTTTGGTTTAATTCATCAAATGTTTCAGCCTGGAGAAGCACTAGCGTTATACGCAATTTGTGGGTTAATCGTTTTGCCGTTTTATAAAGCGAAAAAAGAAGTGAACCTAGCACTAGGACTTATTTTGACAATTGCCTTCAGTGTAATGGGAGTTAAAGAACTGTTACCACTTGGCTTAATTTTATTAGGACTTGCTGCAGGACAATATCGTGTATTTGAAAATCTCACGCAAAATATAAAGAAAGTCGCTATTTTTACAGGTATTATGTTTGTTTTAAGTGTCATAGCAGTATGGTATCAATATGGGCACGCTCCTGCTGAACCATTTATAAATGGGATAATGGAAACTGAAGAGGGAACAATGGATGTTGCAAGCCATTTTCTAAAAATTGGTATTACTGTTGGACCAATTATTTCAGCTTTCTATGTAGGAGCATTAATTTTATTACTTCAGTTAAAACCAGTTCAAACATTATTAGCACCATTGAAATACTACGGTCGTATGGCTTTAACAAATTATATCGGACAAACGGCAATGATTTTAATTGCTGGTAGTGTATTTAACTTTGCAGGAAATTTAACATACATGCAGACGTTATATGTATGTATCGCAATTTATGCAATTCAAATTGTGTTTAGTGTAATTTGGATGAAAATCTTTAAAATGGGTCCATTAGAATGGATTTGGCGTGTTATTACGTACTGGACGGTAACACCTTTAAAGAAATAAAGTGAAACTTTAATCAGTGGGCTGTTCCTTTCGCGGAACAGCCTATTTTTATTGTCATCTTTTGTCGATAAGTCGATATATTTTGGTAATCGCTGATAAAAGTGTAAGAATCGCCGATATATTTGAAAAATCGCTGATAAAAGTGTAAGAACCGCTGATATATTTTAACAATCGCCGATATAATTTCATTTACCGATTCACTATGTCGAAATGCGAACTAGTATGAAAAGCCAAACTTACACGCCCACCTTCTTTATATTACAAAAGTGTAAGGTAAATGTAATGTTAACAAATAGCAGTTCACCTCCAAAAGGCGCAAAATAGGTAATGGAAAAACAAGCGTAGGAGGATATATATGACGAAACCAGTTGTAGACGTGAAAAACGTTCAAAAAGTGTACGGTAAAAAAGGTGAGAACCAATCACACGCGTTAAAAGGTGTTTCATTCTCAATTCAAGAGGGTGAGTTTGTTGGGATTATGGGACCATCTGGTTCTGGTAAAACGACATTATTAAATGTAATTTCAACGCTTGATAAAGCAACGGGCGGCGTTGTTGAAATTGCGGGTACGGATATTACGAAAATGAAACAAGGTGAGCTTTCTGATTTCCGTTCACAAAAGTTAGGATTCATCTTCCAAGATTTTAACTTATTAGAGAACTTATCTATTTATGAAAACATTGCACTTCCACTTTCTCTTCAAGGTGTCGCATCACGTAATATTGGACCGAAAGTAGAAAAAGTAGCGGATATGTTAGGGATTACAGAAATACTTCAAAAGTATCCATCTGAAGTATCTGGTGGACAGAAACAACGTTCAGCAGCAGCGCGTGCACTTGTGCATGAGCCGGCAATTATTTTAGGGGACGAGCCAACAGGAGCGCTTGATTCTAAAAATGCAACGAGTTTACTTGATGCGATGACAAACTTAAATAAAGATCAAGGCGTATCGATTATGATGGTTACGCATGATCCATATAGTGCAAGTTACTGTCAGCGTATTTTATTCATTCAAGATGGTGAGCTATATAAAGAAATTCATCGCGGTGGTACGCGTGAAGAGTTCTACAAAGAAATTTTAGATGTACTTGCAGATTTAGGTACACAAAAGGCGTAAGAAAGGAGGTTCCAGTATGTTATTTAAACTTTCCATGTCGGGGCTGAAAAGTAAGCTGAAAGATTATATCGTCTTACTTGTCGGTCTTGTCATGTCGATTTCAATTTTTTACATGTTCCAAACGTTAGCACTGAATAAAGCATTTTTAGAATCTAATTCAGTGATTAAATCTATTGGATTCGTATTCCAAGCAGGATCATTTTTATTAGCAATTATAACGTTCTTCTACATTTTATATGCAAACTCTTTCTTATTATCTCTTCGTCAAAAAGAGTTCGGTATGTATATGATGTTAGGGGCGAAAAAACATAAAGTTACATTACTTATGTTTATTGAAACAATCGTATTAGGTGCTGCGTCTCTTGCAATCGGGATTGCAGTTGGAGTAGGACTTGCAGAAGGTATTGGACAGTTATTAATGAAACAGCTTGAATTTGCTGGTGAAGGGTATAAAGCATTTTATCTACCATCTATGACTGTTACTTGCATCTTCTTCTTTGCACTATTTGTATTATCAGCAATTATGAACAGTATTAAATTGTCACGTATTTCTGTATTGCAACTAGTACATGCAGATGCACAAACAGAGCGTGTTGCAGTAAAAGGTAAAAAGACAGTTGTAGTGGCATTCCTTGCTGTTATTTTATTAGGTATAGGTTATGCATCTATGATCTATATGGAAAAACTAAAAGAGATGGGAATCCTTATTGCATTAATTACAACGACAGCTGGTACTTACATGCTATTTGGCTCACTTCTTCCAGTCATTATTAAAAAGTTAAAAAGTAATAAAAAGCGTAGTGAAAAAGGACTTAATGCTTTTACATTTGCACAATTAAACTTCCGAATTAATAGTTTAACGAAAGTACTTGCAACAGTGGCAATGTTAGTTGCGCTTGGAGCTGGTGCAATTTCGGGCGGTATGGCGTTCAAAAATAACGTTATAAAAATGGTAGATGGTTTAGTAATATATGATTCAGTAGTTCATAATCCAACAGCTGAAGAAAAGAAGGTTTTAGACGGTATTACATTTAAAGAGAAAAGCGAATATCGTTATAAAGTTGATGATAAATACGTTTACTATGTAAAAGAAGATTTAGAGAAAAATCGTCCTTTCGTAAAAGATATGGCAAAGATGAAGTCTATGAAGGATTTAGTAAATACGAAAAAAGTTTCAGAGGAACTACCGGTAGGTGCAGTTTCTAGAGAGATGAATCAAAAAGATGCGAACACTAAAGAACTTTCAGCGGAATGGACAGATGCTTTTAGTACAATCCATCCATATTATTTATACAATGATCATGCAATTAAAATTGTAGATCAAAAAATGTACGATGGGATAAATGGTAAAGAAGGTATAGCATTTATCGGAAAAACAGATGATTTTTTAACATATAAAAAAGAATGGAAAAAACTTGACGAGTTGCAGCTAGATAAATATAAAAATGTAAAAGTTGAACAAATGGATAGTAAATATCAAGCTTATAGTGGGTTCTATGGCATTGCGAGTGGAACAGTATTTATGGGATTCTTCCTTGGAATTGCGTTCTTAGCAATGATGGCAAGCTGTCTTATGTTTAAAATTCTTTCTGGTGCATCAAAAGATATTACGCGTTATCAAATGCTTCGTAAAATCGGTGTGCGCCGTGAGTTATTAACGAAATCGATTTATAAAGAGCTATTCTTAGTATTCTTATTCCCAGCAATTGTGGGTATCGCTCACGTATTAGTTGGTATGAATATTTTCGGATTTATTTTAATCGATCCGTACTTCCGTATTTGGATACCAATCGTAATTTTCGTAGTTATTTATGCGATTTATTACTTCATTACAGTTCAATTGTATAAAGGAATTGTTCTTCCGAAAGAAGATTAATAATAAAAACCGAGCAAAAACGCTCGGTTTTTATTATTTTCAGAAAAAACACTTTAATGTTACTGAAATGTATAATATAATGTAAGTAAGTAACGTAATATAAAAGTAGAAGTAGCTGTATAAGGAAAGGAGGAATCCAATCTGTAGAAAGAAGCTGAACTTTTATCCCCACATTTTTTTACCGCAACGTATTTATACAATCGTAAGTTTCCACATTGAAAGTTTTCAGAACCACCTGAGTATATTGTGAAAATAATGGATAACACATGGAAATCTCATAGCATGATAAGGTAAAATGGACAACATAATGAGAAAATTACCGTTCATAAGATGAGGAGAATACATGTATGGAAGTTGTAGAGGCATTAAAAGATATAAGCCAAATTGAGGCTATGAAAAAATATTTAAAAGAGCACTCCCAGCGAGATTATCTTTTATTTGTTATTGGAATTAACACAGGATTAAAAATTACAGAACTACTTAGCATGAAATTTGAAGATGTATTAAATGAAGACGGGACTGTTAAAGAGTTTTATGCTCTTCCTGTGAAAGATGAAAAATTTAAACAAGATATTTATTTAAATACAAAAGTAAAAGAAGCGCTTTTAGATTACGTACAATCTATTGGCGTTAAAAGAGAAAATTACGTATTCCAATCTAATAAAACGCCAAATTCAATTACGCGCCAACAAGCGTATCGTGTAATTCATAATGCTGCAGAAGCAGTTGGAGTTGTTGGTAAAATCGGAACGAATTCAATGCGAAAAACGTTCGGATTTCATGCGTACAAAAGAGGGATAGCGATTGCACTATTGCAAAAACATTTTCATCACGCGACTCCATCAGAGACACTAAAGTATTTAGGTATCTCAAAGGATGAGAGCTTTAAAACGGAGATTGATGTCGATTTATAAAAGCCGT
Source organism: Bacillus cereus group sp. MYBK15-3 (assembly GCF_051916765.1). Classification (NCBI taxonomy): domain Bacteria; kingdom Bacillati; phylum Bacillota; class Bacilli; order Caryophanales; family Bacillaceae; genus Bacillus; species Bacillus cereus group sp. MYBK15-3. The sequence continues at coordinate 122,559 of NZ_JBQAHG010000002.1, forward strand.
AACTAAAAAATTAGGAGGCGGAAAATATGAATATTAGAGAGAGTGAACTGCCGGGTATTGGATGTAAGTTTGAAGTGATTACAAAAGGTAATGAAAAGATGGTTATCGTTATTCATGATGATGGCCGAAGAGAAATGTACCATTTTGATGCTGATCATGAAGAGAGTATTTCAAGCGTCTCTCTTCGTGATTCTGAAGCGAGACAAATTGCAGCTATATTGGGCGGAATGGTATATAGGCCACAAGCTTTAGATACGATTGAAATGGCTTTTGAGGGATTATCAATTGAGTGGTTTAAGGTGGAAAATAATGCACCAGTTGTACAAAAAACAATTGGTAGTTTACATGTTCGAAACACATATAACGTAACGATTATTGCCATTTTGAAAAAGAATATGAAGAAGTTCTTTAATCCAGGCCCAGATTCTATCATTGAAGCTGGCGATATGCTCGTATTATCAGGTGAAAGACATGAAGTGAAAAGAATTATTAATGAGTTGCTTTCAGTAGGAGGGGATTCATAATCGATGGATACTTTAATCTTTGAAGTTGGAACTGCGTTAGTATTAGTCGCTTTTGCAGCTATTCTCGCTGCAAAGTTAAAGTTCTCGATTATTCCGTTTCTTATTATACTCGGTATGCTAGTGGGGCCTCATGCCCCAGATTTAGGGCTTATCGATTTAAGATTTATTGAAAGTGGAGAAGTTATTTCCTTCCTCGGCCGTGTTGGCGTCATATTCCTCCTATTTTACTTAGGTTTAGAATTCTCAATTAAAAAATTAATTAAATCAGGAAAATCAATTGCTTTTGGGGGAACTGTTCATATATCGCTTAATTTTATATTAGGTTTACTTTACGGATATATAATGGGTTTCCCCTTATTAGAAACATTAATTATTGCTGGGATTATAACAATTTCATCGAGTGCAATTGTTGCGAAAGTAATTGTTGATTTAAGAAGATCTGGTAATAAAGAGACGGAGCTAATTTTAGGAATCATTATGTTTGATGATATCTTTTTAGCGGTATATTTATCAGTCGTTTCAGGATTAGTACTCGGAGGGGCAACGTCATTTGTAGGTGCTCTCACATCTATTTTAATCGCAGTAGGGTATATGCTACTATTCTTTGTAGTTGCTAGAAAAGCTACACGGTTTTTAAATAAAATGTTAGATATTTCGTCCAATGAAATTTTTATTATTGTAATATTCGCTATTTTGTTCTTTGTAGCAGGATTTTCAGAAACGATTCATGTTGCAGAGGCAATTGGAGCATTATTACTAGGACTCGTTTTTTCTGAAACAGAGCATAGTGATCGAATTGAACAGCTTGTCGTTCCGTTTCGTGATTTCTTTGGAGCTATATTCTTTTTCAGCTTCGGTTTAAGTATAGACCCATTTTCACTTGGCGGAGCAGTGTGGTTGGCATTAGGAGCAGTTTTCATTACTCTTATCGGTAATTTTACTGCTGGAATGGTTGCGGGGCGTAAAGCTGGGTTATCGCATAAGGCTTCTACGAATATCGGTTTAACACTTGTATCACGCGGAGAATTTTCTATTATCGTCGCGAATATTGGAATTGCGGGTGGCTTAATGGCAGCGATTAAACCGTTCTCAGCTTTGTATGTTTTAATATTAGCATCGTTAGGACCTTTGTTAACGAAAGAATCTGGGAGAATATACTCGCTACTAGATAAGGTGTTTAAATGGAGTGCTAAAGAACGTGTGAAGCGAGAAAAGGAAGTTGGATAGTACAAATAAGGGTAGATTGCATGAAAATTTCATGCAATCTACCCTTTTATAATTGTTACTGTTGTCGTTTTTTGTCGGTAAGTCGATATATTTTAATAATCGCTGATATATTTGTAGTTGCGCCGATATATTCTGATAATCGCTGATATAATCTAAGAAGCAACCAATATAAATTCATTTACCGACGAACTATTATCTGAATTTCATCAACTATTAATCAGTTGCCTTCCTATTTAAAAACGACTACAATTTTACTGTTATATATATGAACGAAAAAAATAGAATAGGAGGGGAAGTTATGCCAAGGAAAGTATGGCTATTAGTAGCTGGGATGATTATTAATGTCACGGGTGCTTCTTTTTTATGGCCTTTTAATACAATTTATTTACATGATCACTTGGGAAAATCTTTATCTGTGGCCGGAATGGTATTAATGATCAACTCGCTTACTGGTGTAATCGGAAACTTGCTCGGCGGTGTTTTATTTGATAAATGGGGCGGTTATAAATCAACTTTAGTAGGGATAGTGATTACACTTGTATCAATTTTAGGTCTTGTGTTCTTCCACGGTTGGCCGTTATATGTTGTATGGCTAGCGTTAATCGGCTTCGGTTCTGGAATGGTCTTCCCATCGATGTATGCGATGGTTGGTACGGTTTGGCCAGAAGGCGGAAGACGGGCATTTAATGCGATGTACGTTGGACAAAATGTTGGTATTGCGATCGGAACAGCATGTGGTGGATTAGTTGCATCGTATCGTTTTGATTATATTTTCTTAGCGAACTTTATTTTATACTTTGTTTTCTTCTTAATTGCTTTTATTGGATTTCGTGGTATGGAAGACAAGAAGGAGCCAGGAGTACAAAAAGAAGTGGAAATGAAAAAAGGGTGGTCACTTACACCTGGATTTAAAGCACTTCTTATCGTGTGTGTAGCATATGCTTTATGCTGGGTTACATACGTACAGTGGCAAGGAGCGATTGCAACACATATGCAAGAATTGAATATTAGCCTTCGTCACTATAGTTTATTATGGACGATAAACGGAGCAATGATTGTTTGTGCACAGCCACTTGTTAGTATGCTAATTCGCTGGATGAAGCGTTCTTTAAAACAGCAAATTATGATTGGAATCTTCATTTTTGCAGCTTCATTCATTGTGTTAAGTCAAGCGCAACAATTTACGATGTTCCTCGTTGCGATGGTAACATTAACAATAGGTGAGTTATTTGTATGGCCTGCGGTTCCAACGATTGCAAATATACTTGCACCAAAAGATAAATTAGGGTTTTATCAAGGGGTTGTAAATAGTGCGGCGACTGTAGGGAAAATGTTCGGGCCGGTCGTTGGCGGAGCAATTGTGGATTTATACAATATGGAAGTATTGTTTATAGCAATCATGGTAATGCTTGTAGTAGCGCTTATAGCAACGAGCATTTATGATAAACGAGTAAAAGTAGAAGAAACAGTTGAAGAAAAAATTGCAGTTTAGTTTGACGGAACATGTAACATGTTTTAGAATATATTTAAATAAAACAACCTTTAGAACAAGGGAGATAGCTCGGCTGTCTTAAGATGAATTCGTTAGTTATTAAGAGTAACGATTAACCGAGAAGTCCTCGCTTTAAGTAAGCTCTTAAGAGATACTAGGTGAAGGATAGTTCACGTAACTTATATGTGTAATAACAGTGAGAAGGAGTAGTAGTAATAGAAGCTGGTTTAGAGAGTTGACGGTCGGTGCAAGTCAATCCACGTTTCGTTATGAACTCGCCTTTGAGTTGCAGTTGTGAAACTAATAGTAGCAATTGCCGTTAATCCACGTTACGGATCTAAGCGAATGTATATTTGTACATTAATTTAGGGTGGTACCGCGGGAATCTATAACCTCTCGTCCCTTTTTAGGGATGAGAGGTTTTTTGTATTTTGGGCGGTGAAAATAAATAGAATTTCAAGGAGGGTATCTCATGAGCTTTAATCATCAAGAAATTGAGAAGAAGTGGCAAGGGTACTGGGAAGAGAATAAAACATTCCGTACGCCAGATGAGACAGAAAAACCAAAATTTTATGCACTAGATATGTTCCCATATCCATCAGGTGCAGGCTTACACGTAGGACATCCAGAAGGTTATACAGCGACAGATATTTTATCTCGTATGAAGCGTATGCAAGGATATAACGTTCTTCATCCAATGGGATGGGATGCATTTGGTCTTCCAGCAGAGCAATATGCACTTGATACTGGAAACAGCCCAGCTGAATTTACAGAGCATAATATTAATACGTTCCGTAACCAAATTAAATCATTAGGTTTCTCTTACGATTGGGACCGTGAAGTAAATACAACAGATCCAAACTACTATAAGTGGACGCAATGGATCTTCCTAAAACTATTTGAAAAAGGCTTAGCTTACGTTGATGAAGTACCTGTAAACTGGTGCCCAGCACTTGGTACAGTACTTGCAAACGAAGAAATCATTGACGGTAAGAGTGAGCGTGGTGGACATCCAGTTGAGCGTCGTCCGATGAGACAGTGGATGTTAAAAATTACAGCTTACGGAGATCGTCTATTAGAAGATCTAGATGAGCTTGATTGGCCTGAAAGCTTAAAAGATATGCAACGTAACTGGATCGGTCGTTCTGAAGGTGCAGAAGTACACTTCAACATCGATGGTACAGACGAGAAATTCACAGTTTTCACAACGCGCCCTGATACATTATTTGGTGCAACATACTGTGTACTAGCTCCAGAACATGCACTTGTTGCAGAAATTACAACAGCAGAACAAAAAGAAGCGGTAGAAGCTTACATTAACGCTGTAAAAATGAAGAGTGATCTAGAGCGTACAGAACTTGCGAAAGAAAAAACTGGTGTATTCACTGGTGCTTACGCAGTTAACCCAGTAAACGGTGAGAAATTACCAATCTGGATTGCTGACTATGTTCTTGCAACTTACGGAACAGGTGCTGTAATGGCAGTTCCAGCTCACGATGAGCGTGACTATGAATTCGCATCAGTATTTAATCTTCCAATGAAGGAAGTTGTAAAAGGCGGAGATATTACGAAAGAAGTGTACACAGGTGATGGTGCACACGTAAACTCAGCATTCCTTGATGGTTTAAATAAAGAAGAAGCAATCGCAAAAATGATTGAATGGCTTGAAGTAACGAGCGCAGGAAATCAAAAAGTAACGTACCGTCTACGTGACTGGTTATTCAGCCGTCAACGTTACTGGGGTGAGCCAATTCCAGTAATTCACTGGGAAGATGGTACAATGACAGCTGTGAAAGAAGAGGAATTACCATTAGTTCTTCCGAAAACAGAAAACATCCGTCCTTCAGGTACAGGTGAATCACCACTTGCTAACATTGACGAGTGGGTAAATGTTGTTGATCCTGAGACTGGTAAAAAAGGTCGTCGTGAAACAAATACAATGCCGCAATGGGCTGGTAGCTGTTGGTATTACCTACGTTACATCGATCCAAACAATAGCGAAGCACTTGTAGATCCTGAAAAAGTAAAACAATGGCTTCCAGTTGATATTTATATCGGTGGTGCAGAGCACGCTGTACTTCACTTACTATATGCTCGTTTCTGGCATAAAGTATTATACGATATCGGTGTAGTTCCAACGAAAGAACCGTTCCAACAATTATTCAACCAAGGTATGATTCTAGGTGAAAACAACGAGAAAATGAGTAAATCAAAAGGTAACGTTGTAAACCCTGATGATATCGTAGCAAGCCACGGTGCAGATACACTTCGTCTATACGAAATGTTCATGGGACCATTAGATGCTTCAATCGCTTGGTCTGAAAATGGTCTTGACGGAGCTCGTCGTTTCCTAGACCGCGTATGGCGTCTATTCGTTCAAGATAACGGTGAATTAAGTGAGAAAATTACTGACGCACCAAATAAAGAGCTTGAAAAAGCTTACCATCAAACAGTGAAGAAAGTAACAGAAGACTATGCAGAGCTTCGCTTCAACACAGCGATTTCTCAAATGATGGTATTCATCAACGATGCATACAAAGCTGAAACACTTCCAAGAGAATATGTAGAAGGTTTCGTAAAAATGATTGCACCAGTTGCACCTCATATCGGGGAAGAGCTATGGAGCAAACTTGGATACAATGAAACAATCACATATGCAAGCTGGCCAACATTTGATGAGTCTAAACTTGTAGAAGATGAAGTTGAAATCGTTGTTCAAGTTATGGGTAAAGTTCGCGCAAAACTAACAATGAGTAAAGACGCATCAAAAGAAGAAATGGAACAACTTGCACTTGAAGCAATTCAAGACCAAATTGAAGGGAAAACAGTTCGTAAAGTAATTGTTGTTCCTGGAAAACTTGTTAACGTTGTTGCAAACTAAATCATTTGAAAAAGCTCAGAGCGTTTATGTTCTGAGCTTTTTTGTATAGAAAATAATCTCAGGGTCACCTTCATCTAAGTTTTCAACTATTCCGCTACGTATAAAACCATTCGAGTTAAATACTTTCTGCATACTTTCATTCGATTCGTTCGTTGAAGAAAATATTTTTTGAGTAGGAGAATGACTTAACATATATGAGATTAACGAGCTTGCATAGCCTTGCCTTCTTTTAGTTGGTGAAACAATGATTAATGAGAGGAAAGTACAACCAAAGAAATTTGTATCGTATGTTAGAAAGCCAGAGATAGAATTTTCTTCTGTTACAATGATGCATCTGCCTTCACGGATAGTGTGCTTAATATAATTTCGTCTACTATCGTTTCCAATTACGTCAATATCTATATGGACGATTGAATCTAAATCATTGATAGAAGCCTTTGTTACATTCTTCAATATAAATACCTCCTAGAAAAAATATTCAGTTAATTAATTTTATCATGAATGAAGAAAAAGAAGCGGAATTCTAGTGCAGACAAACACCTATTCTTCTATAGGAAATATGATAAAAAAGGTAGGCTAAATTGAGTAGAAGAGGTGAAAGGAATGAAAGGGATGGACAATAATGCACCACATGGTTTCTTCGGGAGTGGATCGGATAGTTATGAACAAATGATGTTAATGGGAGGAGGACAACAAGGATACGGTGGAATTCCGAGCTGGATGGGCGGAACACCTGGAGGGTTTTCTACATCAGTAGCGGGGGTACAAACTGGAATTCCAACATTAACAGGAGGATTTCCATCATCGGTAGCCGGAGTGCAAACAGGAATCCCAACATTTGTTGGCGGAGCAGCGGGAGGAGTACCAGTAGGCGTACCAACTGCATTTCCATCTTTCGTTGGAGGAGTACAGACAGGATTTCCTGTACCGGGAGTAGGTGTTGTAGCAGGAGGAGTAGGTGGATATCCGCAAGTAGTTCACGGCTACCATGGTCATCATCACCACCATCAAGGTCAACATGGCCATCATGGACATCACCACCATCAAGGTCAACACGGCCATCATGGACATCACCACCATCAAGGTCAACACGGCCATCATGGTCATCATCACCATCAAGCTCAACACGGCCATCATGGTCATCACCATCATCAAGGTCAACATGGTCATCAGGGGCAACAAGTACATCACCACGGTCACCACCACATTCATCCGCAAGCTGTTCTTTATCAAACTCACCAAGGCCAACATGGTCACCATGGACATCACCACCAAGGCCAACATCATGGACACCAAGGTCACCACCATCACCAAGGTCATCAAGGCCAACACGGTCATCATGGGCACCAAGGCCAACATCATGGACACCAAGGTCAACAGCACCAACAGCACCAACAATATCAGCAATATCAACAACAACAATCTTCTCCTTGGACAGGTGGAATTGGAGCAGGAGGAGCAGGGGCAGCAGCAGGAGCAGCTAGTATTAGTGGAGCAGCAGGACACGCAGGGCACGTGGGTCATTAATGATTGGCAGAAAAAAAGCCATAATAAAAAACTGCTAGGAAATCCTAGCAGTTTTTTTCAGCTTCTTGACGCTGACGTTCAATTTCAGCACGAAGTTGTGGTTCCGGTGCTTGCCAGCCTTCTGGCTTTAGAATCTTACCGTCGCCTTCACGGAATCGAGGCTTCCCATCAGGGAATAGTTTTGCCATGTTGGCGTTGTTTACAATTTCGAATCCTTTATCTGGACGTACGCCCATTTCTGCAAACGTTCCGAATGCAAAGTAAATAAGGTCAATCAGTGCATCGTATTGATCTTCAACAGTCGTTGCCTCTAGAAATTCTTCTAGTTCTTCCTGCATAAAACTTGCACGGATTTTTGCACGCTCTTCTGTTAATTTTGTTGGAGTATTTGTCACAGGATGTCCGAATACTTCATGCATTTTCGCAACAAGTTCGTATCCTTTATCTAAACCTTTTTCGTTTGTCATGTTGTTTCATCCTTTCTTACGTTATGCCGAAGTTTATTGTAACATAAGGTGATTATGAAATGAAAAGAACATCTTATCGAAATAAGATGTTCGCTCGTTATTCTTCTTTTTTTATTAAAAGCGATGAAATAAGATCGATGCCAAAAATACCGACGAGTAACATTGGTATAACGACAAGTAAGTAACGTGTGAAGGAAACATTTTTTAAGTATGTATGAGCAAATAAAAAGACGCCGAGAAATAAAATACCATTTAAAATAGGCTTTACTAATTTTTTAGACATAAGCTCCCCCATAAATATCTTCTCTCTCTATTTGATAATAAAAAACTCCTCTCTCCGTTGTATCATGCTGGAGAGAGGAGTTCAATCATTTCTCATTCAATAACACCAGAATTTGTAATATTTACGGTGTATTTTATATGAACCGGAACATCTTTATACATTTGTCTCCATTCTTCTAATTTGAATGGGCGATAATGTTGTTTATACTTTGCACCTAGCCCGAGAGGATCGACGCCTAAAGATTTAAATTGCTTAATTAACTTAGCAGCTTGTTTATCTAATTGTTTTTGTACATCTTTTTCAATGTTTTTTGTGTTCTTGTTATTTTCTAAGTTAATTTGTTTTGATAGTTCTTGAATACGTGCATCAAGACGAACGTGAATGAAAAAAGAAGGCTTTCCGTTTTTAATTTTTATATCGTAAGTTGGAACAGAACGAATATTATTAATCATTACGTACGCAGAATCTGTTTTAAATTCATGTGAATCTAATTTATGTTTCTCTAATAGTCCTTTAAATATGAACATATCTTTTTCCGCAATTTTACCGATATATTTATCCTTTTTAAAAAGGCCAATTCCGGTAATTTTTATTTTATCACCATGCTTCTTTAGAATGGGAATATAGTAGTCTTTTCCTTCTTGATAATAGCGAAATGCTCCTATATGTAGATTATCCGCTGGTAAAGGTCCGGTCTCCATGTTATGTTCTAGCAATTTTTTTATATAAATTGCAACGTTGTATGAAGTCGAATATTTGCCTTTTAAAAGTTCAGTACCATTCCCATCTAATAAAGCAGCATATAAAGCGTTCCCTATATTCACATCTCGGAGTAATGTATCGAATGAAGTAGACATTCCTGTTTTGGCAAGTCTTATCGTATATAGAGCGACACGCATTTGTCCACTAGCAAAAGGTTGAGAAGACTCTAAAGATGTGTCTGCTTTTACTTGTTTTACCGCATTTGCACTGCCTTCAAAAACTTGAACTTTATTTCCTTTTTTTTGAATGGGACAAACGAATGTCACTTTTACTTTATTATCTTTTGCAACGTCAAATACGGATCCTTGAATAAGTTGTACATCGTCGATAATATTTTTTTGTAAACATCCAATTAGACTGAAGAATGTTATACAAGAAATAAGTATTAATTTGCTTGTGCTTTTGATTTTTTCCATTTTCTTTTCACCCACACAATAATAAATAGGATTGGGATGTATACATAAATGAGCCAAAAACTAACCTTTGATACATTACTAATAAAGTTATTAATATCGTGTCTGTTTGTTAAAAGTTGCGAAACAATGAGAGTGATAAAGATAAAAGCAATTAAAACACCCCTTTGTTTTACACGGAATATTTCATGAGTTGCTCTCATTGACGCCCATAAAGGGAGGATAAAACTTGAAATAATAACGAGTGCATAGCCTGAAATTGCAATATATTCGAGTCTTTCTATAAATGGTAATTGAATAACTTGGGTCATAGAAAGTTGGGCCCATATCGTTTTTAACAATTGTTTTTCACTAAAAAATGCAAAGGCTAAAAGGGTGCTAAATAAATATAGAAGATTTGAAAATAGTGCTCCAAACTGAGCGTATTTATGAGATTGCATAGGCTTTTTCACAAATGGATACACCATGAAGTAAATCTCAAAACCGGTCATACTGTAGATTGACAGTTGAGCGGATTTTAAAATGTCTGAAAAAGAATGTGTGAATATAGGTAGTAAATTATCCCAATGTGAATATTTCAAAACGAATAAGCTTAGAAATAAATATCCTAATGTACCACCAACAGAGATGACGCAAATACCGGTAATTACACGAAATCCAGAAGAGATAATGTAATAGCTAACTAAGCATAAAAAGAGTGTTAACATAAAGGTAGAAGCGGTAGGAAACATCCATACTTGAATAATTTCAACATATGTTCGGATGACTGAAATACTAACGATTAAAAAATAAGCCATAAAGATGATGCTAATGCCATTTCCTAGCCATTTTCCAAATGTTTGCCGATGTAAATCAACTAAATTCCCATTTGTTTCTTTTAATAAGACATACATCATCCATATAAGAATGTGGATTAAAATTCCTGTGATTATAACTCCCATCCATCCGTCGTATCCAGCGGCCTTTGCGATGATTCGAGCGAAGCCGAGAACGCCAGCACCGAACTGTGCACCGTGAATTAAGAAGAAAACAAAGATAGGAGATATTTGATATTTTTCTTGAACTTTACTCATCGAATGCACCTCATTTCTTAATCATCAAAGTCTGATCTATGCTTTGTTGAAATTCCTTTCGCTGCTTTTTTTACATGTTGTGGCCTTGCTTGTACATCCCTTGTATCAATCATTGTTAAAGGAAAACGGATCCAAGAATCTTTAACAGATTGTTGTCTTGTTGGATAAAACAAAGCGTACGGCTTGCGTAAAGAAGTAAGTCTAAATAGATGGGTGAATAAAAAGATAAATCCAAGTGAAATACCGAAAAGTCCTCCTATTTCTGCAAATATGAGAAACGGGAAACGTAGTAATCGAACCGCATTACCCATTTTATAAATAGGTGTAATAAAGGAAGCGAGTGCTGATAAGGCAACGATAATTAATAAAATATTACTCGTTAAACCTGCTTGTACAGATGCTTGCCCGATTACGATACCCCCTACGATACCGAGCGTTTGACCAACTTTCATCGGTAACCTTGCGCCGGCTTCTCTTAATAAATCAATTGCAAGTTCTAAAAAGAGAGCTTCAATTAAAGGCGGGAACGGTACTTGTGCTCTTGATAAAATTAAAGTTTCAAGTAAATCACTCGGAATAAGTTCATAATGATAATTTAAAACTGCAACGTATAACGGTGTAGCGCAAATTGAAAATAGAACGGCAATTAATCTTAAAATCCTTGAAAATGTAGCGTACATCCAGGAGACGTTATAGTCTTCTGGTGAAATGAAAAAATCGAAATAGGATACAGGTGTTAGTAAAACACTCGGAGAACCATCAACAAAAATAGCAATTTTCCCATCAATTAGTGCTTTTGTAACTCTATCAGTACGTTCTGTATTGATATAGAGAGGGAAAATCGATTTTTCACCCATTAATTCTTGTAAATAAGCACTATCATTAATTTGATCATATTCAAGAGCGCGTAATGACTCTTCTAGAAAATCTACATTATCTTTTTCAGCAAGGTTGTCTAAGTACATCATGACAACTTTTGTTTTGGAAAACTCGCCGATAATCATTTCTTTTGTTTGTAAATCTAAAACAGGAAGACGTTTTCGAACTAAATTAATGTTTGTATCAATATCCTCTACGAAACCTTCTTGCGGACCAATAACAGTTGATTCGTTTAAAGGAGGGGTTGGTGCACGATAATTATCAATTGCAATGTTTGCAAGCATACATTTTTGATCTTGCTGATTCAATTGAATAATCGCATGCCCCTTTAAAACCATATCCTCAATTTTTTGTAAGTCGTTCGTAATTGTAATGCCGCTCATCGGGATATGTTCCTTAAGCTCTTCTAGTGATGCGTTAGGTCGTTCTAAAAGAGTGGGCATTAAATACTTTTGTAATTTTTCTCCATCAAGTGAAGGGCGATAGTAAGAAATCCAATAAGGCATCGTTTCATCGTCGGATGTATGATAATTTACAAAATCACTAGACTTTTTCAGCTTCTCTATTAAATTTTGTAAAGAATGAATACGATCTTTTTCTGGTTTTGTAAAGTCATAAATACTATTACCTCCAGAGCTTTGTTGCTTACTTTGAGAAGGTTCATCTTGCTTAGCGTTTTGCTGTTTATCTTGAAACGAATCACCTTGTTTAGCACTTTGTTGTTTATCTTGAGACGAATCATCTTGTTTAGCACTTTGTTGCCTATCTTGAGAGAAATCATCCTGTTTAGCGCTTTGTTGCTTATCTTGAGACGAATCATCTTGTTTAGCACTTTGTTGCCTATCTTGAGAGGAATCATCCTGTTTAGCGTTTTGTTGCTTATCCTGAGAAGAATCACCTTGTTTAGCGTTTTGTTGCTTATCCTGAGAAGAATCACCTTGTTTAGAACTTTGTTGCTTATCCTGAGAGGAATCCTCTTGTTTAGCGCTCTGTTGCTTATCCTGAGAAGAATCACCTTGTTTAGAACTTTGTTGCTTATCCTGAGAGGAATCCTCTTGTTTAGCGCTCTGTTGCTTATCCTGAGACGAATCTTTTTGCTCGTTATTTTTACCTTTATTATGTTTCATACTTCTAGTCTGTTCTTTGTTATCATCCTCTTGATTGTTAGAATGCTGCTCCTGATTATCTGTTTCGTTTGCTTCTGGTTTATTTGATTTTTTTTTCTTACGTAACCAATTCCAAATCATATGTACGCCCTCTTTAATCTTGTAATATAGTGCTATTTTGTGGCTAATTTTGTATATTATTCATTTATTTATGAAAAGAAGAAGGAGATTAGTTTGCATAGAAAAAAACTTTAGTAAGCAGTTCATACTATAACGGGGAGAGGGAGAGTCTGTGCAAATTGTAAAAAAGGAGAAGTTTGTTTTAAAAGGGTTTACGTTTGAAAATGGCAGAGAAATTCCTGTTCAAATGGGATACGAGACATATGGCACTTTAAATAGAGAAAGGTCAAATGTGATTTTGGTTTGTCATTATTTTAGTGCAACAAGTCATGCGGCAGGAAAATATACAGTTCATGATGAGGAGTCTGGTTGGTGGGATGGGCTAATTGGACCTGGAAAAGCAATTGATACAAATAAGTATTTTGTTATATGTACGGATAATCTTTGTAATGTGCAGGTGAGGAATCCATATGTAATTACAACAGGACCGAAATCAATTAATCCAGAAACTGGAGAAGAATATGCTATGGATTTTCCGATTTTTACATTTCTTGATGTAGCTCGTGTACAATATGAGTTAATAAAAGGTATGGGAATTTCAAGGTTACACGCTGTAATCGGACCGTCGGCGGGGGGGATGATTGCACAACAATGGGCGGTTCACTATCCACATATGGTAGAGCGGATGATTGGCGTTATTACGAACCCACAAAACCCAATTATTACGTCAGTAAACGTAGCGCAAAATGCGATTGAGGCAATTCAACTCGATCCAAATTGGAAAGATGGAAAATATGGAGAAGAGCAGCCGATAAAGGGGCTTCATTTAGCAAATAGAATGATGTTTATGAACGCTTTTGATGAGTATTTTTATGAAAGAACATTTTCTCGTAATAGTATAGAGGTAGAACCTTATGAAAAGTTTTCTACACTAACATCATTTGAAAAAGAGATAAATAAAGCGACATATAGAAGTATAGAGCTAGTAGATGCAAATTCATGGATGTATACTGCGAAGGCAGTTTTATTGCATGATATTACACATGGGTTTTCTTCACTAGAAGAATCTCTTTCTAACATAGAAGCGAATGTACTTATGATTCCGTGTAAACAAGATTTGCTTCAGCCGTCTCGTTATAATTATAAAATGGTAGATATTTTGCAAAAACAAGGGAAGTATGCGGAAGTATATGAGATAGAAAGTATAAATGGGCATATGGCAGGAGTATTGGATATTCATTTATTCGAAAAGAAAGTTTATGAATTTTTGAATCGGAAAGTATCTAGTTTTGTGTAGAAGGAAAATGATGGGGAAAAGGTGCAGTGTTTGAAGTAGGCACCTTTTTTCACATGATTTGTAGACGGAAAATATATGTAGCAATTGCTATACCGAAAAACGCTATGCTAAGCAATAGAAATAAGAATGACATTTCTTGTGGCGATTTTATCTTTTTATTATTTTTCATACTAAGTACAATAATTGCAGCGAGTAAGAACACAATGCCTATAATGAAAAGAAAAAGCGTCATTTTAATCGACTCCTTTCATAAAACAAGTATATTGAGGATACAATGTGCTAGTTATGTTTGTAAAGAATAAGTTTTACGAGAAAATTGAGAAATAGCTTTTCGATTCTTTGCGTTCTTTCTTTTGCATGCTAAAATTGGTAGAGAATGTTTGTGAAAAAGAAACTAAAGGTTTTATTGTATATAAGGAGGAACTACATATGACAGAAGTTAAAACAATTACTACAGAAGAGGTGCAAGAGCGTTTAGAAAATGGAGAAACGTTATTTTTAGTAGATGTAAGAGAAGATGAAGAAGTAGCGGCAGGAAAGATTCCAGAAGCTGTACACATTAAAATGGGCGATATCCCACATAAAGTAGATTTCTTTAATAAAGAGAATGAATATATCTTTATTTGTCGTTCAGGAATGCGCAGTGAAAATGTATGTCATTATTTAAATGAACAAGGGTTTAAAACAGTGAACATGGTTGGCGGTATGCTTCAATATGAAGGTGAAACGAAATAGTTAATTGAAAAAAACTTGAAACGAGTCTGTTTCAAGTTTTTTTCTTTTGCATACAGTATAAAAAAGGAGGAGGGGTAAATGGGGATTAATTTGCGTAAAGTAAAAATTATTAATAATACAGGAGCTGTTAATGTCGGTGACTGTTATGATCTCTCACCTTTAGCTGTAGCAAAAGTATATGCAGGTGCTGGAGGATCAAGTGCGGCTATTTTTTTAAATGGAAAAAGGCAGCCAGAAGCGGTCATTAGAACATCAGTATTTCTTCCGCCTTTGGCAACGAGTACACGTACGTTAGGTTCATAGAGGAAAGGTAGAGTGTAATTATGCCTGCTCATATAAAAGAGTTTGTTATTGTGAATAACACTGGAAATATATTTACCGGTGATAATTTGAGTGACACTTCATTTACTGCTTCGAAATCATATAGTGGTTCAATGGGGTGTACTTGGATTGATGTTGTTACAGTAATAGGGACGGAGACGAAGCTTTGTTTACAGCCGGGAGATTCGGTGACGACGACGTATACAAGGGGCACTCCTGCTGGTACTGTAACAGGAGCAAATATGGGGCAAAATGTAAATACATCGAGTATAGCGCAAGCTGTCCCTAATACAGATAATATGGATTCAATTGCAGGACTCCCTTAAGAAATTAAGGGAGTTTTTATTATTTAAAATAAAAATAGTCTTGGAAATTATTTTTGTAAATAGATTAAGAAGAGGCTTATTTATTATGAAAAAGATGGTTTGTAGGTGGTGAAAGTGTGAAGAATCGTGATAATAATCGGAAGCAAAATTCGTTAAGCTCTAATTTTAGAATTCCACCCGAACTTATTGGGCCTACTTTCCCCCCTGTTCCAACTGGGTTTACAGGTATAGGGATTACTGGTCCAACCGGTCCACAAGGCCCAACAGGACCTCAAGGACCAAGAGGATTACAAGGTCCGATGGGGGAGATGGGCCCGACAGGACCTCAAGGTGTGCAAGGGATACAAGGATCAGTTGGGCCAATAGGTGCAACTGGACCAGAAGGACAGCAGGGCCCACAAGGATTGAGAGGACCACAAGGAGAAACTGGAGCGACAGGACCTCAAGGGGTGCAAGGGTTACAAGGTCCGATTGGTCCAACGGGAGCGACTGGGGCACAAGGTATACAAGGGATACAGGGATTACAGGGGCCAATTGGAGCGACGGGACCTGAGGGACCTCAAGGAATACAAGGCGTCCAAGGGTTACCGGGTGTAACTGGTCCACAAGGAATACAAGGAGCACAAGGGATACAAGGAACACAAGGACCGAGTGGAAATACAGGTGCAACCGGAGCAACTGGTCAGGGGATAACAGGCCCGACTGGAATAACAGGTCCAACTGGGATAACTGGACCATCTGGAGGACCTCCTGGTCCGACGGGGCCGACTGGTGCGACAGGTCCGGGCGGTGGACCGAGTGGAAGTACAGGTGCGACTGGAGCAACTGGGAATACTGGAGCTACAGGAAGTACAGGGGTAACAGGAGCAACGGGAAGTACAGGTCCGACTGGAAGCACGGGAGCACAGGGCTTGCAAGGAATCCAAGGGATTCAAGGGCCAATTGGGCCAACAGGTCCAGAAGGTCCACAGGGTATTCAAGGTATTCCTGGTCCGACGGGAGTAACTGGTGAACAAGGAATACAAGGAGTTCAAGGTATTCAAGGGGCAAAGGGAGCAACAGGGGATCAAGGTCCACAAGGGATACAGGGGGCTATAGGGCCTCAAGGGGCCACAGGAGCAACAGGAGATCAAGGTCCACAAGGAATACAAGGAGTACCAGGGCCATCAGGAGCAACAGGCCCACAGGGAGTTCAAGGGATACAAGGTCCGATGGGGGATATAGGACCAACAGGTCCAGAAGGCCCAGAGGGACTTCAGGGCCCGCAAGGAATACAAGGTGTGCCAGGGCCAGTTGGAGCAACGGGTCCAGAGGGTTCCCAGGGGATACAAGGTATTCAAGGGCCGGTAGGAACAACAGGCCCACAAGGTCCACAAGGAATACAGGGAATACAAGGTGTGCAAGGGATAACGGGAGCAACTGGAGTACAAGGAGTAACTGGAATTCAAGGGATACAAGGGGAAATAGGAGCAACGGGTCCAGAGGGTCCCCAAGGAGTGCAAGGTGCTCAAGGGGAGATTGGTCCAACAGGTCCGATGGGTCCCCAAGGTGTGCAAGGAGTACAAGGAATTCAAGGAGCGACGGGCGCACAAGGAGTGCAAGGCCCACAAGGAATTCAAGGGATACAAGGTCCGACGGGGGCAACAGGAGATACGGGAGCAACTGGGGCGACAGGGGAAGGCACTACAGGTCCAACAGGAGTAACCGGTCCAACAGGGGTAACAGGACCATCTGGAGGACCAGCAGGACCGACCGGCCCAACGGGGCCATCAGGTCCGGCGGGAGTAACAGGTCCATCTGGTGGACCACCTGGCCCGACAGGAGTAACCGGGGCGACAGGAGTAACAGGAGATACTGGGGCGACAGGCTCAACTGGAGTGACAGGAGCGACAGGAGAAACGGGAGCAACCGGAGTGACGGGTTTGCAAGGTCCGCAAGGAATCCAAGGTGTGCAGGGAGAGATAGGTCCGACGGGTCCCCAAGGTGTTCAAGGTCCCCAAGGAATTCAAGGAGTAACGGGGGCCACTGGAGATCAAGGTCCGCAAGGGATTCAAGGCCCACAAGGCGACATAGGTCCAACCGGCCCACAAGGAATTCAAGGCCCACAAGGTTCTCAAGGAATCCAAGGAGCGACAGGGGTAACAGGAGCACAAGGTCCACAGGGAATCCAAGGTCCGCAAGGTGACATAGGTCCGACTGGGCCACAAGGTCCAACTGGAATCCAAGGGATACAAGGAGAAATAGGTCCAACAGGTCCAGAAGGCCCAGAAGGACTTCAGGGCCCGCAAGGAATACAAGGTGTTCAAGGGCCAGTTGGAGCAACGGGTCCAGAGGGTCCTCAGGGGATACAAGGCATTCAAGGACCGGTAGGAGCAACAGGCCCACAAGGTCCACAAGGAATACAGGGAATCCAAGGTGTGCAAGGGATAACGGGAGCAACTGGAGCACAAGGAGCAACTGGAATTCAAGGGATACAAGGGGAAATAGGAGCAACCGGTCCAGAGGGCCCCCAAGGAGTGCAAGGTATACAAGGGGTGATTGGTCCAACCGGTCCGATGGGGACACAGGGAGTGCAAGGAATTCAAGGGATTCAAGGAGCAACAGGTGCACAAGGAGTGCAAGGCCCACAAGGAATTCAAGGGATACAAGGTCCGACGGGAGCAACAGGAGATACGGGGGCAACCGGAGCGACGGGAGAAGGAACTACCGGTCCAACAGGAGTAACCGGTCCAACAGGGGTGACTGGTCCGTCAGGAGGACCAGCAGGACCGACCGGCCCAACGGGGCCATCAGGTCCGACAGGAGTGACAGGTCCATCAGGTGGACCACCTGGCCCGACAGGAGCAACAGGAGCAACAGGTGCGACAGGAGTAACAGGAGATACCGGGGCGACAGGCTCAACTGGAGTGACAGGAGCGACAGGAGCAACGGGAGCAACCGGAGTGACGGGTTTACAGGGCCCGCAAGGAATCCAAGGTGTTCAAGGAGAGATAGGTCCAACCGGTCCACAGGGTATTCAAGGTCCTCAAGGAATCCAAGGAGTAACGGGGGCAACCGGAGCACAAGGTCCCCAAGGAATTCAAGGCCCACAAGGCGACATAGGTCCAACCGGCCCGCAAGGAATTCAAGGTCCACAAGGCCCTCAAGGAATCCAAGGAGCGACAGGACCAACAGGAGCACAAGGCCCACAGGGAATCCAAGGTCTACAAGGTGACATAGGTCCGACCGGCCCACAAGGCCCGCAAGGAATTCAAGGCCCGCAAGGAATTCAAGGTCCAACGGGAGCTACAGGAGCAACCGGAGCGACAGGTTCACAAGGGATTCAAGGTCCCCAAGGAATTCAAGGCCCGCAAGGAATTCAAGGCCCAACGGGAGCTACAGGAGCAACCGGAGCGACAGGTCCACAAGGAATTCAAGGTCCACAAGGAATCCAAGGCCCGCAAGGAATTCAAGGTCCAACGGGAGCTACAGGAGCAACCGGAGCGACAGGGCCACAAGGAATTCAAGGCCCGCAAGGAATCCAAGGTCCAACAGGGGCTACAGGAGCAACCGGTTCACAAGGTCCAACTGGAGATACAGGTCCAACCGGAGCTGGAGCCACTGGAGCGACCGGGGCGACTGGAGTTAGTACAACTGCAACGTATGCATTTGCGAATAATACATCAGGAACCGCTATTTCCGTTTTATTAGGTGGTACGAATGTACCATTACCGAACAATCAAAATATTGGTCCAGGAATAACCGTTAGTGGTGGAAATACTGTATTTACAGTTGCGAATGCAGGAAATTATTATATAGCTTATACAATTAATTTAACGGCAGGATTACTTGTAAGTTCTCGTATAACTGTAAATGGCAGTCCGCTTGCGGGAACGATAAACGCTCCGACAGTGGCTACTGGTTCATTTAGTGCAACAATAATTGCTAACTTGCCTGCTGGAGCTACTGTTAGCTTACAGTTATTTGGAGTAGTTGCAATAGCTACATTATCTACGGCAACGCCAGGGGCTACCCTGACTATTATTAGATTAAGTTAATAAGCAGAGAACCTTGAAGCTTTTATGTTTCAAGGTTTTTTTATCTTTGTATTTGTAAGTAAACCTCGTTAACCAGGGGGAGTGAATCCCCTCTAATTATTTAAAGTTTCACTTTATTCACTTGAGCAAAAACATCGCAGTTCGAAAATATATTATAATAGAATGAAAAGAAAGAAATTTGGCAGAAAGGGAGGGTGGCGATGCAGGAGATGGTTAAAGATTTTTTTGGACGCCCACTTCAAGATTTACGTATATCTGTCATTGATCGTTGCAATTTTAGATGTACATATTGTATGCCAGCGGAAATATTTGGGCCAGAATATGCTTTTTTGAAAGACGAGTTTTTACTAACTTTTGATGAAATTGAGCGTTTGGCAAAATTATTTGTTAGCATCGGTGTACGGAAAATTAGACTTACTGGCGGTGAGCCACTGCTTCGTAAAGATTTAACAAAACTTATTGCACGTCTTGTGAAAATTGATGGGCTAATAGATATAGGGTTAACGACAAATGCTATTCATTTAACGAAACAAGCGAAGGCATTAAAAGAAGCTGGATTACATAGAGTGAATGTTAGTTTAGATGCGATAGATGATGACATATTTAAGAATATTAATGGTCGAAATATTAATACGAAACCGGTAATTAAGGGAATTATAGCAGCTAAAGAGGCGGGCTTGGAAGTAAAGGTAAATATGGTTGTGAAAAAAGGGATGAACGATCATCAAGTACTACCGATGGCTGCGTATTTTAAAGAGCAAGGAATCACGCTTCGGTTTATTGAGTTTATGGATGTTGGTAGTACAAATGGGTGGAATTTTGATCAAGTCGTTACAAAACGAGAATTGATTGAGATGATTCATAAGGTGTATCCGCTTGAGCCAGCTGAAGCGCATTACTTTGGTGAAGTTGCGAAGCGATATCGGTACGTTGGAACAAATGTTGAAGTTGGTTTTATTACATCTGTTTCTGAGTCATTTTGTGTCTCTTGTACGAGGGCGAGAATTTCGGCAGATGGAAAGTTTTATACGTGCTTATTTGCGACAGAGGGTTTGGATGTAAGAGAACTTCTTAGAGGAAATCTTTCGGATGAGGAGTTATTAAGTGTTATACAAGATGTATGGATGAATAGAAAAGATAGGTATTCGGATGAACGAACAGAAGAAAGTGCAAAAAATCGTCCGAAAATCGAAATGTCTTATATAGGAGGATAAGAAAGGGGGCTATCGCATGCAGGAGCGATATTCAAGACAAATATTATTTTCTGGTGTTGGAGAAGAAGGGCAGAGAAAAATAAGAGAGAAGCATGTGCTTATTATTGGTGCTGGTGCTCTCGGTGCGGCAAATGCAGAAGCGATTGTTAGAGCGGGTGTTGGAAAAGTAACGATTGCTGATCGTGATTATGTAGAATGGAGTAATTTACAAAGACAACAACTATATACAGAAGAAGATGCAAAGCAGTATAAACCGAAGGCGGTAGCGGCAGCAGAGCATTTAAGAGCGATTAATTCTGAGGTGGAAATAACTCCGGTTGTGACAGATGTAACGGTGCAAGAAATGGAAGAATTAGTGAATGGTGTAGATTTAATATTAGATGCGACAGATAATTTTGAAACGCGTCTTCTCATTAATGATATTTCACAAAAGTATAATATTCCGTGGATATATGGTGGGTGCGTTGGAAGCTACGGAGTAACGTATACAATTTTACCAGGGAAAACACCGTGTTTTCGCTGTTTAATGGAGCATCCGGCGAGCGGAGCAACATGTGACACAGCTGGTATTATACAACCGGCAGTACAATTAGTAGTTGCGCATCAAACTACGGAAGCGCTGAAAATATTAGTAGAAGACTACGGAGCGCTTCGTGAAACGATGTTATCATTTGATCTTTGGAATAATCAACAGATGGCATTTAAAGTGAATAGGCAGAAAAAAGATACTTGTTTATCTTGCGGAAGGTTACGTACATATCCGAGTTTAACATTTGAAGCACAAACGAAAACAGAAGTGTTATGTGGGCGAAATACAGTGCAAATTCGTCCAGGTGTGCGGAAGAATTTTAATTTGGAAGAAATTAAAAAGCGCTTACAAAGAAGCGTAGAGATAAAGGCGACACCTTATTTATTGTCGTTTCCGGTAGAAGAATATCGTTTTGTTTTATTTACAGATGGCAGAGCTTTCATTCATGGGACGAATGATATAAATGTAGCGAAAAGTTTATATGCAAGATATATAGGTTGAACCTAAAGGGAATCCTTTAGGTTCAACGGAGAAAGGATTATGAATTTCTCGTATAATCTCCACTTTTTCCGCCTGTTTTTTCAAGTAAGTACGTTTCGCCGATAATCATACCTTTATCGACAGCTTTACACATATCATACACAGTAAGAGCGGTAGCCGAAGCAGCTGTTAAAGCTTCCATTTCAACACCGGTGCTACCTTCTGTTTTAACTTTTACTTCAATGAGTAAACGATATTGTTCTTCTGATTGTTTCCAATCGAAAGAAACGTCAACACCTTTTAATAGTAAAGGATGGCACATTGGGATAATATCAGAAGTTCGTTTCGCAGCCATAATGCCTGCGATTTGCGCAACTGCTAATACGTCACCTTTCCCAATTTCATTGTGAGAGATTTTATCGTAAATTTCTTTCGTAACGACAATGCTAGAGCACGCAATTGCTGTTCGAACGGTTGCTTTTTTGTCACTTATATCAACCATCTTCGCGCGTCCTTGGTCATTAAAGTGTGTAAATGAAGACATGGAATTCCTCCTTGAAGTAATTTCTATTGAATATATAAAGTTTAATCGAGATAAAAAAAATTGCAAATATGAGGTGAGAAACGATGGTAGAAAAACGAATTCCAATTCAAGTTGCTGAGGCAGTAGAACGGGTAATGAAATATGCAAAGCATGGTGAAGTAGAAGAAATTTCTATTACGGAAAGTTACGGGAGAATTCTCGGGGAAGATGTTGTCTCAGATCATGACGTTCCTCATTTTGATCGTTCCCCTTACGATGGTTTCGCCATTCGAGCAGAAGATACGAAAGAAGCAACTCAAGAGAATCCAGTTGAATTTGAAGTAATAGGAGAAATCGGGGCAGGTTCTGTTTTTACAGAAGAAGTAGGATCTTTTCAGGTGGTTCGTATTATGACAGGAGCAGCTATTCCACAAGATTGCAATGCAGTCGTAATGCTAGAGCTGACAGAAGGGTTTGAGAAGAACGGGAAAACATATATGAAGTTAAAACGCCCTTTTAATAACGGTGACAATGTGTCGTTTAAAGGAGAAGATATAAAACAAAATCAAGTTCTCGTTCAGAAAGGCGTTGCAATTAATCCAGGTGTTGCCGCCTTATTAGCAACGTTTGGATATAGCACTGTGAAAGTTGTAAAACAGCCTGTTGTCGGTATTGTAACGACAGGAAGTGAATTATTAGAAGTACATGAGCCATTAGAACCGGGGAAAATTAGAAATAGTAACTCCTATATGATCGCAGCTCAAATTATGAAAGCTGGCGGGAAAGTTCGTTATTATGGTCAACTCGCGGATGAGTTAGATGCATGTTTTACAGCTGTTCAATCAGCGGTGGATGAGGTCGACATTTTAATTACAACAGGCGGTGTATCAGTAGGAGATTATGACTACTTACCAGCTATTTATGAAAGGTTACAGGCAAATGTACTCTTTAATAAGATAGCCATGAGGCCCGGAAGTGTAACGACAGTAGCTGAAGTTGATGGAAAGTTACTCTTTGGTTTATCAGGAAATCCGTCTGCTTGTTATGTAGGCTTTGAATTATTTGTGCATCCAATTATAAAAACGTATTTGTATGCGAAGGAACCTCACGTATATAGAGCGGATGCTATTTTACAAAAAGATTTTCCAAAGCCAAATCCATTTACTCGTTTCGTAAGAGCGAACGTAACAATTGTGGACGGGGCGTTACAAGCGATGCCAGTTGGTTTAGATAAATCGAGTGCGGTATCTTCACTTGCAGATGCGAATGCTTTTATCGTGTTACCTGGAGGAACGAGAGGATTTGAGACCGGAATGAAAGTATCCGTATTATTGTTAGAGCACTCTGAGGGATGTGATTGGCCATGGGCAAAGCCCCTTCAATCTTACAAATAGTAGGATATCAAAATAGCGGGAAAACAACACTTGTTGAGAAAGTGGTGCATGCATTAGCTGAACGAAAAATGAAAGTTGCTACAATTAAACATCACGGGCACGGAGGCTTTCCAGAAGTAGCGCAAAAAGATAGCGAAAGACACCGTAAAGCTGGTGCTGTCGTAAGTAGTGTAGAAGGCGCTGGATTGCTTTCACTTTCTTCACTAAGAAAGAAATGGTCCTTGCAAGAAATTATTCGCTTATATGAGTTTTTTGAAGTGGATACAATTTTAATAGAAGGCTATAAAAAAGAGAATTACTCGAAAGTAGTGTTACTTCGTTCTGCGGAAGACATTGAGCTTTTACATAAAGTAGAAAATATAGTGGCGGTTATTACGTGGTATGATGTTCCGGCAAATATAAGAGAAGAATATAAAGTATTTCATATAACAGAAGAAGAGTTGTACATAGACTGGTTTTTACAAACGGTTAGGAGTGCGAAATGATAAATACATATTATGAAGTAATTGATACAGAAATCTCAATTGAAGAAGTAACGAAGAAAGTAATTCGACGTGAATGCGGTGCTGTTACAACATTTATTGGAACGGTTAGAGAGTTTACGAAAGGGCGTCGTACATTATACTTAGAGTATGTTGCTTATAAGACGATGGCAGAAAAGATGCTAGAGAAAATTGGCTTGGAAGTGAAAGAGAAATGGCCAGGTACATATGTTGCGATTACACATCGCATCGGTACGTTGCAAATTTCTGATATAGCGGTTGTTGTTGCTGTTTCAACACCACACCGTAAAGCGGCTTATGAAGCGAACGAATATATTATGGAACGCATAAAACAAATTGTTCCGATTTGGAAAAAGGAGTTTTGGGAAGATGGTGACTCATGGATTGGTGATCAATTAGAAAAAACACCATATCCGGCGGGAGAGCCTGGGAAGGAGCTATAAGTATGATTAGAGTATTGTTATTTGCGCACTTGCAAGAAGAAGCAGGGACAAGTGAATTACAAATAGAGAAAGAAAATATTACGGTTGCACAGTTAAAAGATGTTGTTGCGAACGAATATAATGTACCAGTTTCAGAGCCAATTATGGTTGCGATTAATGAAGAATACGCAAATGAAGATGACAGGGTCCAATCTGGTGATGTTGTTGCACTAATTCCACCAGTGAGCGGTGGTTAATATTGGATTCATTAAAACGACTTTCCTACATAGGGAAAGTCGTTTTTTTATGGCAGTTTTGAGAACACTAATCTATAGAACAAGGAGGGAACTATGAAAAAAATATGTGTAGTTATCACAATGCTATGTGTGGCCTTTTTCTCTTCTCCAAGCGATTCTTTCGCGAAAGAATCAAGAGAACAGCTTTTAGAGAGTGCATTATCAAATAGGTACTATTCAGTTATTAGACAAGTGACAGAAGATCAATATGAATGTGCTTCAGTTATAGATATAAAGCGTCTCGGCAAGAAAGATGAATTTGTTCCTAGATACGAAGTGAAGCTACAATTTCTTACATTTCAAGGAGCGCATAATCCGCCGAACGATAAAGTTACGCTTACTTTGGAAGATCATTTAGATCACGTAAAGATAAAGAAAGTGGAGCGAGAAAAGAATGTTTCTGACGTTATTGCAGAAAAAGTTTGTGAACGGGAAAAAGAAAAAATAAAAGCTCACTCTAACGACTTAGAGTGATAATCTATGGCATTTAGTAAAGAAAGGTAATGAGTGATGGATATATTTTTAGCGATTTTACCAGCTATATTTTGGGGAAGTATTGTGCTATTTAACGTAAAACTGGGCGGGGGTCCGTATAGTCAAACGCTCGGAACAACGTTTGGAGCACTTATTTTCTCAATTGTTGTTTATATTTTTATGAAGCCAGTATTAACACCTACCGTTATCGGAGTTGGAGTTGTGTCAGGTTTATTTTGGGCGCTTGGTCAGGCAAATCAATTGAAAAGTATTGATTTAATGGGTGTTTCGAGGACGATGCCAATTTCAACAGGACTTCAATTAGTCGCGACGACTTTATTTGGCGTTATCGTATTTCATGAATGGTCCACGACAATATCGGTCGTCCTTGGGATTTTAGCGCTCGTTTGTATTATTATCGGTGTTATTTTAACATCGCTTCAAAGTGAAGAAGAAAAGAATGCAGAGCAAGCAGCAAACTTTAAAAGAGGTATCGTAATTTTATTAATTTCAACAGTCGGTTATTTAGTTTACGTAGTAGTAATTAGGTTATTTAACGTAGATGGCTGGTCGGCTTTGTTGCCACAAGCAGTTGGTATGGTGTTAGGTGGGATTTTGCTTACCTTTAAACATCATCCATTTAATAAATATGCAATTCGCAATATTATTCCAGGATTAATTTGGGCAGCTGGAAATATGTTTTTATTCATTTCACAGCCGCGTGTTGGAGTCGCAACAAGTTTCTCGCTATCGCAAATGGGAATTATTATTTCCACGCTTGGTGGGATCCTTATATTAGGTGAAAAGAAAACGAAACGTCAATTAACGGGTATCGTTGTCGGTATCGTTTTTATTATCGCAGCCGGAATTATGTTAGGTATAGCCAAAAGTTAAAGGAGGTATGGAAATGTATAGTGATTTAGCAGGGAAAGTTGTCGTTATTACAGGATCAGCAACTGGTCTCGGAAGAGCGATGGGAGTAAGGTTTGCTAAGGAAAAAGCGAAAGTGGTTATTAATTATCGCTCACGAGAATCAGAAGCGAATGATGTGTTAGAAGAAATTAAAAAGGTAGGCGGCGAAGCGATTGCTGTAAAAGGTGATGTAACCGTCGAATCAGATGTTGTGAATCTCATTCAATCTGCTGTGAAAGAGTTTGGTACGCTTGACGTTATGATTAATAATGCAGGGATAGAAAACGCGGTACCGTCGCATGAAATGCTGCTTGAAGATTGGAATAGGGTAATTAATACAAATTTAACAGGTGCTTTTTTAGGAAGTCGTGAAGCGATTAAATATTTTGTAGAACATGATATTAAAGGGTCTGTCATTAATATGTCTAGTGTTCATGAGAAAATTCCGTGGCCACTATTTGTGCACTATGCAGCAAGTAAGGGTGGCATTAAACTGATGACAGAAACGTTAGCGCTAGAATATGCGCCAAAAGGTATTCGAGTAAATAATATAGGACCAGGTGCAATTAATACGCCAATCAATGCAGAAAAGTTTGCTGATCCTAAAAAACGTGCTGACGTAGAAAGTATGATACCTATGGGCTATATTGGAAAACCTGAAGAAATCGCAGCAGTAGCAACTTGGCTTGCTTCATCAGAGGCGAGTTACGTAACGGGAATTACGCTATTTGCAGATGGTGGAATGACGTTATATCCATCGTTTCAAGCTGGGCGTGGGTAATATAAAAGGACGAAGAGATAAAACTCTTCGTCCTTTTTTTACAAAAGAAATAGCGGCCAGCTATTTTAAATTTAGTGATTAATTGTATCTTGAAGAAATTCTGTTGCTTGATGTTCAGTAACATTTTGTACGAGCGCGACTTCGCTGATCATCATTTTTCGTGCATTATCTAGCATTTGTTTTTCGCTCGCATTTAATGTTCTCTCTTTATTACGGCGAAGTAAATCCCGAACCACTTCTGCGCTATCTTGTAAATTGCCATTTTTCATTTTTTCCATATTCATTGTATATCTTTGTTTCCATGAGAGTGATGGGTCTGACTCCCCGTTTTGAAATTCAAGAAGTATATCATCTAACGTACCTCGATCAACGATATAACGAATACCTGATTTTTTTAATTGATCCATCGGAAGCATTACTTGCATATCTTTACTAATGATGCGTATCACACAATATTGACGTGAAGTACCTAATATTTCTTTCTCTTCAATTGCTTCGATGATTCCTGCACCGTGCATTGGATAAACGATTTTATCACCAATTTGAAACAAATCATCCACCTCCATATGTGGTAACCACTTTTAATGATAGCATACGTATGTAAAAATGTCAAATTTTATATGATAACATAATATTTATATTATAGTCAATAAGATAAAGTGCTTTTTTTATGTTTTTTTTGAACTTATTTATCCCGCATTAACGGGCAATAAGACCCCCACCTCAAAATTCAGCGAAAGCAAAGAAGTTAGGTGGGTGGTCGGGCTGATTAAAGTTTCACTTTATAGTGATTTTTTTAGAAAAATAGTACAGGTGAGAAAGAGGGCATATCCACTTATTTTTAAGCATAAAATGTAAAAGCGCTAATACAATATACCTAAATCCGTTCTTTGCAAAGGAGGGAGAGAAGGTGGGGCGCACAATAAAAATTGATATTACAAATAAAGTTGTAGCTAAATTTAGACCAAATTATTTGGAATTATATACGAGTAAATTTATGATAGGTAAGTTTTATGTCTATACTGAAGATAAAAAATATGTGTTAGAAGACGGATATATATATGAGAATGGAAAGTTTTATCGCATCATAGATACGCACCGTGGCAATAATCAAGCGGCGGAGGGCTGCGATCTAGGATGGTGTTAACATGATTCGTGTGAAAGTTTTTGATGAAAGTCACGAAAAAGACTTAGAAGACGCTGTGAATGTGTTTTTGAAAAAGATTGATGATAGCAACTTTGTAGATATTAAGTATCAAGTTGGTGTTTCCATTAACGACGATGAAAACCAAATTTATTGTTTTTCAGCAATGATCGTTTATAAAGCATAAAAAAGAGCTGGCTCACCCAGCTCTTTTTTATGTTTTATGTTGGGACAACATGTGTCGGTAATACGTTCATAATAGATTGGGGTGTGCCTAATTTCTTTGTCGTTAAAAGAGGCTCCCCTGTTTCATGATTTTGGGCATCTTTACACATACCAAGGTGATAACGATCACCTAAAAATGGATCAATATAAAAACCGTTTTTGAATACTTTATCATTCGGATGTTTTTCATGATGAATATCAGAGCAGTTAATGCAATAGAACATAGCTTTCATCCCCTTTTTATTTTTGTTTGAAAAAAGTGAGTCGGTAGTCATTTCGCTCCTGAGGAAATGTTGAGGAGAAGAGAAATAACTACCTACTCAAATGGTGGGCATATTCCTTCTGATTTGTCATATCTCGCGTATTGTCCCTTGAGGGAAGGAGGAGAGACGAAGTACGCATGATATAAGTAAGGCGCTTCTTTCAATATGAATGATGGAGTTTCATGTTGAGAGAAGTTTTTATTTTGTATTGCCTTTGTGAGTATATTATGAGGGAATGCTAAGAGGGTGTTTGTCCTGTTGAAAAAATGTTGAGAATTTCTCAACAGTAAAAGAATTGGCGTTGACATGAAACTAAAAGGTGTTATATTATCGAAGTATAACCAAAAGGTGTTATGTTGTAACGCCGAGTAAAGGAGAATGAAAATGGAACAACAAAATACATTAAATGATATTAAACAAACAATCGTTTTTAACGCGTCTATTCAAAAGGTATGGAGTGTAGTATCAACTGCAGAAGGGATTGCGTCATGGTTTATGCCAAATGATTTTGTATTAGAGGTAGGACATGAATTTCATGTGCAATCACCATTTGGGCCATCACCATGTAAAGTGTTAGAAATTGATGAGCCAAACCATTTATCTTTCTCATGGGATACAGATGGCTGGGTTGTTTCATTTAATTTGAAAGACTTAGGAGATAACAAAACAGAATTTACGTTAATTCACGGCGGCTGGAAACATCCTGATGAAATTCTTCCGAAAGCAAATGCGAAGAGCTCTATTATTCGCGATAGAATGAGCGGTGGTTGGGTAGCAATTGTAAATGAAAAACTGAAAAAGGTTGTCGAAGGCTAAGTGTCCTCGTCAGCAGCGAAATATGATGTATTTCAAGCAATTGCTGATCCAACCCGCCGAGAAGTAATACGGTTATTAAGTGACAAAGAGTTACCGATTTCCAAAATAACGGATCATTTTCCGATGAGTCGTACTGCGGTTGTAAAGCACCTTCATATTCTTTCGGAAGCAAATTTAGTAAGTGGAAGAAAAAGCGGAAGAGAGAAGATATATCGTTTGCATCCAGAACCATTAGAAGAATTACAACAGTGGCTCTCATATTATGAACGTTTTTGGGATAATAAATTATCCATGCTGAAACATATTGTGGAGAATGAAGAATAAAAAAAGGATGACCAAAATGGTCATCCTTTTTATTGTTGCTCACTTGTTTGTGTAGCTGGCTTTAATAAAAGCCAACCGATAATTAATGTACATACTGCTAATACGAAAGTGCTCATATAAATAACGTGTACACTTGCAGCTAATGCGGATTGTGATTCAGTGGCTACACTTGCTGTAGTCCCGCCGTGTCCACCAGATACAAGATCAAGGTTTTTAATGCCGCGTGCATGAATCATCGTATTAAAGATTGTTCCAAAGATTGCAGCACCTAACGTTTGACTGAATGTATTAATAAATGTGTTTAAACCAACGGCTGTTCCGCGTGTATGAGCTGGTACGGCTGCTTGAATTGTTACCATGTAAATCGGTGTCACAAGCCCCATTCCTAAGCCGAATAATCCGACTGCTACATAAATAAGGAACGATGGTGAATTTGTTGATAGTGTAAATAATAAGAACGTAGCGACTGATAAAATGCTAGCTCCAAGTAAAATGATTTGTTTCGTTTTTAATTTGCCTACTAAGTTACCAGAGAAAATAGCGCCAAATGTCCACATAACAGGGATTGGCATTAAAATAAGTCCAGCTTCTGTAGCATTTTTCCCTAATACACCTTGGCTCCAAATTGGAAGGTACATTGTAATACTAATAATCATTGCGCCAGCAATAAGAGTTAATATATTTATCGTAGATAATGTACGGTTAGAGAAAAGTGCTAGCGGAATTAATGGTTCTGGAGATTTTTTCTCGATGAATAAGAAAATAATAAATGAAATAGCGGCAAAGATTAATAGGCCGATAATTGTCATGTCTCCCCAGTTTTGCTTACTGCTACCTGTTAATAATGCATATAGTAGAGCGATTGTACTTAATGAGAAGACTGTTGCACCAAGATAATCGATATGATGCTTAGCAGGTTTAATAGATTCTTTGTAGTAAATTGCAATCATTAAGCAAGCGATAATTCCGAATGGAACGTTTAGGAAGAAAATATAGCGCCAAGAAAGGGAATCAACTAAAAATCCACCTACTAACGGTCCGATAACACCGGATACACCCCAAACGGCACTCATCCAACCTTGTGCTTTCGCGCGGTCTTTCGCTTCGCTATATAAGTCTCCAATAATCGTCATTGTGATTGGCATAACAGCACCAGCACCGATACCTTGAAGCGCGCGGAAGAAGATTAATTGTTCCATCGATGTAACGATTCCGCAAAGTGCAGAACCGACTAAAAAGATTGTAGCTCCGATTAGTAAAACTTTTTTACGGCCAAATAAATCAGCGAGCTTTCCGTATATTGGAGTCGAAACAGCTGTTGCAAGCATATAAATTGCATATACCCAACTAACAAGTTCGACGCCTGACAAATCACTCGTTATACGAGGGATTGCTGTACTAACAATCGTTCCTTCTACCGCAGAAAGAAACGTCATTAACATTAAAGACATCATGACTTTTTTTCTCATTTGTTTTCCCCTTACCCTTTTTTAAATATTCAACAATATAAAATATAAAGGTACTAAGGTAAATAAAGCAACAAAAAAGCAATGGAAAGTTACATGGAGCAGATATTTGTCGCTTCTTGTCGGTAAGTCGATAAATTTGGGAAATCGCCGATATAAGTTGCAGAATCGCTGATAAATTTGGAAAATCGCCGATATAATTACAGAATCGGTGGAATCACCGATAATAATTTCATGTACCTATAAAAAAAGAAACAGGAATCCCTGTTTCTTTTTTTAATACTGCATTTTCGCGTTTTCTCCAGCTGTCGTTCCGGCAATTCTACCAGTAACAAGGGCTGATGTAATATTATAGCCACCAGTATAACCATGAATATCAAGAACTTCTCCGCAGAAATATAAGCCGTTCGTAAATTTAGAAGACATTTCTTTCGGGTTAACTTCTTTCACGGATACACCGCCGCCAGTAACGAATGCTTTTTCAATTGACTGCGTACCATTTACATTCACAGTAAACTCTTTAAAGTCTTTCACAAGTGCACGAATCTTTTCGTGAGAAACTTGTCCAGCTTGTTCGCTGCCGTCAATTTCATTTTTTTCTAATAAGAATAGGAAGTAACGTTCAGGAACATAACCTTTTAAAACGTTTTTAATTCCTTTTTTCGGATCTTCTTTCATTTGTTTCAGCATGCGCTGAAATAGTTGCTCACTATTTTCCTCTGGCAATGCATCAATACTCATTTGTATTGTATTCGTTTTAAACTTTTTCAGTGCTTTCACGACGAATTGACTACAGCGAAGAGCAGCAGGACCAGATAGGCCAAAATGAGTGAAGAGCATGTCCATTTTGTGAGAAATGATAGTTTTTCCTTTCGGGTTTAATACGCTTAAGTTTATATCACGTAAAGCAAGACCTTGTAATGAGCGGTCACGTATAAACGGCTCGTTTGAAAGGATAGGTACTTCTGTTGGGAATAATTCTGTAATTGTATGACCCGCTTTTTCAGCCCAAGCATATCCGTCTCCAGTAGATCCGGTTTGAGGAACTGATTTTCCGCCAACAGCGATAACGACGTGATTTGTTTCTAACACTTCACCTGTTTGCAGTATAACTGCTTTCGTTTGACCATTTTCATATTCAATCGTTTCAACAGGCGTATTTGTACGAATTTTTACACCTAAGTCTTTTAATCGTGTTAAAAGTGCGTCTACAACAGATTGTGCTTTGTTTGACACAGGGAACATGCGACCGTGGTCTTCTTCTTTCAATTTAACACCAAGATTTTCGAAGAATGTAATAATATCTTCATTATTAAAAATAGAAAAAGCGCTGTATAAGAAGCGACCGTTTCCTGGTATATGTTTAACAATTTCATCAAGTGGTAGACGGTTTGTTACGTTACAGCGTCCGCCACCAGAAATTGCAAGTTTACGCCCAAGTTTATTTCCTTTATCAAGAAGTAAGACATTTGCGCCTTCTTCTGCAGCACCAATTGCAGCCATTAGCCCAGAAGGACCGCCGCCGATGACAATAACATCATAATGCATAATATATCGACCTCATTTTCTACATTTCCTGCCTAAAAGAATAGCATGTTTTCCCTTAAAAGAAAAATAGAGTGAAGTACTGCTTAATGAGAGAATTGTGGTACAATACAAAAGTTAGAGTTCAGCACTATCCTGCCATTTGTAGGCGATAAGACTAAAACCTCAAGATTTAGGAGAAGTAAATAGGGAGTCTGTTAGCCTGTAAATGCTCGAATGGTTCAACTAATAAGGAGTAGGAGAGAAGTCTCCAACTAATTATAGTTTCACTTTATGTAGATGTAGGAGGATTTTTGTATGTCCGATTCGAAATTTCTGCGCGGAACGCTTATTGTTACGCTAGGGACATTTTTAGTAAAGTTCTTAGGCATGATTTACGTCTTTCCGTTTCATGCATTAGTAGGAACAGAAGGCGGAACGCTCTATACATATGGATACATTCCATATACGATCTTTTTAAGTATCGCAACGGCAGGTGTGCCACTTGCTGTTTCAAAATTTGTTTCCAAATATAATGCGCTTGGCGATTATAAAACGAGCCGGAGAATGTTCCGCTCGGGAATGGTTATGATGATAGTAACAGGAGTTCTTTCGTTCCTAGTACTGTACATGACGGCGCCATTGTTTGCAGAAGCGATGCTTGGTAAACAAAGTATACACAATAATGTAGGAGAAGTTACGACGATTATTCGTCTTGTAAGTTTCGCACTTATTGTTGTACCAGCAGCGAGTTTAATTCGTGGTTATTTCCAAGGTCACCAGTCTATGGGACCAACTACCGTTTCACAAATTATTGAACAAATTATTCGTATCGTCTTTTTATTAGCAGGTAGTTTTATCGTTATTAAAGTACTTGGCGGTACAGTTGCAACAGCAGTTGGAGTAGCGACATTTGCTGCGTTCGTTTCAGCGGTTGGAGCACTCGGTGTGTTAATTTGGTACTGGTTAAAACGTAAAAAATATTTGGATCAATATCTAATTGAACAAACTGTACCAGAATCAACAGTAAGCACCGTTCAATTGTTTAAAGAGTTATTTGCATATGCGATTCCTTACGTTGTAATTGGGTTAACAATTCCTTTATATCAACAAATTGATACATTGACATTTAACTCAATTATGCAGGCGATTGGTCAAGGTGATATCGCAGAGCGAGCTCTCGGTATTTTCACAATGTGGACGCATAAGTTAATTATGATTCCTGTATCACTTGCAACAGCGTTTAGTTTAACGCTTGTACCAGCAATTACAAAATCATTTACTGAAAAACAATACCGTTATTTGAAATTACAAATTACACAAACATTCCAGGCGAATATGTTTTTAACATTGCCAGCAGTTGTCGGTATTTCTTCACTGGCATATCCAATTTATACTGCGTTTTACGATTCAGATCCACTAGGTGGACAAGTATTAATGTGGTATGCACCAGTTGCGTTGTTATTCGCTTTATTTACAGTAACAGCGGCAATCCTGCAAGGTATTAACCAGCAGAAGCATGCGATTATTGCGCTTATAATGGGCGTTATTTTGAAATTTGTATGTAACGTAATCTTTATTCGTTATTTCGGTACAGTAGGAGCAATTCTAGCAACAGCAGTTGGTTTCTTAGCTTCTGTTTGGTACACAAATCAACAAATTAAAAAATACGCACACTATTCATTCGGTGTTGTATATAAAAGAACATTCCAAATTGCAGTACTAACACTTATAATGGTCGTTGCTGTAAAACTATCACAATGGCTTCTATCCTTCATGATTTCGCCTGATGGCCGTATGGGTGCTCTTATAACAGTTGCAATTTGTGCAGGTATTGGCGGTCTTGTTTACGGATTGTTAGCAATTCGCACAGGAGTACTTGAAAGAGTATTTGGCGGAGAAGCATTAGATAAAATTCAACGTAAACTTGGTAGTAGATTTAAAATAAAGTTGAAATCAAGAGGGGCGTAATTACGTCCCCTTTTCTATGATAAATAAAGAAGGTGAAAAACGTGAGATTAGATAAATTATTAGCAAATATGGGATATGGAAGTAGAAAAGAAGTAAAGAAATTATTGAAAGACGGCGTTGTGAAAATTGATGGAACGCCAGTAAAAGATGCGAAAGTTCATGTAAATGTAGAAGAGCAAGAAGTTATGATTCACGGTGAAGTTGTGGAATACAAAGAATTTGTTTACTTAATGATGCATAAACCACAAGGTGTTATTTCAGCGACGGAAGATGATAATCATGAAACAGTAATAGATTTATTAGAATTAGAAGATGCAATCTTTGATCCGTTCCCAGTTGGACGACTTGATATCGATACGGAAGGTTTCTTATTGATAACAAATGATGGGAAGTTATCACATCAATTATTATCTCCGAAAAAGCATGTGCCGAAAAAATATTATGCACACGTTGCAGGAGTAGTAACAGAAGAGGATGTAAAAGAGTTTGCTAAAGGTGTTATTTTAGATGATGGCTATGAAACAAAGCCAGGTGCACTTACAATATTGAAAAGCGATGATATTTCTGAAATTGAGCTTGTGATTACGGAAGGGAAATTCCATCAAGTGAAGCGTATGTTTGAAGCGGTAGGGAAAAAAGTAGTCTACCTAAAGAGAACAGAGATGGGTCCGTTAGTATTAGATGAAGAACTAGAACTTGGACAATACCGAGAGCTAACAGATGAAGAAGTAGAAATGTTAAAAACATATCAAGTAGATACTGAAAAGTAGTACCTTTATAGGCGCAGAAAAGACCCCTTTCTAATTATTAGAAAGGGGTATGTATTTATTTACATACAATTATTTTTCATTATGAGGTCATTCTCACTTTCTTTCCTGTTGTTGTCCACTTACCGCGGCAAGGGCTATACACGAGTTCATTAAACTGCAACACATTTAGATCACGTTGTATCGTTCGCGGTGTGATCCCGAACTCATCTACAAGGTCTTTCGTCGTTACCGTTCCGTTTTCATTGATGTACATATAAATTGATTTAATGCGTGTTAGCATACGAGTAGTTGTAGGTTTCAAGAGAAAACCACTCCTCTACTAGTTTTTTTGACCCCATTCAGGAAAGAAGGTCGTTACTACCATTGTACTCTACATGATAAAATTCATGCTTTAATCTACTTAAATTTTACAGAAATTTAACAAATATTCATATAGAAAAATATTGGTAGTTGACATTGTATATATGGTCAGTCAACTAACACATAAAATTCTACGTAAAACGCCAAATTCCTGCAAATTTTTTTGAAAAAATAAAAGAAAAACTAATGAGAAATATCTGAAATATTACAATTGTTCGGTATTTAGTTTTCGTGTATGGCATAAGAGATTTCGGTTTGTTATGATGAAAGAAACAATATAGTGAAGGATGGATGCGTGATGTCAGCAATTAATTGGACAGAAGAAGTTGCGAAACGAAAAGATGATTTAATTCGTGATACACAACAATTTTTACAAATTAAAAGTGTATGGGAAGAAGAATCGGCGAAAGAGGGCGCACCATTCGGTGAAGGTGTAGAAAAAGCTTTATCTTTCATGTTACATAAAGGAGAAACTGAAGGTTTTACTTCTAAAAATTTAGAAGGATATGCAGGTCATCTTGAAATGGGGCAAGGAGAAGAGTTAGTAGGCATTCTTTGTCACGTTGACGTTGTACCAGAAGGCGATGGCTGGACGACTCCTGCATATAGTGCAGATATTCGCGACGGAAAGATTTTTGCACGTGGTGCAATTGACGATAAAGGCCCAACGATGGCAGCATATTATGCGATGAAAATTGTGAAGGAATTAGGCTTACCTCTTTCCAAACGTGTTCGTATGATTATAGGAACAGATGAGGAAAGCAATTGGAAATGTGTAGATCACTACTTTAAAAATGAAGAAATGCCAACAATCGGTTTTGCACCAGATGCAGACTTTCCAATTATTAATGCAGAAAAAGGAATTT
Source organism: Bacillus cereus group sp. MYBK15-3 (assembly GCF_051916765.1). Lineage (NCBI taxonomy): Bacteria > Bacillati > Bacillota > Bacilli > Caryophanales > Bacillaceae > Bacillus > Bacillus cereus group sp. MYBK15-3. The sequence goes on from NZ_JBQAHG010000002.1 coordinate 159,286, forward strand.
CTGATATACAAGTTGTGCAAAATGGTAGTGAAGAGAAAAAAGGTACATATGAACTTGTTTCATTTGATTCAGGGCGCCGTTTAAATATGGTTCCTGATTTTGCAGAAGCGGTTATTACAGGAGAAGATGTAAATGCACTTACAGTAGCATATGAAGAGTATTTACAAACTGCTAAAAAAATAGGGAAATCGACTATAGAAGGAAATGCAGTGACGTTGCAAATAGAAGGAATTTCAGCGCACGGATCTACTCCTGAAAAAGGAGAAAATGCAGGTTTATTATTAGCAAACTTCTTAACTACAGTTTCACTTGATGGAAAAGCAACTGCATTTGCGACATTTGCAACAGAAACATTTACTGGTGATATTTTTGGTGAAAAAGCTACTATTGCTTATAAAGATGAAATTAGCGGTCCGTTAACAGTGAATGTCGGTCGCATTTCTTATACGAAAGAAAACGGTGGTAACTTAGGGCTAAACGTACGTTACCCAGTTACAACTAACTTTGAAGAAACAATTGTGAAGTTGAAAGAATATGTTGGTACGCATGGTTTTGAAGTGGCTGACTATTCTAATTCTCGCCCACATCACGTCGATAAAGATCACGTATTAATCCGTACGTTACAACGTGTGTATGAAGAACAAACAGGTGAAAAAGCAGAACTATTAGCAATCGGCGGCGGTACTTATGCTCGTTCATTAAAAGCTGGTGTGGCATTTGGCCCGCTATTCCCTGGAAAAGAAGAACTTGCGCATCAAAAAGATGAGTATATCGAAATTGAAGACTTATTAAAAGCAACAGCAATTTACGCGCAAGCAATTCATGAATTAGCAAAGTAATGGATATATAAATAATGTCCGCTCTCTATTTTGGAGAGCGGCTTCTTTTTACCTGAATGAGATAAGAAAGAAAAGCAACAATAGAAAGAAGGAGAAGATGTACATGGAACTGCATTATTTTGTCGCAATTACGTTACCGAATCATATAAAAGAAATGCTGTATAACTATAAAAAGGACATGCAAGAGGAATTACAATTTCGTTCATGGGTACATAAAGAAGACTATCATATTACCCTTTCATTTTTAGGGAGTGCAACGGAGGAACAATTAGAGGGAATAAAGAATGGATTACAAACAGTTGCAGAAACAAAAGAACTATCGTTCACGTTACAAGGTTTTTCAACGTTTGGTAGGGAAGATCAGCCTCGTATTTTTTGGGCGAAGGTAAGTGAGAATCACCATTTGTTTCACTTGCAAAAGCAAGTACATGCCATTTGTGAAGAAAATGGATTTTCTCTAGAAACACGCCCGTATCACCCGCATATTACCGTTGCTCGTAAATGGATAGGAGAAGAAAAGTTTCGTTTAGAAAGTATAAAAGAAGTGCCTGAAATATCATTTCAAGCAGATACAATTACTTTATACGAATCCCACGTGAAAGAAACCCCGAAGTATAAATCGATTGCTGAAATAAAATTACAAAAATAGAATGTTGAAAACGTTTTTTATGCAGGTGAATATACTATAGAGAAGAATGGAGTTACTGTATAGAGTCTTGTTGATAAGAAAAGCCTTATCATTTGCAGCTCATTTTATCTCGCCTAATTGGTGAAGGCTAATAATAAGTGAGGATGGAAAAATTTTCTCGCTCATTAAAGTTTCACTTTATTTTAACTTTGAGAATGATGGTGATTTTTTTATGTTGAAAGTAAAACGTCCATTTGATGCCTATTTAGATGAAATGAATAAAATTACAATTTTGCTCCCACATGCGTATGGAACAAGTCGGACATTTCGTTTGCAAGAAGGAAGTAATGTGAAAGATTTACCGATTGCTCATACTATTGCGCTTCCAGATGCAACGAAGTATGAGTGCTTTATAGAAGAGCCGCTAGATGTGGGGAAGTATTATACAGTACGAGATGAACGGAATGAAGAAACTGATTTACAAATAGGTGCTGTTATTCGAACAAAAATTTTCGATGAAAAGTATTATTACGAAGGTACAGATTTAGGTGCTGTGTATCAAAAACAAGAAACGACATTTAAAGTATGGGCCCCAACTGCAAGGCTTGCGAAAGTAAGAATTTATAAGAGCGATAAAGAATATACCGATCATGAAATGTACAGGGGAGAAAACGGAGTTTGGATTCAAACATTACAAGGTGATTTAGACGGAGCACGCTATACATTTCTTGTTTGTATTAATTTAATATGGAACGAAGCGGTGGATCCTTACGCAAAGTCAGTGACTGTAAATGGAAAGTATGGCATTGTTATCGATTTAGAAAAGACGACTGTAACGAAACGAGAGCAATTACCACCATTACAAGCAATGACAGATGCCATATTGTATGAATTGCATATTCGTGATGCTACTATTCATCCGAACAGTGGAGTGAGTAAAAAAGGGACGTATAAAGGGCTAATGGAAGAAGGAACAACAGGACGAAATGGGACATTGACAGGTTTGTCTCATATAAAAGATTTAGGCGTTACGCATGTTGAATTATTGCCTTTATATTGTTTCGGTGGTGTGGATGAGGCGAATCCTTCTTCTGCCTATAATTGGGGGTACAATCCATTATATTACAATGCACCAACAGCATATTATGCTACAAACCCCTCTGATTCGTATAACAGGATAGTTGAGTGCAAACAACTAATTGAAACATTTCATGAACAAGGTATTAGGGTGATTATAGATGTTGTATATAATCATGTTTATGAAAGAGAGCTATCATCATTTGAGAAGCTTGTTCCAGGATATTATTTTCGTCATGGTGAAGATGGTATGCCTTCTAATGGGACGGGAGTCGGAAATGATATAGCGTCTGAACGGAAAATGATGAGGAAATTCATTGTAGAGTCTATTTTATATTGGCTTACTGAATACAATGTCGATGGATTCCGATTCGACTTAATGGGAATTTTAGATATTGATACAATGAATATGATAGAGAAAGAAGTGCGAAACATAAAACGAGATGCTTTGTTATTAGGAGAAGGATGGGATTTACAAACACCGCTTCCTCTTGAGGAAAAAGCAACGTTAAATAATGCGAAGAAAATGCCACATATCGCGCAGTTTAATGATCAATTTCGTGATGGGATAAAAGGGAGTACATTTCATATAAATAAGCGTGGTTTTGCATTTGGTGGGCATGTAGACTGTAATCATTTGCAGTATATTGCAGCAGGAAGTCTTTTAAGTATGAAAGAAACAGGGCTGTTTTTAGAGCCGGCGCAAAGCATTAACTATGTAGAATGTCATGATAATATGACGATGTGGGATAAACTAGTGCGCAGTAATGAAGAATCAGAAACGATTTTGAAAAAACGTCACCTATTAGCGAGCGCAATGGTTATTCTTTCACAAGGCATTCCTTTCTTACACGCAGGGCAAGAGTTTTATCGTACGAAGAAAGGAAATGAAAATAGTTATAATGCAAATGATGAGATCAATCAATTAGATTGGGATCAAAAAGAGAAAGAGATAGAAACCGTTAACTATATAAAAGGTTTAATTGCGATTCGTAAAGAGCATGGGGCATTCCGATTACAAAATGCAGACCTTATAAAAAAACATATGACTTTTTTACAAACATCTACAGAAGTACTTGCATATCACCTAGAGCATGCAGAATCGTTTGGGCCGTGGAAAGAGATTATCGTCTTATTTAATAGCGGTTTAGAAGCTAAAACTGTGCAACTTCCGAAAGAAGCAACGTGGCATGTGTTAGTAAACGAAAACGAAGCGAAAATAGAGCCAATTTCTTCATTTAGAGGAAAGGAACTTAGGCTCGCTCCAGTTAGCACGTATATATTGACGATAATGTGACAAATCGCTACTTGACGATGAGAATGTAATAAATGTAGAATTGACAAAGGTGACGATTTTGATAAGTTGTCATTCTATGACAGGTTTTGTAAAATAAAATAGAGGATTTTTGGCTTAGGCTAATTTTTCTTTTCATTTACAGTAAAATATATGAATCCACAACATGTGTAGAAATGTTGCGGTTTTTCTTTTCATAACTATAAAAGATAAGGATTTGTTAACGGGTAATGAATATGGAATGGTTGGAACAATTATTAGGAAAAGAGTGGAGTCTTGTACCGGCTGGTGGAGTAACGGGCGATGCATATATTGCGCAAAACGGACAACAGAAGTTATTTTTAAAGCGGAATACATCGCCCTTTTTAGCGGTATTGTCAGCAGAAGGAATTGTTCCAAAATTACTTTGGACAAGAAGGGTAACGAATGGTGATGTAATTTCTGCTCAAAAATGGCTTCCGGGACAGAAGCTAGAGCCAGAGGATATGAAACTAGAACGTGTTGCGAAACTTTTGAAGAAAATACACTCCTCTAAAGCGCTTGTACAGATGATTCAAAGACTTGGGAAGCAGCCGCTTCACGCACAAGAGTTATTACAACAACTGCAACTCGTTTTAAGAGGAGATATAAGGGATGATGAAACAATTCAGCAAGGCCTTCAATATTTAATGGATTCATTAAAAGCTATTGAATACAATGAATTCGTTGTATGCCATTGTGATGTAAACCATAACAACTGGCTATTGTCGGATGAAGATGAATTGTTTTTAATTGATTGGGATGGAGCTGTAATTGCTGACCCAGCTCTAGACCTCGGTATGTTATTATATTGGTACATTCCGCGCCAGGAGTGGAGTGAGTGGCTCGGTTATTATGATATTGAAATGGATGAATCGCTGCTTAGGCGTATGAGATGGTATGTGATAGCACAAACGATTTTGTCTATTCAATGGCATACAACAAAAAAACAGCAAGCAGAAGCTGAATATTGGCATCAATATTTACAGCAACTACTTGCTTCAGAATAATACTTAAGAAAAATTGTCCATTCCAGCAATCCACTGAGTAAGTTGTTCTTGATTATTGGAAATATGGTTGTCCAAATTAGAGGAAGATTTACCCGATTGACTATAAGAATATACATCGTTTAGCATTGTTTTAGCGTCACTACTTATATTATCGTTTGCGAGTAACGATTGAATGAGGCGCTCTAATTGCTCGCATTCTGAAACTGTCCCGCAGCAATCACTTTGGTGGTTGACTAAAATATCTTTCAGCACTTCTAATTGATGTTGTTGATTAATTGGCATGAACGGATCATCCTTTCGATTGTTTTTCTCTTCAAATGTAAGAGAAAAAGCTGTTTCGTCATGGAATGTTTAATGCTGTATGTAGTTTTTATCAAAATGGTACATCTTATACTTGAAAGAAACGGACCGAGTGCTCGTACGTACTTGGTTTTTTGTTTGGTAGATTGATTAAAAAAGAAAGAAGGAATTATTCCTTTAAAATAGCTATGTAAAGAGAGGGAAACATCTATGCGTTTAAGACATAAACCGTATGCAATGGATCGAATTAATGAATATTCACATATCGTAATCGGAAACCCAGAGGAGCGCGCTGGTAGCTGGAAAGAAGTATTTGGAAACGAACAACCAATTCACATTGAAGTAGGTACAGGTCGTGGCCGCTTCATGTATGATATGGCAAAAGCGAATCCACATATTAATTATATTGGAATTGAAAAATTCACAAGTGTTGTTGTAGATGCACTTGATAAATTAATTGAAGAAGAATTACCAAACTTAAAGTTAATTAATAAAGATGCTGAAGATTTAACAGTTTTCTTTGCGAAAGGTGAAATTGATCGCGTTTATTTAAACTTCTCAGATCCATGGCCAAAGAAACGTCATACGAAGCGTCGTTTAACGTATAAAACATTTTTACGTAATTACGAAGAAGTGTTAGTAGAAGGCGGAGAAATTCATTTCAAAACAGATAACCAAGGTCTATTTGAATATTCTCTTATGAGTATGGCTGAGTATGGTATGTTACTAACTTACTTAAGCTTAGATCTTCATAACAGCGACTTTGAAGGTAACATCATGACTGAATACGAAGAGAAATTCTCTAGTAAAGGTCATCGTATTTACCGAGTTGAAGCAAAATATCGTACAGAGCCTATGCAGTAATGCATAGGTTTTTTATATCTAAAATAATCAGAATTTTATGTTAAGATTAATTGAAAGGGGGATGTGTAATGGAACAGTTACAAATTGGAGATATAAAAGTAACGTGGTTAAAAGGCGGAAATACACATTTAGATGGAGGGGCAATGTTTGGTGTTGTGCCGAAAGTACTTTGGTCACGTAAATATAAACATAATGACACAAATCATATTTACTTACGAACAGATCCGTTACTTTTACAAACGAAAGATGGAAATATGCTCATTGATTCAGGAATAGGAAACGGTAAGTTGGATGAGAAGATGAAACGAAATCAAGGTGTAACAGAAGAATCATCGGTTTATGAATCGTTAGAAAAACAGGGATTAAAGCCTGAAGATATTCAATATGTTTTAATGACACACCTTCATTTTGATCATGCATCTGGCCTAACAAAATGGGATGGGGATCACCTTGTACCAGCGTTTCCAAATGCGAAAGTTTACGTAAGTGAAACAGAGTGGAATGAAATGAGGAACCCAAATATTAGATCCCGTAATACATATTGGAAGGAAAATTGGGAACCGATTGTAGATCAAGTTGTTACGTTTCAGCAAGAAATAGAAATTACAGATGAAATCAAGATGGCACATACGGGTGGGCATAGTGATGGACATGCAGTCATCATTTTGGAGAGTCAAGGGGAAACGATGCTACATTTAGCAGATCTCTTGCCGACGCACGCGCATCAAAATGTATTATGGGTAATGGCATACGATGATTATCCGATGACCTCGATTGAAAATAAACAAAAGTGGATGAAGTATGGTGCTGAAAAAGAGGCATGGTTTACGTTTTACCATGACGCATATTATCGCGCTGTGAAGTGGAATGAGGAAGGGCATATCGTAGAAAAAGTAGAACGGAAAACGAGTATAGAAGCATAAAAATAGGAGGTTGTTCCATCATATTTATTGGAGCAGCCTCTTTTTTATTGTCGGGTTCTGTCGGTAAGTCGATATATTTAAACAAACGCGGATATAAATTGAGTTGCGCCGATATAATTGGGAAATCGCTGATATAAATTGAGCTGCGCCGATATATTCGGAAAATCGCTGATATAATTTTAATCAATACCCGCAATTTCAAAAAAATAAGAGGTTCACCTAATGGGAACCCTCCTTTTTATGCTGCTATAACCTCTAAAACAGTACCTGTTTTAGCATCAACTAAAAATTCAAATCGTTCTTGTATATCATTTAACATTGTCGTAAGACCGCCGCGATAAACTTCATATGCGACATCATATTTTTCAAATGTCTCTGGAACCATATGTACCCAAGAGCCAGTAATTTCACCTTTATGACTTAATGCTTGTTTCACCATTTTCAATGCTTTTTCTGAAGAAATATGGGATTGTTCTTGTACCTTGTTTGCAACGAGATAACCAGCTGCGAACCCAACGCCAAGACCTGCTACTAAACCTTTCCAGCTCATATATTCACCTCAATTCTATAAAATAAAAATAGTGTACCGATAATAATTATAAAGCAAATACAGCTAAAAAAGAAGAAACTAGAAACATTTCGAAAATTTCGTTACAATAAAAGAGGTATTCTACTAAGGTTTGAAAGAAGGGGACTTCGTGAATAAAGAGACATTACAATTATTTCGTACGTTAACAGAATTACAAGGCGCATCAGGTTTTGAACATGATGTACGCCGTTTTATGAAACAAGAATTAAGCAAATATGCGGATGAAATTGTACAAGACGGTTTAGGTAGCGTATTTGGTCTGAAAAAAGGGGACGAAACTGGCCCGCGTGTTCTTGTAGCAGGTCATATGGATGAAGTAGGTTTCATGATTACGCAAATTACGAAAAACGGAATGCTTCGTTTTCAAACGTTAGGCGGATGGTGGAGTCAAGTTCTATTAGCACAGCGTGTACAAGTTATGACGAAGAATGGTCCTGTTATTGGGGTTGTTGGTTCTATTCCTCCTCATTTATTAAGTGACGCGCAACGTGCAAAACCGATGGATATAAAAAATATGTTAATTGATATAGGTGCAGATAGTTATGAAGATGCGATTGAAATTGGTGTAAAACCAGGACAACAAATCGTGCCGATTTGCCCATTCACACCGATGGCAAATGAGAAGAAAATTATGGCGAAAGCTTGGGACAACCGTTACGGATGTGGTCTTGCAATCGAATTGTTAAAAGAATTAAAAGATGAAACATTACCAAATACATTATATTCTGGTGCTACTGTACAAGAAGAAGTAGGCCTCCGCGGAGCGCAAACAGCTGCAAATATGATTCAACCAGACATTTTCTATGCGCTTGATGCAAGTCCAGCAAACGATGCATCTGGTGACAAAACACAGTTCGGTCAATTAGGAAAAGGTGCTCTTCTTCGTATTTACGATCGCACGATGGTAACACATAGAGGAATACGCGAATTCATTTTAGATACAGCAGAAACAAACAACATTCCGTACCAATACTTTATTTCACAAGGTGGTACAGATGCGGGCCGTGTACATACAAGTAACTCTGGTATCCCATCAGCAGTAATTGGTGTTTGTGCACGCTACGTTCATACACATGCTTCAATTTTACATGTTGATGATTATGCAGCGGCGAAAGAATTAATTACGAAGCTTGTAAGAACAACAGATAAAACGACGTTAGAGACCATTAAGAATAACGCGTAGAGAAGAAGGGCGAAAAACCCTTCTTTTTTTAGGTTGAATAGATGACCCAGCGATGAGTGGTGGCGGTTAGTGCCTAATGGGTGCTCGAATGATGTATTAAGACCGCGGGTAGGAAGAAAGAAGAAGCCTGTTTTTGTGTTTAGGACCAGTAATATTGTAGAAAGCGACCTTCTTTTATGGGGAGAAGGAATTCCCTGATGGTGTGTGGTAGTGGTTGGTACTTAATTTGTGCCGAAGCGGATATTAGAATAGAATGAAGAATTTTTATAGAGGTGAACGAAATGAAAGTAGTAGTTGGATCAAAGAATAAAACGAAGGTTGGCGCTGTGGAGAAGGTTTGGAAAGATGCTGAAATTACATCTCTTTCTGTTCCGTCAGGAGTATCAGCTCAGCCTTTCTCAGATGAAGAGACGATGCAAGGAGCGATTAATAGAGCGAAGCGAGCGCTAGAGGAAGGAGAAGCTCCAATTGGTATTGGGCTAGAAGGCGGCGTAATGAAAACGGAGCACGGTTTATTTATGTGTAACTGGGGCGCGCTAGCAACAAGTGATGGGAAAGTATTTGTGGCCGGAGGAGCGCGTATTACATTACCAGACGATTTTTTAGCACCTCTTGAAGATGGTAAGGAATTAAGCGAAGTGATGGAAGAGTTTGTGCAGCGAAAAGATATTCGTAGTCACGAAGGTGCGATCGGTATTTTTACAGAGGATTATGTCGATCGTACGGAATTATTTGTACACGTTGTTAAGTTGTTAGTTGGGCAATATAAGTATGACAAAAAGCAAGCATAAACCTTGCACCATGCGCGATGTATGGTAGTATAAAAGAAAGATTATAACATGAAAAATGCACTCGTTAGAGGGGGAAATATAGATGAAGTCATTAGAAAGCATGGAGCAATTCCAACAGTTAAAAAATGAAGAGAATGTAGTCTTTATGTTCTCAGCAGAATGGTGCCCAGACTGCCGCTTTGTAGATCCATTTATGCCAGAAGTAGAAGAGAAATATAGTGATTTCTCATTTTACTATGTAGATCGCGATGAGTTTATTGATCTATGTGTAAAATTAGACGTATTTGGCATTCCGAGCTTTGTAGCGTACAATAAAGGTGAAGAAACTGGTCGCTATGTAAACAAAGATCGTAAAACACAAGAACAAATCGAAGAGTTCATTGAAGGTTTAAAATAAGGCAATTTGCCAATTGAATTGTAAAACAACCTCTACCTTCGCGGGGGAGGTTATTTTTTTGGAAGGGAGGAAAAAAGAGATGAAGATGACAAGTAAAAAGATGAAAGATGAGTTAATAAAGAAATTATCTCGCCCAGAATGGGACTTTCAGTATGATAGTGAGAAAGAAGTTTTACGTATTGAACAAAAAGACTCCAAAAAAGGTATTAACGTATCGCTTCCAGGAGTTGTGGCAAAATGGGAAGTGAACAAAGAAAAGGCAATTGAAGAAGTTGCTTATTACGTACAAGAAGCGCTAATTGCGATGCATAAAGAAGAAAATAGCGGAGCGAAAATTTTACCTGTTATTCGCTCTACTTCTTTCCCGAAACAAGCAGAAGAAGGAAATCCGTTTATTATGACGGATCATACGGCGGAAACACGTATTTACTATGCGTTAGATTCGAATAAAACGTATCGACTAATTGATGAGCGTCTATTACAAAAATTAGAACTTACAGAACAGCAAGTGCGTGAAATGGCATTATTCAACGCACGCTCATTAGGTTATGAATTTAAACAAGACACAGTAGCGGGTAATACATTCTACTTTTTAAACACAAATGATGGGTATGACGCGACTCGTATTTTAAACGAATCGTTACTACAATCGATGCGTGAAAAGATTTCTGGTGACATGGTTGTTGCTGTTCCTCACCAAGATGTATTAATTATTGCTGATATCGTCAACGAAATCGGTTATGATATTATTGCACAAATGACAATGAAATTTTTTGCCGAAGGGCATGTTCCGATTACATCACTTTCATTCGTATATGAAGATGGAGAATTTGAACCAATCTTTATTTTAGCGAAAAATCGGAAGAAGACAGATGGAAAAGAGAAAGGATGAACGAAGTGAACGTTTTTTACAACCTTGAAGGAATTGGTGACACTTTAATTGTTGCCTTACAAGATATTACTTTAGAGAACCGTACTTTTGATCGCAAAGGAGATGTTGCACGCGTATACGATCGTGAAAGCAACGAGACAGCAGGATTCAACATCTTTAATGCATCTTCTTACTTAGAAGTAAAAGAAACAGGCAACCTTACATTAACGAAAGAGCTTGTAGAGAAAATCAACGAAATTTTAGCGAAGAATGGCTTTGAAGAAACAGTAGAAGCAGATCTTTCTCCGAAATTTGTTGTAGGCTATGTAGCTGAAAAAGAAAAGCATCCAAATGCTGACAAGCTAAACATCTGTAAAGTAGAAATCGGTACAGAAACATTACAAATCGTATGTGGTGCACCAAACGTTGATGCAGGACAAAAAGTTGTCGTTGCAAAAATTGGTGCTGTAATGCCAAGCGGTATGTTAATCAAGCCAGCTGAGCTTCGAGGAGTTCCTTCTGCTGGAATGATTTGTTCAGCACGTGAATTAGAGCTTCCAGACGCTCCACAAGAGAAAGGTATTCTTGTATTAGAAGATAGCTTTGAAGTTGGACAAGAGTTCAAATTTTAATTGATATAAGAAAAGAGAGGTTGTCCTTTTGGACAGCCTCTCTTTTTTTACATTCATTGTTGGTAATTCGAAATTTCATGTTGAATCGTTGATATATTGAGAATAGTGATAGATATATTTAAAAAATCGTTGATATATTGAGAGTAGTGATAGATATATTCAAAAAATTGTTAATATGATAAGGATGTCACCTTTTTTCTTAAAATCTATATTGTATTTTATAAACAAACTAGTTAAAATTTAGAAAAGTAGAAGGGGATAGAAGTATGAAACAGCAACCAAAAATCGCAGAACTTCTAAAACGAATTGAAACTTCAAAACAGCAAGATGTTGAGCTAGGTACTTATGAAATATATTTGTTTAGTGAAAGTGAATTAGAAAAAGGACAAATCGGTTACCGATACGATAAACATAAAAATTCATTAATAAGTGAAGAACACGGAAAATGGAAAGAAGAATGGATTACAATTGGATATGAAACGGATATGGGCGATCCAGTTTTCGTAAATATAGATGATGACGCTTATCCGCTTTATACTGCAGAACGTGGTACAGAAAAATGGCAACCAGTTTATATTGGAAATATAGATGAGATTATAGGGCAATTATAAGAAAAACTTTGAATCCGGTGCAAAGTGATGGGAGAGAAGTATGAAGTATATAAAAATAATGAGCATGATTGCATTCATTGGAATATATATGGCCGGTTGTTCACAAGGGCAGCCGAAAAAAGAAACTACATCTTCTATACAAGAGAAAAACAAAGATACCAAAGAAGACGCACCGGTAGAAAAGCAGCAAGAACAAGAAAAGAACGAAGAATCGCAAGCAATTCAAACGAATGAGCAAGTAGAACATAAGCAAGAGGAAGTATCATCTGATGAAAAGAAAGAAGAAACTACGCCAGTGCAGCCGGCTGAGCAACCAGTGCAAAATAATGAACAAAAAGTAGAGAGTAATGAAAAACAAGGAAAGTTTCTCGTTGTTATTGATCCAGGGCATCAACAAAAAGCGAATTTAAATTTAGAGCCGATTGGGCCAGGGGCAGCGACGCAAAAATATAAAGTGACAGATGGTACAACTGGTGTTGTGACGAAAAAAAGAGAGGCTGTACTTGTATTAGAAATGGCTTTTTTATTAAAAGAAAAGCTTGAAGCAAAAGGGATACAAGTATTAATGACGAGAACATCACAAGACGTTGATATAAGTAATAAAGAAAGGGCGACATTCGCAAATAATCATAAGGCTAATTTATTTTTACGTCTTCATGCAGATGGTTCTGAAAATCCAAACCAAAGTGGATTCGCTGTATTGACGCCGGCAGAAGGAAGTCCGTATACGAAAGAGATTTATGCGGAAAGTCTTCAAATCTCTCAAATGATTGTAAATAAAATGAGGGAGAACCAGCAAGTAAAAGTAAATGGAATTAAATTTCGGGATGATCTTTCTGGATTTAATTGGGCAAAGGTTCCTGGTGTGTTATTAGAACTTGGGTTTATGTCAAACCATGAAGAAGATAAAAAATTATCTGACCCGCAATATGTAAATTCTTTATTGCAAAGTGTAACGGATAGCATAGATGCATATCAGAAGAGTAAAGCTTAAGCGCAGTCTTATATGAAAGGCTGCGTTTTTTCATATGAAACACTCGTAAATTAGAATATTGTGGATAAATATGACATGCTTAATTTTACCTGCACTTTTTGCCGAATGCTGATACAATAAAGGATGTTACTATTTAGTAGAAAGAGTGGTAAGCATGTTAGATTGGATGAAAAAGCTGTTTAACAAAGAGGAAGAACAAACAGCGATGAATAAAGAAGTACCAAAGCAAATTGAAAGTCAGCCGAAAATTCCTCGTGTAAACCACTACACTGAAGCAAGAGAAGCACAAATGGCAAGTAGGAATGCAGGTAAATGCCGTTTTCCTTTAGTACCGGATAATGGGTTCGATGAAGAGGATGAAAGCGAAGTAAATCGCTTCGAAGAACAACCTGTTCAAGGAGTAACATATGAAGAACCGACTGCCCAAAGAGGAATAAAGGTGGAAAGAAGCAGACGACCGTATGTGGAAAAGGTAGTTTCTACATATGAAGAGCCGGAAGTGCAATATGAACCGGTGCGGGAGTCTGTCGTTAAAAAGGCATCTGTACCTTCGCAAGAGAGTAACCGTAGACCATTTCGTCCAACAGAAATGATTTCGCCAATTTATGGATATAATCGTCCTTCAGTAGAGAAAAAGGAAGAAAAGCAGGAGGAAGTAAAGGAAAGAGAAGACCTTGAAATATCTGTAGAGGGTAAATCAGTCGTTGATGCATGGTTAGAGAAAAAAGGATATACATTATCTGATTTCTCAGAAGGACAAGCACCAACTTCTTCTAGTCATAGAGCTGCTAACCAGCAAGGGGAGCAACAATATGAAGAGAATAAAAAGGAAGAAAAGTCAGTAGTTGATCAATGGCTAGAGAAAAACGGTTATGAAATTGAACGCCAAGTGCCTTTAGTAGAAGAAAAAGAAGTGATTCAAGAAATGAGTACACCGCAGGAAGTTTCAGCGGATGAATTACTTCATAAAACAGTAGCTGAGCAGATGGAAAGTGCTAAGCTAGAAAAAGATGTAGTGGTGTTAAACGAAAACAATCTACAAGAAGAATTAGTAGCTTCTAAAGTAGAGCACGAGGATACAATATTATCAGAAGAAATTAAACGTAATACAGAAATAAAACAACCTACTATTGAAGTAGAAAAGCAAGCTCCAGAAGAATCAGTGATTGTCAAAGCAGAAGAAAAACTTGAAGAAACAATCATTGTGGAAATACCAGAAGAAGTGTCAAAAGTAGAAGTAATTGCAGAAACGGAAGAGTTTGAAGAAGTAGTTATGGAAACAGAGGCACCTGAAGAAGTGGAAGTAATTACAGAAACAGAAGAGTCAGAAGAAGCTGAAGTAATTGCGGAAGCAGAAGAGTCAGAAGAAGTGGAAGTAATTGCGGAAGCAGAAGAGTCAGAAGAAGTGGAAGTAATTGCAGAAGCGGAAGAGTCAGAAGAAGTAGAAGTAATTACAGAAACAGAAGAGCTAGAAGAAGTAGAAGTAATTGCGGAAACAGAAGAGCTAGAAGAAGTGGAAGTAATTACAGAAACAGAAGAGTCAGAAGAAGTGGAAGTAATTACAGAAACAGAAGAGTCAGAAGAAGTAGAAGTAATTGCGGAAGCAGAAGAGTCAGAAGAAGCTGAAGTAATTGCGGAAGTAGAAGAGTCAGAAGAAGTGGAAGTAATTGCGGAAGCAGAAGAGTCAGAAGAAGCTGAAGTAATTGCAGAAATAAACGCGCCTGTAGTAGAGACATTTGTAGCACTTGAGGAAATTCAGCAAGAAGATGAAGCAATTGAACAAAAGAGTGAATTCATACATGTTGCTGAGGCTGATGAACAAACGAAGAAAGATGTTCAAAGCTTTGCGGATGTTTTAATTGCAGAAGAACAACCAGTTGTAGAAGAAGCGCCAGTCGCAGAAGAGCAACAAGTTGTAGAAGAAGCACCGGTCGTAGAAGAGCAATCAGTTGTAGAAGAACAACCAGTTGCCGAGGAAACACTAGTCGCAGAAGAGCAACGAGTTGTAGAAGAAGCACCGGTCGTAGAAGAGCAATCAGTTGTAGAAGAACAACCAGTTGCCGAGGAAACACCAGTCGCAGAAGAACAACCGCTTGTACAAAAAGAAGAACCAAAACGTGAGAAAAAGCGTCATGTACCATTTAATGTTGTTATGTTGAAACAAGATAGAACACGATTAATGGAAAGACATGCAGCTAGAGCAAATGCAATGCAGCCTTCTGCTAATGTACGAGTAGAGAATAAGCCAGTGCAGCAAGAGGTAGCAGAACCACAAGTGGAAGAGCACTCAGTGCAGCAAGTAGTAGCAGAACCACAAGTGGAAGAGCACCTAGTGCAGCAAGTAGTAGCAGAACCACAAGTGGAAGAACGCCCAGTGCAGCAAGTAGTAGCAGAACCACAAGTGGAAGAGCACCCAGTGCAGCAAGTAGTAGCAGAACCACAAGTGGAAGAGCACCCAGTGCAGCAAGTAGTAGCAGAGCCACAAGTGGAAGAACAACCAATACAGCAAGTAGTGGTAGAGCAAGTACAAAAGCCAATTTCAAGTACGGAAGTACAAGAGAAAGCATATGTTGTAAATCAAAGAGAGAACGATATGCGAAATGTATTGCACACACCACCGACATACACTGTTCCGCCATTAGCGCTGTTGTCGATTCCACAGCAATCAGCGTTAGATAATACAGAATGGTTAGAGGAGCAGAAAGAATTATTAGATACAACGTTTAATAATTTTCACGTTGGAGCACATGTTATTAATGTATCGCAAGGTCCGGCAGTCACTCGTTTTGAGGTGCAGCCAGACCCAGGTGTGAAAGTAAATAAAATTACAAATTTAAGTGATGATATTAAGTTAAGCTTAGCTGCGAAAGATATTCGTATTGAAGCACCGATTCCAGGGAAGAGTGCGATTGGAATTGAAGTTCCAAATAAAGAAAGTAAGCCAGTATTTCTTCGCGAAATTTTAAGAAGTCCTGTATTCACAAAGAGTGAATCACCGCTTACTGTTGCGCTTGGACTTGATATTTCAGGGGATCCAATTGTAACGGATATTCGAAAAATGCCGCACGGACTTATTGCGGGTGCAACGGGTTCAGGTAAAAGTGTGTGTATTAACGCGATTTTAACGAGTATTTTATATAAAGCGAAACCACATGAAGTGAAGTTAATGTTAATTGATCCGAAGATGGTTGAGCTTGCACCATACAATTCTGTTCCACATCTTGTAGCACCTGTTATTACGGATGTAAAAGCAGCAACAGCTGCATTAAAATGGGCAGTTGAGGAAATGGAACGTCGTTATGAATTGTTTGCGCACGCAGGTGCTCGTGATTTAACTCGTTATAATACGATTGTAAGTGAGCGAGAAATTCCGGGAGAAACATTACCTTATATCGTTATTGTCATTGACGAGTTAGCCGACTTAATGATGGTAGCACCTGGTGATGTTGAAGAAGCGATTTGTCGTATTGCGCAAAAAGCACGTGCTTGTGGTATTCATTTATTAGTAGCGACGCAGCGTCCATCTGTAGATGTTATTACAGGTTTAATTAAGTCAAACATTCCAACGCGTATTGCGTTTACTGTATCATCTCAAGTTGATTCGCGTACGATTATCGATATTGGTGGCGCGGAGAAATTACTTGGCCGTGGTGATATGTTATTCTTAGGGAACGGTACATCTAAGCCTGTTCGTGTACAAGGTGTATATGTATCGGATGATGAGATTGAAAAGACAGTTGATCATGTGAAAAAGCAAATGAAGCCGAATTACTTATTTAAGCAAGAGGATTTATTAGCGAAAACAGAACAAGCTGAGTCGGAAGACGAATTGTTCTTCGAAGCATGTCAATTTGTTGTAGAACAAGGGGGAGCGTCCACATCTTCTGTACAGCGAAAATTCCGCATTGGTTATAATCGCGCAGCACGTCTCATTGAAGAGATGCAATCGCAAGGAATTATTTCTGAAGCAAGAGGAACGAAGCCAAGAGATGTCCTTATTTCTGAGGATGAATTCGCTGCTATGCAGGAAACAAATGTATAGTAAACGGTTATGCTGTATACTAAGAGAAAATGTTGGATAGTAAAGTAGGGAGTAAAGCGACATGAAAGAAATTGAATTAAAATTAAAAGGTGAAATAAATAGACTAACAAATAAAACATTTAAATTTGACGAACGTGTTGGAGAAGGGTGGTTCTCTGCCGTTTACTTTTTAAAGACTAGAGAAATCATCGAAGAATTTCGCCCGAAAAGTGTTGTAACGATGCAATTTTTCCAAAAGGAAAATGCAGTTCTTTGCGGAACGGATGAAGTAATTGCGTTGCTACAAACATTCGCTAAAAATCCTGAGGAACTTGAGATTAACTCTTTAAAAGATGGCGATAAAATTAGTCCATTTGAAACAGTGTTAACAATTCATGGTCCTTATGAAAATTTCGGATTTTTAGAAGGTGTCATTGATGGGATTTTAGCTCGTCGTACATCGGTTGCGACAAACGTATATAACGTTGTCCAAGCTGCGCGTAGCGTAGATAAAGAAAAACCAGTTATTTTCATGGGAGATCGTGACGATCATTATACACAACAAGCTGGTGACGGTTATGCAGCATACATCGGAGGTATGAGCGCACAAGCGACGCATGCGATGAATGAATGGTGGGGCAAAAGTGGTATGGGGACGATGCCTCACGCATTAATTCAAATGTTTAATGGTGATGTTGTAGAAGCGGCAAAAGCATATCATAAGAAATTCCCAGAAGATGAATTAGTTGTATTAATTGATTACAACAATGATGTCATTACAGATGCACTTCGCGTAGCGCGTGAATTTGGATCAACATTAAAAGGTGTACGTGTAGATACGTCCCGCACGATGATTGATCAATACTTCATTCGCCACCCAGAAGTACTTGGAACATTCGATCCACGTGGTGTAAACCCATCGCTTGTATTCGCACTTCGTAAAGCACTTGATGAAGAAGGATTCCAGCATGTAGACATCGTTGTAACTGGTGGATTTGATGAGAAGCGTATTCGTGAATTTGAAGCTCAAAACGTACCTGTTGACATATACGGGGTAGGAAGTAGCTTATTAAAAATGAATATTGGCTTTACTGGTGATAATGTAGAATTAAATGGGAAACCAGAAGCAAAAGCTGGTCGTAAATATCGTCCAAACCCACGTTTAGAGCGTGTTCAATTAGAAAAAAGAGAAGAGATGTAAAAGAGAGAAAAACTGATAGGTGATTGACCCTATCAGTTTTTCTGTTATCATAGTATAGCGGCTTCTTTTTTGCTATAATGGACTTGTTATGGATATATAAAGAAGTACGTACGAGTTTATCCTGATAAGTGAAGGGAAGAATAACTTCACTACATCAAAAATGTATGATGATTACCAAAATAAGAAAAGATTCATATACTGTCTTATAGATAGGCCGTTGTATTAGTTCGAAATGTTGGAGGTTCTTTAAGATGACAGTTTACCATTTTGTAGGAATTAAAGGAACAGGAATGAGTTCATTAGCGCAAATTCTTCATGATATGAAGCATACTGTTCAAGGGTCTGATTATGAAAAGCGTTTCTTTACACAAACAGCGTTGGAAAAGCGCAATATCTCGATCCTTCCTTTTGATAAGAATAATGTAGAAGAAGGACAAGTGATTATTGCAGGAAATGCATTTCCTGATACGCATGAAGAAATCGTAGCAGCAAAAGAATTAAACATCCCAGTCCATCGTTACCATCATTTCTTAGGTGACCTGATGAGCCAATACACAAGTGTTGCTGTAACTGGTGCACACGGAAAAACATCAACAACAGGTTTGTTAGCCCATGTAATGCAAGGTGCACACCCAACATCTTACCTTATTGGAGATGGAACAGGGCATGGGGTAGAAAATAGTAAGTATTTTGTATTTGAAGCTTGTGAGTATCGTCGTCATTTCTTGTCTTATAATCCAGACTATGCAATTATGACGAATATTGATTTTGATCATCCAGATTATTTTGCAGACATCAATGATGTATTCAGTGCATTCCAAGAGATGGCATTGCAAGTGAAAAAAGGCATTATTGCATGTGGAGATGATGAAGAACTTCAAAAAATTCAAGCGAAAGTACCTGTTATTTTCTATGGATTTGGAGAAGATAATGATTTCCAAGCACGCAACATCCAAAAGAGAACAGATGGTACTATTTTTGATGTATTCGTTCGTAATACGTACTATGACACGTTCAAAATTACAGGATACGGCAATCACAGCGTATTAAATGCGTTAGCAGTAATTGCACTTTGCCATTATGAAAACGTTGATGTAGAAGCAGTTAAGCATCAGCTAACAACTTTTGAAGGCGTAAAACGTCGCTTTAATGAAAAGCCGATGGGAGAGCAAGTGATTATCGATGACTACGCACACCATCCGACAGAAATTAATGCAACGATTGAAGCAGCTCGTCAAAAACATCCAGAGCGTGAAATTGTCGCTGTATTCCAGCCACACACATTCTCACGTACAGAAAAGTTCTTAGATGAGTTCGCAGAAAGCCTAAGCAAAGCTGATCAAGTATACTTATGTGATATTTTCGGATCAGCACGCGAAAACAAAGGTGAATTAACAATCGAAGATCTGCAAAAGCGTATTGACGGTGCAGAACTAATTACAGATACAACAACGGATGTATTAAAGAAACATAAAAACGGCGTTCTAATTTTCATGGGCGCAGGAGACATCCAAAAATTCGAAGCAGCTTACGTAAAAGAAGTTCAAGTTGCAGAGAAGTAATAGGAAAGACGCATAGCTTGGCTATGCGTCTTTTTTGTGTGCTATGTTGGCATATATGATTCTTGAGGTTAGTCGATAAGTCGATATATTAGCGTGTATTTCTTTAGTTATAAATGTTAGAATAATAAGAAAAATAAAAAGGGGGACTAAAAAACATGTTCACACTTCGAGTAGACGATGAAATCGAATTACAGTTATTAGAGAAGCATCATAAGGAGGAACTATATCAATTAATAGACCAAAACCGTAATCATTTACGAAGATGGCTTCCTTGGGTAGATGGGACCAAATCTGCTGATGCGTATGATGAGATTTGTCCGATGTGGTTAAAGAAGTTTGCAGAGGGAGACGGTTTTGAAAGTGGTATCCGTTACAAAGGAAAGCTCGTTGGGATGGTAGGCATTCACCCAGTAAGTTGGGGGAAGAAAGCGGCAAGTCTTGGATATTATCTTGCAGAAGATGCTGGCGGGAAAGGTATTATGACGCGTAGTGTGAAGGCTGTACTTCACTATGCATTTGAGAATTTAAAATTAAATAAAATGGAAATTAGATGCGGTGTTGAAAATGTGAAAAGCCGCGCTATTCCAGAACGTTTAGGATTTAAGTTAGATGGCATTTTAAGAGATGATGAATGGCTATATGATCATTTTCACGATATCGCTGTATATAGTTTACTAGCTTCAGAGTGGAAGGAGATTCGATGAACGAGAAGATACGCATTATTCCGTATGAAAGTACGTTTCAAGAGGAAGTAGTAGATCTTATCGTTCATATTCAGCAAAAAGAGTATAATGTTCCCATTACGAAAGAAGAGCAACCTGATTTACTTGAAATAGAAACATTCTATCAAAAGGATTACGGAAACTTTTGGATAGCAATTTATGATGGTAAAGTAGTTGGAACAGTAGCTTTATTAGATATTGAGAATCATCAAGTAGCGTTAAGAAAAATGTTCGTGAAGAAAGAGTTTCGCGGAAAAGAATGGGGCGCATCACATATGTTGCTTCAAACAGCAATTTCATGGGCTGAGGATAAAAAATTGAAAGATATTTACTTAGGAACAACAGTAAAATTTTTAGCGGCACATCGTTTTTATGAAAAGAATGGTTTTGAAAGTGTGAGTATAGACGAGTTGCCGAAAAACTTTCCGGTGCTACAGGTAGATAAGAAATTTTATAGGTACATTGTGTAAAAGGTCATTTAGAAATGGCCTTTTTCTATGAAGCAAAATGGAAATAGTGGTATAATTTGGGTTAGGGGGTGTAGGTATGAACTTTCCAATTCAAAGAAGTAAGTCAGTAGTCATTTTTGTTTGTCTTACGTTAGCTTTTATGTTTATATATCCAATTGTCATGCTTTTCACTAATAAAGCGCATTGGATGTCAGCGTTGATTGGGATGGGTTTATGCTTCATTGTAAATGTACCACTCGTTTGGGAAGTATTTATTAAAAAACATAAAGTAGAAAATGGCGTATTAAAGTACGGTATTTTAAATGATGATATTGTATTAAAAGATGTGAGAATTATACGTCAGGTCGGAAAGTCTCTTGAAATTACGACGAATGCATATAAAGTACATATCGTTGCGATGCCGCAAAATATGGATGAATTCTTGGGGCTTATAGAGAAAGAAAATCCACATGTGAAAATAGAAATGGTAGGGAAGAAATAAAAACGCTCGGCGAAAATTCCGAGCGTTTTTCATTATTTTAAGTTCTCTGGGTTTAAAGCTTCTAGTTCAGGTACAACGAAGCGTCCGTCTTTACGGATTAGTACGTCGTCGAAGTAAATTTCGCCGCCGCCGTATTCAGGGCGTTGGATGCATACTAAATCCCAGTGGATGTTCGAGTTGTTGCCGTTCCATGCATCGTCGTAAGCTTGTCCAGGAGTAAAGTGGAAGCTGCCATCGATTTTTTCATCGAATAGGATGTCTCCCATTGGATGTAAGATGTATGGGTTTACGCCAATTGCGAACTCACCAACGTAGCGTGCGCCTTCGTCTGTATCGAAGATTTTGTTAATGCGCTCTGTATCGTTTGCAGTTGCTTCAACGATTTGACCGTTCTCAAACTTAAGTTGTACATTTTCAAATGTATAACCGTTGTAAGGAGATGGTGTGTTGTAAGAAACTGTACCGTTAACAGAATCACGAACTGGTGCAGAGTATACTTCACCGTCTGGAATGTTTAAATGACCTGAGCATTTAATTGCTGGAATGTCTTTAATAGAGAATGTTAAGTCAGTTCCAGGACCAGTTAAACGAACTTTATCTGTTTTATTCATTAATGTAACAAGGCTATCCATTGCCTTATCCATTTTACCGTAGTCTAAGTTACATACTTCGAAGTAGAAGTCTTCGAAAGCTTCTGTACTCATTTTAGCAAGCTGTGCCATAGAAGCATTTGGGTAGCGAAGAACAACCCAACGTGTTTTTGGAACGCGAATGTCTCTATGAACTTTTTTACCAACTGTTTGGCCATGAACTTTCATACGCTCACTTGGAACGTCAGCTTGTTCATTAATATTATCGCCAGAGCGAAGGCCGATATAAGCGTCCATGTCTTTCATTACGCTTGCTTCATATGCAGCGATTTGTTCGAAATGTTCTTCAGTAGCACCCATTAATAAAGAGCGATCTACTTGATGATCTTTTAAAGAGACGAATGGGAAACCACCAGCTGCATATGCTTCTTTTACAAGTGCAGTTACAAGTTCTTTTTGTAAGCCAAAGTTTTCAATTAATACTTTTTCACCTTTTTGTAAGCGGATAGAGTAGTTAATTAAATTGTATGCTAACTTTTCAATACGTGGATCTTTCATATGTAAAGCCTCCCTACTAATTATGTATCCTCTCCTATTGTAACCTACTTAGTGGAATTTGTTGAATGATTTATGTTACAGTTAACGAATAAGTATGAAAATTCTAATGATGAGATAGGGATTAGAATGAAACGGAAAATGATTGTATAATAGGGGAAAGTATGAAAAAGATAAAGGAAGTGATGAAATGCAAGTTCTTTTATATGTAAGTGCGGCTATTATCGCGGTTGCTTTCGCAGTATTAGTAGTGTATGTATGCAGAACGTTGTTATCGGTTCAGAAGACGTTGGAAAACGTTGCAAGCACGTTAGAAGGTTTAGAAAAGCAAATGCAAGGAATTAGCGTAGAGACAGAGCAATTATTACATAAAACGAATGCGTTAGCTGATGATATTCAACAGAAGTCACAGTCATTAAATAAAGTGGTAGCGGGTGTAGATGGGATTGGAACGACAATCCAATCTTTAAATACGAAGCTTCGTAATGTATCGGACTCTGTAACGGACGAAATTGAAAATAACGCTGATAAAGTAGCGCAAGTTGTACAGTGGAGCAGTGCGGCGATTGAAGTATACAATCATTACCGTGCGTCGAGACAAGAGAAGAAGGTTGAAAAAGAAGAGCGTAAATTAGAAAGAATTGAGAAAAAAGCTGAAAAGAAAGAGAAACGCTCTAGATTTCGTATGAGAGGTGAATCGTGATGAATATGACAAAACTTGAAACAATTGAAGAGCTTGAAGTCTTAGTAGAAAAGAACGAGCCGTATGTTCTTTTTAAACATAGTACGACATGCCCAATTAGTCATGGTGCATACACAGAATTTCAAGCGTATTGCAGCGAAGAAAGAGAAGTGCCAGCGTATTACTTATACGTACAAGATGCGAGAGATGTGTCAAATCGTGTTGCAGAACAATACAGTATTAGACATGAATCACCGCAAGTGTTATACATAAAAGATGGGATGGTAGTATGGAATACATCTCATTGGAATATTAAAAAAGATGCTTTAGAAGAGAATATAAAGTAAAAAGAAGCAAGCTAAAGGTGCTTGCTTCTTTTTTTTGTTTTTGTTGAAATATATTTAGTGGTACACTATTAATAGTTCAAACTAAATAACTAGATTTTTGAAAGTAGGTTTTAAGTAATGAAGAAAATGGCATTATCCTTCGCAGTCGTAAGTTTATTACTGGGAGCTTGTAGTAACAATAGTAATACGATTAGTAAGAAGGATGAAGTTATACAAAAAGATACAAAAGAAAAAAGTATGATTCCGAGAACTGCTGTTTCTAAAGATTATTATAGAACTGTTATTCCTTTAAAAGAACAAAAGGTTATTAATACAGCTAATATAAAAACAAATTCTAAATTAGATTTAGCAGAGTATGAAAATGGTTTAATAAATATTGCAACGCAGCAATTTGATACAGAGAGTCACGTACTGCAATTAAACCAGTATATTCTAGAGAAACTAATTGATGAACTAGTTGCGAAAGTAGAAGCGCCAGTTTTGACGAATATTATAGAACAAGACTATTTCGGAAAACAGAATTCAAATGAATTAAGTTTATCTGGTGTTATGATTGGCTTAGCTATGTCTTCAAGTGTATCGAATGAAGAGGCTATGTCTAAAGGGACTGAAGTTGCTAAACAACTTATTGAAGCTATTAACAAAAATGATAAGTATAACAAATCTCCAATTACGTTTGCTATCTTTAAGCAAGAAAGTACTAGTTCTTTAAAAAATGGTACGTATATTGCTAGTGCTACTGTTCAAAAGAATGATATGAACCTTGGAAATTGGAGTACAATTGATGAAAAGTCGTATTCATATCCTTCTGATGAATTTACACAAGCACATGGAGAAGATAATACAAAAATAAATAACTTTGCTAAGGAAATAAAAGGTTTTTCTAATGGAGATTTTATTCCAGTCAACGCTAAAGTTTCTTATAAGAAAGATCAAATGGATACATTAAATATGAATATTGTTATTAAATATAACGGTAAAACAGAATTAATGGCTCTTACCCAATTGGCTGCGCAAGGTATGTTAGACAAATTGCCTAAAGATGCGAAAGTACAATTACAGATCAAGTCCGAAAGTAAAATTGAGGCCGTTATTATAAAAGAGAAAAACAGTGATAAACCGTTTGTTTCCTTCTTGTAAAAAAAGACAGTATGTAAACTGTCTTTTTTTTATTTTAAATGAAAATATACAATGTTTTTTGATAGTAATTCATTGCTGTATATCGTGTGACAATCGTATATGTATCAGCTATAATAAGTTATCTTAAAAAAGTAACATATAGGAATTTGAAAGAGGTGGCTTTCTTATGGCATCACAACAATTAGGTCGTTTACGTTCTGAAATTGATCAACTTAATTTACAAATATTAGATTTACTAAACGAAAGAGGTCGTCTCGTACAAGAAGTTGGTAATTTAAAAGAAGTACAAGGTGTGAAACGTTTTGATCCTGTACGTGAAAGAAATATGCTGGATTTAATTGCAGAGAATAATAATGGTCCATTTGAAACTTCGACTTTACAACATATTTTCAAACAAATTTTTCAAGCTGGTTTAGAATTACAAGAAGATGATCATCGTAAAGCATTACTTGTTTCTCGTAAGAAAAAAACAGAAGATACGATTGTTGAAATTAATGGTGAAAAAATTGGTGACGGAAATCAGCATTTTATTATGGGACCGTGTGCAGTGGAAAGTTATGAACAAGTACGTCAAGTTGCTGAAGCAATGAAAGAGCAAGGTCTGAAATTAATGCGTGGTGGTGCGTTCAAACCACGTACTTCACCGTATGATTTTCAAGGTCTTGGATTAGAGGGATTACAAATTTTGCGCCAGGTAGCAGATGAATATGATTTGGCTGTTATTAGTGAAATTTTAAATCCGAATGATATTGAGATGTCATTAGATTACGTTGATGTTATTCAAATTGGTGCTCGCAATATGCAAAACTTTGATTTGCTAAGGGCAGCTGGTGCTGTAAATAAACCAGTATTATTAAAACGTGGTCTATCAGCAACGATTGAAGAATTCATTAATGCGGCAGAATATATTATGGCAAAGGGAAATGGGAACATTATTTTATGTGAACGAGGTATTCGCACGTATGAAAGAGCGACGCGTAATACGCTTGATATTTCCGCTGTGCCGATTTTAAAGAAAGAAACACATTTACCTGTCGTTGTCGATGTAACGCATTCTACAGGGCGACGTGACCTTCTCTTACCAACTGCAAAAGCAGCGATGGCAATTGGTGCAGATGCAATTATGGCTGAAGTACATCCAGATCCAGCTGTAGCTTTATCAGATGCGGCGCAGCAAATGAATATACCGCAGTTCAATGATTTTATGAATGAATTAAAATCATTTGGAAGTAAATTATAAAAACTTTTAATGAGCTGTTCCAAAAAGGGATTTTGGAACAGCTTTCTCTTATTGTATAGCGACTGTCATTGTCGATTTTTGTTGGTAAGTTGATATATTTAAAAAATCGCTGATATAATTAGAGTTGCGGTCGATATATTTGGAAAATCGCTGATATATTTCGAGTTATAGTCGATATATTCGAAAAATCGCCGATATAAATTTCATTTACTATCGTACTGCTTAAAATAAGATTTCTACTTAGGAAACATCTATTTTTTTACAAAAAATGCCCTTTTTTCATAAAAAATACGAAAATACGAGAAAAGAAGCGAATTTTTTCGAAACTTTTGCGGGAAAATATTGTATGAGCCTGCGTTTTTATCGTATCATTAGTAAAAGGAAGAACTCGGGACGATTGGTGGCATCTGCAAATAGAGTTGATGTCTTTTTTTCATTCAAGTAACCGATACATAAAAATAGATAACAAAAATAGAAGGAGTGTGCGATGAGATGAACGTAACAATCTATGATGTAGCGCGCGAAGCAAACGTTTCAATGGCTACCGTATCTCGTGTTGTGAACGGTAACCCAAATGTAAAGCCTACAACAAGAAAGAAAGTATTAGAAGCAATTGATCGTTTAGGATACCGCCCGAATGCGGTAGCACGTGGACTAGCAAGTAAGAAGACAACTACAGTAGGTGTTATTATTCCTGATATCTCAAATACGTTTTATGCAGAACTTGCACGTGGAATTGAAGATATCGCAACAATGTACAAATATAACATCATTTTAAGTAACTCTGATCAAAACAAAGAGAAAGAGTTCCATTTATTAAATACGATGCTTGGAAAACAAGTGGACGGAATTGTTTTCATGGGTGAAGATATTACAGACATTCACATTGAAGAATTTAAAAAATCTCCAGTACCAATTGTATTAGCAGCGTCATTTGATGAGCAAAATGAAACGCCATCAGTAAATATTGATTATACACAAGCAGCTTATGATGCAATGAAGCACTTTATCGAGCAAGGACATAAACGTATCGGTTTCGTCTCTGGTCCTTTCATTGATAAAGCGGGAAGCGCGAAGAAGTTACAAGGTTATAAAAAAGCTTTAGAAGAAGCAGGTATTTCATATGATGAAAATCTTGTAATCGATGGAGATTACACATATGACTCAGGTATTGAAGCATTCGAAAAGCTTTGGAGCAATGATGAAAAGCCAACAGCAATCTTCGTGTCTTCTGATGAAATGGCACTAGGTGTAATCCATGCAGCACAAGACGCTGGATTAAACGTACCAACTGACGTAGAAGTACTTGGTTTCGATAATACACGTCTTGCATTAATGGTTCGTCCGCAGCTTTCAACAGTTGTTCAACCGATGTATGATATCGGTGCAGTAGCAATGCGTTTATTAACAAAGTATATGAACAAAGAAAAAGTGGAAGATCACACTGTTATATTACCTCACCGTATCCAATTTAGAGATTCAACGAAGTAAGTATAAAAAAGCTCACAGCGATTGCTGTGAGCTTTTATTCGGATTCAGGATAGTATTTTTGTACGACTGTATCCACCGCTTTATTTTTCTTAACGTGTAAAAATCTTGCGTACAGTTCTTTTCCAGTTTCAAAGGGGGTATCGTCTAATTCAAACACATGCAACACTTTTCGAAACGTCCACGTTATTTGCTCATCGTACATATTATCGTACGTATCTTCAGATTGCATAGCAATTTTTTTACCAAGTTCGTGAGCATCCTCTAAACTGTTTGCTTTAACAAGAATAATGCTTTCTTCAAAAAGTGTATCGTGATTCTCTTCATAATGCTCATCAATTTTCGTAGGATCAGGCTCACTACAATGAACAGATTCAAACAATAATTTTACAGCGTACATATTATGCTGCATGTTTCACTTTATAAATAATACTTGCGACAAGCGAAGCAGGTATTGTAAATACGTTACTTTGATAATGGTAATGTACTTGGGATTCTTCATAAGACATGTTATCATATAGTTCGTTTTGTGAGACACTCAATTTTTTCTGTTTTTCTTTGAGCATTTTAATGTAGTTGTACTGTATTGGGACGAGAATGATGAAATAAGCTAATACGATTAGTGAAATCCAAATCATTATGAACACTCCCTTATAAAGAATATTTCTATATAACAATTATATCAATAAAAAGAAAAAAAAACCATTTTTTTGTTGGAGCTAATTTTCTTCTAAAAATGCGAACAGTTCCTTTTGGTTTTTTAAATTGTGATCAATACATGTTCGAGCAACATATTTCAATCCTTGTAATAATGCATCTAGGTGAAAAGTATCATAATGAATTATATTTCCCTCTACCATCGTTTCGTCTTTTTGCAAGTTAATTGATATTTTTAGTACAGTTATATTACTTTGTAAATTTACAACTTCGATGTAAAAAAACTGTTTGTCTAAGTCAATCGTAACATAATCGAATCGTTCGGATAGCTCTAATTTACATGTAGTAGTATAGTCCAAATGAAAGCCTCCTTATTGTATAAGTGTATGTTATAATGCCTTCGCTATAGATGGGGCTATTCCTTGTTATATGTCACATAAGTGCAAATTTAACTATTATAGGGCAATGTCATGTATAATAGAAAGAAAAGGCTTGTGAGGGGGGAAAAGAGATGATCGTTCTTTGGATAATTACGCTTTGTATGACTGCTATTTTTGCATATATGACGTTAAAACAAAATGGTTTAAAGCGATTTGTTCCAGGAAGTATTCTTGCAGGAATTGCCCTTATCACGTATGTAATTTCTATTTTTATTGAAAGTGTATCAGTAGATATGAGCACAAGTTTAATGTTTATTGGTATTACACTATTTGCAGGTAGCATTATGGTACTTATGGTTGCTGGTATTATTTTATTTATTCATATGAATTCGGAAACGTTATAGCATATAGAAAAGGCATGTCCAGAGGGACATGCCTTTTTATCCGTTCAATTATGCTCTATCTTTAGAAGAGTTTTGCTGTTTTAGTAAGTCGCGAATTTCGCCAAGAAGAACTTCTTCTTTTGTTGGTTCTGGAATTTCTTCCTCTTTTTCTTCTTCTTCTTTTTTAGATGTTAGTTTGTTGAAAACTTTAACAAACATAAAGATAGAAGCTGCGATAATTAAGAAGTCAAAAATTGTTTGGATGAAGTTACCATACATAACAGCAGATTTACCGTATCCAAAGTGTAAATCTGTAAAGTCAACGCCACCTAATACCATACCAAGTAATGGTGTGATGATATCTTTTACTAAAGAACTAACGATTTTACCGAATGCAGCACCGATTACAACCCCGACAGCTAAATCAACGACATTCCCTTTGAAAGCGAATTTTTTAAACTCGTTCCACATGTGTTAATCCCATCCTTTCCACGATTCATTATGAAATTTATAATTCCTATCAACATATTCTATAGAAATTTATGAGAGAAATAAAGAGGGAATGGGAATGAAAGTAAATTCTGAAAAATGTATCCGTTTTAATTTTTGTTTACATCATCTAGTAGAGATTGCAACAGTTGCTGCGTTTTTAATCCTTCTAATCCATCTACAACAGGCTTTGTATCGCCTTGTACACACTCAATAAAATGATGAACAGCATCTTCAAAACCACGTTGTTTTAACGTCGCATCCCATGATGGGGAAGCACTTTGTGAAACTGAGTTTTCCTGTTCAATTTCAAATGTATTCATATTTTTTACGCGAATGATTTTTCCTGTCGTTACAAGTTCAATTTGTTCTAAATTTGTACCGGCATGGCGATGCATTGCAGTAGAAAGTAACAGTCCACTTGGCGTTGTATATGTATGATGTCCGTAAAGAAGTTCATTCTTTTCATTCATTTGCATCATATTGTGAACGGCGTTAAGGTCATCGTTAGCTAACCAGCGAGCAGTATCTACAATGTGTAAATAATCATCTAACATAGTGAAGTCGTACGTATATGGCCCGACTTTATTTGTACGATGCTTTTCAATTCGAATCCATGAAATATCATTAGCCTGTTCTTTGGCAGCGACATACATAGGAACGAATCTGCGATTAAATCCGACCATTAATTTTCGGTTATACTTCTCGCTCAACTCGACTAGTTGCTCAGCTTGTTCCACTGTAGCTGCTAGCGGTTTATCAACATAAACGTCGATCCCTTTTTTTAGAAGTTCAGAAACGATTTCATAATGCGATGCAGTTGAACTATGAACGAAGATTGCATCGCATTCCGAAGCTAACATTTCAATAGAATGAAAGTCTTGAATTCGGTATTGCTGGCAAACTTGTTTTCTTTTCTCTGCGTTAGGTGTAAACGCCCCTACAAAATTCCAATCAGTTTCTTTTGTAAGTGTTGGAAGATAGGCCTTTTGCGCAATACTTCCAAGTCCAATCATCCCAATTTTAGGTTTGTTCATTTTTATTCCCACCCTATTAATAGTAATGTAACGGCTTAAATGTAGCATAGGGTGGGGGAGGAAGGCAAAAATTAGCTTTTTACTTACGGCCTTCTAACAAAATCTTCTCTATCTCTTCAAAGTGATGAGCGCGAGCATGCTCTAACGGGGTAACACCATCATTGTCTGGAATATTTACATTTGCACCGTGCTCAATAAGAAGGCGAATGACTAGTTGCTGTGTTTCGTTTCCGTTACTTAGTACGATGGCTTCCATTAAAGCTGTCCATCCCAAGTTATTTACATGATTTACATCAATATTTGTTTGAGTGAGTAGTTCTTTTATAACGTCAATATAGCCATGTTCTGAGGCTGGGATAAGAGCTGTTCCGCCGTAACGATTTGTAATCGTAGGATCTGCACCAGCATCAATTGTTAGTTTTAAAATGTCTAAGTAACCTTCCGCACCGGCGTATAGAAAGGGATTATTTTTCATGTCATCTTGGATATTTACGTCAGCACCAGCTTTGATAAGTGCCTTTGCGGTTTTTACATCATTTTTGTATGTAGCAATCATAAGCGGAGTACGTCCTTGACTATCCGTCGCATTTATATTTGCGCCTTGTTTTAGTAAAGATATAACAGTATTCGTTTCATTTTTTTCAGTAGCTGCTAGTAGTGCAGTCTCCATGTTTATCATCTCCTTTTTTACTTCTTGTTCTTGCGAGCATCCTTGTAAAAAAATTACGCAACATATCATACTTAATGTTTTTTTGAACATGGAATTTCAACCTCCTAATTTCAACTGTAAAATAGGAACATTAAATTTTTATAAACTGACGCTAAAATTACTATAAAATCGCTTGAGTAATTGAACATATATTTTTATGCTTATAAATAATAAGGTTTGATAAAGTGAGGATTTAAGATATGTCTATTAAAACAAGGTTTTTATTTTCTTATATTGCTGTTATCCTCGTTTCCATTACGCTTATATTAGTCGCGGGATTTTTAATCGTTTTTTCGATAACAGGTGACTTGGAAGCAGTGAAAAATTTCTATAAAAGTTCTTACATTCAAAAGCCGCTTACACCAGAAGAAGAGAATGCCTATCTTGAGTTGAAGTCAGCAGCCAAACAGCATCAATCTCAATTGTTAGATGAGTCGTTTGTCTCAGCAATAGAAAAAGAGGGTGTGAAAATAGTAGTAAGAAAAGGAGAAACACTTTCATATGCTTCAAACGTATTTGAAAGTGTATCTTTAAAAGAAGCCCTTCCGAAATTTGAATCAGCAAATATTAATAGTCGTGGTACAACGGAACTAGGCGATACATTTTATCGATATGTAAAGTTTGATTTTTATTTTCCTCAGGAAGAAGAGGGAAGTATATTTGTATTAAAAAAGCAAAGTTCATTTGTAGATCTTACACAAAAATTATTTCCAATCTTATTCGTATCGCTTTTACTACTAGCCATTTTACTCATTGGATTATTAAGTTACCTCGTTTCAAGAAGTGTAATAAAACCAATTTTTGTATTGAAAGGCGCAACGGAGAAAATTAAAGAAGGAAATTTAGATTTTCAAATACCAATTACATCACACGACGAAATAGGGCAATTAAATCAAGGGTTTGAGGAAATGAGGAAGAGATTAAAAGAATCGATAGAGATGCAAACACAGTATGAAGAAAATCGAAAAGAGCTTATTTCAAACATCTCTCATGACTTAAAAACACCGATTACATCAATTATAGGATATGTAGAAGGAATAAAGGACGGGGTAGCAAATACGCCAGAAAAAATGGATAAGTATTTAACAACTATCCATACGAAGGCAAAACATATGGACACACTCATTGATGAACTATTTTTATTTTCGAAGCTCGATTTGAATCGAGTTCCATTCCAGTTTGAAACAGTTGAATTGAATACGTTTATGCAAGAATTAATAGAAGAGATGCAGATGGATTTAAGTGAAGAAGGTATAGAAGTGCGCCTACAGTTACATGCATCACCACTATATGTAACGGCTGATTGCGAAAAGATCAATAGAGTTATATCAAATTTAATTCATAATAGTGTGAAATACATGGATAAAGAAGAGAAGAAAATTACTGTAACAGTATCGAGTGATAATAATAAAGTTATTGTGAAAGTGATGGACAACGGATCAGGTATAGAATCTGATACATTGCCGTATATCTTTGAACGTTTTTATCGTGCAGAACAATCGCGGAATTCTAGCACAGGTGGAAGTGGACTTGGTTTAGCAATAGCGAAGCAAATTGTTGAAGAACATGGCGGGGAAATTTGGGCGGAAAGCGAGCTTGGTAAAGGCACAAGCATTTTCTTCTCATTGGAAAAAGTAGAGGAATGTGGTGAGTAAATTGAAAAGAATTTTATTAATAGAAGATGAAGTAAGTATTGCAGAATTACAGCGAGATTATTTAGAAATTAATGATTTCCAAGTTGATGTAGAGCATTCAGGAGAAATAGGTTTACAAACAGCCTTGCAAGAAGACTATGATTTAATTATTTTAGATATTATGCTTCCGAAAATGAACGGATTCGAAATTTGTAAACAAATACGTGCTGTAAAAGATATTCCGATTCTACTTGTTTCAGCAAAAAAAGAAGATATAGATAAAATTCGTGGACTCGGATTAGGAGCGGATGATTATAT
This sequence comes from Bacillus cereus group sp. MYBK15-3, assembly GCF_051916765.1. Taxonomy (NCBI): domain Bacteria; kingdom Bacillati; phylum Bacillota; class Bacilli; order Caryophanales; family Bacillaceae; genus Bacillus; species Bacillus cereus group sp. MYBK15-3. The sequence continues at coordinate 192,413 of NZ_JBQAHG010000002.1, forward strand.
AACGAAACCGTTTAGCCCGAGTGAATTAGTCGCAAGAGTAAAAGCACATATTGCCCGTTATGAAAGATTATTAGGAAATGTAAGTAAGCAACGTGATACGTTATATATTCACGGAATTTCTATCGATCAACGAGCGAGAAAAGTTTTTATAAACAATGAAGAAGTGGCGTTTACAACGAAGGAATTTGATTTATTAACATTCTTTGTCACACATCCAAACCAAGTATTAAATAAAGAACAGTTATTTGAACGCATTTGGGGATTAGATTCCGCTGGGGATTTAGCCACTGTTGTCGTCCACATTAGAAAGCTACGTGAAAAAATTGAAAGAGATCCTGCTCACCCGCAATATATTGAAACGGTATGGGGAGCTGGTTATCGTTTTAATGTGTAATATACCTGCCGAGTAATTGGCAGGTTTTTTTGTATGTTATTCAAATGGAAAGGAAGGAATAGGTAATTTATGTTAAAATGTAAAGAGAAACAAAACAGAGGAGAGCATGAGGGGCGTGCTATATTTTGGGAGATATATTAAAAGATAATAAATCAAACAAGGCTTTAAAGATTGGAACTAATATCGTACTTATCTTATTGATTATTGGTGCAATACAAATGTTTTATGATGAAGATTCTATGAATGATTATTTCGGTTGGGTCTTTTTTGCAATCTTTTGGGTAATTAAAAGCATTTCTAGCTCTAAGGTAAGTTTAAAAGATAGAGATAAAAAGTCGGTATTACTTGATGTGGGTTTAGTTGTTATTTCTTTTATTTTTTTAGTTGTTTTTAGTGTGAAATATTTCGTTTGAAAAAAGCTCATAGTCGTATAGAGGCTATGAGCTTTTTGTCAGTGTTTAGGTTTTCTTAATAATAATGGTACTAACGATTTATAAAATGTTTGAGTAGTAGAAGTAAACTGATCAGCTTCTTCTAAAAAAGGATAATGGTTGCTCTCCTCAAATGTCACAAAAGTAGAATCGCATATACCCTCATGTATCTCGATGGAATATTGAATAGGACACTGCACATCATATCTTCCGCATATAATAAGTGTCTTTGTTTGGATGAAAGGTAAATACTCTCTTAAATCAAATGAAGGATATTCATTGGCGAAAGCATTCATCCGGCTAATGGACATTGTTTTGTTGATTGGTTTACAAAAATAAGAGTTGTAGTTTTCTGGTTTATACAATGATAATTTTGTTCTCTCAGTAGATAGTTCTTTTCGTTCTTCACTTGTAAGGTGAGGGCTTTTTAAGTTTTCGATGAGTTTTTGCATATAATGAAACTTTGGATGTGCTGGGTGATAAATGCAAAATGGTTTTTCGGTATAGTTACTTGCTGTAGCTCCTGCTACGACTAATGATTGTAAGGAATTTGGATATGTAATCGCATATAAAAGTCCAAGCATACCACCTGTTGAATGACCGGCGAAATGCCATGTTGGAAGTTGTAATACTTCTCGTATGGCTTCTAAGTCGTGGATTGTTTCAATCATGCTTAATTCGTTTTCTGACTGGGCGGTTACAGAGCGACCAGTATCTCGTAAATTAATGAGAAATACACGATGCGTAGCAGTAAAAACATCCGCAAAGTAATCCCCAGTTTCATTAAATTGTGAATAGTGATGTGTAATACAAAGCGATTCGCCATTTCCTTTTGTAAAGAGTTCAAATGTACCGCGTTTCGTGTTGATTATTTGTTGTGTCCACATAATATCACGACCTTTTGTCATAAAAGTTGGGCCAGACTGTTATAAAATGAAAATATATCAGCGATTATTAGAATATATCGGCGCAACTCGGAATATATCAGCGATTATCAAAATATATCGGCGTAACTCGGAATATATCAGCGATTATTAACATATATCGACTTACCGACAGAAAACGACAATAATAGCAAGCTTCAAAGAAAAGGAGGCTATTCAAAAACGAGCCTCCTTTTCTTTTAGTATAAAGATTTTGTCATATTATTCCGAATAATTTCAAGGGATTTCGCTACAGTTAATGCGTTTTTTTCTTCAATTTCTGGTTTACGGGGGATAGGTTTATACATGTTGTCTGGATCTTCCCATGTGAGGGGAAGTTCTGTTTCTGCTTGTCCTTTCCAAGCTTCAATCCATTCTGGAGGGAGATAACCTGAGATGTTTTGGATGTTGTTCATTTCGAGCCAAATGAGTGCCCATGCTCTTGGAACGACGCGCCAGTGATCGTAGCCACCGCCGCCGACAGCAATCCAGCGACCGTCGCAATATTCATTAGCAATTTCACGAGCGAGCTTCGGTATTTCGCGGTAAATATTCATTGTCGCACAAAGATGTGTAAGTGGGTCATAATAATGTGCGTCAGCACCATTTTGCGTTAAAATAATATCCGGTTTAAAGTACGCTGCAACTTCTTTTACAACAGTTCGATATGATTCTAAGAACGATTCATCTTCTGTAAAAGCATCGAGTGGAACGTTAAAAGAATAACTATAACCATTACCTTGTCCACGTTCGTTTACAGCGCCAGTTCCAGGGAATAAATAGCGACCAGTTTCATGCAGTGAAATGGTGCATACGTTAGGGTCATCATAAAACGACCACTGTACGCCATCACCGTGATGAGCATCTGTATCAATATATAAGACGCGTAAACCGTATTTCTTCTGAATATACTTCATTGCTATGGAGCTATCGTTATAAATACAAAAGCCAGATGCTTTACCACGGAAGCCATGATGTAAGCCGCCTCCTAAGTTAAGCGCGTGTTTTACTTTTCCGGAAAGAACAGCATCGACAGCTGTTAACGTACCACCAACGAGCAATGCGCTTGCTTCGTGCATATTTGGGAACATCGGTGTATCTTCTGTTCCGAGTCCATATGTCATCGCAATTGATTTTTCTAACTTTCCTTCTCCAGCACGTTTTACCGCATTTATGTACTCCTCTGTATGAACGTAGGCGATCTCTTCATCTGTAGCCATCCGTGGTGAGATGATTTGAGAGGGAGAGATGAAACCGCCCTTTTGTAATAAATCATACGTAAGTGTGACGCGCAGTTGGTTAAAAGGATGATCAGGGCTAAATGAATAGCCCCGAAAGTCATCCGAATAAATAAACGCGCTACTCATGCTTGCATCCCCATGATGTTTGGCCATAATACGCGGTAGCCTTCTGCTTCAAGTGCATCAATCACTTTTAGAGGATTCATCGTTTGAATGCGGAAAACGAGTACTTTATCATTCTCGTCTTTTGCTGGGTAGACGAGAACGCTCACGATATTTATTTGTAAATCACTAAAAATAGCAACGACTTTTCCAAGAATACCAGGTTCGTTTTTTACTTGAATTTCAATTTGCGAACTTGGTTGATGTGCTCCTGTTAATTTTACTAATGTGTGCAGTACTGTAGATTCAGAAATGATTCCAACTAACTTCCCGGCCTTTGTAACAGGAAGACAGCCAATTTTATTTTCAAAAAATAAAGTAGCAATTTCCTCAACAAAATCGAGAGGATGGCAAGTCATAACAGGATGTTTCATAATAAGTTCGAGCGGTTGCTGTAGCATATCGAGTGAAACTTGTTCATCTAGAATAGACGGACTTGCATCTCTTACATCCCGATCAGAAATAATGCCTACGACGTGATTATTTTGATCGACAATTGGAATGTGCCGAATGCCTTTCGTGCGTATCGTTCGGATTGCTGTTTCGATTGTATCGTTTGGATGTAATGTAACTACATTTTGATTCATAATTTCTTCTACAATCATTCCAGTTGCCCCCTTTATTAATACATAAAACGATTGTGAAAACGTAGACGATCAAAAGCTTGAATAGAATCCGTATCAACGCGTTTACCGATGCGGACCATTAAACAGTTGGCAGGATGTGAACAAATTTCAGGATCGTCTGTAGCCATCCATTGTAACCCGCCAGCATTCATCATCTTCTCCATTACTTTTCGGTATTCCCACACATTCAATCCTGTTTGTTTCAAATCCCAGTGCCAATAATATTCAGTCGTCAATATAATGTAATCTTCCATATAATCGTCCATCATAGAAACCTCTAGTAAGTTCTTTCCGACAGAACTCCCGCGGAAGGCTGGGACTACTTCAATTGCCCCAAGCTCAATTAAGTTTTCCATTTTTCCTTCTGACCATCGTTCAAGTGGATCAGGATACAAGTATGTAACATATCCAACAATTGTTTGGTCATGTCTAGCAATAATGAGACGAGCTTCTGGTAATTTAGAAATTTCGACAATTGCTTTATATTGTTGTTCGGCAGGACGAAACGCAATTAAGTCTGGATGAAACTCATACATTTCTAAGTTATGTGTAGAGACAGGACCTTCAATAATTAAAGTGCCTTTCGCTGTTTTTAAGTTTCTAGCATTATATATTTTTTTATGAATCAATGTATTGCTCACCACCTTGAGGGTTTGTGAATCTATTAATATCGTACTTTATAATATATGCGATGTGAATCGAAATTTGTCATTAAAAATTTGTCTAAAAATCAACAAATATACTGAAAATTTTAAATAATGTCATTATAATAGATAATAGAATACATAGGAGGGGGATGTAAAGTATGAAAGTAGAAACGCTTCCTGTCATTAAAGGAGAAAATAATTTGCCGAATTATGATGAGGCATACGCGAATTTTAACTGGGAAGAGGTTAATAAAAACTTTACTTGGAATGAAACAGGCCGAGTAAATATGGCGTATGAGGCAATTGATAAGCATGCGAAATCCGATCGAAAGAATAAAGTAGCTCTTTATTATCAAGATGGATCGCGAAAAGAGAAATATACATTTAAGGAAATGAAGGATTTTTCTAATAAAGCAGGAAACGTCCTTAAGAATTATGGCGATGTAGAAAAAGGCGATCGCGTTTTTATTTTTATGCCACGTTCTCCAGATTTATATTTCGCACTTTTAGGTGCAGTGAAATTAGGAGCAATTGTTGGACCGCTATTTGAAGCATTTATGGAAGGCGCAGTTCGCGATCGCTTAGAAGATAGCGAAGCAAAGGTGTTAATTACAACGCCTGAATTGTTAGAGCGCGTACCATTAAATGATTTACCGGCTTTAAAAACAGTTTTCCTTGTTGGAGATAATGTAGAAGAAGGCGGTAAAACGGTAGCATTCAATCCTTTATTTGAACAAGCTTCAAAAGAATTACATATTGAATGGTTAGGCCGTGAAGACGGCTTGATTCTACATTACACGTCTGGTTCTACTGGTAAGCCAAAAGGTGTGCTTCATGCGCAAAACGCAATGGTTCAGCACTATCAAACGGCGAAGTGGGTGTTAGATTTAAAAGAAGACGATGTATATTGGTGTACTGCTGACCCGGGCTGGGTAACTGGAACAGCTTATGGTATTTTCGCACCGTGGTTAGTTGGAGCGTCAAACGTTATTTTAGGTGGACGCTTTAGTCCAGAAGCTTGGTATGAAGCACTGCAAGATTACGGTGTGACGGTTTGGTACAGCGCACCAACAGCATTCCGTATGTTAATGGGAGCTGGACAAGACGCAATTAAAAAATATGACTTATCACAAGTTCGTCACGTATTAAGCGTTGGTGAGCCGTTAAATCCAGAAGTAATTCGCTGGGGTATGAACGCATTTGGACTTCGTATTCATGATACGTGGTGGATGACAGAAACAGGTGGACAAGTTATTTGTAACTACCCTTGTATGGAAATCCGTCCAGGTTCAATGGGTAAACCAATTCCAGGTGTGAAAGCAGCGATTGTTGATAATGAAGGAAATGAAGTGCCTCCTTACACAATGGGTAACTTAGCAATTGCGAAAGGTTGGCCATCTATGATGCGCGGGATCTGGAATAACCAGCAAAAATATGAATCTTATTTCATGCCGGGAGATTGGTACGTATCAGGCGACTCTGCCTATATGGATGAAGATGGATACTTCTGGTTCCAAGGACGTATTGACGATGTAATTATGACGTCAGGTGAGCGCGTTGGTCCGTTTGAAGTAGAAAGTAAATTAATCGAGCATGCTGCTGTTGCAGAAGCTGGTGTAATTGGTATTCCTGATCCGGTGCGCGGCGAAATTATTAAAGCATTTATCGCACTTCGAGCAGGATACGAACCATCTGATGAATTAAAAGAAGAAATTCGTCAATTTGTAAAGAAAGGCCTAGCAGCTCATGCAGCACCACGACAAATTGAATTTAGAGATAAATTACCGAAAACGAGAAGTGGTAAAATTATGCGACGCGTATTAAAAGCGTGGGAGTTAAACTTACCAACAGGTGACTTATCAACGATGGAAGATTAAGAGAGAAAGGTCTGAACGAAAAATGTTCAGGCCTTTCTTTTTTATGATATCATGAACTTATATATATAAGTTAAAGGGGATAGTATGATGAAAACAGAAAAGGAAAAGATGATACTAGGAGAAATGTACATACCGGCTGATCCAGTTTTAGTACAAGAAAGAGAGCAAGCACGTATATTAACGAGAAAATTAAATGATACGCCAGAAGAGCAATTGAAAGAGCGTAGCGAAATCGTAAAAGAATTATTCGGAACGACAGGAGATAATATTCATCTTGAATCTTCTTTTAGATGTGATTACGGCTATAACATTCATGTCGGTGAAAATTTTTACGCGAACTTTGACTGTACGATTTTAGACGTATGCCCGGTAACAATCGGAGTGAACTGTATGTTAGCTCCAGGTGTCCACATTTATACAGCAACGCACCCACTTGATCCAATTGAGCGTATAAGCGGATCAGAATACGGAAAACCAGTTACAATTGGCGATAACGTATGGATTGGCGGAAGAGCAATTATTAATCCAGGTGTAACAATTGGAGACAATGCGGTCATCGCATCTGGCGCCGTTGTAACGAAAGATGTGCCGGAGAATGTAGTAGTTGGCGGAAATCCTGCGAAGATTATTAAAAAAATAAAATAATATTTGAACGAAGTGCCTTCCTCGTCTGTATACACTTATGAAAGAATAGATGAGGGAGGCTTTTTTATGTCTAATAAATTACTCTTTGCGACGTTGTAAAGGATTGGAGAGAAGTGAAATTCCACCTCTATTTGACATGCCTATATAAATGATGGTATAAAGAAAAGTATATGAATAATTGAGCGTGGAAAGGGAGAAGTAGTGATCATTTCCCTGTTTTAGAGAGCTGATGGCCGGTGAAAATCAGCACATAGATGATCGCGAATTACGCCCCTAGAGCATCTTTTTTCGATTGAATTATATTCAAAAGGGAAAAGACGGTGCTAAGCCGTTATGTAAATAAGGTGGTAGGCTTTTTTGCCTGCAACTAGGGTGGTAACGCGATAATCAAAATCGTCCCTTATTTGAAGGGACGATTTTTTTATGTTTTCAACCTTCACGCCAGTAATGAACTTAAAGGAGAGTATGTAGGATATGGGTATTTTACAAGATCTTGAATTTCGCGGTCTAATTAATCAGCAAACAGATGCTGAGGGCCTTGAGCAATTATTAGAAAAAGAAAGCGTTAAATTATACTGTGGTTTTGACCCGACAGCGGATAGCTTACACATTGGTCATATGTTACCAGTATTAATGTTACGTCGTTTCCAATTAGCTGGTCACCAACCAATCGCACTTGTTGGCGGTGGTACTGGTATGATCGGTGACCCGAGTGGTAAAAAAGCAGAACGTACATTAAATACGAAAGATACAGTTGCTTACTACACAGAAAGCATTAAAAACCAACTTTCAAACTTCTTAGAGTTTGAAAACGTGGACAACCCAGCAACGATGGCTAACAACTACGACTGGCTTGGTAGCTTAGATGTAATTTCATTCTTACGCGATATCGGTAAAAACTTCGGTTTAAACTATATGTTAGCAAAAGATACAGTAGCATCTCGTTTAGAAACTGGTATTTCATTCACTGAGTTCAGTTACATGATTTTACAATCATACGACTTCTTAAACTTATACCAACAACATAATTGCCGCTTGCAAATCGGTGGTAGTGACCAATGGGGTAACATTACAGCTGGTCTTGAATTAATCCGTAAATCAGAAGAAGATGCGAAAGCATTCGGTTTAACAATTCCACTTGTTACAAAATCTGACGGTACGAAGTTTGGTAAAACAGAAGGCGGCGCAATTTGGTTAGACCCAGAGAAAACAACTCCTTACGAGTTCTACCAATTCTGGATTAACACAGATGACCGTGATGTTGTAAAATACTTAAAATACTTCACATTCTTATCTCATGAAGAAATTCTTGAGCTTGAAAAGCAAGTAGCTGAAGCGCCAGAAAAACGTGCAGCACAAAAGGCATTAGGTTCTGAAATGACAAAACTTGTTCACGGCGAAGAAGCATTAGAGCAAGCGATTAAAATTTCAGCTGCATTATTTAGCGGTTCTGTAGCAGAACTAACTGCAAGCGAAATCGAACAAGGATTCAAAGACGTACCATCTGTAGAACGTACTGCAGAAGATACAGTATTAATCGACTTACTTGTAGAAAGCAAAATCTCTCCATCAAAACGTCAAGCACGTGAAGATGTAACGAACGGCGCAATCTACGTAAATGGTGAGCGTACACAAGCATTAGACTACGTTGTAACAGAAAACGACCGCATCGAAGGTAAATTCACAATCATTCGCCGCGGTAAGAAGAAATATTTCTTAATTCGTTACTAATAAATAAAAAGCTTTGAGGAATTTCCTCAAAGCTTTTTTGTTTTAATCTCCTTTTCGAGTTCATACGGAAATCACATGTAAGCGGTATGATAAACGTATAACAATTAGAAAGGAGTGGTAAAACGAAATGTCACTAGAAGCGTTGATTATTTTTTCTTTGCTAAACGCGGGTCAACTTGCAGAGAATTCGAAGGTTGATATACATAAAGAGCAGAAAGATGCTTATGTATATGTTCAAAAAGAGGAAAATAAATAACTTTAATATATATAAATAAAAGCTACTCGAAGTAACTGTTTTGGTGTCTTCGGTAGCTTTTTGAATTATGAATAAATAGGAATTAATTCTCGCTTGAAATCTTCGTACATTTCAAAGGCGATTTTCATGATTTCTTTGAGTTCATCGTAACTGTGGAAGCATACTGCCGGCAATCTTTCAGAACCATTGGATAATGCTTTTACAAACATATCCCATGAATTCCTAACTCTAACTTCACCATTATACCTTGCAGACCAAATGAACTCAACAAGCCCATATTTTAAGCTGATATTGAATCTGAAAGTATAGAAATCCTTGTTCTTTACTTCACCAACAATAAAAAAGTTTTCTTTTTTCATAAAACGAGCTTTATAGCCAAGAGACTCAAATACTGCAATTACTTTTTCGTTTTCATAGTTTTCAAATGTATTTTCTCTATCAGAAAATTTTTCTGATAAGGCTTTATATCTCTTAATAAAATCAATTTTTGTAAGACTGGCTTGTATTTCAGGTTTTAATGAATACGCCAAAAATTACTCCTCCCTAATTTTTAGTATTAGATCAAATAAAGCAGTATACATTTTAGATACATGAAGAAATCCGTCTTTTGTGAGTCGGATTTTTCTTAGTTTAATTCTATTCAAATATTATAATTGTTAATTGAAATGTAGTTATTTTTAGCAAGATTTTGCAGTTAGCTATTTAAAAGTGTAAGTATATCTCCTTTAAATATAGCAGCTATTTCCGCTTCCTCTAATGAATCTCCCCATCTAAAAACTATATCATCTTTTGGGCAGAGATGAATGGAAAGGTTAAAATAATCTATTTCATCTTTCCATTTGTTATATTCATTAAATGCTTTTTTGAAGATTTTTCTAACATTTTCTTCCGCAATTATATCATTATTTTTACTTGCAATGATTGTAAATCTTTTAGGATTACTAGAAACTATTTCAATGGCATCTGGAAGTTTCTCGAGACAAAACTCTGCAATACTTGAGTAGAAAGTTGTTCCCCCAACTTCCATTTCAACTTCTGGACCCTTATTAAATCCCTCAAGTTTCCATTTGGTTTGAAGAGCTTTCCATACCTTTCGGTATTTTTCAATTTTAGAGTTTTTGTCTTTGATTTCAATAGCTGCAAGCAAGTAGAATTTGTAGACATTAGTCAAATCATGTTTCATAAATACTTGCTTGATTTCAGTGCCGCATACTTCTTTGAATTGATTTTTTTCATCTGAGCTAAATAACATGGAGCCATTAACACTGAATAAACTTAAATTTGGTAAATTACCGACTCTTTTGATTGCTTCATCCTTACTAAACCATTTGTAGTATGAGAATGCATCTTCTTCTACTTCATTCCAACACTTCATTTTACCACCTCAATTTTAATAGTCATAATGATTCCCATGTACATCATTGAAATGTGATCCTCAATTTTGAGATGGATCATCTGGATAAGTATGACCGCCTGAATGCTCTCTTATAATCTTACCATCTTTAAAATGATAGTCTCTTCCGGGGATAGGATTCCCTCTTTTATCTACAGCTGGTGTAACCTTAGTTGGCTGTTCATTAACAGGAATACCGCTTGCTCTCTTAGCTTCGTTGAAAGCTCCACCTATCTTAGCTCCTTTAGGAGTAAAATTTGGCGGTCTTTGTCCTTTTTCTGCTTTTATATAGTCTTTGTAGTTAGGTTTTACTGTCTGCGTAACTCTTTCGCCAGACTTACCAAAAGAAGACTGAAACCTTTGCAAAGTATCGATACTATTTTGAACGGTATTATACCATACAAATGTACCATGTGTAGCAACACCTGCTCCAGCGGTTGTAAGAGCTAAATCAGCTGGGATAACAATTGGTGATGCTGCCCCGAAAGTTACTCCTTCTAACAATACGGTGCCAACATTTGATCCTGTTACAATAGCTATACCGCCCAAAATTTCAAAAATAGATCCTACCCCTGATACAAAATTACCCACAAGATTTCCGGCTTGAAAGGTTGTTTTGGTTTCTAATTCATTGCCCATTGGTAATTCCACACCTGTAAAGTTTTCAGCAGCTGAATTACAAATTCCTTGGAAGAGTTCCCAAGCGCCAATAGCTGTTTTTTGGTACCACGGTCTATTAGCTTCTTGTTCCTGCAAAGCCATTTTTTCTTCAATTTCTTTTTTTATTTCGGCTTCTTGGACTCTTTCCTCTGCAATTTTTTGAATAGAGGTTATCCATTCCATATTCAACCCTTGTGTACTAAATGTACCACTGACGGGACTAAAACCTTTTCCGCTTTGTACTTCAGCTAAACCTGTCGTGATACTAGCTGCTAGTTGAAGGGCCGTGCTGTAGTTGTTACTGGATGTATAATCGAATTTATGTAAACGCTCTAGTTTTTCATTAAGCTTTTTTCTCATCGCAATTAAAACAGCCACAATTGAGTCTACTCCAGGCAGTGGTGTAAGTGTCTCTATTGCTTCTATACTTGCAATGGTTTGATTAATTTCTTGAATTTGTTCTAATATCTCCTGTTCGATAACATCTGTAGAAGCTACCTGTGATTGAAAGTCTCTTGGAAAAGCAACATTATAAAAGCCACAACTCATATGAGTGTGACTTAAATGTTTTTATTCAGCCTCAGCCTCGAAGCGTAAAGTGATAAAACTCAAATGAAACCATAAGATATCTAGCAGGATTTATTTTCCTAGATTTGAAATTGTTATATCAATTTTGTTTCTTTTTGCAGTGTTTAAAGCGTTGCTTAGTAAATCTAAAAAAGTTGTACCTGTTGGAGTAGCATGATAATTGGCTAAACTAGTTATTTTATTAGGGATTTTATTTCCCCAAGGTGGCTGTTTTTCCATGTGCTCAATATCCCAAATGACTTCTGCAGGAGGTAATTCACTTAAAATTTTTCTTATCTCTTCTACATTTTGAAGTGCTTCTTCTGTGTCCTCCCAACGTAACTTGTCGAAATATAAATTCTTCATTAATAGTGGGTACTTAGTGCCCCAACCTTCAGACTCTGTATGATATGACATGGTTGAAAAAAAGCTATGTAAAAAATCAGGGTGTCCTGTTTCATAGAAAAATATATCTACTTTAAATCCTACTGCCATTAATATCAATCCTCTCGCTTAAATATTACCTCGGGTGTTTCTTTAGACTTTTCTCTTATTTTTCTTACGATATCAAATAAGGCCTCTTCAGGAACAGTTTGTCCTCGGTATATCAATGATGACAGTTTGCTTTGTACCTATAGGTAAATTATCAACCCTATCATTAACTTGTTTAACAATAACTCTAACTAGGTTACTTCTTTTTGATGAAGTAGACAAGTCATAATTTTTCACTTCCAAGCTGTGACCCTTTGTGTAAAAATCAGGTCTTGTACTACCTTTTGTAACTTTTGAAACTTCTTCTCTGTCTTTAAAAGCAACTTGGTCGTCATAGTTAGGATACTCCTTACCTACGTCAAGTTCTGATTGTCTCCAAGATGGTCTAGCAAACATAAGATAACCGCTTAAATAATTAACCCAATTTCCTGATGGTGGAAGTGTGCTTACTATTGCTTCACCAGTGAGACCAACACCTGCAAAAGCAGGTTGTAAACGTGGTGGAAAAGCTTCAGTTACTTTGTACATGTTTGCTCCTCTAGCAAGTTTAGAAGCCTTATCAAGACCTTTCCCACCAAGTAACCCTAGACCGACTGATGTTACTAAATAAGAACCCCAGCGGAATCCACTTTCAACATCGCCATGCCAAACGTCATTCATAAAAGAATCTGAGAAAGCGTTCCACATAGCAGGAAGAGTCTCATCATAATTGACAACAGCATCCCACATGTCTGACCATGTTTCGCCGTCACCTAACGCTTTAAATCCTTCCCAAGCATCTCCAACACCTTTTCCTGCACCATCATAAAGACCATCCCAAGCTTTCTCTAAATCAGATTTTGGTTTACCACACATTGCACCTTCTTCGATTGAATTATCAGCCTGACGATTCCTATCTTCTGCAATCGCTTGAATTGAAGTCGCCCACTCCATATTTAATCCTTGTGTACTAAATGTACCACTTGCTGGACTAAAACCTTTCCCACTTTGAACTTCAGCAAGCCCCGTCGCAATGCTAGCGGCTAATTGAATTGCTGTATTATAGTTATTACTAGATGTTTGGTTGAACTGATACAAATGATCTAACTTTTCTTGAAGTTTGCGCCTCATGGCAATGAAAAGATTTACCATAGCGTCCATGCCCGAAATTGGCATAGTTTGATGGAGGGCTTCTGTACTTGCTATCATTCGGTCAATTTCTCGAATTTGTTCTAATATTTCTTGTTCAATAACATCTGTTGAAGCTACCTGTGATTGAAATTGACTTGGAAAGGCATCGTTCTGACGAATTAATTCCTCACATAAGTAAATGATTCCTTGTGCCAAAGGACCAAAAGTTTCTGCAAAGAATGCTTTTGCGCTATCGTAAGTTTGCCCTTGTAGAACAGTATCACTGGTAAAAGCATCAATCGACTGAATAGCTTGTTCCATACCTTGAATAGTAGCGGTACAGAAAGCATTCATACTTTGTGTTTGAGCCTGTACTTCCCCTAAATACATATTTAAACTCAAAAATCTCCCTCCTTTAATAAGTAAATTATACCGATTTAAGGAGATAACTGTAAATATTACATTGTAATGAGTTTATTAGAGGTATTAATATACCTCTAAGCGAACTTATCCATATTCCAACTGAAAGAATGATTTTTTATTATGAATAAACAATAACGATAATAATTGGAGGGATTATGATGCCTTACATTAATACACCTGTTGGAAAAAGAGAAGTATCACAAAGAATTTACGATTTGCTTGATAAATATGGAACACCATGTGAAAGTAGTGAACCGTGCCCGAGTAGATACATAAAAGATGGATATGAATACCATTGGTTTGTGGGGGAAGATGGGAAACTTAGAACAACAATAGAAAAAATTGGAAGTATAAAAACTAAAAAGAAAAAATGAGGCACGCCTTTACTATGACATCACGAAAAAGGTTGTGAACATTATTCATACCCTTTTTTATATTAAATCAAACTTATCCATATTCAAAATTAAAAGGGTGATTCGATGATAATTAGAGAAGGTATTGAAGTAACTAAAATTACCTTAGATGGTTATGAATTACCGATTCCAGAAGGGTATTCTGAATTTCTGCTTCGTGCTGGATACTGGCGAGTTGGTGAGAAAGTAGAAAAAATAAATCGTGAGGAAATTCTAGCGGATTATGACAGAAAAGTTGTTCTGGAAGATGGTAAGTTGTGTACGATATTCACTTACAAAGGGGATAAAAAGAAAAGAGGTAAAAAGTTATGAATGAAAGGAAGAATCTTATAGAAAGAAAAGAACGAACTATTTTAGATAATCCACCTAGTGAAGAAACAGCGTTAAAAATGGCAGAGTTTTTTATGAAAACATCGGTTCCACGTATATTAGCTGCTCGTAAGGGTGAAGAGGAAGCTAAAAAAAATGTGAAGTAATGTGATAAAAGGGGTTTACTATATAGTGATAACCTTATGTGGTAATATGTATTTACTACATAAGGAGGGGAAAAATGGATTGGATTAAATTTGGTACGCTGGTTATATCTTTTTTTACTTTATTATTGTCAATTTATAGTGTTAGAACCTTAAATCAAAACAAAGAGAAAGACCGTAAGGTGACTGTATCATTGCCTGAGAAAAGAAGGATGCAAAAGGATTTAATGGATCATATTACAAAAGTTCTTGATTTAGGTAGAAAGTGTTTTGAAGAAACAGATGAAAATGAGAAGAAAAAGATTAAATTTGAATTGTTAAATCATAAAGTGTACATATGGATTAACTTAAATGAAGAGAATAGTTTTGCAAAAGAATTAAGGAGCCATAGTACGGAATATATTTTTTGGTGTGCTTCTTTCTTAGATTCACCTAATGAAAAAGAAAAATTCAACTTCCGGACTGACTCTTATAAAAATCAGCGTTCTATAATGTGAGTAATTGAAAAGTATTATAAAGAAGAGAATAGGTTAATAGATGATGAATTAATGTAGTCACATTCAAAGGAGTGTGGCTTTTTATTATATCTTGGATATATATTCCTATTGAAAAATATAGGGGAAATAGCATTTGCCCACGCTTATTTTATCCAAAAAGTCCCCCAAAAACCTCCCCAAAATGATTAATTTTATTTAAGGTATTTTACAAACCATAAGAACAGCAAAAAACCCTAGAAAAGGCGTTATAATAACGTTTCTAGGGTTTTTAATACTAGTATCTACAAAGCGATTTAATTAACGAGAGTAGAACTCTACGATTAATGCTTCGTTGATTTCAGCTGGTAACTCAGAACGCTCAGCGTGACGAGTGTAAGTAGCTTCTAATTTGTCAGCATCGAAAGTTAAGTATTCTGGTACGAAGTTGTTAACTTCGATCGCTTCTTTAACAACAACAAGGCTGTTAGATTTTTCGCGAACGCTGATAGTTTGACCAGGTTTTACACGGTAAGATGGGATATCTACGCGAGCGCCATCAACCATGATGTGACCGTGGTTTACTAATTGGCGAGCTGCACGACGAGTGCGAGCTAAGCCCATACGGTAAACTAAGTTGTCAAGACGAGCTTCAAGAAGGATCATGAAGTTTTCGCCGTGCTTACCAGGCATTTTACCTGCTTGGTCAAATGTGCGACGGAATTGACGCTCAGTCATGCCGTACATGTGACGAAGTTTTTGTTTCTCTTGTAATTGTAAACCGTATTCTGAAAGTTTCTTACGTTGGTTAGGACCGTGAGGACCTGGTGCGTAAGGGCGTTTTTCTAATTCTTTTCCTGTGCCGCTTAGAGAGATTCCAAGACGACGAGACAGTTTCCAAGCTGGACCTGTATAACGAGCCATAGTTGACTCCTCCTTTAAAAATGTTTTTATTTACGTAAAATAAAAACAGACGTAATCGATATTTACGGGCATTTTGTTTTCATGTACCTTCGCTCCAGCAGCAGGGAGTTACGAGATACACCTCCGTAGAGGAACAAAATACAAACGATAAACTCACATTACAAGGCTGCCTTTTTATTTTACACAAACGCTATTATATCTTTTACCCAGAGTTTCGTCAAGCGAGTACGTTTTTGTTTTATGCATAAAAATTTTGGAAATTAATATAAGAAGGAATTTAAAACAATATAGAAGAAGAGATAGAAACACAAATAAAACGCTTACATAAAATAAAGGAAAACGTTCATCAAATTTTTATGGATGAATATGCGGCAATAAAAACATAAGGGGGATGTTTTTATGAAAAAGAAGCATATGGAGACAGCGTTAATTCACCACGGTTATACACCTGAGGAACATAAAGGAAGTTTAACACCACCTTTATTTCAAACTTCTACATTTACATTTGAGACTGCGCAGCAAGGAGAGGCGAGTTTTGCGGGAGTGGATCCATCTTATATTTACTCACGGCTTGGAAATCCAACTGTGAAATTATTTGAAGAACGTATGGCGTTGTTAGAAGGAGGAGAAGAAGCACTTGCCTTCGGATCTGGTATGGCAGCTATTTCAGCAACGTTAATCGGTTTTCTAAAAGCTGGAGATCATATTATTTGTTCAAATGGATTATATGGATGCACGTACGGTTTTTTAGAAGTGTTAGAAGAAAAATTTATGATTACGCATTCGTTTTGTGATATGGAGACAGAGGTTGATATTGAAAATAAAATTCGCCCAAATACAAAGCTTATTTTCGTTGAAACACCGATTAATCCGACAATGAAATTAATTGATTTAAAACAAGTGATTCGGGTTGCAAAGCGAAATGGCTTACTTGTTATTGTTGATAATACATTTTGTTCACCTTATTTACAAAGACCGCTTGAGCTTGGCTGTGACGCTGTTGTGCATAGTGCGACAAAATATATTGGTGGTCACGGTGACGTTGTAGCGGGCGTAACAATTTGTAAAACGAAAGCATTAGCTGAAAAGATTCGCCCGATGCGAAAGGATATCGGCGGTATTATGGCACCGTTTGATGCGTGGTTATTATTACGCGGGTTAAAGACGTTAGCAGTAAGAATGGATCGTCATTGTGATAATGCAGAAAAAATTGTATCGTTCCTAAGAAAACATGATGCGGTAGAAGGTGTTTGGTATCCAGAAGGGGAGTTAGCATCTCGTCAAATGAAACGCGGGGGCGGTGTTATTTCTTTTTCAGTAAAAGGCGGAAAAGAAGAGACGCAAGCGTTTATTAATGATCTTCACTTTATTACAATTGCGGTGAGTTTAGGAGATACAGAAACGTTAATTCAGCATCCAGCAACGATGACGCACGCTGCGATTCCAGCTGAACTAAGAAAAGAAATGGGCATTTTCGATAATTTAATACGCTTATCAGTCGGTTTAGAATCGTGGGAGGATATCGTTTCTGATTTAGAGCAGGCATTAAAGAAAATATCTACTGTAAATCAATGAAAAAAGAGTGAGCTATCGGTTTTGTACAGGGCGTACTAAATCGATAACTCGCTCTTTTCTTTTTACATATGTTTTAGGAGTGTTTCCACAAACTTTTCTAAATAGCGCTGATCTACTTCATCGAAACGATTCTTTTCAGGACTATCAATGTCAAGTACACCAATGACAGCTCCTTCTTTCACAATCGGTACAACGATTTCTGAATTAGAAGCACTATCGCAAGCGATGTGACCTGGGAATTGGTGAACGTCTGCTACAAGCTGTGTTGTTTTCGTTTCAGCTGCTACGCCGCAAACGCCTCGTCCAAATGGAATGCGCACGCAAGCAGGCATTCCTTGGAACGGTCCAAGAACAAGCTGAGTTCCTTCTGTTACGTAAAAGCCAACCCAATTAACGCGATCTAAAAATTGGTTTAATAATGCGGACGCATTTGATAAGTTTGCGACTACGTTTGATTCGCCAGTTAATAACGCATCCAGTTGTTTAATTACTGTCTCATATTGCTGCACGCGAGATCCTGCATAACTTTCTTTAGTAAACATGGAAACAGCTCCTTTTTTATCGAGATGTGTAAAATATTAGCAAAATACGATGTATTTCACATGACTTTGTCGATAGAAAATTAAAGGAATTTGTCTTAAAAGTCAAGAAATTTAAACTATAGCTGTTCATTGAAGGGAAGTGAGCGCATGAAGCAGACGAAACAAAAAGTAATTGATGCGGCAATATCGTTGTTTAATACGAAAGGTTATGATGGAACGTCGGTGCGAGACATTGCAAAGCGAGCGGATGTGAATGTAGCGAATATTTCATATTATTTTGCTGGGAAGCAAGGTTTATTAGAACAGCTTATTACTGATTTTTTAGAAGGATATATTCATGTGATTGAAATGTCGTTTGAACAGAGAGAGTATTTGTCGACTAAAGATGTAATGGTGCAAATGGTGCGCGGGATTTTACGATATCAATTTGAAAATAGAGAACTAACACGTTTCTTCTACCGAGAGCTTTCGCTTGATACGACATTAATTCGTGAAGTGATGACCGTTTATTTTTCTAAAGAAAGATATTATATAGAACAAATGATTAGACAAGGACAAATGAAACAAGAATTTCAGAAAGTATCATTTACAATGTTTATGACGCAATTAAAAGGTATGATAAATATGCCGTTTTTATATCCACAATATATATCAGAAGTACTGCATTCTTTCCCGTCTGAGACATTTTTTATAGAGATGTACACGAAAGAGATTGAGCAATGGATGGAACAAGCATTATGTAAAGCGAATATGTACCATGAATGGCCAAGAGCTGTTCATATGTGAAGAATCCCCACCTAACGAACTAAGGTGGGGATTTTTATGTTTACTTTTCTTTGCCATAAATTGTTACATAATAGCGCGATAATTGTTAATGCAGCTCCAGCGATTTCAATTTTATCGACTGTATAACCTCGAAAGATAGAACCAATCAGTGCAAGGATAGGAACTAAATTCATAAATAATATGCCGTTAATAGATGAAATATAGCGATTTCCCATATTCCAGCAAAATACAGCGATAACGCCTGCGATAATCGACATATAAAAGAGTTCAAAACGAACGCTCACAACTGTACGCAGTGACGGCATAGTAACTATATTTGTGTAAGTTAAGAAAGTAACAATAACGATGAGTGAAATGGAGCCAAATAAACAAGTTAATGTCGTGTACCTAAGTGGTGACCAAGATTGAAAACGAGCACCCCCGTTTGTATAAATGACCCAGCAAGTAACGCCGCATAGCATCAATATATTTGTTGATAAGTGGCTTGCAGCTCCAAATAGTAATTCAATATTTCCTTTTGAAATGACAAGCATAACACCAAGTAATGCAACGAACATACAAAGGAATGTATAGTTTTGTGGGCGGCGATTTTTCGTTATCCATTGCAGTGATAAGGCAATCAGTGGCATAAGGGATTGAATCATAGCTGCATGGATTGCTCCGGAAGGTCCGGCAAGTTGTTGTCCGTAGAAAACGAGAAAACCATACCCCGCGAAACCGACTGTCCCGTAAAAGAATAGAGAAAGTGTTCTTTTTTCTAAGCGGAGTGAAGTCTTTCCTTCAGTAATTAATAGCAAAATAAGAAAAATAATAGCTGCTGATCCATAGCGAAGCGTTGTGAAGAAGAATGGATCGATAAATTGCAGAGCATTTGCCATTACAGGAAACATAAATCCCCAGGCAGTGACGGCGAGTAAGCATAGAAAGGATCCGAGTAGCATTTGTTTTTTGTTCAAGAGTATCTTTCCCCTTTACATTTCGTTATAGTAAGTTGATGAAATAAGTATAAAGAGTAATTGTTTATAGGAGGAAATATCGATTTCTTATAACGGTTATAACTTTTTGTTAGAGGTGTGTACAATGGATTTGGAGGCAGTACGATCGTTTATTGAAGTGAAGCATACGCGAAGTTTATCAAAGGCAAGTAAGATTTTACATATATCTCAACCAGCGCTTAGTAAACAAATTCAAAAGTTAGAAGCGGATTTAGAGGTTACTTTACTTAAACGTTCTGCGCAAGGAGTAGAGTTAACGGAGGCAGGAGAGTTATTTATAAAAAGAATGTTACCAATTTTGGAGCAAATAAATGAAGTGAAAACAGAAATGAGGGGGTATCAAGAGAACCGGAAGTTTTCAATTGGTATACTACCGAGTTTAGCGGAGTATTACATATCAGAATGTAAAGATATATTAGGTGATGAGTTCGAAGTGGAATGGCAAATCGGACATACGGAAGTATTAAGAGAGTTATTTAAAGCGCGGGAGATTGACGCGATGTTCATCGATTCAGTAGTAGAAGGTGCTACGTATATAAAAGAAGTGCAACAAGAGAAAATTGTTTGTGCCGTTTCAAATAATCATCCGTACAAAGAGAAGATAGTCATTCAAATAGAAGAGCTGCACAATGAAAAATTAATTGTATATCCAGAAATATGTGATGTAAGGAAAATGATTATGAACATGTTTCATGAAATAGGTGTAAAACCAACTATAGCTGTGGAAACATCTTACGCAGAACCGATGCTTGCAATGGTAAAAGCTGGCCTTGGTATCACGTTACTTCCAGAAAGGGCAGTAGAGCAGTCTGTAAGGCAAGGAAATGTACATGTAATTTCTGTTGAACCACCACTCATGCGGAAAATTTATTTCGTATCCCATACGAAAGATTGTTTGTTATTACAATCATTTGAGGATAGGTAGTGAGGTAGGCGGAATATTGAGAAAGATTACAATCACATTGAAAGGAACATGAAATTTTTAAAAAAACTAGGTCAAAAACAAACCATTACATGGTATGATTAGTACATTGTTAGTTGTTAAATATAGGGGAATTCCCTTTTTATACATAATGCCTTCCATTTCATAAACGGAACGGACAAAAAAAGAGATATAACTAGGAGGCTTTTTTGCATGGATTCTATCCTGACGATCGTTATCATTGTAGTAAGCTCTATTCTAGTGCTGCTCATGATAGAGCTTGTGATAAGAAATCGTTCATATAAAGATATTGAAACACTGGAGCAGTGGAAACAAGAGATAAAAGATAAACCTGTGGCAGATGAACTAAAACGGGTAAAAGATTTAAACATGACGGGTCAAACAGAAGAACTGTTTGGTAAATGGCGTGAAGAATGGGATGAAATTGTATCAACAACCCTTCCGAAAGCTGACAAAGATTTAGCGCAAGCGCGAAAATTCGCCTCGCAATTCTCCTTCCGAAAAGCAAAGCATGCGATGAACGAATCCATAAGTGGTTTAGATGACGCTGATAATCGTATTACGGACATTTTAAATGAATTACAGCAATTGTTAGAAAGCCATGAGAAAAATAGCTCGGAAATTGAAGGGTTACGTGATACATATCGTAGTATGAAAAAGAGTGTTCTTGCTCATAGACATATGTATGGAGCAGCAGAGCAGAAAATCGAAGAGATGCTAGACGCTGAATCTGAGAAATTTAAAACCTTTGAAGAAGCGACAAACAATGGCGACTATTTAAAAGCGAGAGAAATTGTTATTAGTTTGGAAGAAGGTTTAGCAGATTTAGAAATCATTATTCACCAAATTCCAGATTTATTGGTAGAGTGTCAAGCGACGTTACCAGTTCAGCTGGAAGATTTATTACACGGACACAATGATATGGTAAGACAAGGTTATGTATTAGATTATTTGGAAGTCCCTAAAGAAGTTCGTGATATGACGAAACAACTACAAACATGTTTAATGGATATACAGGAGCTTCATATAACAGAAGCGGCTGAAAAAGTAGAAAACTTAAAAATACGTTTAGATGGCTTCTACGATCAACTGGAACAAGAAGTACATGCGAGACATTATGTGGAGCAAAAAACACTTTCTGTTTATGATGATTTAGAAGAAATGCGCATCGAAACGATTGAAACGAAAACAGAAACACAACTTGTGAAACAAAGCTATCAGTTACAAGATAAAGACATTGAGTCTCAAAAAGTAATTGAAAAGCAAATGCACATTTTAACGAAACGTTTTGAAATGCTACAATTACGCGTTGCAGAACAAGATATTGCCTTCTCTATTATTCGCGAGGAACTAGAAGAGGTTTATGAGCAATGTGAAACGTTAAAAGTACTTCATGCAGAATATAAAGAAATGCTGCAAACGATGCGCAAAGAAGAATTTGAAGCACGTGAGAAGTTACAAGAAATGCGAAATACTATTTTCGAAACGAAACGCTTTATGCAAAAGTCGAATTTGCCAGGTCTTCCAGAGAGTATTATGGAAGATTTAAAAAGAGGGCAAATGGCAATGCAAGCTGTATATGAACAATTAGAAGTGAAGCCGTTAAATATGAACGCTGTAAATAGCAGTTTAGAAGAAGCATATACAACTGTGAACGGTGTGGCTGAAATGACAGAAGAGTTAATTGGACAAGCGTATTTAGTGGAAAAATTAATTCAGTACGGTAACCGTTACCGTAGTCATGATGAAAACCTAGCAGAAAGTTTAAATTATGCTGAGAAATTATTCCGTGAATACCAATACGATGCAGCTTTAGAACAAGCGGCTTCAGTATTAGAGCAACTTGAACCTGGCGTTGTTCAAAAAATAGCTGAATATGTAGACAATGAACAAACCCTTTCATAAAAGGGTTTGTTTTTTTATGTAATTTTGCAGGCGATGTTGCTATAATGAATAGCGGAATACAGCAAGGTTATTCGTTTCAAAATAAAGTGAAACTGTAATCGGTGGGAGGATTCATCCCCACTGATTACTAGCCTTCACCAATCGGACATTTACGGGCAGTTAATCTCCCATCTAACTTCTTTGCTCTAACTGGATTTTGAGGTGAGAGTCTTATTGCCCGTTAACGCGGGATAAAGTGAAACTGTAATGGGAGGGCATCCTCGCCAATTATTAGCCTTCACCAATCGAGATAAAACGGAACCTTTGCGTAGTCTTAGCGTAATGACACGTATTTATGATATGATTATACGATGTGATAGCGCTGAAAGGGGAAGAACGATGATCTATTTTGATAATAGTGCGACGACGAAGCCATATCCAGAAGCTCTTCAATCGTACGTGACGGTTGCTGGGAAATATTTTGGTAATCCTTCTTCTATTCATTCGCTTGGAGGAGAGGCAGAGCGTCTATTAACACAATCAAGAACGATTGCAGCGCAGCTTCTTCGTGTTAAACCTTCTGAAATTATTTTTACATCAGGTGGAACGGAAGGAAATAACCTTGCGATTAAAGGGATAGC
The DNA here is from genome assembly GCF_051916765.1 of Bacillus cereus group sp. MYBK15-3. Lineage (NCBI taxonomy): Bacteria > Bacillati > Bacillota > Bacilli > Caryophanales > Bacillaceae > Bacillus > Bacillus cereus group sp. MYBK15-3. The sequence goes on from NZ_JBQAHG010000002.1 coordinate 215,640, forward strand.
GATGAGGAATCGTTCGCGTGGCAAACATATCATTACAACAAATATTGAACACGCGTCTGTGTTTGAAGCATATAAGCAATTAGAAGAACTCGGGTTTGATGTAACATATTTACCGGTTAACGAGCATGGTGTTGTATCGGTAGAAGATGTGAAACGAGCGCTTCGTGAAGATACGATTCTTGTGTCAATTATTCATGTGAACAACGAAACCGGAGCAATTCAACCCGTTGCTGAAATTGGAACGTTATTATCGAATCATCCGAAAATAAGATTCCATGTAGATCATGTACAAGGGATAGGAAAAGTACCGCTTGATTTATATGCTTCTCATATTGATCTTTGCTCAATATCTGGACATAAATTCCACAGTGTAAAAGGAACAGGTCTTCTTTATGTACGCGATGGCGTAAGATTAGATCCGATTTTATCAGGTGGTCAACAAGAGCTTAAGTATCGCTCTGGTACAGAGAATTTACCTGGCATTGTAGCGATGGTGAAAGCACTTCGCATGACAATGGAACAAGTGAAAGAAAAGGTAGCTCATTTGCAAAGTTTACAAGCAGAGCTTGTTCGTTTCTTTAAAGAGATGGAAGATGTAACGATTAACACGTCGCTTGCATATGCAGCACCGCACATTTTAAATGTATCATTTGTTGGTTTAAAACCAGAAGTAGTCGTTCATGCTTTAGAAGAACACGGTGTATATGTGTCAACGAAATCTGCTTGTTCTTCAAAAGCAAATGAAGTGAGCAGAGTGTTAGTGTCAATGGGAGTGCCGCATGCAGCAGCTGCAAGCGCTATTCGTATTAGTTTGGCACCAGAAAACACAATGGAAGAAGTAAAACAATTTGAAGGTATTGTAAAAGAGACGATGCCAAAATTATATGAAGTGATGAGGTAAAGAAATTATGTTGAAATATGAATATATTTTAGTGCGTTATGGAGAAATGACGACAAAAGGTAAGAACCGTTCTAAATTTGTAAGCACATTAAAAGATAACGTGAAGTTCAAACTGAAAAAATTCCCAAATATTAAAATCGATGCAACACATGACCGTATGTACATCCAGTTAAATGGCGAAGATCATGAAGCGGTATCTGAAAGATTGAAAGATGTATTTGGCATTCATAAATTTAACTTAGCGATGAAAGTACCATCAGAATTAGAAGACATTAAAGAAGGTGCATTAGCAGCTTTCTTACAAGTAAAAGGCGATGTGAAAACATTTAAAATTACTGTACACCGTTCTTATAAGCATTTCCCAATGAGAACGATGGAATTATTACCTGAGATTGGTGGACACATTCTAGAAAATACAGAAGATATTACTGTAGATGTTCATAATCCAGATGTAAATGTACGTGTAGAAATTCGCAGTGGTTATAGCTACATTATGTGTGATGAGCGTATGGGAGCTGGCGGTTTACCAGTTGGCGTTGGCGGAAAAGTAATGGTACTTCTTTCTGGTGGTATTGATAGCCCAGTAGCAGCTTACTTAACGATGAAACGCGGCGTATCTGTGGAAGCAGTTCACTTCCATAGTCCACCTTTCACAAGTGAGCGTGCAAAACAAAAAGTAATCGATTTAGCGCAAGAGTTAACGAAGTATTGTAAACGAGTAACGCTTCACCTTGTTCCGTTTACAGAAGTGCAAAAAACGATTAATAAAGAAATCCCATCTAGCTATTCAATGACGGTTATGCGCCGTATGATGATGCGTATTACAGAACGTATTGCTGAGGAGCGTAACGCACTTGCAATTACGACTGGTGAAAGTCTTGGGCAAGTAGCAAGCCAAACGTTAGATAGTATGCATACGATTAACGAAGTAACAAACTACCCAGTTATTCGTCCGCTTATTACAATGGATAAATTAGAGATTATTAAAATCGCTGAAGAAATCGGCACGTATGATATTTCAATTCGTCCATATGAAGATTGCTGTACTGTATTTACACCAGCAAGCCCAGCGACGAAGCCGAAACGTGAAAAAGCAAATCGTTTTGAAGCGAAATACGATTTCACACCATTAATCGATGAAGCTGTAGCGAACAAAGAAACAATGGTATTACAAACGATAGAAGTAGTGGCGGAAGAAGAAAAATTTGAAGAACTTTTCTAAACCATAAATTACCATATCTAAAACGTGTATGAAGTCATGTTATTTATCACACTCTATACTCACAAGGAGGTGATATAACATGTCACGTAGCACAAATAAATTAGCGGTTCCTGGTGCTGAATCAGCATTAGACCAAATGAAATACGAAATCGCTCAAGAGTTTGGTGTTCAACTTGGAGCTGATGCAACAGCTCGCGCTAACGGTTCTGTTGGTGGTGAAATCACTAAACGTCTAGTTTCACTAGCTGAGCAACAATTAGGCGGTTACCAAAAATAATCCCATATGATGGCTTAGAAAGAGCGGGTTCTCCCGCTCTTTCTTTTTTGTGTTGCCATTTGTCGGTAAGTTGATGTAATTTCATTTAGTAATTCGACAGAACTGAAAAATTTGTCAAAAGAAGAGGGTTCAAAATTAACAGAAAATTCTTTATTATATAAAGGAGGCATAAAGAAAAGGGAGGATATTTTATGAAGCGAGAAGAATTGTTGGCGCCACCGTCTTATAATTTAGTTTCTGAAATAGAGAAATATACGGGTGATAAAGGGAAATTAGCTTTAATTTGGCAAGATGATAAAGGGAATCGAAGGGAAGTTACATACGCTGAATTAATGCAAGGTGCGAATAAAATTGGAAACGCTTTTATAAAAAGTGGTTTGCAAAAAGGGGACAAGCTTCTCATTATGATGCCGCGTTTAATTGAAGCGTACATGACGTATATTGCTGCTATTAAAGCAGGATTTGTCGTAATTCCAAGCTCGGAAATGTTACGTAAAAAAGATATAGAATATCGAATTGGACATGGAGAAGTAAAAGCGATAGTAAGCTATGAGCCGTATATTAGGCAGTTTGATGATATAGAAGCGATGGAATCTCTTCGGAAATTTGTCCTGAGCGAGCAGTCAGTAGATGGATGGATTAATTTAAAAACAGCGTTAGAAACAGAGAGTGACATGTTAGAAATGGCGAAGACAGATAAAGAAGATATGGTCTTTTTATCTTACACGTCAGGAACGACAGGAAATCCAAAAGGTGTCGTTCATACACATGGGTGGGCATACGCTCATTTACGTACGAGCGCTCCAAATTGGCTCGGAATTGAAGAGAATGATATTGTATGGGCAACAGCTAGTCCAGGCTGGCAAAAGTGGATTTGGAGCCCGTTTTTAGCAACGCTAGGATCAGGAGCAACAGGGTTTGTATATCACGGTAAGTTTGAACCGAAAACGTACCTAAACTTATTAGATGATAATAAGGTGAATGTACTTTGTTGTACACCGACTGAGTATAGATTAATGGCAAAGGTAGAAGATTTAAGCCAGTACAATTTAGAGGCATTACATAGCGCTGTATCAGCAGGTGAGCCGTTAAATAGAGAAGTCATTGGAACGTTCCAAAAGCACTTTCATATTACAGTGAGAGACGGCTATGGGCAAACGGAAAATACATTACTTGTTGGTGTAATGAAAGGGATGGATATTAGACCAGGTTCAATGGGGAAACCAACGCCAGGTAACCACGTCGATATCGTAAATGAGGAAGGTACTCCAGTTAAAGTAGGCGAAGTTGGTGATATTGCAGTTCACATTGAAACGCCGGCCCTCTTTAAACAATATTACAAAGACGATGAACGTACAGCGATGCAATTCCGCGGTGATTATTATATTACAGGTGATAAAGCGAAGAAAGATGAAGACGGCTACTTCTGGTTTGAAGGGCGCGGTGATGATATCATTATTAGCTCTGGTTATACAATCGGGCCGTTTGAAGTAGAGGATGCACTTGTAAAACATCCTTACGTAAGAGAATGTGCAGTTGTCGCAAGTCCTGATGAAATTCGTGGAAGTGTCGTGAAGGCATTTATCGTATTAAGAGAGAATATAGAAAAGAACGAAGAAACATTAATTCCAACACTCCAACAACACGTCAAAGAACTCACTGCACCATATAAATACCCTCGCAAAATTGAATTTGTAGATGAACTACCAAAAACGATTTCTGGAAAAATTCGCCGTATTGAACTTAGAAAACAAGAGATGGAGATTCCGTCAAAATAATTTTGAAAACAGTGAAGTAAATAGTTGAATGAAATGCAAAACAATGATAATATAAAAACGAACACAAGTTCGATTTTATAAACTTAAAAAAGAGGTGTCCGTATGATTTTAGGGATTAATCCGTACTTAGTTTTAGATGGTAGTGGGCAAGAAGCTGTACAGTTTTATAAAGAGGCTTTAGATGCAAAAGTAGAAGTCATGCAAACTTTTGGTGACATGCCTGAAAATCCAGAATACCCGATTCCAGCTGAAGCGAAAGAGCGTGTTTTACACGCTACTTTAAAAGTTGGTAATACGGATCTTATGATTTCTGATACATTCCCAGGTCAAGGACATGCAATCGGATCTCAAGTAACAATCGCAATTCAAATTAGTAATGCAGAAAAAGCAAAAGAAGTATTCGATAAGTTACAAGAAGGTGGAGAAGTTATCATGCCACTTCAAGAAACATTCTGGAGCCCAGCATACGGACAAGTAAAAGATAAATTTAATATTGAATGGCAAGTTACAACGTCTACTACTGAACAAAAGTAATTTTTAGAAAAGCACCATGTTTTGAAATGGTGCTTTTTTTTATACAATAAAAAATAAAGGAGATGGGATATATGGGAGAAATTTGGTATGGCGGCACCATTTACACAATGAGAGAAGAAAATGAAAAAGTGGACGCTGTTTACGTTGAAAACGGCATAATTGTTGATGCTGGTAATAAGGGAGAATTAGAAAGCAGATATTCAAACGTAAAGTTACATGACCTAAAAGGAAAAACAATGATCCCAGGTCTCGTTGATAGCCATATGCATCTTATTGGGCATGGAGAGAGATTACTCCGTCTAGATTTATCAAATTGTACATCTTATAGCGAAGTACTGGCTCTTGTTCAGAAGCGAGTGGAAGAAGCTCCAAAGGGCTCTTGGATTATTGGAGAAGGATGGAATGAAAATAACTTTACAGATACGAAAGATGTTCAGCGCGTGATTTAGATGAAATTTCGAAAGACCATCCTATTTTATTAAAGAGAGTTTGTCGTCACGTTACATGGGTGAATTCATACATACTGCAAGAAGTGAATATAACAGAAGCGACAGAAGATCCAAAAGGCGGGAAAATTGGCAGGGATTCATCAAATAAGTTAACAGGACTTTTATATGAACAAGGGCAAGAATTAATTAAACATGTTCAGCCAGAAATTGATGAAGCTTATTTACAAAGAGCTCTGCAAACAGCGATTAAAGATTGCTGGAAATACGGACTTGTTGGCGGGCATACGGAAGATTTAAATTATTATGGTGGTTTTAGAAAAACGCATAATGCGTTTTCTCATGTGATAAAAGAAATGCCATTTAAAGCCCATTTGCTCGTTCACCATGAAGTAGCACATGAACGAAAAGAATATGAAAATGAACATTATATTGAATTTGGGGCAATGAAAATTTTTTCTGACGGTTCTTTTGGCGGAAGAACAGCATTATTAAGTGAACCGTATGAAGATGCGAAGGAAACGAATGGGGTTGCGATTTTCTCATGTGAAGAACTTGCAGAATTAGTGAAGAAAGCACGAGATTTACATATGCCAGTTGCGATTCATACTATCGGTGATTTATCGCTTGAATATGTCATTGATGCACTCGAATTATATCCACCAGCAAAAGGGTTACGTGACCGCATTATTCATTGTCAGCTTGCTCGTGAGGAGTTAATTGAAAGAATGAAAAACTTGCAAGTCATTATAGATATACAGCCAGTCTTTCTTTCATCAGATTTTCCGTCAGTCATTGAAAAACTAGGAGAGCGCCGTCTTCGTTATGCGTATGCTTGGAAGACATTACTGGAAGCAGGGCTACATTGTAATGGTGGCTCAGATGCCCCCATTGAACAAGTAAATCCGTTTCTAGGTATATATAGCGCTGTTACACGTAGAAGTTTTATTGACGGTGTATGCTATATGCCTGAGGAAAGATTAACGGTATATGAGGCTGTTTCTTTATTTACAACAGGAAGTGCCTATGCAATTGGAAAAGAAGCGAAGCGAGGGCAAATTACAAAAGGATATGAAGCAGACTTTACAATATTAGACCGCAATATGTTTGAAATTGAGGCAGAAGAAATAAAAGAAGTACAAGCAGAAATGACCGTAATAGATGGCCAAGTTGTCTATAGAAAAGATGCGTAAAAATATATGAGCGATTATCGGAATATATCGACTTACCGACAAAAACTGACAAGAATAACGGCCGGATAGTAAGAGATTATTGTCCGCGCCAATCGGGGTAAATAAATAACCGCAGAATTATGGAATTCCATAATTCTGCGGTTATTTTAATCCTATAAAAACGTTCTCTGTACTTTTTCCCAGAAAGAGTTGTTTTTTAATTTAACTGTTTTAATTTGTTTATCGCTTAAGCGTACAACAGCTTTTTCCACTTGTTTAATACTAAGCGCTTCGTTATCCATGCCGATAACAGGATAATCGTTACCGTCTGGTCTTAGTTTTAAAGTTAATGTACGTTCGTGATTTAAAATGAAAGGTGAACCGAGCGTACGGTAAGTGTTGTTGTTTAAAGATGCTAGTTCGCTTACTTGGAAACATGGAATAAGTGGGTCAACAACTGCGCCATGCAATGATTTATTGTAAGCAGTACTTCCTGTTGGGGTAGAAACTACTAAACCGTCACCTCTAAATGTTTCGAAATATAAATCATCAACGTGAACATCTACAACGAATGTTTTTATAATACTAGAACGTAATGAGAACTCATTTAAACAATGGAAAGATGTACTGTGATCTACATCTACCTGAATTGTTGGATATTTACGCACTTCAATTTCATTTTTTGTAATTTCTTGAAGGGCTGTATCAACGTGATCAATATGGAAATCGCAGTAGAAAGAAGTTTCATCTTTCGTAGAAATCCCTGCGTATAAACAATCTTCTCTAAAACCAGTTTTACGAACGGCTTGTAAGAAGGTTGCATCATCTCCAACACTGACGATAGCGTTTGCATTTTTTGGATGATCTAATATGGTAAATCCATTCTCTTCTAAAATACGATAGATTGGTTTCATTTTTTCAACGAGCGTTGCTTTGTCATCACCATAAAAGAAAAATAAATTGCGACGATCTGCCATTATGTATCCCTCCACTGCAGTTAAATTTTCTGTTTTTCGTGCTACATATCATTAGAGTCCGTTCCCTGATGATATGTTCAAATAATATATTTCGATATAAATTGTCAAAATACCTTTTTATTTTTAGAAAAATTTTTATATTCAATCTTATAGAACCCTGTTTAATGATGAATAAAGTTGTCGATAATGGGTACGGAGTGAAAGGATGATACGTATGAAGTGGTTCGTAATTGGAATAATAATTCTTCTTCTTTTTATTTTGTTTATACTATTGTCGAAAATAAAGCTTAAGGTGACATTTTTATATTCAGAAATGGAAAAGCAATGTTTGCTTCAAGTGAAAATATGGATGATTCGATATACATTTGATGTGTTGGAAAGAATTGAAAAACAGCAGAAAAAGACAGGACAGAAAATCGAAAAAGCTGAAGAGGACGGCGGACTCGATAATAAAATTATGGCGCAACTTGACAGCATTGGTGAACTGATAAAAAAGCTTCAAGAAGTTCATACTATTGTTAAAGATTTTCTCAAACGAGTGAAAATCAATGGTTGGAAATGGCATACACAAATTGGAGCAGGCGACGCAGCTAGTACTGGAATTGTCACTGGATATGCATGGGGGACAAAAGGTATGGCTGCTGGAGTTGTCGGACAATATATGCATATTGTCGATGTACCAGAATTTGAAATTACTCCTGTTTTTCAAGGGAAAGGATTTGCGTCAAGATGTGAGTTAACAGCATCTTTTCGGATATTCCGCACTATAAAAACAGCGGTGAAATTGCTCATATTTATGAGGAAGCAAAGATCTGGTATGACAGAAAAATCTGTTCAAGCATAGGGGGGATATAGAATGGACCATCCAATTCAAGGTTTAATGACAACCGCAATGCAGCATTTAAAACAAATGACTGATGTAAATACCATTGTTGGTGACCCAATTAAAGCGGCAGATGGAAGTGTAATTCTTACTGTTTCAAAAGTAAGTTTTGGATTTGCTGCTGGTGGAAGTGAATTTGGTAAAGTAGAACATTCAGGCCGCCATCCATTTGGCGGGGGAAGTGGTGGAGGAGTTTCTATTAATCCTGTTGCCTTTCTTGTTATAAATGGAGATGGTGTGAAAGTATTGCACTTAGATAAACAAACACATGTCATCGATAAAATAATTGAATTAGCTCCACAAGCTGTTGATAAAGTGAAAGAAATGATGGATAAACGAAAAGAAGATGATCCTGAATTTCAAATTTAACGAATAAAGAAGCTAATCAATAGGTTAGCTTCTTTAATTTTTTTGTAAATAAAGCGATTTTATTTGCATTATCGATAGGGACAAACTATCATTTACATTGTACATATTTTGTTTAAATAAGGGAGGATTTTCAAGTGGCAAACGTAACTTTTAAAGGTAATCCAATGACTTTAGTTGGAACAGAAGTTAAAGTTGGCGATCAAGCGCCAAACTTCCAAGTATTAGCAAACGACTTATCTCCAGTAAGTTTAGAAACATACAAAGGCGAAGTGAAATTAATTAGTGTTGTACCTTCAATCGACACAGGTGTTTGTGATGCACAAACACGTCGTTTTAACCAAGATGCAGCAGGTATTGAAAACGCGAAAGTATTAACAATTAGCGCTGATTTACCATTCGCTCAAAAACGCTGGTGTGCAGCAAACGGTTTAGAAAATGTTGTAACACTTTCTGACCACCGTGACCTTTCATTCGGTGAAGCTTACGGCTTAGTAATGAAAGAGCTTCGTTTACTTGCTCGTGCAGTATTCGTAGTAGATAGCAACGACAAAGTAGTTTACGCAGAGTACGTAAGCGAAGGTACAAGCCATCCAAACTATGAAGCAGCATTAGAAGCAGCTAAATCTGCGAAGTAATGTGAAGGAAATGACCTCTTATAAAGAGGTCGTTTTTTCTCATATATTGCTCTATAACGGCATCGATATATGAGAAAAAACGTTATATCATATATAACTTAAAAGGGAGCTCTTTACAGGAGGTCGCTTTTTCTTTTTGGAAAAAAACACTTTGTGGTATGATATAAGTTATGTGTAAAAGAGAGAAGGAGGAATGTACGTGAGTCAGACAGTAGAAACATTATTTTCTATTTTTGATTCTTCTGCGGTAGTTTTACGTAAAGAATTAGATGTAACATATTTAGAGGCGCTTGTAGAAACAGGTGATAACTTGTTTGAGGGAGCGATTTTACAAGAGGAATTATCCGAATCAGCAATTGAAAGGCTGAATCGTGAATATAGTACGTTTAATGAAGAAACATATAAAGGTGAAGAAATTCGTAAAGCATTTCAGTTAGCCATCTTAAAAGGAATGAAAGAAGGCGTACAAGCGAATCACGAAATGACACCTGATGCAGTTGGGATGTTCATGAGTTACTTATTCCATAAATTTATGCAAGGTCAAAATGAAATTACAGTTTTAGATCCTGCAATTGGAACAGGTAACTTAATGACTACAGTGTTTAATAGCGCTAAAGAAGGACTAACAATGAGTGGATTTGGTGTAGAAGTGGATGAAGTGCTAATTAAACTTGCTTTAGTAAATGCAAATTTACAAAAGCATGCAATCGAATTCTTCCATCAAGATGGACTAGCACCACTTTATATCGATCCAGTTGATGCAGTCGTTTCAGACTTGCCAGTTGGTTATTATCCAAACGAAATCGGTGCAAGTGAATATAAATTAAAAGCAGATGAAGGAATGTCATATGCCCATCACTTATTTATTGAACAAAGTGTGAAACATACGAAAGAGGGCGGGTACTTATTCTTCTTAGTACCAAACTTCATTTTTGAAAGTGACCAGGCACCAAAATTACATGCATTTATTAAAGAAACATGCTTTATTCAAGGGTTATTACAGCTTCCTGTTTCCATGTTTAAAAACGAGAAAAATGCAAAAAGTATATTTGTTCTCCAAAAGAAAGGCGCTAATGTAACAATGCCAAAACAGGCGTTATTAGTGGAGTTGCCTAAATTCTCTAACATGAAGGCGATGGAAGACATTATGGATCAATTAAATACTTGGTTTGCAACACATAAATAAAGCTAGGTATATGTAACAGCATTAGTGATTCATGTAGTACAGTTTTATATAATATGTCATATTTTTAAATATATACAAGATTTAACTGAATTTTTTTGAAATCTGTAATATATATTTTTTCTTGGTGTTACAATTTTTTCACTTGAAATATATGTCGGACGATGTTTAAATTAAAATCGTGAGTATAAAATTTGCTAATGATGAAACGTTTTCATATTTAGTGAATTTGATCAGATAAAATCGAGCGGTTTGTGGAAACATCCACACAACTACCAAGAGAAAAAGGGGCGAAAGACTAGATGTCAAAAATCATCGCGATTAACGCAGGAAGCTCTTCCTTAAAATTCCAATTATTTGAAATGCCAAGTGAAACAGTATTAACAAAAGGTTTAGTAGAACGTATCGGTTTAGAAGATAGTATCTTCACTATTACTGTAGATGGCGAAAAACAAAAAGAAATTACAAACATTCCAGATCACGCAGTAGCAGTTAATATGCTTCTAAAAAAATTAACTGAAAACGGAATCGTTAAATCTCTAGATGAGATTGGCGGTATCGGTCACCGTGTTGTTCACGGCGGCGAAAAATTTGCTGACTCTGTTTTAATTACTGATGAAGTATTAGCTGATATCGAAGAATTAAGCGATTTAGCACCACTTCATAACCCAGCAAACGTTGTTGGTATTAAAGCATTCCAAGAAGTATTACCAAACGTACCAGCAGTAGCAGTATTCGATACAGCATTCCACCAAACAATGCCGGAATCTGCATTCCTATACAGCTTACCATATGAGTACTATGAAAAATTCGGCATCCGTAAATACGGTTTCCACGGAACTTCTCATAAATATGTAACTGAGCGTGCGGCTGAATTATTAGGTCGTCCAATTGAAAGCTTAAGCTTACTTTCTTGTCACTTAGGTAACGGTGCAAGTATCGCAGCAGTAGAAGGCGGTAAATCTATTGATACTTCTATGGGCTTCACTCCACTTGCTGGTGTAACAATGGGTACACGTTCTGGTAACCTTGACCCTGCGTTAATTCCATACATCATGGAAAAAACAGGCCAAACAGTAGAAGAAGTAGTTAACGTATTAAACAAGAAGAGTGGTATGTTAGGTCTTACTGGTTACTCTAGTGACCTACGTGACATCATTGCGAAAGAAGAAGAAGGCGACCACCGTGCGAAAGTAGCACTTGATGTATTCGTAAGCCGTATCCACAAATACATCGGTTCTTACACTGCTCGTATGAAAGGTGTAGACGCAATCATCTTCACAGCTGGTGTAGGTGAAAACAGTGCGATTATTCGTGAGCGCGTATTAGAAGGCCTTGAGTACATGGGCGTATACTTCGATGCAAAACGTAATAACGTATTCGGTGAAGAAGCATTCATCAGCTTCCCACACTCTCCAGTAAAAATTATCGTAATTCCAACTGACGAAGAAGTTATGATTGCTCGTGACGTACTACGTCTTGGAGATATTGGTTAATATATGAAAAAAAAGACGAAATCCTATAGGATTTCGTCTTTTTTCTTTTGGATGTATTTTAAAACTCCATCCGGATATAATATTTTTTCTTTCTGAATGAATGCCGTAATAGGAATCCATTTCGCATATGTTACTGTTTCCTCATCTTGTATATTTAATATTTTCATTTCATATAGTGACGTGTCTAATAAACGCAAAGAATATAGTTGAATAATTTCATGACCAATGTCTCCATCTAGATGAAAGACATTTTCTAAACAACCTAAATAATTGGTGATTTCCACTTCTGTATGAAGCTCTTCCCTAAATTCACGAATAACGGTATGTGCTGATTGTTCACCAAGTTCAATTGAACCACCAAGAGGTCGGTAAAATGTTTCATCGGCTGAATGATATTCTTGTACGAGAAGACGCCCGTGATGTATAGCAATGCCAAAAGCCTTTGCACGTGGATACATATACAATCACTCCTTATTTTTTGTATAAGGAAGATTATAATATGTTTTGTAGTAAAGGTGTCATGTATTTAAGAATGTGGTCTAATCGTAATTCCATCAAATAAGTCTTTCCAAAATGCTTCATTGTATTGGTATACATCCATAATAGGACATTTCATAACGCAAACACGTTGTAATCCCCAATCTTCTTGGGTGATAGTTGGTATATCGGCAGGAATTAGTAACAGGACAGAGAATGTATGTGTAACGATTTGAGATAAAATTTGTTCTAGGGAACATGCTTCTTCATATGTTCCTCCAGTTCGAATAAATAATATGGATTCGGCCGTTTCAATTGTAGCTAGAAAACGATTAATACGATGTTCATAATTTAACTTAATTTCTGTATAAGAAGGCCAAGAAGTTGGTGTGTTTACATCTGTTTTAAAGTCATGACAGGAGTCAATTTCATAAAGGTTGTCCCTTAATCTTAATTTTGCATCATCATCCCAAAATGAGATGAAGGATAAATTTTCGAAATTTAAAAAGCGGTCAAATCGATTTTGTAATAATACATTCACTTTTTCTAATGAGGGGCTTAGCATAAAATCAATAACGCCAAAAAATGGTGATAATTCTAATTGATATAATGCCCAAGCAGGCCAGCAGTTTTGTCCTAAGCTGAATACCGCATTATATTCTTTTTTTATATCGGATAGATTCATGTGATTTATCTCATCCTTTTTGTTAATATTTTATGCCATTCAAAAATGGTATGTGAATAAAGATAGACAAGCATATTTGCAAAGAATAAGCAGAAATATGTTACAATAGAAAAAAATCGAACGAGGTGGTTGTTACGATGCGATCGAAGCGAGAACAAGCCATTTTAGACAATATAAAAGAATGGGAAGCGCAATTAGTTGAGCAAGAAGCGACCGATTTTCAAAAAGTGTTTGATAAATGGTTACATACTACAGTTGCGAAATTACCTGAGAAAAAGCGAAAAGAATTCTTCACGAAAGCAGATGGATGGCTCTTTCATTTGCATGCATTTATTCAAAGTTCACAAGCACAGTTAGATGCACGTAATCGGATTTTAGGAACATCAAGATTATTTGATGAATCGATTGAACAGCTTGAAGATTTGAAAGCATTATCTATTGATCAATTAACATACATAGCAGAGCAGCAAACAGCACGTCATCGTCTATATTCATTTGTACAAGGCGGGGCAACAGGTGCTGGAGGTTTATTATTATTAACGGCGGATTTTCCGGTTATGATCGCATTAAATGTGAAGGCAGTCCAACTTATTGCAACATCATTTGGACATGATGTGAACAAGCCGTATGAAATGATGCTTGCGTTAAAGGTGTTTCATGCGTCATTACTACCAGGAAGACTTCAGCAATACGCATGGTACAATTTATTGCAAGAGCTGGAGCAAGAAGATTCGTTCTTCTACGAAGGAGACGAAGCAGTGCTACAAACAGCTTCTACTGAGGTTGTGTTAAAACAAATTTTGAAGACATTTTCGATTTATGCTCTTCGTCGTAAATTATTCCAAGGTATACCGGTAATTGGAATGGCAATTGGATCTACAGTGAATTATCGTTTAACAAGAAACGTTACTGAATTTGCAAATAGATTTTATCAAGTGCGCCATATAGTCGAGAAAGAAAAAAGAGCATAAAAAAAGCGAGAGGCCGAAGCCTTTCGCTTTTTTAATTTGTTGCATGTTTTTTGGACATTGGAACAGATACTGGCTGTTTTTCTGCTGTTTTTTCTGTTTTTGGATAATAAATTAAATCCAATGTTTTTGCCTGTACGGCAATCGAAAGAATAGTAAAAGCAATTTCTGTCCAATTTAAATAATATAATGAAAGCGCAAGAACAATCGCGTCAAAGACGAAGAAAATTTGCCCAATTGTAAAACGAGTTCGTTTACTTAATACAATTGTTAAAATATCGTCTCCACCGGTTGCACCGCCAAATCGCAATATAAAACCGAGTCCAATACCAGCTAACGCACCGCCAACTACTGCAGCTATAAATAAGTTATTTGATAAATCTACCGTAAATGGAGAATAATTTTCCATAAAGGAATAAAATACTCCGAATGAAATTGAACCTAGGAATGAATAGCCAACCATTTTTCTACCTAAAAATGAAGCGCACAGTAAAATAATTGGGATATCCATTAATACAGTTGAAATAGATGGTGAAATATCATAAAAGTTTTGAATGAATAGTGCAATTCCTACAAAGCCACCTTCTGTTAAGTGGTTTTGGAAGTGAATGTGATATAGCGCTGCTGCTAAAATAAATGAACCGATTAAAACCATAAAAATTTCTTTAATAATTTGCCGACTTTGGATGTTCCTCATCGTTATTCCTTCTTTCCGTAGTTAGTAGTCCTTTTTGTGTTGTAAACTAACTACGAGCTCACATGTAGCTTTCAGTTAGTTTACGAAAAAACTAACTACGCTATATGTCGCTGAAGAAATAACGAATAATCCTCTCGTCCATCAATTCTCCCTACCTTCGTTTTAGTTTAAGTCTTAAAACGACTAAACAAAACGTGGAGTAGGATTCGTCATTTAGCAATCCTGCTCTTCTTTGTTTTGTTTAGTTAGTAACAATTAAGTCCTAAACAAAACGCTATGTGTAAGAAGAGTCTTTTTTTTGCCAAATTATCCTTCGGGCAATCATAATTTCCCCACTCTCGTATTTTTTTCGCTAGACTAAAGTATCTGAGCTGAAAAATACGCTACGTGTATGATTCGTCAATACGATGCCACATGCTCCTTCGAGCGATCATGATATCAAAATCCCTTCCTTCAAGATTTATACTATTATATCATACTTTTAAAAAATGTATGCGGATGGAAACCGACAATAAACGGAGGGAATCTACAAAAAATGTTATGTTTAAATATTTTTGTAGAAAAGCCTAAGTTATTTCGGAGGATTGGACAGTTTGTAACGGTTTGTCCAATAAGTAAGAAAAAAAGGGTTTTATTCCGTTGTATTCTTTTCATCACTTTTATCTTTAAAAAACGCATCCCAACTAATCACACTTAAAAAAGTTAAAGCGATAATAACGAAAGCACGCATAAGCTGTAGACCTCCTTTTGTACATAGTATATGAATCATTAGATTCGGAATGTGTCATTTTTTTACAAGTCTTAACTATTATGAGAGTATATTAATATAGATAGATGAAGGGGAGAGTGAAGGTATGCTAAAAGGAATGTTCAAAAGAAAAGAATTAATATGTATTTCATGTCAGAAAAAAATTCAATATGAAGAAGAGCTTGTTGCTTTTGTAAAGTTGCCGAAAGAAAGAAGTATATTAGTTGGCCCTTTTGATGTGTGTTTGGCAAAAACAGCACAAGAGATATATTGTAAATCATGTTATGACAAAAAAGCATGACCCAAAGTAATTGAGGGGCATGCTTTTTTCATTGGTGTGCTTTCCCCTCAGATACATTTTGAGTGAGTCGATACCAAAGCCAAAGGTCATTAATGATGGAAGCAAGATCGGCAATTTCTGAATTTAGTTTACAAGAAACTTCGAAGTCTTCTTCGTTATTTAAATAATGTTGTTTTGTATTAATATAGTGCTCAAGTTCTTTTATACGATCAGGAATTTTCCCGCGAACTTGTTCCCATTTTAGTAAAATAGCATGTTGCATTTTTTCGGGAATTTCTTCCCAGTCTTCTTGTAAATGCGGAATTTCAATTCCTAGATGTTCATCGTATAAGAAATACTTTTCCATAAGTTCACCCCCGTTTTCCTGCTTATATTGTACAGAAAAACAGAAAGAAGTTCGACGAAATTGTTTGAAAAAATTTGAAAATGACTCTTGATACATTTTGTGAAAGGTGGTAAAGTGTGAATTATTATAAAAGAAAATGAATATTTATTCTTTAGGGGGATGCAAAATGAAGAAGAAAAAAGTTGTATTAGCATATTCCGGAGGTCTTGATACTTCTGTTGCAATTAAATGGTTACAAGAGAAAAATTATGATATTATCGCGCTTTGTTTAGATTTAGGGGAAGGTAAAGACTTAGCATTTGTAAAAGAAAAGGCACTTTCAGTAGGTGCAATTAAATCATATATGATTGACGTTCAAGAAGAATTCGCGAATGAATATGCATTGATGGCGATGCAAGCACACACATTATACGAAGGAAAATACCCTCTTGTCTCTGCATTATCTCGTCCGCTTATTGCAAAGAAATTAGTAGAAATCGCAGAACAAGAAGGCGCAACTGCAGTTGCACACGGATGTACAGGAAAAGGAAATGACCAAGTTCGTTTTGAAGTTTCTATCCAAGCATTAAATCCTTACTTAGAAGTGATTGCGCCTGTACGTGAATGGAAATGGTCACGTGAAGAAGAAATTGCATATGCAAAAGAAAACGATGTACCAATTCCGATTAATTTAGATAGCCCGTTTTCAATCGATCAGAACTTATGGGGACGCAGCAACGAATGTGGAATTTTAGAAGATCCATGGGCAGCGCCGCCAGAAGATGCATATGAGATGACATTGGCGTTAGAAGATACACCGAATAAACCAGAGTTTGTAGAAATCGGATTTGAAGCAGGCGTACCGACTACTTTAAATGGCACTGCATATTCACTTGCAGAATTAATTAAAACGTTAAATGCGCTCGCTGGAAAACACGGCGTTGGACGTATTGATCACGTAGAAAATCGTCTTGTCGGTATTAAATCTCGTGAAGTATACGAATGCCCAGCAGCAATGACGTTAATCACTGCGCATAAAGAGTTGGAAGATTTAACACACGTAAAAGAAGTAGCACATTTTAAACCAGTGATTGAACAGAAAATAACAGAACTTATTTATAACGGTTTATGGTTCTCACCTTTAAAACA
This sequence comes from Bacillus cereus group sp. MYBK15-3, assembly GCF_051916765.1. NCBI lineage: Bacteria > Bacillati > Bacillota > Bacilli > Caryophanales > Bacillaceae > Bacillus > Bacillus cereus group sp. MYBK15-3. The sequence continues at coordinate 232,863 of NZ_JBQAHG010000002.1, forward strand.
AGCGCTTCATGCATTTTTACAAGAAACGCAAAAGAATGTAACAGGTACAGTGCGTGTGAAATTATTTAAAGGTCATGCGATTGTAGAAGGACGTAAATCTGAGTACTCTTTATACGATGAAAAATTAGCAACATATACTGCCCAGGACGAATTTAATCATGATGCAGCAGTTGGATTCATTTCATTATTTGGTTTACCGACGAAAGTATACAGCCAAGTGAATCAAAAGAAGGTGGAAGCGTGAGCAAACTTTGGGGCGGACGTTTTACAGAAGAAGCGGAAGCATGGGTTGAAGAGTTTGGAGCATCCATCTCCTTCGATCAACAATTAGTAAATCAAGATATAAACGGGAGTATTGCACACGTCACGATGCTAGCAAAGCAGAGCATCGTGACGAAAGAAGAAGCAGAGAAAATAAAGGTAGGTCTTCAATATTTATTGAAAGAAGCAAAAGAGAATAAGCTACAATTTTCAGTAGAAGCAGAAGATATTCATTTAAATATCGAAAAGATGTTAATTGAACAAATTGGCGAAGTAGGAGGGAAACTTCATACAGGCCGAAGCCGTAACGATCAAGTGGCAACGGATATGCATTTGTATTTAAAAGAAAAGGTAGAACATATTATAAAAGCTACAAAGCAATTGCAAACTGTTCTTGTTCATCAAGCAGAAAATAATATTGAAACGATTATGCCTGGCTATACGCATTTGCAACGTGCCCAGCCGATTTCATTTGCTCATCATATTCTCGCTTATTTTTGGATGTTAGAGCGTGATGTAAATCGTTATGAAGATTCGTTAAAGCGTATTAATATCTCCCCATTAGGAGCAGGAGCGCTAGCTGGGACGACATTCCCGATTGACCGAGAATATAGTGCGGAGCTTCTTGGATTTAATGGAATATATGAAAATAGTTTAGATGCAGTAAGCGATCGTGATTTCATACTGGAGTTCCTAAGTAACTCATCTATGCTTATGATGCACTTATCGCGCTTTTGTGAAGAACTTATTTTATGGAGTAGCCAAGAGTTTCAATTTATTGAAATGAGCGATCAATACGCAACTGGAAGCAGCATTATGCCGCAAAAGAAAAACCCGGATATGGCAGAACTAATCCGTGGTAAAACAGGCAGAGTATACGGTAATTTATTCAGTTTACTTACAGTAATGAAAGGATTACCGCTCGCTTATAATAAAGACTTGCAAGAAGATAAAGAAGGAATGTTTGATACAGTAAAAACAGTAGAAGGATGCCTTCATATTATGGCGGGCATGCTTGAAACGATGACTGTAAACAAAGAAAAAATGGGGCAAGCTGTGACGCAAGATTTCTCCAACGCAACAGAAATTGCCGACTATTTAGCAAACAAAGGACTACCATTCCGTCAAGCTCATGAAATTGTTGGGAAGTTAGTGCTACATTGCACACAAAAAGGAATTTATTTATTAGATGTCCCGCTTGAAACATATCAAGAAATGAGCTCTTTATTTGAAGAAGATTTGTATGAAGTTCTTTCACCATATGCGGCTGTAAAGCGTCGTAATAGTGCTGGTGGGACAGGGTTTGAACAAATCAAAAACGCTTTGGAGAAGGCGAAGGGGTTAACGAAAGAATTTATTAAGAATTGAGTTGGGAAGTACGCCAGTCTAGTAAAGTCTGGCGTACTTTGTTTTTTAATAATATTTAAGTTACAATATAGTAAAAAATAACAATTTAGGGGAAGTCTATGAAAAAAATAGTGTTTATCATTGTACTGGTAATTAGTTTAATTGCAAATGCTAAAGTGTTTCTTTTGGACAAATATATGTATGTTGGTGAAAAAGAAAAGCGAGAAGAAGCGATTATCGCAACGATGTGGCATTTGCAAGATAAAGGATATAAAGAAAGTGATATTTTATATATAAAACCGGCCTTTTATAGCAAAATGGATTCGTATGGAATGAATGTGCAGTTTAAAGATGAACCAAATGAATCATATACATATAGAGTTTTAAAAGATACGAAAACAAATAAACTAACTGTACACCAAGATAGCAATGAGCAAGATGGTATGGGCGGGAAGCATCAAGAGCTTAAATAAAGAAAGAAAACGACTGATGGCATTCGCCTGCAGTCGTTTTTCTTTTAATCATACTTATGTCGATCTTCCGTAATTCGAATATACTCAATATCCATCAAATCTCTAAGTAATGCACCGTTACTTAGTTCAACGCCATGTTTCTCTTTAAAATGAGTACGAATCGTATCTAGCATTTCGAGTTCTTTCCCATTCACATCTAAAATAATACGTTCAGAATCATCCATGTTGCATCCTCCTTTTTTACACATATATATTTTGTCCGTCTATTTCTAAAAAATGTATGTTAACGTAATGTTAGGAAATAAGAAAGGGATGGAAAATGAGACGTATTTATTTTATAGGGTTAATTTTGTACACGCTAATTGTATTACACGTTGCATTCCCAAATATGTTTTCATTTGAGGATGTAGAAACAGTACACGTCGGGATACTTATCTTTATTCTATTTGTAGTAGACTGCTGTATTTCAATATGGTTTTCGAAAAGAAAATATGTACAAGATAAAAAAGAAATGGAACAAAAAAAGAGAAAACGTTCATTTTGGATGATGACGTACTGTTTGTTTTTAGTGCTTACTGCTGCTTTTTTTAGTGAACATATTCCATTAGAAAGATTAAATATTGGATTTGGAGCGTTCGTATTCGCATACTATTTTTTTATGCACTTTCTTCCTTATATGAAAGAAAAGCGAGGAGAAGAGGAAGACCCGCTTGTAGAAGAAGCGAGAGAACAAGAGCATAAGAGAATAGAAGGGGATATAAAGAAACTTGGAGAACAAAAATGGTATTTAAAATCAAAAATCATATATGTTCTTTGCTTCATTACGCCGCCAATTGGCTATTTGTACGTCTTCTTACTTCGTAAAAAAATGACAGCAGATGCAAAGCAAACGTACTTAACGATCGCGACAATCATGATGGCGTTATGGTCTTTGAAGTTTCTTCCGCCTTATGTGTTGGCAATTACCGTTGTTGTCGTAGCATGTCTTGTGTTTATAGTGAAGTTTATAAAATGAAAAACACCAAGCCTATGTGGACTTGGTGTTTTATCTATAAATTAAAGCTCACCTTGCTCTTCATCACCACGAACAACAAGGACATCGCATTTCGCATAGCGAATAATATGTTCAGAGACGCTACCAATTAGGAAACGCTCAACAGCATTTAAACCAGTCGCGCCACACATAATTAAATCTACTTTATGGTTTGGAGCAATTTCTTTTGAAATTTTTGATTTAGGATTACCGAATTCTAATACAGTTTCAATTTTTTCAAGACCAGCTTCAAGCGCAGTTTTTTTGTAGTCTTCTAATAAGTCTTCTGCAAATAGATTTGCACGTTCCGCAATTGCACGGCTATAAGCTTCTACTGCTGAGTATGCTTTTACATCAACGATATGAGCAATTGTTAATGTTGCATTGTTGCGCTTTGCGACTTGAATTGCTTTTTTAAAGGCTTTTTCTGCTTCTTTAGAACCATCCACCGCGATTAAAATATTTGTATATGTATTATTCATAGTAAATTCCTCCCAATCTGTTTTATAACTGTTTACAACTTAATTATAAAACAAATTTTGGTAACGTGCTTGCCAGAAACGTTACAGAATTTTGAAAACTCTGTTTCAATTCATTTTAGTTGTAATTGGAGCGAGAACTTGTTACATATGAAGTATAGCAATTTAAAAGGGGGCAGTTTTGTGAGACATGCGCTCATTACAGCCGGTACGAAAGGTTTAGGAAAGCAAGTAACAGAAAAATTATTGGCTAAAGGCTATTCAGTAACAGTAACGTACCATAGCGATATCACGGCTATGGAAACGATGAAAGAAACATATAAAGATGTGGAAGAGCGTCTACAATTCGTGCAAGCGGATGTCACGAAAAAGGAAGATTTACATAAAATAGTAGAAAAAGCGATGAGCCGTTTTGGCAAAATTGACTTTTTAATTAATAATGCTGGTCCATATGTATTTGAACGAAAAAAGTTAGTTGATTATGAAGAAGATGAATGGAATGAAATGATTCAGGGAAATTTAACAGCGGTATTTCATTTATTAAAACTTGTCGTTCCGGTCATGAGAAAACAGAACTTTGGCCGTATTATTAATTACGGATTTCAAGGGGCGGATAGTGCACCGGGATGGATTTATCGTTCAGCTTTTGCCGCAGCGAAAGTAGGACTTGTTTCATTAACGAAAACAGTTGCTTATGAAGAAGCGGAGTATGGTATTACTGCGAACATGGTATGTCCTGGTGATATTATAGGCGAGATGAAAGAGGCAACTATTCAAGAAGCACGTCAGCTGAAAGAGCATAACACACCGATTGGTAGATCTGGAACAGGTGAAGATATTGCAAGAACCATTTCGTTTTTATGTGAGGACGATTCCGATATGATTACCGGTACAATTATTGAAGTGACTGGTGCAGTGGATGTTATTCATAGACATCGATAGAATAAAATAAGATGAAGTTTCGAATAATTGGACAGTTTATCCATTGTGCTGAGAGGTGCGGATAATACTGTCCTTTAATATAAAATTAAATCTATCGGAAAACTCGTGTTATTTTTTTGTCAAATATTGAGATATTATGTTAAAATATAAGAGCGTAGAAAGCGCTTTAAAAAATGATTCAGGGGTCATTTCATAACTCAAGGGGGAACTAATCATGCGTATCGGTATTCCAACAGAAATTAAAAACAATGAAAACCGTGTGGCAATGACGCCAGCGGGAGCAGTACATTTAGTACAAAATGGTCATGAAGTTTTTGTTCAAAAAGGAGCAGGTTTAGGATCTGGCTTTACGGATGAAGAATACGTACAAGCTGGTGCGAAACTTGTAGAAACTGCTGAAGAAGCATGGAATCAAGATATGGTTATGAAGGTAAAAGAGCCAGTAGCAAGTGAATACGGCTATTTCCGTGAAGGTTTAATTTTATTCACATACTTACACTTAGCTCCAGAACCAGAATTAACGAAAGCATTAATCGATAACAAAGTTGCATCAATCGCATATGAAACAGTACAATTAGACAATCGTTCTTTACCATTACTTGCACCTATGAGTGAAGTAGCTGGTCGTATGGCTGCACAAATCGGTGCACAATTCCTTGAGAAAAACAAAGGTGGTAAAGGTATTTTACTTGCAGGCGTTCCAGGGGTAAAACGCGGCAAAGTAACAATCATCGGCGGTGGTCAAGCTGGTACAAACGCAGCTAAGATTGCAGTAGGTTTAGGTGCAGATGTAACAATCATTGACTTAAGTGCAGAACGTCTTCGTCAATTAGATGATATTTTCGGTAACCAAGTAAAAACATTAATGTCTAATCCATATAACATTGCAGAAGCTGTTAAAGAATCTGACCTTGTTATTGGTGCAGTATTAATTCCAGGTGCAAAAGCGCCAAAACTTGTAACTGAAGAAATGATTCAATCAATGGAACCAGGTTCTGTCGTTGTAGATATCGCGATTGACCAAGGTGGTATTTTCGAAACAACTGATCGTATTACAACTCATGATAACCCAACTTACGAAAAACATGGCGTTGTTCATTATGCAGTTGCTAATATGCCAGGTGCAGTTCCACGTACGTCAACTCTTGCATTAACAAACGTAACAGTACCATATGCAGTACAAATTGCGAACAAAGGTTACAAAGATGCTTGCTTAGGCAACACTGCATTACTAAAAGGTATTAACACATTAGATGGCTATGTAACATTCGAAGCAGTTGCAGAAGCGCACGGCTTACAATACGCTGATGCGAAAGAGCTTCTTGAAAAAGCTCCTGCTTTATCATAATAGAAATACATTCGAGACCTTCCTTTATGAGGAGGGTCTTTTTTATGGAGAAATAACATGTGAATAATTGTTATTTATTGGTGTAAATCGATTTTTATTATGATAATTTAGAATTATATAACAAAAAGAGGGGATTCAATGGGGAGCAAAAAGAGGAAGAAAAAGCAAGTTAAGAGACAAAAGTATATGAAGAGAAAACAGGAACAGAACATACCTTTTTCAAAAAAAGTAGTCCTTATGATAGAAAAAGTATTTCGATATATTTGTATGTTCTTGTATGTGATTTTTTGTGTGTTTTTATGTGGGATGGTTAAAAGTTTGGGGATAACCCCTAATGTTATTGAAGGTATTTTTGGCGTTATGCTTGTTATGGTAGAAGGAATCTTATTCTTTATATTATTTGATAAGGTTTGGCCTAGTCATGAAAGTAAAAAAGATAGAAAAAGAAGCAAAAAATCTTCATCCAATTCAAGCTCATCAAGTGGATTCGGTGACTACAGTAGCAATGATTGTAGCAGCTCAAGTGATGGTGGAGGAGATTGCGGAGGTGGAGGAGATTAAGTTAGTTTTTTAGAAGAACGACTAATGAAAGGATGGGACGAAAGATGGAAACTGTGAACTTAATAGAATTAACAAAGGATATTAAAGATCAACATAAAAATTTCGTCGTTTCAAATGTAAATAATCATTGCTTACGAATCGCTGTATTTACTGGCGAATATGATTGGCATTATCATTCTAATTCGGATGAATTATTCATTGTGCTAGAGGGAGAATTGCTTATCGATTTTGAAGATGGAGAAACAGCAGTTTTAAAGCCGAATGATTCTATTTTAATTCCAGCGTGTACGATTCATAGAACGAGAGCATTAAAGAGAACAGTAAATCTTTGTTTCGAAAATATAGAAGCTGATACGATTAAAGTGGAGCAGTTATGAAAAAATTATCTGTAGCCGAGTATAGAAAAATCATTCCGATTTTGGAAAGTAATACAAGAACGACGACATTTGCTTATGCGGTATGTGACCAAATGATAGATGGTGAGATTTTTGCCAACGAGAAGTTAACAGCAGGATTAATTCGTACAGTTAACGGTATCTATTATTTATTTGGTCATACGGATGATCAAAATTATAATGAAGATTTATTGATGTATTTAAAAATGGCTATTGAAAAAACAGAGAAGAGATTTACACTATTCGCTTCAAGTGAAGAGTGGGAAATGATGATTGAAGGGCGTTTTAGTAATGTACTTCGGAATATGCCACGAATGAAATTCCAAAGAGAAATCTTTGAAGAGCGAACACAAGATGCAAATAAAAATACATATGCAGTGAAGCGTATTGATAAAAGTGATATAGAACGAAGCAGTGAATTTACAGAGAAGTATTATAAAGAATATTGGGGATCAAAAGAACTATTTTTGAACAGTGGTTTCGGATTTTGTATAGAACAAGGTGGGATGATTATAGCTGAATGCGTCTCAATATTTAGAGGGAATAGTTTTGCTGAAATCGATATTGCTACGCATAAAGCATATCAAGGGAAAGGATTAGCTCAAGCTGTTGCGACACGGTTCATTGAACATTGCATGCAAAGTGATATTATACCGAGCTGGGATTGTTATGTAGACAATATTCCTTCGCGAAAATTAGCTAGTAAATTAAGTTTTTATCATCCAATAGAATACAGTTTGTTTGTACGTAAGAAAACGGGGGAATAAAAATGAATGTAGAATTAACGAGATTTAAAGTTAAGCCTGGTAAGAGTCATCGAGTAGATGAATGGATGCAGCTTCTTAATGAAAATATGAAAGAAGTCCTTTTGACATTAAACGACGAAAAGATGTATGTTGAGACAATTTTCCGGGAAATAAGAGATGGAGAAGAGTACTTATATTGGTATTCTGTGCAAGGAGAAGGCGGAGCTCTTGTCGAAAATTCTCATTATGAAATCGATAAAAAGCACTTAGCGTTTTGGTATGAATGTATCGATGAAGAAGCACCATCTATTGATATGAAAACAGAAGTTGTTATGATTCAAGAGGTTGTGAGGGAAGCGATGGAATAATAGAGTAATATTTTGTGAACAAAAAACAGTCTTATTTTTATGCTGAAATATATATTATTGGAGATGCTATAGGATGAGAATTAGTAATAAATATATCACTCTCGATGAAATAGAGATAATAAGAGAATCCTTAAATAAATTGCATGAATATCATAATAATAAATCAAAATATTTTTCTGGCGATTACCCAAGAATGACATTTGAGGAACGTATTGAAAATTATAAAAAGAACTCAAAGTACGGAGAATATAGAATTGAATTATTGATTGAGTCAGAAACAGATAATATATTAGGATTTTGTATAGCGTATAGTAAAAGCGTAAGCGGAAAGATTGAAGTTTTATTTGTTGATGAAAAATACCGAAGAAACGGATTTGGTTTGAAATTAATGAATAGTGCAGTGGAATGGTTTAAAGTGAAAAAGATAGATGAAATTGAATTAACAGTAGTGTATGGAAATGAAGCTGTATCATTTTATGAAAAGCTGGGATTTTATCCTCGTTCAATTATTATGGCAACTAAGTCATAACGATAGTATGGGGAGAGATGAGTGGGAGTTTTTGTTTCAAAAAATGATTCATATTTTACTAAATTATATGTGAAGAGCACATCAAAATAAATGTGCTTTTTATTATGGAAAAATTTATAAAAGCTGTATTTGGATATCTTTAAGTGAAAATAAAGAGGGATATCGAGAATATTTTAGGATAAACTATAAAGTGAAACTTTAATCAGTGGTGAGGGCATCCCCCACTGATTATCAGCCCTCACCAATCGGGCTTTTACGAGCAGTCCGCCCCCCACCTAACTTCTTTACTTCCGCTGAATTTTGATGTGGGGTCTTACTGCCTGTTAATGCGGGATAAAGAAATAAAAAACACCGAACCAAAAGACTTACAAATATACGGTGTAGTTGTAACAGGCAAAACAGAGGATTTACAAAGTTTACAAGGAGCACCATATATTAAGGCTGCTGTTAGAGGTGTAACAGTTGAGAAATATTAATTACAGTCTATTAATGTGAATAATCAGAAAACTTATGTTATACTATGGGAAAAGGAGGTTTATATGAGGCAAATACATGGAGCAATTTATATTTACATAACTATGTTTTTCGTGGCGATATCCTATGGATTAGGGCACGTGTATTCGCATCCTATACTAACTTTTTTAAGCGGAGCATGTATGGCGTTTGCGCTTCTTGTCCACCTTTTCTCAGTTTGGATCGTGAAATTTCAATTAAATATTAGTGAAATAGAAGAAGGCACTTTTTGAGTGGCCTTCTTTTTTTAATAATATTTAAAGGAAGAAATAGACAATAAATGCTTTTGAATCGAGGGGCATGATGAAGAGAGTATTATTCTTTTTTATTACTATTTTCTTTTTAGGGAGTTGTTCGATTTCGTATGTTACTTTTTCTAGCGAGAGCAAAAGTTGGACGGGACAATATAAAGGCCATATTAAGGATGATAGTGAAGATGGAATGTTTACATTTCAGTATAAGGGCGGAGATGGAAATACAGAATTTAAAAATTTAGAGATTGCTATTAATGGAGCCTTTAGCACAATGACACAAACGTCAGAAAATCATAAAGGAGCAAAGATTGAAATAAAGTCTTCTTGTGTAAGTTGTACGCCTTTATCTAAAGATGAACCGATAGAAGTTGTGATTAAATGGGATGATAAGTATGAGGAGAAGATGGTGTTAAATTTGAAATAGCCTAGAGTAAGGAGTTAAAAATGAATAGGCATATGAAAATCTTTATGTTTCTAAGTGTATTTTTAATCATATTATCAGCGTGTACTACAAAAAAAGTAGAGCAAGTAGCAGTAAAAAAAGTACCTGAAGAAGGATATGTCATAGTAAGAAATGATACGGTATTTTTCGTCAGTGATAAAACGTTTGAAACGAAAGTAGAGTTACAAAATTATATAGAACAACAAATGAATAAAGAGTATCCATCACATATAGTTCTGAGTTTTAAGGTTAAAGATGCATATAATAAACTAAAAACAGGGGATAAAATAAAAGTATGGTCTTCTCAAACACTTGAAAGCTATCCAGCAAAAATGATTGTAGAGAAATTTGAAATAGTAGAGAAATAAAAAAGGCAGCAATCAAGCTGCCTTTTTTATTATTTTACAAATTGTAATTCTTTCGGGAATTTCGTTAAAATTTCTGATCCGTCTTTTGTGATGTAAATATCATCTTCAATACGAACGCCACCTACGTTTGGTACATAAATACCAGGTTCGATTGTGAAGACCATACCTTCTTTTAATGGAGACTCGTTACCAGCTTTTACATCTGGATATTCGTGTACGCTAATTCCAAGTCCATGACCAAGTCGGTGCGGGAAGAAGTCTCCGTAACCTGCATCTGCGATAACAGAACGAGCAGCGTTATCGATTGCGCCAAGTGTAACACCTGGTTTACATGCTTCAACTGCTTGTAGTTGTCCAGCAAGTACAGTGTTGTAAATGCGAGTTTGCTCTTCAGAAATCTCACCGAATGCTACTGTACGTGTAATATCAGAGCAATAACCATCAATGATTACGCCTAAATCAAATAGTACGAAATCGCCGCGTTTCATTTTGTTTGCGCCAGGAATACCGTGTGGAAGAGCAGAGTTCGCACCTGCTAATACCATCGTATCAAATGACATTTTATGTATGCCTTTTGTTTTTAATTCGTGTTCAATAATTGCTAATACTTCTAGCTCGCTGCGGTTTTCTTTAATTGCATTTACACCAACTTCAACAGCATAGTCCGCCATTTTAGCTGCTTCGCGTAAAATAGAAAGTTCTTTTTCATCTTTAATTAAACGAAGTTCGCGAACTTTCTCCTCAGCTGATTTGAAAGCTGCATTTGGGAATAATTTCGTTAATTCTTCGTAGCGCTCTACGTTTAAATGTTCTTTTTCAATTGCAACTGCATTTGCATTGATGCCGCGGTCTTTAATTGCTTTTGCAATCATATCCCATGGTCTGTCAGTATCAGTAAATCCGATAATTTCATGTGCCCAGCCAGCGTTACGTGCTTGGCCTTCTTCCATTTTAGGGCAAATTAAAATAGGTTCTTTTTCTTGGAATACAAACATACCAAGAAGTCTTTCGTGTGGTTCACAGTGGAAGTTTGTCATGTAGAAGACGTTCGGTGTAGAAGTTAAGAACGCAGCTTCTACGTTTTTTTCTTTTAGCCATTGCATTAAATTTTCTAATCTAGCATTCATCGATTGGCACCCCCGAGATATTTAATTACAAATATAACTTTAACTCGGAAGAAAGCGTTATGACAAGTAAATAGATGTTAGAAAAGACAGGGGATTGAAAAATCATGTAGAATAAAAAGTGAGAATGTGAATAGGGGAGGAATGTAATAATGAAAGTATCTTATCATGGACATTCAGTTGTGAAAATTGAGGCGAATGGAAAAGTTATTTTAATTGACCCGTTTTTAACAGGTAATCCGAAAACAGATTTAAAAGCTGAAGATGTAAAAGTGGATGCAATCCTTTTATCGCATGGACACGGTGATCATGTTGGAGATACAGTAGAACTTGCGAAGAAAAATAATGCAGTTGTTGTAGCACCATTTGAACTAGCAACATTTTTAAGTTGGCAAGGTGTAAATACACACCCGATGCATATTGGTGGTTCACATGAATTTGACTTCGGAAAAGTGAAGTTTACACAAGCATTCCACGGCTCTAGTTATATTGATGAAGCAAATAAGACGATTACATATACAGGTATGCCAGCAGGTATTTTATTTACAGCAGAAGAGAAAACTGTATACCACGCAGGAGATACTGCACTATTCTCTGATATGAAGTTAATTGGGGAATTAAATAAAGTTGATCTAGCATTTTTACCAATTGGTGATAATTTCACAATGGGACCAGAAGATGCTGTACTAGCGGCAAAATGGATTAATGCGAAAACTGTTGTACCGATGCATTACAATACGTTCCCAGTTATTGAACAAGATCCATATCAATTTGTAGAAAAGCTACAAAATTGTACAGGGAAAGTATTAGAAGCTGGAGAAAGTATTACACTATAGAAAAGAAACCCTTCATTTGAAAAAGAAAAGTGAAGGGTTTTTTATGTGTGTAGGACAGCTTTTAATGCTTGTATTTGTTTTGGTGATTCTTTTCTTTTGGTACGTGGTTGTTCAGGTGTTTCATTCAATTCCATTGCAACTTTTTTCCCATCTACGAAAGCTAAAAATACAGCACCTACAACCTCTAAAAATTTTTTCATCATGTGTTCGCTCCTTTGTTTTATTTCTTGTCTTAATTGTATAAGTAATCAAGTGTACGAACTATCGAATGAGATGACAATAGCATTACATTGTTGTAATAGAATGAATGGTGGAATGCAAGAGACATTTTGTTATAAAAAAAATAGTACAGGTATGCAAAGAGAGAGTGTAACAGTTTTGAAAATATAGTATACTAAAAGTACAACACATGAAGAATTTAGGGAAAAGAAAGTATGGTGAAACCATTTGGCTACCAAGCATAACCAAATTTTAGAACATATTAATAGCCTGCCAGTAGGCCATAAAATTTCTGTAAGACAAATCGCGAAAGATTTGAGTGTAAGTGAAGGGACAGCTTACCGTGCAATTAAAGATGCAGAAAATAAAGGATATGTTAGTACAATTGAACGTGTCGGAACAATTCGAATTGAACAGAAGAAGAAAGAGAATATCGAAAAACTGACATATGCAGAAGTCGTTAACATTGTCGATGGTCAAGTACTTGGGGGCAGAGAAGGACTACATAAAACATTAAATAAATTCGTAATCGGAGCTATGAAATTAGAAGCGATGATGCGCTATACAGAAGCTGGGAATTTACTCATTATTGGTAACCGTACGAATGCACATCAATTAGCATTAGAAACTGGAGCCGCTGTATTAATTACGGGCGGATTTGATACGGAAGATCATGTGAAGAAATTAGCAGACGAATTAAAGCTGCCGATTATTTCAAGTAGCTACGATACATTTACGGTCGCAACGTTAATTAACCGTGCGATTTACGATCAGCTTATTAAGAAAGAAATTGTACTCGTTGAAGATATTTTAACGCCAATTGAAGAAACGTTATATTTAAAGCCGAGTGATACAGTACAGCAATGGCATGCATATAACGAAGAGACAATGCACGGAAGGTATCCGATTGTTGATGAAAGTAACAAAGTGCTAGGAATCGTAACTTCAAAAGATATGATCGGAGTAGCGAAAGAAACACCAATTGATAAAGTAATGACAAAGCACCCAATTACAGTGAACGGTAAAATGTCTGTCGCAGCTGCGGCACGTATGATGGTGTGGGAAGGAATTGAATTACTTCCTGTCGTTGAGGAAGGAAACAAACTGCAAGGTATTATTAGCCGTCAAGATGTACTTCAGGCACTGCAAATGATTCAACGTCAGCCACAAGTTGGAGAAACCATTGATGATATTGTAACGAATCAATTTATGACACCAAAAGAAGCGAAGAATGAGCATCTATATCAATTTTCGGTGACGCCGCAAATGACGAACTCAATCGGGACGTTATCGTACGGTGTATTTGCAACAATTGTGACAGAAGCGACAAATCGCGTCATTCGTGCGCAAAAGAAAAGCGATTTAATTGTTGAAAACTTAACGATTTATTTCGTAAAGCCGGTTCAAATTGATAATGTTGTATCTGTTCATCCGAAAGTATTAGAAATTGGACGTAAATTTGGTAAGGTCGATGTAGAGGTGCATCATGAAGGTAATGTTGTTGGAAAAGCATTACTTATGGTTCAGTTAATCGATAAATAAAAAGATGGAACAAATCGTTTTGATTTGTTCCATCTTTTTTGTTGTTTTAAATTTGAAAGGCATGATTTTAGATGGGAGTTTTAGTGAAATATGTATGGGATGGAGTGGAAAAGTAACGTGAGAAAAGACAGAATAATAATTCAATTCAGTTGTATATTGTGTTATGATTATATTGTAAGAAAATGGAATTATGAAAGGTGGTATGCATTATGTCGTCAGCCGTACTTTTTTTTGGTAGTATCGCATTATTTTACTTTCTTGTAATGATACCTATTCAATATTTATATTTACAAGGTTTACATGAAAAAAAGGAAAAGACAGGATTATCTCAGCGAGAGCTATATGAAAAAATGTCTTTTGAAGAAGAACAATTACATTTTCATGTACAAGGTAACCCATTTAATATACCATCTGCGTTTGTTGCATATATGATTTTGAAAGTTAAGCAACATAAAAAAGCATCACAATATTGATGCTTTTTTATGTTGCTTCATAGACTTCGGCTTCTTTAACTGCTAATGGCAAGAAATGTTTGTATTGGCGAAACCCGTTAAATACACTTGCACTACCAAATAGAACGAATAAAACACCAACGATAATACGAGCGGTTGAAAGTTCTAAAAAGAATTGGTTTATCCCGAAAAATAAAACGAATGAACCGAGTGCCATTGCGGATTTTCCTGAGAGCCAACCTTTCTCCATTGGGCGGTTTGTACGAAAGTATTTTGTTTTGTAAAAGAGGTACAACATAAATGAGACGATAATACAGAAGACTAATACTGGCATAGTGAACACTCCCATCGCTTTATGAAAAATAATAGAAAAGAAAAAGAAATATCTAAACTTTCTAACTTTTATTATAAAGCAATTGTTCGCATGTATGAAATACTTTCCGTTATAATGGAGGATAAAGTGAAGAAGTTGATTAAAAAGGAGATTATACATATGCATGAGCAAATTTTAGAAGCAATTAAAGAGTTTGATACAATTATTATTCATCGCCACGTGCGTCCGGATCCAGATGCGTTAGGCTCACAGGGTGGTCTTGGTACAATTCTACAAGAATCGTTTCCAGAGAAAAATATTTATACGGTTGGGTACAATGAACCGTCACTAGCATACTTACGAGTAATGGATGATATTGAAGATAGTGTATACGAAAATGCGCTTGTTATTGTTTGTGATACTGCGAATCAAGAACGTGTTGACGATCAACGCTATACAAAAGGGAAGATGTTAATTAAAATTGATCATCATCCAAATGAAGATCCATATGGAGATATTACGTGGGTAGATACGACAGCGAGTTCTACAAGTGAGATGATTTATGAGTTTTATAACTATGGAAAAGATAAAGGATTAAAAATAACAAAAGAAGCAGCTCGCCTTATTTTAGCAGGAATTGTTGGAGATACAGGTCGTTTCTTATTCCCAAATACGACAGCAAAAACACTTCGTTACGTAAGTGAGCTTGTTGATATGGGTGTGAAATTCACAGATTTATACAATGAAATGTATAAGACAAAAGAAAAAATTGCTCGTTTAAACGGTTATATTTTACAAAACTTTACGATGGTAGAAGAAGGAGCAGCTTACATTAAATTAACGAAAGAAGTATTAGAAGAGTTTGATGTACTTCCTTCTGAAGCATCTGGTGTTGTTGGAGCGCTTGGCAATATTGATGGATTAAAGGCGTGGGTTCTATTTTTAGAGGAAGACGACGTAATTCGTGTTCGTCTTCGTTCAAAAGGACCAGTTATAAACAAATTAGCAATGCAATATAACGGCGGGGGGCATCCGATGGCTTCTGGTGCGAAGGCATCTTCTTGGGAAGAAGCGGATCGTCTTTTTGCTGATTTACGTGAGATTTGTAAATAAGAGACTATATGTTAGAACGAAAAGAAGGAGCGGTGCTAAAGCCCTCCTTCTTTATTTTTCTTTCTCTATAGTAATGCTAATTTCAAGCACTGTATCAAAAGATATTGTATCGACTTTAAAACGGTATAGCCGATCGTAATGTTTGTACGTTTTATTTTCGATTACCTTTTTAAGTAGGTCTTTATTTTTTGCGATACTTTGAATGTTTTTCGTTAAAAGATGTTGGAGATCATTATGGATAGATGTAGTCATATTTTCGAGTGTGAGATTGTCTAAATCGTATTTTTCTCGATTGATAAGTTTTATTTTAATCTCTTGAATGGTTAAGAGCCGTTTATTTTCAGTGTTCAATTTTTCTTGATCTTCGAGAAGGACGTGGAGCTTTGCTTCTTGTTTTTCTATAATTTCTCTTTGTTCTGCTATTTTACTAGCTTGTTCTTCTTGAAAAACACCGTATATGTACAAAAAAATAAACCAGCTCAAAACGCCTCCAACAGCAGCCCCAGCTAATACTAAGTACCATCTTTTTGCTGTATTAGCACTTGGTACTCTCATACATGTTCCTGCGTTAGCCATTTAATAATAATGAGACCTGTTTGCATACCACCAGTTGCGAAAAAAATAAGGAGAATTTGTTTTACGATATCTTTCATATCTCCGCCAAAGAAACTTCTTTCAAAGCTATAAAAGGTATCGAATGTTCCGCCGATTGCTGCAACGAGTGCCCAAATTCTTAAATTTTGGGCGAATTGATTAATGTAAGTTAGAGCTGGTTTTCCAATAAGAAACGCACCAAATCCACCAATTAATGAACCGCCAAGTATAACCCCAAAGGCAATAAAATAACTAATAATAAGCAGAGAGAAAAAAGTATGTTCTCTTACATCCATCGTCATTCCCCTTTCTTCTTCATATATATGGACAAAGTATAAGAAGTATGTTTTGATTTCCGCTTTCCTCATCACCTATAATAAAAGTAGTCAAATAGGTAAAGAGAGGGTACAACAGTGAAGTTTGTGCATTTACAATGTCAAACCGTTTTTAGTTTATTAAAAAGTGCTTGTAAAATTGATGAGCTTGTAGTCAGGGCGAAAGAACTTGGTTTTTCATCGCTGGCTATTACGGATGAAAATGTTATGTATGGTGTTATTCCGTTTTATAAAGCATGTAAGAAACATGGTATACAGCCTGTTATTGGATTAACCGCTTCTATTTTTAGTGAAGAAGAAGAAAGGTCTTATCCGCTTGTATTACTTGCTGAGAATGAAATAGGCTACCAAAATTTATTAAAGATTTCTAGCAGTATTATGACAAAGTCCAAAGAAGGTATTCCTAAGAAGTGGCTTGCGCATTATGCGAAAGGATTAATTGCTATTTCACCAGGTAAAGATGGCGAAATTGAGCAATTATTACTAGAAGACAATGAGAGTCAGGCTGAAGAAGTAGCTCGCACGTATCAAAATATGTTCGGCCATTTTTATATGAGTTTGCAGCATCATGCGATTCAAGATGAGTTGCTTTTACAAGAGAAACTACCTGAATTTATTAGTAGGGTTAATATTTCAGTCGTTGCAACAAATGATGTGCGCTATATCAATCAAAGTGACGCGCTTGTTCACGAATGTTTACTATCTGTTGAAAGTGGAACGAAAATGACTGATCCAGATAGGCCGAGGCTGAAAACAGATCAGTATTATTTAAAGTCATCGGATGAAATGGAAGCACTATTTTCCCATGCGCCGGAAGCAATCCAAAATACAATAAAAATTGCAGAGCGTTGCCAAGTAGAAATACCGTTCCATGTAAATCAACTTCCAAAGTTTCCTGTTCCGTCTAATGAAACGAGTGATATATACTTGCGTCGTGTTTGTGAAGAAGGTTTGCGGAAACGATATGGTGAACCGAAAGAAGTGCATATAAAGCGTTTGGATCATGAATTAAATGTTATTTCTCGTATGGGATTTAGTGATTATTTCCTCATCGTATGGGATTTTATGAAGTATGCACATGAAAATTATATTCTAACAGGACCAGGTCGTGGATCGGCAGCTGGTTCACTCGTTTCATACGTATTAGAAATTACAGATATTGATCCAATTGAATACGATCTATTATTTGAAAGGTTTTTAAATCCTGAACGTGTGACGCTTCCCGATATTGATATTGATTTTCCAGACGTAAGACGTGATGAGATGATTCGCTATGTGAAAGATAAATACGGTCAGCTCCGTGTTGCGCAAATTGTAACGTTTGGTACGCTTGCAGCAAAAGCGGCAATTAGAGACATTGCCCGCGTAATGGGGCTTCCGCCGCGAGATATTGATATATTTTCAAAACTTATCCCATCAAAGCTTGGTATAACATTAAAAGATGCATATGAAGAATCACAATCACTTCGTGAGTTTATACAAGGGAATCTTTTGCATGAGCGTGTGTTTGAAATCGCAAAACGTGTAGAAGGTTTGCCACGTCATACGTCTATTCATGCGGCTGGTGTTATTATGAGTCAAGAACCGCTAACAGGCAGTGTAGCAATTCAAGAAGGACATAACGATGTTTATGTTACGCAATATCCAGCCGATGCGCTAGAAGAACTTGGGTTGCTTAAGATGGACTTTTTAGGATTACGTAATTTAACGTTACTTGAAAATATTATAAAATTTATCGCGAACAAAACAGGGAAAGAAATCGATATAAGAAACTTACCTCTTCAAGATGAAAAGACGTTCCAATTATTAGGAAGAGGAGATACAACAGGTGTATTCCAGCTTGAGTCAGGCGGTATGCGAAATGTACTTCGCGGGTTAAAACCGAATGAGTTTGAAGATATCGTAGCTGTTAACTCGTTATACAGACCAGGACCGATGGAACAGATACCGACTTTTATTGAATCGAAACATGGAAAAAGAAAAATCGAATATTTACATCCGGATTTAAAGCCAATTTTAGAAAGAACATACGGCGTCATTGTATACCAAGAACAAATTATGCAAATTGCATCGAAGTTAGCAGGGTTTTCGCTTGGAGAAGCAGATTTACTGCGCCGTGCGGTGAGTAAAAAAAATCGTGATATTTTAGATCAGGAACGTAAGCATTTTGTCCAAGGATGTTTGGGAAATGGATACAATGAGACATCCGCAGAGAAAATTTATGATTTAATTGTAAGATTTGCGAATTACGGTTTTAACCGAAGTCACGCTGTAGCTTACAGTATGATTGGATATCAGCTTGCCTATTTGAAAGCGAACTATACGCTGGAATTTATGACGGCATTATTATCAAGCGCAATTGGAAATGAAGATAAGATTGTACAGTATATACGAGAAACGAAGCGGAAAGGTTTTCACGTTTTGCCGCCGTCTCTTCAGAGAAGTGGTTATAACTTCCAAATAGAAGGGAATGCGATACGTTACAGTTTACTTTCGATCCGAAATATTGGAATGGCTACAGTGACGGCATTATTAGAAGAACGAGAGAAAAAAATGTTCGAAGATTTATTTGAATTTTGTCTCCGTATGCCGTCAAAGTTCGTAACGGAGCGTAATTTAGAAGCTTTCGTCTGGTCGGGATGTTTTGATGATTTTGGTGTTTCGAGAACGAATTTATGGAAAAGTATTAAAGGGGCGTTAGAGTACGCGAATCTCGCACGTGATTTAGGAGATGCTGTTCCAAAATCAAAATATGTACAAGGAGAAGAGCTATCTTTTATTGAACAACTAAATAAAGAGAAGGAAGCACTTGGCTTTTATTTATCAAGTTATCCGACAGCGCAGTATGTGAAGTTAGCAAAAGAATTAGAAATTCCATCTCTCGCTCAGGCGATGCGACACAAGAAAAAAGTACAAAGAGCGATTGTGTATATAACAAGTGTTAGAGTGATTCGTACGAAAAAGTTTCAAAAGATGGCATTTATTACATTCTGTGATCAAAATGATGAAATGGAAGCGGTCCTCTTCCCGGAAACGTATATACATTTCTCGGATAAGTTGCAAGAAGGAGCAATTGTTTTAGTTGACGGTACGATTGAGCTAAGAAATCATAAGCTTCAATGGATTGTAAATGGACTATATCCGCTAGAGGAAATGGATGTTTATGAAGAAAAGAAAGACGCATCTGTTTACGTGAAATTGCCATCTCAGTATGAGAAAAAGCTTTTAAATCGGGTTACGAAAATATTGTTCGACTATTCAGGTTTTGCGAAAGTACTAATTTATTATGAAAAGGAACATAAAATGGTACAATTATCTCGGAGTTTATCGATTCATCCAAGTGAAGAATGTTTAGGAGCACTTCGTGAAATTGTCGGGGAAGAAAATGTAGTTGTGAAAATATAATGGACAATTTCCCTACACTTCGATTATTATAGTAGTAGTGTTCGTGGTCAGACCACTTGGAGAAATTGATATCAGCAAGAATAATTTGAGGAGAGTGGATAGTTTGTCAACACTTCGTGAAGAAGCACTTCACATGCATAAAGTGCATCAAGGAAAATTAGAAACTGTATCAAAAGTAAAAGTAGAAAATGCAAAAGATTTAAGTCTTGCATATTCTCCAGGGGTTGCAGAACCTTGTAAAGAAATTTATGACGATAAAAGTAAGGTATATGAATATACGATGAAGGGAAATATGGTAGCAGTTGTGACAGATGGAACAGCTGTACTTGGTCTTGGTAACATTGGACCTGAAGCATCTCTTCCAGTAATGGAAGGTAAAGCTGTATTATTCAAGAGCTTTGCTGGTGTAGATGCATTCCCAATTGCCTTAAATACAAACGATGTAGATAAAATTGTTGAAACTGTAAAATTAATGGAGCCAACTTTTGGCGGCGTTAACTTAGAAGATATCGCAGCACCAAACTGCTTCATTATTGAAGAGCGTTTGAAAAAAGAAACAAATATTCCTATCTTCCATGATGATCAACACGGAACAGCTATTGTAACAGTAGCAGGTCTTGTAAATGCACTGAAATTAGTTGGAAAGAAAATGTCTGACATTAAAGTTGTCGCAAATGGCGCAGGTGCAGCAGGTATTGCAATTATTAAACTTTTATATCGCTATGGTGTACGCGACATTATTATGTGTGACCGTAAAGGCGCAATCTATGATGGTCGTCCTACAGGTATGAATCCGGTGAAGGATGAAGTTGCAAAATATACAAATAAGAATCGTATAGAAGGTTCTTTAGCTGATGTTGTACAAGGTGCGGACGTATTCATTGGTGTATCTGCAGAAGGTGCATTAACAGAAGAGATGGTTCGTACAATGAATGACGATGCGATTATTTTTGCAATGGCGAATCCAGTTCCAGAAATTATGCCAGAATTGGCAAAAGCAGCGGGCGCAGCTGTTGTTGGAACAGGTCGTTCTGACTTCCCGAACCAAGTAAATAATGTACTGGCGTTCCCTGGTATTTTCCGCGGTGCACTTGACGTACATGCGACACAAATTAACGAAGAAATGAAGATGGCAGCTGTACAGGCTATTGCTGAGCTTGTAGCAGAAGATGAGTTAAATGCAGACTATATCATTCCGGCACCATTTGACGCGCGTGTAGCGCCTCAAGTAGCGGCTTACGTTGCAAAAGCAGCAATGGAGACAGGAGTAGCTCGCCGTCAAGTAGATCCAAATGAGATCGCTGAAAAAACAAAACAATTAGCGCTGATTGGTAAAGAATAAGCGAGGAATTTCCATTGACATCATCAAATACAAAAGTATATCTCGAAATTGTAAAAAAAATCCGTTCCATTATGGAAGAGGATGGATTGGTGGCGGGGGATCGTTTGCCGTCTGAGCGTGAGTTAAGTTCACGCTTAAACGTAGGACGTTCCTCTGTAAGAGAAGCATTGCGTGCTTTAGAACTGGTAGGATTGATTGAAACGAGACGTGGTGAAGGGACGTTTATTCGAAACTTTTATGATAACGGTCTTGTACAATTAATTGCTCCGTTCTTATTGCAAGATGAGAAAACAATTCGTGATTTATTACAAACGAAACGGTTACTCGAGAAAGATATGATTCGAATTGTATGTAATTTACCGAAAGAAACGTTTTCTAAAGTGCTAAGTAAATTGCATCAAGTGCTCGAAGGAAACGAAAACTCAATTCCAATGCTTCATCAAACGTTCTTTAAAACACTTATTGAACAAGTCGATAATTATTTACTATATCGCATTTGGATGATCGTAAATGATTACGTATCAACGCTTTCTTGTAAAGTTTCAAGAGATTCTATCGATATGTATAGAAAGCTTTACGCTACTTTGGAAGAAAAACAAGAAAATGATGCACTAAAAATTTACGATGAATTAGTAGAGAATATACAGTTTCACTCGTAATGTATAAAATTTGTCGAAATGACCATGACACGTTATGACAAACATTCTACCGCGTAGCGGTTAAAGTTAAACGTAAAGAGTGAGGTTATTAGACAGATTGAGAAGATAAGGCTAACATCAAACTTTGGTGTTAGCCCCATTTTCTTCTTACGCTAACCTTAGCTCTCAACGAAGGGGGTCAAATTGTGCTAAGAGATTTATTCGTGAAAAAGAAAAAGTACGCTGCAATACCTTCAGAACAAGTACGAAAAGATGTACCAGATGGCGTTATGACAAAATGTCCGGAATGTAAAAAAATCATGTATACGAAAGAACTTCTAAAAAATTTAAAAGTATGTGTGAATTGTGGATATCATCATCCTATGAATGCATGGGAACGTCTTGATAGTATATTGGACGAAGGGTCATTCCGTGAGTATGACAAAGAAATGGTTTCATTAAATCCACTCGAGTTTCCAGGTTATGAAGAGAAACTAGAGAGCGATCGTAAGAAGACTGAATTGAACGAAGCGGTTGTAACTGGTGAAGGAACAATTGATGACATGCTTGTTGTTGTTGCAGTAATGGATTCTCGTTTTCGAATGGGGAGCATGGGCTCTGTAGTAGGAGAAAAAATCGCCCGTGCGGTTGAAAAGGCGTACGACTTACAAGTTCCATTTATTATCTTTACTGCTTCGGGTGGTGCCCGTATGCAAGAAGGGATATTAAGTTTAATGCAAATGGCAAAAACAAGCGTAGCTTTGAAAAAGCATAGTAATGCAGGAGGATTATTTATTTCTGTTATGACTCACCCAACGACGGGCGGGGTTTCAGCGAGTTTCGCTTCACTTGGTGATTATAATCTTGCAGAACCAGGTGCACTTATCGGATTTGCTGGTAGACGTGTAATTGAACAAACGGTGCGTGAGAAACTACCGGAAGATTTCCAAACGGCAGAATTCTTACTAGATCATGGTCAATTAGATGCGGTGGTGCATCGTGATGATATGAGAGAATCGCTTCGCAAGATTTTAGAAGTTCATCAAGGAGGGGAAATGGCTGTATGGCAGAGCTAGAATTTGAAAAACCAGTTGTTGAGCTAAGAAATAAGATTCGTGAACTGAAAGACTATACGAAAAACAGCCAGATGGACTTCAGTGAGGAGATTCGTATTTTGGAAGAAAAGCTAGAAAATTTAGAGGAAGATATATACGGCAATCTAAAAGTATGGGACCGTGTTCAAATTGCTCGTCATGCAGAACGACCGACAACGCTCGATTATATTGAGCACTTATTTACTGATTTTTTCGAATGTCATGGAGATCGTCTATTTGGCGATGATGCAGCGATTGTCGGCGGCATTGCGAAATATAAAGGGATGCCTGTAACTGTAATTGGGCATCAGCGCGGAAAAGATACGAAAGAAAATATTCGCCGTAACTTTGGAATGCCTCATCCAGAAGGATATCGAAAAGCACTGCGTCTCATGAAACAAGCGGAAAAGTTTAATCGTCCTATTATTTGTTTCATCGATACGAAGGGAGCTTATCCTGGTAAAGCAGCTGAAGAACGTGGACAAAGTGAAGCTATTGCCCGCAACTTATTTGAGATGGCAGGTTTAACGGTACCAGTTATTTGTATCGTTATCGGTGAAGGCGGTAGTGGTGGTGCGCTAGGCCTTGGAGTAGGAGATTACATTCATATGCTAGAAAATTCCACTTATTCTGTTATTACACCAGAGGGTGCAGCGGCAATTCTTTGGAAAGATGCAGGAAAAGCAAAGGAAGCTGCAGAGGCAATGAAAATTACAGCAGCAGATTTGAAAGAATTAGGTGTAATTGACGAAATTATTCCAGAAGCAAGAGGCGGAGCTCACCGTAATATTTTAAAACAGTCAGAAAATATAGACTTAATGATTCGAAAAACTTTTGAACAATTAAACGGAATTTCGAAAGATGAATTAATCGAAAAACGTTATGAAAAATATATGAAAATTGGGCAAGTTTCGTTTTCAAACGCTTCCATTTGGATAAAATAAGAAAAGCGTGCGTTCCACTTCGCGAATGCACGTTTTTATTATGAAAAGACACATCTTCTCCATTGTATTTTTATATTTTTTCGTGTTATTTTATTATAAGGCAAATAATCTTTATGAGGTGAGTACAAATGAAACGTATTGGTGTATTAACAAGTGGTGGAGATTCACCTGGTATGAATGCTGCCATTCGTGCAGTTGTTCGTAAAGCGATTTTCCATGATATTGAAGTATATGGTATTTACCATGGATACGCTGGATTAATTTCTGGTCACATTGAAAAATTAGAACTTGGTTCTGTTGGCGATATTATCCACCGCGGTGGTACGAAATTATATACAGCAAGATGTCCTGAGTTTAAAGACCCAGAAGTACGACTAAAAGGTATCGAGCAATTAAAAAAACACGGTATCGAAGGACTTGTTGTTATTGGTGGAGATGGTTCTTACCAAGGCGCTAAAAAATTAACTGAACAAGGCTTCCCATGTGTTGGTGTACCAGGTACAATCGACAATGATATCCCTGGAACAGACTTCACAATTGGTTTTGATACAGCTTTAAACACTGTTATTGATGCAATTGATAAAATTCGTGACACAGCTACATCTCATGAACGTACATATGTTATCGAAGTAATGGGACGTCACGCTGGTGATATCGCATTATGGGCTGGTTTAGCTGATGGTGCGGAAACAATCTTAATTCCAGAAGAAGAGTATGACATGGATGATGTTATCGCTCGTCTGAAGCGTGGTAGTGAACGTGGTAAAAAACACAGTATTATCGTTGTAGCTGAAGGTGTTGGAAGTGCAATTGACATCGGTAAGCACATTGAAGAAGCAACAAACTTTGATACTCGTGTAACTGTATTAGGTCACGTACAACGTGGTGGATCACCAAGTGCACAAGACCGTGTATTAGCAAGTCGTCTTGGCGCAAGAGCAGTTGAATTGTTAATTGCTGGTAAAGGTGGACGTTGTGTAGGTATTCAAGATAACAAACTTGTTGATCATGATATTATCGAAGCGTTAGCTCAAAAGCATACAATCGATAAAGATATGTATCAATTATCTAAAGAATTATCCATCTAATCGGCGTAATGTCAGATATTTGGGAACGGTTTCATAATTTTCGGAGGTGCAATATGCGTAAAACTAAAATTGTATGTACTATAGGTCCTGCTAGTGAAAGTATTGAAAAATTAGAGCAATTAATCGAAGCAGGTATGAACGTTGCTCGTTTAAACTTCTCTCATGGTAGCCATGAAGAGCACGGAGCTCGTATTAAAAACATTCGTGAAGCTTCAAAGAAAACTGGTAAAACAGTTGGTATCTTACTTGATACAAAAGGTCCAGAAATCCGTACTCACGACTTCGTAGACGGACAAGCTGAGCTTGTAACAGGTGCAGAAGTAGTTCTTTCTACTGAGCAAGTATTAGGTACTGCAGAGAAGTTCTCTGTATCTTATGCTGGTCTTTATGACGATGTAGACCCAGGTTCTCGTATTCTAATCGATGACGGTCTTATCGAACTAGAAGTAATCGAAAAAGCTGACGGAAACATCCGTACAAAAGTTCTTAACAGCGGAACTGTAAAAAATAAAAAAGGTGTTAACGTACCAAACGTAAGCATTAAGCTTCCTGGTATCACTGAAAAAGACGTAAAAGATATCATCTTTGGTATAGAGCAAAAAGTTGATTTCATTGCAGCTTCATTCGTACGTAAAGCGTCTGACGTATTAGAAATCCGTGAATTATTAGAAGAGCATAACGCTCAATACATCCAAATCGTACCAAAAATCGAAAACCAAGAAGGTATCGACAACATCGATTCAATCTTAGAAGTTTCTGACGGTTTAATGGTAGCTCGTGGTGACATGGGTGTAGAAATTCCACCAGAAGAAGTACCGTTAGTACAAAAACGTCTAATTAAAAAATGTAACGTGTTAGGTAAACCAGTTATTACTGCAACACAAATGTTAGATTCTATGCAACGTAACCCACGTCCAACTCGTGCGGAAGCAAGTGACGTAGCTAACGCAATCTTCGATGGTACAGATGCAATCATGCTTTCAGGTGAAACAGCTGCTGGACAATACCCAGTAGAAGCGGTAACAATGATGGCTAACATTGCGGTACGTGTTGAAAAATCATTACAATATGAAGATATGTTCAAAAAACGTATTAAAGAGTTCACTCCAACAATTACAGATGCAATTAGCCAATCTGTTGCGCATACAGCACTTGCTCTTGATGTAGCTGCAATCGTAGCTCCAACAGAAAGTGGATATACTGCGAAAATGATCTCTAAATACCGTCCAAAATCTCCAATCGTAGCTGTAACATCTGACGAGCAAGTAGGACGTCGTCTTGCACTTGTTTGGGGTGTACAAGCATTTATGGCTGAGAAGCGCGCAGCTTCAACTGACGAAATGTTAGATACAGCAATTCAAACAGGTATGGATGCAGGTCTAATCGGACTTGGAGATACTGTAGTGATTACTGCGGGTGTTCCAGTTGCTGAAACTGGTACAACAAACTTAATGAAAATCCACGTTGTTGGTGAAGAAATTGCTAAAGGACAAGGAATCGGTCGTAAAGCTGCAAAAGGTAAAGTAGTTGTAGCAAAAACAGCTGCTGAAGCTGTAGCGAACGTAAACGAAGGTGATATCCTTGTTACAACAAGCACTGATAAAGATATGATTCCTGCAATCGAAAAAGCTGCGGCTTTAGTTGTAGAAGAAGGTGGCTTAACAAGCCATGCAGCTGTTGTAGGCGTATCAATCGGTATTCCTGTTATCGTTGGTGTAAACGGCGTAACAGCAACTTTAAAAAATGGCCAAGAAGTAACAGTTGATGCAGCACGCGGAAT
This sequence comes from Bacillus cereus group sp. MYBK15-3, assembly GCF_051916765.1. Taxonomy (NCBI): domain Bacteria; kingdom Bacillati; phylum Bacillota; class Bacilli; order Caryophanales; family Bacillaceae; genus Bacillus; species Bacillus cereus group sp. MYBK15-3. Next base: position 259,741 of record NZ_JBQAHG010000002.1, read on the forward strand.
TGTTTATAATGGACATGCGGAAGTGCTATAAGTAATACGGAGAGAAGGATCGGAGTCCTTCTCTTTTTTTTACACAAAAACGAGACAGAATTAGCTTAAAACGCCTAGAATTGCTTTTAAAAGCTGTTTGTTATGGGTTTTAATATGAAAGGATATCTATATTTCATATGATGTATATAGGCGTTGTGAGGGTGTTAAAAGTGAGATGTGAGAGAGGTGTAGAACTATGAAGTGGTTGCTATTCTTGTTTATTTTAATACCAGCGATTGAGATTACGGTCTTAATTGGATCGAGTCATGTAATAGGTTTATGGTCTACGTTCGCTATGATTGTATTTACAGGTGTTGTAGGTGTGTATTTGGCGAAAAGACAAGGGTTTAAAGTGCTTGGAGAGATTCAATCTAAGTTGAATAGAGGGGAAATGCCAGGTGAGGCGGTACTAGATGGTATTTTTGTATTTGTAGGAGGTATTCTCTTAGTGCTTCCTGGGTATGTGACAGATGTGCTAGGGTTTATCTGCGTGATCCCTATTACGAGAGCTTTATTGAAGCCGCTTGTTATGAAGTGGATGGAATGGAAATTTAGAAAGAACTCTACTATTATTATTCAGAAATAGCACTTAGATTGTAGAAATCTAAGTGCTATTTTTTGTCTTGTAAGAGGAGAGGAACTTTCTGATTGAAGCTTTGTTTTACCACGCTATTTGTGGGGGGGGAATTTCTATCTCGAAATTGGGCTGCTCGTAAGTGTCTGATGTGGGGCGAATGATGAGCGGGGATGAACAAAACGTCTGCTCATTATATTTGCTATATAATTTTCATTTGAACTCTTGTTGTGCTTCGATTAAACTTGTGATTTTTTAGTGCTATTAATTTAGATGAATAAGATGGAGGGAAACGCTGCTAAATTAAAGTTTTGCTTTCTTATATAAAGGAACGATTGGTGTAAAAAATTCATATAAAAGGCGGAGATTGTTAGTTGAAGTCTTATTTTATGCTATTTTGTATATTTATTCATTTACATAAAAAGTAATAAATGTAAATGATAATTATGAAATAAATAGAATAAATATGTAAAAACACCACGAAATATGCGTTTTTCATGCAAAAAAACAAGAGAATTATCTTTTTTGAGTGCAATTCTCTTGTTTTTTGTAATGAGTATGAAAAATAAGTACAAGGAATAATCAGTGGGAAATTCCCACTGATTACATGTAAGTTTTTTGTTGTGTATGAATTAGAAACTATTATTTTGAAGGTGAACCTTTAATATATTTCCACAAGTCATGGAAGACATTAGCTTTGTGTAATGTATTAAGTAGTACTAAGGTGACTGGGCCGATGATTAATCCTAAAAAGCCAAAAAGTTTAAAGCCGACAAATAGAGCGACGAGTGTTGCTAATGGATCGAGACCGATGTTAGATGAAAGTACTTTCGGCTCCATAATTTGTCTTTGGACAATCACGACGATGTATAAAATGAGAAGACCAATGGCGAATGCGGTATCGCCAGTGAAAAATACGTATATAACCCATGGAACGAAGACTGCGCCTGTTCCTAAGTATGGTAGTAAATCTACAACTCCTGTAATAATCGCAATAGTAATGGCGTATGGTACGCGTAATATTAAAAGTCCGATTAGTACAATGACGGTTGTCATAGATACGAGTGTAAGTTGTGCTTTCACAAAACCAAACAAAGCTTTTCTTAAGTCGACAAAAATAGTTTTTCCATAGCCATGTACACGATTCGGTAGCAATTTTCTTGCTTTCTGAGCAAGACGGTGCCAATCGTAACTAATGAAGAAAGTGGCTAATAAAATGAATACAAGGACAGTTAAAGTTGTTGGCAGTGCACTAATGAAATTCGTTAACCCGCTTATAATGGCGGTTAAAAGTTCTTTCATTTGTGTTGTTGCTTCTGTTCCTAAGTTTTGAATGTTTTGTGTAATTGTATAGCGCTGTGGTTCTCCAAGATGATTAAATTTAGAGATTAAATCATCGTAGAGAGGCATAATATGATTAAGTGCAAATTGCTGAGCGAATGTAACGATATCTGGAAACTTTACTGTAACAAGTTGTAGTAAGTATGTTGTGGCAGATATTGCTTCAGTCACAAGATATGTAACAAGTCCAACGATAGCTCCAAATACGAGAATTAAGCTAACGAGTACTGCTAGTGCGCGAGGAAATTGTAGTTTTTGATTAAGGAAATTGACGACAGGATTAATCAAATAAGCAAATGCAAAAGCGATAATAAAAGGATAGATAAGCCCTGACATGTATAGTAATACATAGAACCCAGCTACCGTTGCTACAATGACAAATATGAGTCGCAATATCATATATAGTAAGTTTCGGTTCAAAGATGTATACCTCCCATTCCAATTTGGATTATCCTAATTCGTTCAACTTATAACGAGTGTGCCCCACTGATTAAAGTTTCACTTTACCCCGCTATTTGCGGGCAAGTAAATCTCCTACCCGAAGTGCGGCTGGATCAAAGGAGTTAGCTAGAGATAAACTGCCCGTAAAAGCCCGATTGGTGAAGGCTAATAATCAGTGGAAAATGCCCCACTGATTAAAGTTTCACTTTATGTTATAGTGGAATGATGGATTTTTCCTGCTTTTTCAGTATGTGAGTGACTGTGAAAGCTTGGTGTTGATGCTTCTACTATATGGTAAAAACTTCATTTTCTCTTCTTTTTATTTTACCTGTTTCTTATTAGAAAAGAAAGAAGAGACGACTGTTTTCAAAAATGTATACATGCTTAATTTTTTTGGTGAAAGTCTCAGTTTGTCATTTTAAAATACATAAAAAATGAAGTGATTCATGTTGAATAGGCATCGATATAGCATGTATAACGATAGGTTTAAAGGTATTTTTGTTTGGAAATGAGTTCATTATTTTCAGAAAGGAAGTGCAAACATGATTAGTCAGTCAACGTTATTTTTATTCATACTACTTATTATAGGACTTATTGCTAAAAACCAATCGCTTACTGTAGCTATTGGTGTGTTATTTTTATTGAAGTTTACGTTTTTAGGAGATAAGGTCTTTCCTTATTTACAAACGAAAGGAATTAACCTAGGTGTAACGGTCATTACAATAGCGGTGCTCGTACCGATTGCGACAGGAGAAATAGGTTTTAAACAACTTGGAGAAGCGGCGAAATCTTATTATGCGTGGATTGCTTTAGCTTCAGGTGTAGCGGTCGCTTTGTTAGCGAAAGGCGGCGTACAATTGTTGACGACGGATCCTCACATTACAACTGCGCTTGTTTTTGGGACAATTATAGCGGTTGCGCTATTTAATGGGGTTGCTGTTGGTCCGTTAATTGGGGCTGGAATTGCCTATGCGGTTATGAGTATTATACAAATGTTTAAATAAGGAATTTTATAGTAATATAAAATTTTTGAATTCTTTCTGTTCACAAAAGTCAGATAATTGTTTATAATAGGATTAGAAACTTTGAAAAGTTACATAACAGCAGAGACTTTACACCAGATAAAATAAAAACAACATAAAACAATTTTATAATGATATTGTTTTATGTTGTTTTTATCATAAAACTCTTCGGAATGTATTTTCCTCACTAACTTGTTGTTTTGAGCGTGAGGATTCGGGGAGACATTCACGCTCATGCTTTCCATGTAAACAATGGACAATAAGAGGGGAACATCGCAACAAATTTGCATGATCGTGCATTTTGCTTGCCTAAAGAGTGAACGGGCGTTCATAATTCAAAAGGGGAGCAAATAGATATAAGGAGCAAGGTTGGGAGAATTTTCAGGAAAAGGAGAGAATGTCATGACTGTTATTCGAGGTTTAGAAGGGGTAGTAGCAACAACATCATCTGTGAGCTCTATTATTGATGATACATTAACTTATGTTGGGTATAATATTGATGATTTAGCTGAGAATGCTACGTTTGAAGAAGTAGTGTACTTATTATGGCACCGCAAGCTTCCTAATGAAAAAGAACTAGCGGAATTTAATGAAATTGTATCAGAATACTATAAAGTTCCAGGTGAGATTTTAACATATTTGAAACAAGTAGATTTAAAAATTGCACATCCGATGTCTGTTTTACGAACTGCAATTTCCATGCTATCATTATACGATGAGAGCGCTGAAATTATGGATGAAAAGTCCAATTATTTGAAAGCGGTTAAATTACAGGCGCAAGTCGGAACTTTAGTTGCTGCTTACGCGAGAATCCGTAAAGGTTTAGATATTGTTGAGCCAAGAAAGGATTTATCATTAGCTGCAAACTTCTTGTACATGTTAAATGATCGCGAGCCAAATGAAGTTGAAATTGAAGCTTTTGATAAGGCGCTTGTACTTCATGCAGATCATGAGTTAAACGCTTCTACATTTACTGCACGTGTTTGCGTAGCTACACTTTCAGATGTATATTCTGGTATTACAGCAGCAATCGGTGCATTAAAAGGTCCTCTTCACGGTGGGGCAAATGAAAATGTAATGAAGATGTTAACTGAGATTGGTGAAGAAGAAAATGTAGAGTCATATATTCATAATGCTCTTCAAAATAAAGTGAAAATCATGGGCTTTGGCCACCGTGTGTATGAGCAGGGTGATCCACGTGCAAAACACTTACGTGAAATGTCTAAGAGATTATGCGTGCTTTTAGGAGAAGAGAAATGGTATAATATGTCTATCAAAATTGAAGACATTGTAACAAAAGAAAAAGGTCTTCCACCAAATGTTGATTTCTATTCAGCTTCTGTATACCATTGTTTAGGAATTGACCATGACTTATTTACACCTATTTTTGCAATTAGCCGTATGTCAGGCTGGTTAGCTCATATTCTAGAACAATATGAAAACAACCGTTTAATTCGTCCGCGTGCTGATTATAATGGACCAACGCATCAAGTGTATGTTCCAATTGCACAACGATAAGCGAATAACACTATTTTGATAGTGAAAATACGCTTTCAAAAGTCTGATTTTTTCGGAAAGATGTAATGATTAGAATATTTTAATTTGACTAACGGTTTGAACTGAGGGGTTATTCCCTCAGTTTCATACATATGAAATTTCAAACATGGGGGTTATCACATTGACGACAGGTGAAAAAATTACTGTAACTAATGGTGTTATGAATGTACCAAACAATCCGATTATTCCATTTATCGAGGGAGATGGAATTGGTCCTGATATTTGGGCAGCTGCATCTCGCGTACTAGAAGCAGCAGTTGAAAAAGCTTATGATGGTGAGAAGAAAATCGTTTGGAAAGAAGTGCTTGCAGGGGAAAAAGCATTCAACCAAACAGGCGAGTGGTTACCAGAAGAAACTTTAAACTTAATTCGTGAATATTTAATCGCGATTAAAGGTCCACTTACAACTCCAGTTGGCGGTGGTATTCGTTCTCTAAACGTAGCACTTCGTCAAGAATTAGATTTATATGTATGTCTACGTCCAGTTCGTTATTTTGAAGGTGTTCCTTCACCTGTAAAACGTCCGGAAGATACTGATATGGTTATTTTCCGTGAAAATACAGAAGACATTTATGCTGGAATTGAATATGCACAAGGATCTCCAGAAGCAGAAAAAGTTCTTGCTTTCTTAAAAGAAGCAATGGGTGTTAATAAAATCCGCTTCCCAGAAACATCTGGTATTGGTATTAAGCCGATTTCAGAAGAAGGGACAAAGCGTCTTGTTCGTGCTGCAATTCAATATGCAATTAACGAAAAACGCTCTTCTGTTACATTAGTTCATAAAGGAAACATTATGAAATTTACAGAAGGTGCTTTCAAAAACTGGGGTTACGAAGTAGCGGAACAAGAATTCGGCGACAAAGTATTTACTTGGGCTGAATACGATCGTATTGTTGAAAAAGATGGTAAAGATGCAGCGAATAAAGCGATGGCAGACGCTGAAGTGGCTGGAAAAATCATCGTAAAAGATTCTATTGCAGACATCTTCTTACAACAAATTTTAACTCGTCCACGTGAGTTCGATGTTGTTGCAACAATGAACTTAAATGGTGACTATATCTCTGATGCACTTGCTGCACAAGTAGGTGGAATTGGTATTGCACCTGGTGCAAACATTAACTATGTGACTGGACATGCTATCTTTGAAGCTACACACGGTACAGCTCCAAAATATGCAGGTTTAGATAAAGTAAACCCATCTTCTGTTCTTCTTTCAGGTGTATTATTATTAGAACACTTAGGATGGAACGAAGCTGCGAAATTAGTAACTGCTTCTGTTGAGAAAACAATTGCTTCAAAAGTAGTAACTTATGATTTCGCACGCTTAATGGAAGGTGCAACAGAAGTGAAATGTTCTGAGTTCGCTAATGAACTTATTAAAAACATGGATGTAGCGATAATCAAAAACGCATAATTAAAGCGGGGGGTAAATTATGACAATCAAACGCAAGAAGGTTTCAGTCATCGGTGCAGGATTTACAGGAGCAACAACGGCATTCTTATTAGCACAAAAAGAACTTGCAGATGTTGTATTAGTGGACATTCCACAACTGGAAAATCCAACAAAAGGGAAAGCGTTAGATATGTTAGAAGCGAGCCCAGTACAAGGTTTTGATGCTAACATTATTGGAACATCTGATTACGCAGATACTGCTGATTCTGACGTTGTCGTTATTACAGCAGGTATTGCACGTAAGCCTGGTATGAGCCGTGATGACTTAGTAGCAACAAACTCTAAAATTATGAAAAGTATTACGCGCGACATTGCAAAACATTCACCAAATGCAATTATTGTTGTGTTAACAAATCCAGTTGATGCAATGACATATTCTGTATTTAAAGAAGCAGGATTCCCGAAAGAGCGTGTTATCGGTCAATCGGGTGTATTAGATACAGCTCGTTTCCGTACATTCATCGCACAAGAATTAAATCTTTCTGTAAAAGATATTACAGGATTTGTTCTTGGTGGACACGGTGACGACATGGTACCTCTTGTGCGTTATTCTTATGCAGGCGGTATTCCGTTAGAAACGTTAATTCCGAAAGAGCGTTTAGAAGCAATCGTAGAACGTACACGTAAAGGTGGCGGTGAGATTGTAGGCTTATTAGGAAACGGTAGTGCATATTACGCACCAGCAGCTTCTTTAGTTGAAATGACAGAAGCAATCTTAAAAGATCAACGCCGTGTATTACCGGCTATTGCGTACCTTGAAGGTGAGTATGGTTATAGTGACCTTTACTTAGGGGTACCAGTAATTCTAGGTGGTAACGGAATTGAAAAAATTATTGAATTAGAACTTCTTGCAGATGAAAAAGAAGCGTTAGATCGCTCTGTAGAATCTGTACGTAACGTAATGAAAGTTCTTGTTTAATAATTGAATAGTAGTGAAAAAGATTCGGGATTCCGAATCTTTTTCTACTATTTACCGAATTGTTTTTTTGAAATAATATGAAAACGCTATCATTTGTAATATCCTATAATGAAACTGTAGATTTATACTATACATTGCCCTCATCATAGTAAATTTCGGATAAGGTATCGCTTTTAGTAGGATAATAAGGTGAAAAAATCGGAGGGGGTTGTAACATGTTAAAGAAAAAAGTTCAAATTGGTCGTAAAATGGATGAAATTACAGTAGGAGAGAAATTATCTATCACTGAAAAAATTGAGGATAAAGATTTGTTATTGTACTTAGGGTTAACGAATGATGCCAATCCATTATATATTCAGCATGATTACGCATCCCAAACTCCGTATGAAAAGCCGATTGTACCAAGCATTATGCTAACGGGAATGATTACAACGGCGGTTACGAAATATTTACCGGGTCCAGGAAGTCATATTACGAGAAAGGACCTTACATTCGTGAAACATGTTCACCATTATGAAACGTTACAAATCCACTTTGAAGTTGTGGCTGTTTCTGAGGAGGAACATACAATTGATATGCTTGTATCTGCTCATGATGAAAAAGGAGAAACTGTTGTAAAGGGTTCATTAACAGTAACGCCACCTTATAAATCTGTTTCCATTATGGAAAAAGCATTAGATAACTTTTAAAAGATGAAACTAAAAATAGCGCTAGCATACCTTTAATAAGGATGCTAGCGCTATTTTTAGTTGAAAAACCCTTCTTTGAACCCTTCAGCAAATTCTGAGCAACCCGTTTTAATCGTATCCCAGCTAGGAGCGTTAAAAGCAAGGATACATGTGATTGCTAAAGATAGAATGGATAGTATTAGTCGCATAATAGACCTCCAAATATTATTAATTTATATATTAAGATTAATAATATTATTATCGGTAATTGAAGTCAATTAAAGGAGTGGTTTTTTAGGTGAGGTGGAAAAGAGAAGAGTGATCTTTGAAACGGTAAGAGAAGCTGAAGTGTGGGCAGACGGGTTTGTGAGTGAAATGTACGGGAGAGTATTTGATGGATATGAAACACCAGATTATAAAATAGCGTATGCTTTATCTTTTCTCTTAGCGCAAAATCGAGAACTCAATATTCATACGGAAGTAGAATTTAATAACGATATGGAAGTATATAAAGTATGGATAACAAAACATAATTGAGGCGAACGTAATTGTTTTTAGGAATAACAATAGCACAATCCGAATCCATGAATAGACAATTATATTGAGAGGGACCTTGTTTTCTAGTATGATGAGAATAACGGGGAAAATACTAGGATGAAGAAGGTTTCAAGTCTATAACTTGGAGGAAAAGAATGAACAATCGTATTTTAGTAGTTGATGATGAGGAATTTATCTTAACTTTAATCGAATTTAATTTACAACAAGCTGGGTTTGAAGTTATAACAGCGATGGATGGAGAAATGGCGCTTCAAAAAGCGACAACAGAACGCCCAGATTTAATTATATTAGATTTAATGCTTCCGAAAATGGATGGTATGGAAGTGTGTAAAGAATTACGATTGCAGCGCGTTATGACGCCGATTTTAATGTTAACGGCAAAAGATGATGAGTTTGATAAGGTGCTAGGCCTTGAACTTGGGGCAGATGATTATATGACAAAGCCATTTAGTCCAAGAGAAGTTGTTGCTCGTGTGAAGGCAATTTTGCGCCGCACGAAATTACAACAAGAAGAACAAGTTGCAGAAGCGCCAGACGAAGATAGCATCACAATTGCAGAACTTAAAATTTTACCGGAGTTTTATGAGGCTTATTTCCAAGGAAGAAAGCTTGAATTAACACCAAAAGAATTTGAACTACTTGTGTATCTTGCGAAAAATAAAAGTCGCGTGTTGACACGTGATCAATTATTAAGTGCTGTATGGAATTATGATTTTGCTGGTGATACACGAATTGTTGATGTTCATATTAGTCATTTGCGCGATAAAATTGAACAAAATACGAAAAAACCGACGTACATTAAAACGATACGTGGTTTAGGATATAAATTAGAGGAGCCAAAAGGGAATGAATAAATTTCGTTCCAGGCTTCTTTTTACATTTGTTTCTCTTATTGTATTTATTTTAGTTGGACTAGGTTTATTACTAGAAACTGTGTTTGAAAACTACTATATAGATCATGCTAAAGAGAGAATGGTAAAAGAGACGGAGTATGTTGCGACGTTAGCAGAAGAGCAAGGTTTTAATAATGTCTTAAAAAATCCATACGTATTTGAAAAGTTAGAAGAAAAAATACCAGCTTCTATCGTATTTTTGGATGAAAAAAAGAAAGTTCAATATAGAAAAGGACAAGAATTGGCATTTAGTCCAGAGACGATTAAAGAACTTTCTTCGGAAGTGGCAAAACAACGAAGTAAAGTAATTACGAAAGAAACGGATCGAAAGAATGAATTTTATCATGCGGTGTTCGTTCAAGATGTAGAAGGAAAACAAGGATACATTTTGGTGAAAAGTATAATTGATCCTTTAAGAGACGTACATCAAAAAACGTGGGGATTATTAATTATCGGATTTGTCATTGCTTGTCTCGTAGTTGTATTTTTAGGTATGAAAATTACAGGGCAATATATTAGGCCAATTGAATCGGTTACGAAAGTTGCAATTGAATTGGCAAAGGGTAATTATAAAGCACGTGCATACGAAAGTCATTCGGATGAAACAGGAATGCTGAGTAAAGCGATTAATATTTTAGCACGAAATTTACAAGAGATGACACTTGAACAAGAAATGCAACAAGATCGTCTGCACACGTTAATTGAAAATATGGGAAGTGGAATGATTTTAATTGATAGCCGAGGATATATAAACCTTGTAAACCGCTCTTATAAGGAAACTTTCCACGTAACAGATGAAGAATATTTAGATCGCTTATATTATGAATCGTTTCATCATACAGAAATTATTGAGCTTGTAGAAGAAATCTTTATGACAGAAGTGAAAGTGCGTAAACAAATGTTATTGCCACTTGGAATTGAACGGAAGCATTTCGAAGTATATGGAGCGCCGATTATCGGGACAAACCATGAATGGAAAGGGATTGTTCTCGTATTCCATGACATAACAGAGTTAAAGAAATTAGAACAAATGAGAAAAGACTTTTTAGCGAATGTTTCTCATGAATTAAAGACACCGATTACTTCTATTAAAGGTTTTTCAGAAACACTCTTAGACGGAGCGATGGATAATAAAAAATTCTGCGAACATTTCTTGCACATTATTTTAAAAGAAAGTGAGCGCATGCAAGGATTAATTGAAGATTTATTAGATTTGTCGAAGATCGAACAACAAGGATTTAAATTAAATATGGGAACCGTTGACATGAAGGGGCTGCTTGAAGATATTCATATGGTGCTTGATAATAAAGCAGGAGAAAAAGAAATCTCTTTACAAGTGAATGTATTAAAACGTGCCTCTGTTATTGGAGATCCAAGTCGTTTGAAACAAATCTTTATTAATTTAATTAATAACGCAATCGTATATACACCGGCTGGAGGCGTTGTTTCAGTAGAGTTAGCGGAAGATAAATATAATGCTTATATAAAAGTATCGGATACTGGAATTGGTATTAGTAAAGAGGAAATTCCGCGTATTTTTGAACGTTTCTACCGGGTGGATAAAGCAAGAAGTAGAAATACTGGTGGTACCGGCCTTGGATTGTCGATCGTAAAGCATTTAGTTGAGGCGCATCAAGGTACGATTACAGTAGATAGTGAAGTTGGAGAAGGGACAACGTTTACAGTTGTTTTACCGAAATCAGCAACTGAAAAATAGGATGAAGGATGTTTACAATATATTAACAATGGCTTAATTAAATATTAATAAAGCTCTGTTAATATAATACATGAAAACCCCTTCATCCAAGGAGTAATTTTGGACGAGAATAGTTAAGCTGTTCTCGTCACTTCCCTTTATGCCAATATAAGTCTGTTTTATATATGAAAGAAAATAGCCGTTATTTTTCTTCTCTCTATTAGTCATGTTAATATAGAGAGAGGAAAGGAACGGTTTTTTTCTGTGAAAAAAATCATTTCAAATTTGTATGGGGAGGTTTTAATTTTGGAAAAAAAGGTCGTATTAGTAGATGGTAATAATATCGCGTACCGTGCTTTCTTTGCACTACCGCTTTTAAATAACGACAAAGGTATACATACGAACGCAATTTACGGTTTTACAATGATGTTAATGAGAATATTAGAGGAAGAAAAGCCAACTCATATGTTAGTGGCGTTTGATGCAGGCAAAACAACGTTCCGTCATAAAACGTATAGTGAGTATAAAGGAGGGCGTCAAAAGACTCCACCTGAATTATCAGAGCAATTCCCATTTATTCGTGAGATGCTGGATGCGTTCAATGTACCGCGTTATGAATTAGAAAATTATGAAGCGGATGACATCATGGGAACGTTAGCGAAAGAAGCGAGTGAGCAAGGGGCAAGTGTAAAAGTTATTTCAGGAGATAAAGATTTACTTCAACTTGTTTCTGATAACACGCTTGTATGTATTCCGCGAAAAGGGATTACAGAAGTGGATGAATATACGAAAGAAGCTTTATTTGAAAAATACAGCTTATCACCAAAGCAAATTATCGATATGAAAGGTTTAATGGGAGACCAGTCAGATAATATACCGGGTGTACCAGGAGTTGGTGAAAAAACGGCAATTAAATTGTTAACACAGTTTGGAACGGTTGAAGCGGTGTATGAAAATATAGATCAAGTAAGTGGGAAGAAATTAAAAGAAAAACTGGAAGAAAATAAAGAACAAGCTCTTATGAGTAAGGATCTTGCAACTATTATTACAGATGCGCCGATTACAGTTCATGTGGATGATATGGCGTATAAAGGATATGAAGCAAGTGATGTCATTCCAATGTTCGAGAGTTTAGGATTTACATCTCTTTTAAATAAATTAGGCGTTACGCCAGAAGAAACTGCTCCAGCTGAATTAGATGATATTACATTTGATATTGTGGAAGAAGTTACAGAAGAAATGCTTCAGCAAGATAGTGCGCTTATCGTTGAAGTACAAGAAGATAACTATCATAAAGCAGACATTCAAGGTTTCGGTATTCAAAATGAAAATGGATGTTACTTTATTCAGACAGACATTGCTCTTAAGTCAGATGCTTTTAAAGAGTGGCTTGCAGATGGAGAAATGAGAAAGCATACATTTGATGCGAAGCGTGCAATCGTTGCACTGAAATGGAATGGGATAGATATGCAAGGGATTGACTTTGATCTATTAATCGCTGCTTATTTACTTGATCCAGCTGATACGGATAAAGACTTCCGTACTGTAGCGAAAATGAAAGAAACGCATGCTGTGAAATCTGATGAAGAAGTTTACGGAAAAGGTGCGAAGCGTGCTGTTCCAAAGTTAGAGGTAGTAGCGGAGCATGTGGCTCGTAAAGTTCATGTATTATATGATGTAAAGCAAACATTCGTTGAAGAGTTAAAGAAGAATGAGCAATATGAACTGTTTACAGAGTTAGAATTGCCGCTTGCACGTGTATTAGCTGATATGGAAGTAAAGGGTGTAAAAGTTGATACAGAGCGTCTTCGTAATATGGGAGAAGAACTTGCGGGTAGATTAAAGGAAATGGAACAGGAAATTTATAAGCTTGCGGGAACAGAATTTAATATTAATTCACCGAAGCAGCTTGGTGTTATTCTGTTTGAGAACTTAAACTTGCCGGTTATTAAAAAGACGAAAACAGGTTATTCTACGTCAGCTGATGTACTAGATAAGCTTATGAATCACCATGAAATTATTCCAAATATTTTACATTATCGTCAATTAGGGAAACTAAATTCAACTTACATTGAAGGTTTACTGAAAGTTGTACATGAAGATTCATCTAAAATTCATACTCGCTTTAATCAAGTGTTAACGCAAACAGGTCGATTAAGTTCAACGGATCCGAACTTGCAAAATATCCCGATTCGATTAGAAGAAGGAAGAAAGATTCGTCAGGCATTTGTTCCGTCAGAAGAAGGATGGATTATGTATGCGGCTGATTATTCACAAATCGAACTGCGTGTATTAGCTCATATTGCAAATGATAAAGGGCTAGTTGAAGCATTCCAACATGATATGGATATTCATACGAAAACAGCTATGGATGTATTTGGCGTTGAAAAAGATGAAGTAACTTCAAATATGAGACGACAAGCGAAAGCTGTTAACTTCGGAATTGTATATGGTATTAGTGATTATGGTCTTTCACAAAACTTAGGAATTACAAGAAAAGCAGCAGCGGAATTTATTGAAAAGTATTTAGAAAGTTTCCCTGGTGTACAAGAATACATGGAGGACATCGTAAAAGATGCGAAACAAAAAGGATATGTGGCTACATTATTAAATCGTCGCCGTTATATTCCAGAAATTACGAGTCGTAATTTCAATTTACGTAGCTTCGCTGAGCGTACAGCGATGAATACACCAATTCAAGGTACTGCCGCAGATATTATTAAAAAAGCGATGATTATTATGGCGGATCGTTTAGAAGAAGAAGGATTACAAGCACGTCTTCTTCTGCAAGTACACGATGAATTGATATTTGAAGCGCCAAAAGAAGAAATTGAAAAATTAGAGAAGCTTGTACCTGAAGTAATGGAGCATGCAATTGAACTCGCAGTTCCGCTGAAAGTTGATTATTCTTACGGTCCAACTTGGTACGACGCAAAATAAGGAAGTGATGAAATGCCTGAATTACCAGAGGTTGAAAATGTCAGACGGACACTTGAAAATCTTGTAACAGGAAAAACGATTGAAGATGTTATTGTTACTTATCCAAAAATAGTGAAACGACCGGATGATGCAGAAATTTTTAAAGAAATGCTAAAAGGCGAGAAGATTGAAAATATAAAGCGAAGAGGTAAGTTTTTGCTTCTATATGTAACAAATTATGTTATTGTTTCACATTTGCGTATGGAAGGTAAGTTTTTACTACATCAAGAGGATGAGCCGATTGATAAACATACGCATGTCCGTTTCTTATTTACAGATGGAACGGAATTACATTATAAAGATGTGAGAAAATTTGGTACGATGCATCTCTTTAAGAAAGGTGAAGAAATGAACCAAATGCCTCTTGCTGACTTAGGTCCGGAGCCATTTGATGCGGAATTGACAACGCAGTATTTACAAGAAAGATTGCAAAAGACGAATCGTAAAATAAAAGTTGTGCTATTGGACCAGCGTCTTTTAGTAGGGCTTGGAAATATATATGTAGATGAAGTTTTATTCCGTTCTCAAATTCATCCTGAACGAGAAGCGTCGTCTTTAACAGTGGAAGAAATTGAGCGAATTTATGAGGCTACCGTTACAACGCTAAGCGAAGCGGTGAAGCGTGGCGGAAGTACAATTCGAACGTATATCAACTCACAAGGGCAAATTGGTTCGTTCCAAGAACTCCTAAATGTATACGGAAAAAAGGGAGAACCATGTGTAACTTGCGGTACGATATTAGAAAAAACAGTTGTTGGCGGACGAGGAACGCATTACTGCCCAATTTGTCAGCCTAGAATATAGAAAAGAGATAACATCGGATAGGCATTTGTCATATACATACAGCAGAGCTATGTATAAGGGAGGAGCTTACCGATGTACCTTTATTTATCTCTTATTTTATTAGCTTTTACATTAAGCTTGGATAGCTGTAGTGTAGGGCTAACATATGGTTTAAGAAGCGTAAGAATTCCACTAAGATCAATTATAATTATCGGAATGTGTTCAGCGGCTGTTATGCTTGTTTCAATGGGAATTGGACATATGATCGCGAAAGTATTTTCACCTGTTATCGCAACGCGTATCGGTGGGCTTGTTCTTATTGGAATAGGGATTTGGGTATTATATCAATTTTTTCGAAGTGAGAAAAAAGAAGAACCGAAGCAAGAGGAGAAGGTCTGGAAATTAGAGATTGCCTCGCTAGGGCTAGTGATTCAAATTTTAAGGAAACCGACTGTAGCAGATTTTGATAAATCAGGCACCATTTCTGCAGGAGAAGCATTGCTTCTTGGTATCGCTCTTTCTGTAGACTCATTTGGTGCCGGAATTGGTGCATCTTTATTAGGGTATGCACCCGCTATGATGGCGATATTAGTTGCAATTATGAGTTCTTTGTTTTTATTTATTGGAATGAAACTTGGAACGGTTTTATCGAATATGAAGTGGTTACAAAAATTTACATTCCTGCCTGGAGTATTACTCATTATTATTGGAATTTGGAAAATGTAACTATGGGCGTGGAACATTAGTTTCGCGCCTTTTATTATGAGGAGGATTATGATGACAGTAGTAATTGGATTAACAGGAGGCATTGCAAGCGGAAAAAGTACAGTATCTCAAATGTTTCGTGAACTGAGTATACCAGTAATTGATGCAGATATTATTGCACGAGAAGTTGTAGAGCGAGGAAAACCAGCATATAACAAAATAGTAGAAGTATTTGGAACGGAAGTGTTACAAGAAGATGGAGAACTAGATCGTCCAAAACTAGGAAGTGTCGTTTTCTATAATGAAGAAAAACGATTGCAGTTAAATAAAATTGTTCATCCTGCAGTACGTGAGGAAATGAATAGGCAAAAGGAAATGTACATAAAAGAAGGTATGCAAGCAGTTGTGTTAGATATTCCTCTCTTATTTGAAAGCAAATTAACAAGTCTCGTTGACCGCATTTTAGTTGTAGCGGTTAAGCCGCATACGCAATTAGAACGTTTAATGAAACGAAATAACTTTTCAGAAGAAGAAGCAACAGCTCGTATTCAATCTCAAATGCCGTTAGAAGAAAAAGTGAAAAATGCAGATGAAGTGATAAATAATGATGGCACAATTATGGGAACGAAAACACAATTGCAGGTAATTTTAAGGAAGTGGAACATTATTGACTAAAAAATTGTGAAATTAATGAAAATGCTTAGTGACATATCTCCTTTTTGTGTTATACTATTATTGGGATTGGAGATAAATAGTATAACGCATTCAAGGGGGATAACATATTATGACTCGTGTGGCAATTAATGGATTTGGACGTATTGGGAGAATGGTATTTCGTCAAGCAATAAAAGAAAGCGCATTCGAAATTGTAGCAATCAATGCAAGCTATCCATCTGAAACGTTAGCACACTTAATTAAATATGATACAGTTCATGGCAAGTTTGACGGAACAGTAGAAGCATTTGAAGATCACTTATTAGTTGATGGAAAAATGATTCGCCTTTTAAACAACCGCGATCCAAAGGAATTGCCTTGGACAGATTTAGGTGTTGAAGTTGTAATTGAAGCAACTGGTAAATTTAATTCAAAAGAAAAAGCAATTCTTCACGTTGAAGCTGGAGCGAAAAAAGTTATTTTAACAGCGCCTGGTAAAAATGAAGATGTAACAATTGTAGTTGGTGTGAACGAAGACCAATTAGATATTACAAAACATACTGTTATTTCAAATGCATCTTGTACAACAAACTGTTTAGCGCCTGTTGTGAAGGTGTTAGATGAGCAGTTTGGAATTGAAAACGGTTTAATGACGACAGTTCACGCTTATACAAATGACCAAAAAAATATTGATAACCCACATAAAGATTTAAGAAGAGCACGTGCTTGCGGACAATCAATCATTCCGACAACGACAGGTGCTGCGAAAGCGCTAGCAAAAGTTCTTCCACATTTAAACGGAAAACTTCATGGTATGGCACTTCGTGTACCAACACCAAACGTGTCTCTTGTTGACTTAGTAGTAGATGTAAAACGTGATGTGTCAGTTGAAGCTATTAACGATGCATTCAAAACTGTTGCAAACAGTGCGCTTAAAGGTATTGTAGAATTCAGCGAAGAGCCTTTAGTATCTATCGACTTTAATACAAATACACACTCAGCTATTATCGATGGTTTATCTACAATGGTAATGGGTGATCGTAAAGTGAAAGTACTTGCTTGGTATGATAACGAGTGGGGCTACTCTCGTCGTGTTGTAGATCTTGTAACGTTAGTTGTTGAAGAATTAGCGAAACAAGAAAATGTACAACATATTTAAGTGAATAAGGGGAGGGCAAGTGAATATTTGCCCTCTTCTTTTATTTTTTTCTAAAAAGGTAAAAATTATAGGAGTATATTTTCGAAAGTGGACATACCACGAAACGTTGTGATTACTGTATTTGTGAATCATTTATTTTTTTTAGGGAAAAGTAAAGAGGAAAATATGACAGAAAATCGAAAAAACTGTTGTTGCAAAATGAAAATAAACAAAGTATACTAACACTCGTAAACTTAAGAGCTGAGGTACGTAGTCACTACTTAAAGGGTTAGGACCTCTCTGGACTAACTTTCCCCCGTGGTAGTGGAGCAAGCCAAATTGCAAATTAGTTTTCAATTCGAACAGTTAGAATAAATTTACAAGGGGGAACTGTAGAATGGATACTATGGATACGATGGGTCGTCACGTGATTGCTGAACTTTGGGATTGCGATTTCGACAAACTGAATGACATGCCGTATATTGAACAATTATTTGTGGATGCAGCACTAAAAGCTGGTGCTGAAGTGCGTGAGGTTGCTTTCCATAAATTTGCACCACAAGGTGTAAGTGGAGTAGTAATTATCTCGGAATCACATTTAACAATTCATAGCTTTCCGGAGCACGGTTACGCAAGTATTGATGTTTATACTTGTGGGGATCGTATTGATCCAAATGTTGCTGCAGAATATATTGCAGAAGGTTTAAACGCGAAAACGCGTGAGAGCATCGAGCTTCCTCGAGGCACTGGTAGCTTCGAAATTAAGCAGAGAGAAACAAAAGCTCTTTAAAAAAGAACATAATTGATTTAAAATGTAAAGAGGTGTATAATGCACCTCTTTTTTAGTTTATAAAAAAGGAAAAATATAACGTACTCGTTAGTTGAATAAATTGGATTCTTGCAAATGAGGTAGTGCTCTATATACCATCTTATTTTTAAGGATGAGATGATAAAGTGATGCGCTGAAACTTAAAGTGGTAAGAGAGTTAGAATGAGTTATATAATATTGTATATATATTTTAGGTGAAGTGAGTAGAGAAAAATAAAGAGTATAGTGTAAAGGAGTGAATGTATTGCGTTGTCCATCCTGTTCTCATAATGGTACAAGAGTGTTAGATTCGCGTCCGGTAGACGAGGGGCGCTCTATTCGAAGAAGGAGAGAGTGTGAAAGCTGCTTAAGTCGCTTTACGACCTTTGAAAGGGTAGAAGAGTCACCTCTTATCGTTGTAAAAAAAGAAGGCACACGAGAAGAGTTTAATAAAGAAAAGATTCTACGTGGTTTAATTAAAGCGTGTGAAAAAAGACCAGTATCTTTAAGACAATTAGAAGAAGTAACACAAAGCGTGGAACGTGAACTGCGTAATTTAGGTATATCAGAAGTGAAAAGTGATATGATTGGTGAAATTGTCATGGAAGAACTTCGCGATATTGATGATGTTGCTTACGTACGTTTTGCTTCTGTATATCGTCAATTTAAAGATTTAAATGTATTTATTGAAGAATTAAAAGATATACTGCAAAAAGAAAGAGAGTAGAAGTTGTATTTTATTCTCTTTACATACCGTAAGTAATAGGATAAGAGAGCTAGAAGCGCAAGCTAATAGCTCTTTTTCACTAAGAATTTATATAATAAAGATAGAACGTATGAAGTAGAGGATAGATTGGATGAGAGAAAGGAAAAGCAAGAATGGAAAAACAGTCATGGATGGAGCTATTGCCGATTGATCGTTATAAAGTAAGTGCGAAAGGGCTACTGCACAATTACGACCGAAAAGTGTTAACGATGTTGTATCAGCCGTTAATAGGTAGTAGAGCTTTTAGCTTATACATGACACTATGGGGAGAGCTAGAGCAAGATCGTGTATTTGGAAAAGAGAATACGCATCATTCCCTTATGGTGACTATGCAAATGCAACTTCCTGAAATATATGAGGAACGAGTAAAGTTAGAGGCAATTGGGCTATTGAAGGTGTATATTAAGAAAGAAAAAGATATTCGAATGTTCATATATGAGTTGCAACCACCTTTATCTCCGAAGCAGTTTTTTGATGATATTGTTTTAAGTATCTTTTTATACAATCGATTGAGCCGGACAAAATATAATCAAGTAAAGCAATATTTCTTAGAAGAAGAATTTGATTTTGCTTCTTATGAAAATGTTACGCGTTCTTTCAATGATGTGTTTGGTTCGTTTAATCCAGGACAGCTGGAGCATGCGCAAGAAGACCTTCGTATTCCAAAAACGACAACTATGCCAAGTAACGAGAAGGGAGACGCTCCGAAAGTTTGGAATGATTTCTTTGATTTCTCTTTATTTGTAGATGGATTGTCCGCTCTTGTTCCTAAAAAGGCGATTACAGATCAAGTGAGAGACTGCGTTATAACACTTGCTTACGTGTATGGTGTAGATGTGTTATCGATGCAAAATATCGTTCTTGGTGCAGTGACAGAGATGCAAACAATTGATACGGAAAGGCTTAGAAAAGGAGCGCGCGATTGGTATCAATTTGAAAATGGTCAAGCATTACCGGTATTAAGTGAAAGAGTACAGCCTCATGCTGCACGTACGATGAAAGAGAAAGAGCCTTCATCGCAAGAGGAGATGTTAATAAAGCAGCTAGAGGAAATCTCGCCAAAACAACTATTGAAAGAGATTTCTGGTGGTGCAGAGGCAACGAAAGCGGACTTGCAGATTGTTGAAGATGTCATGATTAATCAAAAATTGACACCAGGAGTTGTGAATGTACTTATTTATTACGTTATGCTACGCTCAGATATGAAACTTGCGAAAACGTATGTCGAGAAGATTGCTGGGCATTGGGCACGTAAAAAGGTCGGTACAGTAGCGGACGCGATGGCGTTAGCGAAAGAAGAGAACCGTCAATATCAAGAGTGGGCTGAGACGAAGAAAAAAGGCCGTACGGCGAAGAAAACGGTGCGGAAAGAAATGGTGCCAGATTGGCTTAAGGAAGAAGAGCCGAAAGAACAAGAGAAAGAAACAGAGAAGAAAGATATAAATGTAGAAAAAGATGCAAGTACGCTAGAAGATGAAAGAAAACGACTAGAAGAAGTGTTAAAAAAATATAAGCGTGATTAATAGAAGAGAATGAACGCTCTTTGAGGTGAGAAAATGGAGCATATTCAAAATTCATTTGCAAAATTAATGGAAAATGAAAACTTTAAAAATAGATATGAAGTACTAAAGGCAGAAGTAATGGCGCATCCGCGTGTGAAAGAATTTATAGACGAACATAAGGGTGAAGTAACGACTTCTATGATTGAGCGCAGTCTTGTGAAGTTATATGAATATATTGGACAAAGTGTAGGTTGCGTGGATTGTCCGGATTTAGGTTCATGTAAAAATATGCTACAAGGTTATGAGCCAAAGCTTGTTATTCAAGGGAAGATGATTGATATTCAATACGATCGCTGCGTTAGAAAAGTAGCGCATGACGAGAGAAAGAAATATGAAAAACTCGTTCAAAGTGTATATATGCCAACGGATATTTTGCAGGCAACTATGGAAAACTTAGACCCTTCTGATTTAAATGCACGTATCGATGCAATTGGTGCAGCGAATGAATTTTTAAGTACATATGAACCAGGTAAAAAAGCACAAGGTTTATATTTGTACGGTAAATTTGGTGTAGGAAAAACGTACCTTTTAGGAGCAATAGCGAACGAGCTTGCTCGAAAGAAAATAAGTTCGATGCTCGTATACTTCCCGGAATTTTTACGTGAAATTAAAAGTTCAATTCAAGATAATTCGATTGGTGAAAAGATTGATGCGGTTAAACGCGTACAAGTTTTAATGTTAGACGATATCGGGGCAGAAGCGATGTCAAGCTTTGTGCGTGACGATGTGCTTGGTGCAATCTTGCAATTCCGTATGTTAGAAAACTTACCGACGTTCTTTACGTCTAATTTTGATTTTAAACAACTGGAACACCATTTAACGTATACGCAGCGTGGTGAGGCTGAAGAAATGAAGGCAGCACGTATTATGGAGCGAATTAAATATTTAGCGAAACCAATTCCAATTGGTGGGAAAAACCGTCGTCATAAGTAAAAGAGCAAGCTGAGAAGCTTGCTCTTTTGTATTATAGTGATATTTTCTTTTCAAATATGAGGTCGAAATATTCAGGTTGTCCAGAACTGCCAATCGTAGGGGCAACAATCTGTACGAACCTCCAGCCATCTCTAGCATGTTCTTGAATAATTTCTTGGTAGTCTTCAGCTGGTTTTGAGCGAGTGAACCCCCAATGTAATTCGACTTTTACGAATTTATATTCAAACATTCAGATACCCCCTTTTATTGATAAGTAAAGTATACAATAAAAATTCATAGTAGCTTGTATCATTTTTTTCTCCCTCCCTTAATATATATAAAATTAGCAAGCCATATTGAGTGGATTTTCTAACGATAGGAAATGTGATTCTACTAAGAGTGAAATTCACGCGGGACGGACTCTTATAGGATTTGTAACGTATAGATACAGTCCTTTAGAGCGGGGATAAAAGGGGGGACAAAAGTGATTGAAATTTGCTTCGAAGAAAAAAATGATGCTATGCACGTATATAGACAATTGCTGAAAAGAGCGGAAGTGTTATATAAGGAAACGAGTGTGTATTTACAGGAACAAAAAGTGGTGATTCACATACCAGTACGTGAATCGAATTATATTGAAAAAATCTTATTGCCAGTAATGGTGTATTTCATTGTGAATGTGAAACAAAATGAGTGGATTTATACGATTTTAAAAGAAAAGTTTTTTTATGAAGAACAAGAAGAGTGTCATCAAATATTGCACATGGCACATGAGATTTTAAAGGGAAGAAGAAAAGGTGTAGCTCAGGATTTAACGCGTAACGCATTTGAGTCATATATTAAGTCTTCTTTAAATAATTGGCTTTGTGATCCGCTCTCATTCTCGTTTTCATCATATATCCGTTTTCGTCTTCGTACATATAGGGAAATGGTGGCTAAACTTGCGGAAGTGGCAATTGATGAATATAAGATGGAGCAAGAATACCAAATGTTCATTGAGACGCTTCGGCAACAAGTAAGTAGCCGTAAATCACGTTTGTCTTGCGTGCATCTTATTTTTGATGAAAGCTTTATCTTTTATGATGATAAAGGTAGACGTTTAAAACAGGAGAAGTTGGTCCAATATATAGATGAGGAATTATTAAAGCAAAATGATGTATATATTGATACGAAAGTAATTGCGCCGCTTCTTTCTATTTCGCCTAAAAAGATTTATTTATATACGAAAGAACAAGACCATAATATGATTATTACTTTGCGAAATGTGTTCCAAGAACGGGTCCAATTACATGGATTACATGATTTTGAGCGCAATGTGAAAAATTTAAAAAATAAAGGTAACGCCCTTGATTTTCTAAGTTTTTGAGCATATAATTACCTACATAAATGAAATATATTGAAATGTCATGATGAGGACATGAGTAGTTTTCTACGATTTTCAGAGAGGGAAGCCTTAGGGTGTGAGCTTCCTAGTACGGGATTATTACTTACCACCTCTAAACTTTAGCAGTGAACGGTTTTTCTAGTAATTGCTAACGGACAACACCGTTATGTTGAACTTGAGCAATTAACAATTATGTTAATTGGAACAAGGGTGGAACCACGAATTCAACACTCGTCCCTTTTTACGGGATGGGTGTTTTTTATTTTGAGAAAAAGAGGAGTGACCAGTGATGGCAGATGTAGTTAAAATTACTTTCCCTGATGGAGCTGTGAAGGAGTTTCCAAAAGGCGTAACAACTGAAGAAATCGCAGCTTCTATTAGCCCAGGCTTAAAGAAAAAAGCTGTAGCTGGAAAATTAAACGATGAGATGATCGATCTTGTTACACCAATCGAAGAAGATGGTGCAGTTTCTATCATTACATTAGATTCTGAAGATGGCCTATATATTTTACGCCATTCAACAGCCCACCTTTTAGCACAAGCGTTAAAACGTTTATATAAAGATGTTAAGGTTGAGCTTGGCATTGGTCCAGTAATTGAAAATGGCTTCTACTACGATATTGATATGGAAGAAGCAATTACAGTTGAAGACTTCAAGAAAATCGAAAAAGAAATGCAAAAAATCGTGAACGAGAACTTAGAAATCGTTCGTCATGAAGTACCACGTGCAGAAGCAATTCGTCGCTTTGAAGAAATCGGCGATGAGTTAAAATTAGATTTAATTAACGATCTTCCAGAAGATGCAGTTATTTCAATCTATGAGCAAGGCGAATTTTTCGACCTTTGTCGTGGTGTTCACCTTCCATCTACAGGGAAAATTAAAGTGTTTAAATTATTAAGCGTTGCAGGTGCTTACTGGCGCGGCGATAGCAATAATAAAATGCTACAACGTATTTACGGTACTGCATTCGTTAAGAAAGCAGAATTAGATGAGCACTTACGTATGCTTGAAGAAGCGAAAGAGCGCGATCACCGTAAATTAGGTAAAGAATTAAAACTATTTACTAATAGCCAAAAAGTAGGACAAGGTTTACCACTTTGGTTACCAAAAGGTGCAACAATCCGCCGCATTATCGAGCGTTACATCGTTGATAAAGAAGCAAGCTTAGGCTATGATCACGTATATACTCCAGTACTAGGGAGCAGAGAGCTTTATGAAACTTCTGGTCACTGGAACCACTACCGTGATGGCATGTTCCCATCAATGGAAATGGATAACGAAGAATTAGTTCTTCGTCCAATGAACTGTCCTCATCATATGATGGTTTATAAAAATGATATTCACAGCTACCGTGAATTACCAATCCGTATTGCAGAACTTGGAACAATGCACCGTTATGAAATGTCAGGTGCGTTATCTGGATTACAACGTGTACGCGGAATGACTTTAAACGATGCGCACATTTTCGTTCGTCCAGATCAAATTAAAGAAGAGTTAAAACGTGTTGTAAACTTAACTCTAGAAGTGTACAAAGATTTCGGTTTAGAGAACTACTCATTCCGTCTATCTTACCGCGACCCAGCAGATACTAAAAAGTATTATGCGGATGATGAGATGTGGGAAAAAGCACAAGGTATGTTAAAAGAAGCTATGGATGAAATGGGTCTTGATTACTATGAAGCTGAAGGTGAAGCGGCATTCTACGGTCCAAAACTTGATGTTCAAGTTCGTACTGCTCTTGGAAAAGACGAAACACTTTCAACTGTACAATTAGACTTCTTACTTCCAGAACGCTTTGAATTATCATACGTTGGTGAAGACGGTAAACAACATCGTCCAGTTGTAATTCACCGTGGTGTTGTATCAACTATGGAACGTTTTGTAGCCTTCTTAATTGAAGAATACAAAGGTGCATTCCCAACATGGTTAGCTCCAGTTCAAGTACAAGTAATTCCAGTTTCTCCGCAAGTACATTTAGACTATGCGAAAAAAGTACAAGACGAATTGCGTCGTGCTGGTATCCGTGTTGAATTAGACACTCGTGAAGAGAAGATAGGTTACAAAATCCGTGAAGCACAAATGCAAAAAATTCCGTACATGCTTGTAGTAGGTGACAATGAAGTAACTGAAAACGGCGTAAACGTACGTAAATATGGTGAACAAAAATCAGAAACAATCGCATTAGATGCTTTTGTTGACATGATTAAAGTAGAAGGAAAACGATAAGAAAAAGCCGCGGTATACCGCGGCTTTTTTATGTAATATACTCGAGAGAAATTAGAAAAAATAACCATGTGACACTTATCATAAAAAAGTATTGCAAGTATGTTAGTTGTTTGTTACAATATTTCTTGTTGTTAGTAAAACACATCGCGTCTTCTTGACAGACGTCATGTCCTATGATAAACTCATCAAGGATAATAGAATATTGTTTTGTGGAACAAGTAGAAGCACCCGCTTCTCACCTGATGGACGCATTCGCAGTTAACAGGTAAATGTATTTCTTACTTAAGATTTTACAAGTGTGGGTGTCGTATGCCCGCACTTTTTTTGTTCGGGTTCTATGACTACAAAATATGTTCTGAGAAAACCTTGGAGGTGGCTTACTATTAGCAAGGATATGATGATTAACGAGCAAATTCGTGCACGTGAAGTACGTTTAGTTGGCGCAAATGGCGATCAACTTGGAATCAAGTCTCGTAATGACGCTTTAGACTTAGCTGCAAATCTTAATCTTGATTTAGTATTAGTTGCTCCAAATGCGAAACCGCCAGTATGCCGCATTATGGACTACGGTAAATTCCGCTTTGAGCAACAGAAGAAAGAAAAAGAGCAGCGCAAAAATCAAAAAGTAATTAGCATGAAAGAAGTTCGTTTAAGTCCAACAATTGATGAACACGACTTTAACACAAAACTTCGTAATGCTATCAAGTTTTTAGAGAAAGGCGACAAGGTTAAAGCGTCAATTCGCTTTAAAGGACGTGCCATTACTCATAAAGAAATCGGTCAACGTGTTTTAGATCGCTTCTCAGAAGCTTGTGCTGAAGTTAGTACAGTTGAATCTAAGCCTAAAATGGAAGGACGCAGTATGTTCTTAGTTTTAGCACCGAAAAACGATAAGTAATAGATAGAGGAGGAAATACCTATGCCTAAACAAAAAACTCATCGCGGCGCTGCAAAGCGTTTCAAAAAGACTGGATCAGGTAAACTGAAACGTTCTCACGCTTACACAAGCCATTTATTCGCTAACAAATCTACAAAAGCTAAACGTAAACTACGTAAAGCTGGTGTAGTAAGCGCTGGTGACTTCAAACGCATTCGTCAAATGCTTGACAACTTAAAATAAGTTCGGCTGATATATAGAACAATTAGGAGGTAATATTATGCCAAGAGTAAAAGGTGGTACAGTTACTCGTCAACGTCGTAAAAAAGTAATTAAATTAGCAAAAGGTTACTACGGTTCAAAAAATACATTATTCAAGGTTGCTAACCAACAGGTTATGAAATCTCTAATGTATGCATTCCGTGACCGCCGTCAAAAGAAACGTGACTTCCGTAAATTATGGATTACACGTATCAACGCAGCAGCTCGTATGAATGGTCTTTCTTACAGCCGCTTAATGCACGGTCTTAAAAATGCTGGCATCGAAGTTAACCGCAAGATGCTTGCTGACTTAGCTGTTCATGACGAAAAAGCTTTCGCTGAATTAGCAACAGTTGCAAAAAACAACATTAACTAATTAATTAGTTGAAACCTTAGAAGAATTTTCTTCTAAGGTTTTTTTATTTGTATTCAAATAGAAGTTAGAAGTGAAAGAAATTCTAAAGATTAACGACTATGTCGTTATCAATATGACAAAATCAATATAAAAGTTATAGCAGTATAGAAGAATATACATATGAAGTCAGGAGAATACTCCTGGCTTTTTTCAATTCTGCTCGTTTGGAAAGAAGAGTATCTTTCCTAGCCGAAACGACACTGCTATAATGGAAAGATGATATGGAACTTTCATCAGATGAACAATTTAAGAGCGATGACTGAAACGTATTTGTAAATTAAGGACAAGCTATTTTATAAAGAGTTAGATAGCTGACTTATTCATAAGAACTGAAACATAATAATGAACTTTGAGATGAAACAACATTGTTGCGTAAAATGCGATGTTGGAGGAGGACAATAGAATGGACTTACTACAACTATTTAAATTACAAAAAGAATTAGATGACCGTATTGCAAAAGAACATGACTTACAACCGAAAAAATTGTTAAAAGAAAAAATGTTAGCTCTTCTTGTAGAAATTGGAGAACTTGCAAATGAAACACGTTGTTTTAAATATTGGAGCAACAAACCAGCATCGGAACGTGAAGTAATATTAGAAGAATACGTAGATGGTTTGCATTTTATTTTATCAATCGGAATTGATTTAGGTATTGATAAAAACTTCCTATTCTATAAATGTGCACAAACGAATAAAACACAAGTGGAAATTTTCTTAGACACATATGCGAAAGTAATTCGTTTTACAGATCAACCATCTATTACAAACTATATTGAATTATTTACGAGCTATCTTCGACTTGGACAAGCACTTGAATTTGAGCAAGAAGAGATTGAAAAAGCATATTTAGATAAAAATGAAGTAAATCATCAGCGTCAAACACAAGGATACTAATTTAATTTTTGAATATTTCAATTTAATTATTGTATAATGAATTGACTGAAGAAAAAGGAGGGTGTTGGCAATGACAAAATTAGACGCGACATTGACAATGCTAAAAGAATTAACGGACGCACGTGGTATTGCTGGTAACGAACGTGAACCACGTGAAGTAATGAAGAAATATATCGAGCCGTTTGCGGACGAACTTTCTACTGATAATTTAGGGAGTTTAGTTGCAAAAAAAGTAGGGGAAGAAAACGGCCCAAAAATTATGGTTGCAGGTCATTTGGATGAAGTTGGATTTATGATTACACAAATCGATGACAAAGGTTTCCTTCGCTTCCAAACGGTTGGTGGCTGGTGGTCACAAGTTATGCTTGCGCAACGCGTGACGATTGTAACGCGTAAAGGAGATGTAACAGGTGTAATTGGTTCAAAACCACCGCACATTTTACCTCCAGAAGCTCGTAAAAAGCCAGTTGAAATTAAAGACATGTTCATCGATATCGGTGCTTCTAGCCAAGAAGAAGCAATGGAGTGGGGCGTACGACCAGGAGATCAAGTTGTACCTTACTTTGAATTCCAAGTGATGAAGAATGAAAAAATGTTACTTGCAAAAGCATGGGATAACCGAATTGGTTGTGCAATTGCAATTGACGTATTAAAACAATTAAAAGGTGAAAAGCATCCAAACGTGGTATACGGCGTTGGAACTGTACAAGAAGAAGTTGGTCTTCGTGGGGCAAAAACATCTGCGAATTATATTAAACCAGATATCGCGTTCGCAGTAGATGTTGGTATCGCTGGAGATACACCGGGTGTAACGTCAAAAGAAGCGCAAAGTAAAATGGGCGATGGACCACAAATCATTTTATATGATGCTTCTGTTATTGGACATACAGGTTTACGTGATTTCGTAGTTGATGTTGCTGATGAATTACAAATCCCGTATCAATATGATTCAGTAGCGGGCGGAGGAACGGATGCGGGTGCGATTCACATTGCTGTAAATGGTATTCCTTCTATGGCAATTACAATTGCAACGCGCTATATCCATTCTCATGCGGCAATGTTACACCGTGATGATTATGAAAATGCAGTGAAGTTAATTGTAGAAGTTATTAAACGTCTTGATAAAGAGGCTGTACATAACATTACATTTAATTAATAGAAAAAGCGAAGGAGATTCTCCTTCGCTTTTTTATGTTTTAAAAAGGCCGTTCTAATCCTGCTGCAGTATGAGCGCCTAAAATAATTAAACGAGTTAATTGCATCGCCATAAAATGCGGAGTATATATCATTCCTCTTTTTAACCATGACATAATCATTCCGATGTGAGCCCCTGTAACATAACTAATCAAAATATCACGAGGAACCATAAGATCTTCATCATCTGGTTGTGAAATAGACAAGCTTAATGTTAAATGCACTTGTATTGTTTTCATCATTTTATAAGAGTAGTTTCCGGCAGCTTTATCCCCAAGCATAACGTTATAAAAGTTTACATTTTCTGCGATATGTTCGAATAAAGCCAAAAATGTAGGGTGAGGTGAATCAAATGTAAGTTGAAAATCTTCTTTATTTCTATTTTTCGGTTTAATTACTTCTGCTAGCTTCTCTAACATTTCTTCAATACTTTTGTCTAATAGGTCATATTTATCATGGTAATGGCTATAAAATGTAGCGCGATTTACAGGAGCGCGTTCTGCGATATGTTGCACAGTTACATTTTCAAAGCCTTTTTCGCCTACTAAAGCGACAAAAGCATCCTGAATGAGTTGTCTCGTTCGCTTTACACGTGGATCATTTGTATTTTTAATAGACATTTTTCTTCTCCTCGTTTAATTTTCTATACTTAAACAACATATTGGTATTATATTGTTGTTTAAGCGACATTTCATACGTAAATTGTCGGTTGTAGATTCAAAATAATTATTTATAATTATAAACGATAGTCCTTCAGAAATCAGCACCGCTCGCAGGTAGATAAATTTCGATTTACGCTGCAGATGGTGTGATTTTTTTGTTAAAAGGTTAATATAATTAACAATTAAACAATCTAAACAATAAGGACATAAATAGTTTAGAAAAAAATTATATGCGATATAAGGAGAGGAATGCAATGAATCAGTTTCGAAGAATGGTAATTATCAACATTATCACATTAATTGTACTAGTTGGCGGCGGTATTGGCGGTTATTACTATTACAACCAAACGGAAAATTACTTAAAAACAGACAATGCAAAGATTGATGGGAAGGTAATTCCGGTTGCTTCACCAGTAGCAGGTAAACTAACTGACTGGAAAGCTGAAGTAGGAAAAAATTATAATGAGAACGATAAACTAGGTACTGTTACTGTAGCGGCAGCTAATGGAGAACAAACAGTAGATGTAACAATTCCACAAAATGCAACGGTTGTACAATCAAACGCAACAACAAATGCTTTCGTTGGAGCTGGTAGCCCGATTGCTTACGCATTCGATATGAACAATTTATGGGTAACAGCAAACATTGAAGAAACAGATGTTGATGATGTTCAAAAAGGTCAAGATGTAGATGTGTATGTAGATGCATACCCAGATACAACGTTAACAGGAAAAGTAGAACAAGTTGGCTTAACAACAGCGAATACATTCTCTATGTTGCCATCAAGCAACGCAACAGCGAACTATACAAAAGTAACACAAGTAGTACCAGTTAAAATTTCTTTAGATCATAGCAAATCAGTAAATATTGTTCCTGGCATGAATGTGACAGTTCGTATTCATAAGTAAGGGGGAGATGAGATGTCCTCAATTGTAATTGCAGGATATGCACTATTTTGTATAATCGTCTTCTTCCTTGTAAATCGTCTTTTACGAAAGAAAAAAACGAAAATGGGAGAAGAACAAGTCCCAGCCGTAAGTAAAATAGAAATAAGTAAAGTTGAAACAGAAGAGAAAGAAATTGAACGAAAGCAAGAATCGGAAATTTCTAATGTAGTTGAGTTAGAAACAGGAAAGCAAGAAGAAGTAAAACAAGAAAAAGAAGTGCCGAAAAAACAAATGTCTACGCCTGTAGAGAATGTGAACGTAAAAGCAGTTGTAGCTGTATTAATTCTCGGCATGTTCGTTTCTATTTTAAACCAAACAATTATTAACGTTGCATTACCTCCGTTAATGAATGAATTTAACGTATCAACTTCAACAGCACAATGGTTAATTACAGGCTTCATGCTTGTAAATGGTATTTTAGTACCGATTAGTGCCTTTTTAGTTTCACGATTTACGTATCGTAAATTATTCGTAGCAGCAATGTTATTCTTTACGGTAGGATCTATCATTTGTGCTACTTCCGGAAACTTTACGATGATGATGACGGGCCGTGTAATTCAAGCGGTTGGTGCGGGTATTTTAATGCCGGTTGGTATGAATATCTTCATGACGTTATTCCCGCCTCATAAACGCGGAGCGGCGATGGGATTACTAGGTGTAGCGATGATTTT
Source organism: Bacillus cereus group sp. MYBK15-3 (assembly GCF_051916765.1). Lineage (NCBI taxonomy): Bacteria > Bacillati > Bacillota > Bacilli > Caryophanales > Bacillaceae > Bacillus > Bacillus cereus group sp. MYBK15-3. The sequence continues at coordinate 290,733 of NZ_JBQAHG010000002.1, forward strand.
AGCTCCAGCTATCGGACCAACTGTAACAGGTTGGGTAATTGAAAACTATAGCTGGAACTTAATGTTCTATGCGATGTTTATTATCGGTTTAATTATTACGTTCCTATCTTTAAAATTCTTTACACTAGCTCAGCCAGTGTCTAAAACGAAATTAGATATATTCGGTGTGGTTAGTTCAAGTATTGGACTAGGAAGCTTATTGTACGGATTTAGTGAAGCTGGAAATAATAGTTGGACTAGTGCAGAAGTTGTTATTTCACTTATCATTGGTGTAATTGGTTTAGCGTTATTTATTTGGAGAGAGTTAACAACGGACAATAAAATGCTTGATTTACAAGTATTTAAATATCCAGTATTTACTTTCACTTTAGTAATTAACGCAATCGTTACGATGGCATTATTCGGAGGTATGTTATTGCTTCCAGTATATCTGCAAAACATTCGTGGCTTTACGCCAATTGAATCTGGTTTACTACTTCTTCCAGGATCATTAATTATGGGGATCATGGGACCAGTAGCGGGTAAATTATTCGATAAATATGGCATTCGTCCATTAGCGATAATTGGATTGGCAATTACGACGTATGCGACATATGAATTTACAAAATTATCGATGGATACACCGTATAGCGTTATTATGACGGATTATATTATACGTTCAATTGGTATGTCATTCATTATGATGCCAATTATGACGGCTGGTATGAACGCGCTGCCGATGAAATTAATTTCTCACGGTACAGCAACGCAAAATACGTCAAGACAAGTAGCGGGTTCAATCGGAACAGCGATTTTAATTACACTTATGACGCAACAAACGACTGCTCACGTAGCAGATTACGGCAACATGTTAACAACATCAAACCCAATTTTAGTTGATAAAATACACGGCATGGGGCAAAGTTTAGCGGCCTTAGCTGGATCAGCTCAAGCAGGAGACGCGATGAGCACACAACTATTATATGGACAAATTTCAAAGCTATCTGCAATTAACGGTATTAACGATGCCTTCTTAATCGCAACGATACTAGCAGGTATCGCTTGGGTGTTATCGTTCTTCTTACCATCAGGCAATAAACCAAATAGAAAAGCAGGGAATTAAATTCCCTGCTTTTTTGTGTTCTTTATGCAGTTAAATATAAAAGCTGGTAACCAGCTACGGAGCATAGCCCTGTTATAAACAAAATTGTTCCCATAGCACGAATACTTGATATTTGTCTGCCGCTTATAATAGCTAATAGTCCAGCTAAAGAGAAGAGACCCCAATATAAAGTTCCTGAAATTGGAATCATCCCCTCTAAGTCTATTCCATAACCTATACAAATGATAGGAACAACGATAAGAGATATGCTAATGAAACCAGCTATAATAGTAAATGATTTACGACACTTCATACCAGCAATAATTAAAAAAATGCCGACGATGAATTCGCATAACATTAAAGTAAAAGCTAAAATCATCCAAATTAATATTCCGAACATTTCTGTATTACCTCCGATTTGTGGGTTTCGAAAAAAGTTATATATAGAATCAATCACTTACAGACATGAGTACCCAGAAGATAACCCCTAATATTCCAATGGTAAAAATAATGAATCCCATATTACGTATACTTTTAATTTTTGCTTGGAATCCACTTATCCCTGCTAATAATCCAGTTAAAGAAAATAGGGTCCAGTAAAGAGCAGTTGGAATGGGGAAGATTGTATCCATATTAATTCCTATACTTAAAAAAACAAAAGGTAGTGTGACAAAGGATAGGCTAAGTAGCCCCATTAAACCAACTAGTAATTTCCGATATTTAATTCCTGTTACTATTAAAAAAATACCACCAGCAATCCCGCATAGTAAGAGAAGTGGCGTGAAAAGCATCCAAATAACACTGAACATATGTAAACTCCCTTATATGAATTAAGTTATATTTTACTACATGAGGTTTATTTTGGATATTATTAATAAATATGTATAAATTGATAGAGATGAGAAGTGATCATACGAATTAATAAAAGAGGTATCGTGAGGATACCTCTTTCTAATTCAAGAATGCCAACAAATTATTCATAATATGAAATAACATAGCTGGAATAATGGATTTTGTTTTTTTACATAAAATAGCCATTAATAATCCCATGAAGAAAGTAATGACCATTACGCCAAGTGAGTATGTATGAGCGATACCGAAGAAGAAGCTTGTTATAATCGCTGCAATCCAAAATGGGAAGCGTTCTGAGAAAAAGCGAAGTATAAAGCCACGGAAAATAAGCTCTTCAAAAATTGGTGTGAGTATTGCAAAGCCGAGAAGTAATAATATTTGATACTGCTTAAAGACATCTAAGTTTAGTGCGGAAGATTGCTGCTTTGTTGCGTCTTGGAACACATAATTTAACAAGATGTAATTGAGTAAAATGTTTATAGCGAAGAAAAGAAGTAAGTATACGTATGTACGCCATTCTCTCAGTGCTCTAAAGTTAAATGATTGTAGTAGTAATTTTTTTGCGGGTTCGAATTTAAAAATGAAGAATAACAACACGGCTAGCTGTAATACAATACTTGCAGTATTTACGATAGATTCATACAGGGCAATTTGTTTTTTATCTGTAAGACCGGCTGTATAAATTGTTAAGGGCATTGCGAGGAACACAGTAATAAGTCCGGTTCCGAAAAAAGCGAATACAACGGAGCTAATAAATTGTCCCCATGACATAGAGTATTTCTGTTCATTAGAAAGTTGTGTAGCGGGTTGCATATGTAGAATCACCTCTTTATATTTGTATATTTAATTATAAGGTATTTTGTTTTCAGGCGTAATATTTAAATATTACATATAAAGGTGTATTTTCCATAAAATAATAAAAGAGGTATCACCCTGTAGTGATGCCTCTTTCTCATTGATAACTATGTTCTGTCTTGTTATTCAATTTTGCTTGCTCTATTTGCAATTCACGCTCTACCAATCGATCTAATTGCTGAATTGCTTTAAGTGCTTTTTCATAAGAAATTGTTCGATAATGATGCGCTCCGCCCGGTTCTTCATCTGCTTCATCTGCCCATTTAATAATATTTTGAAGCGATGTTCTTTCAATTTCTTGTTCCACTAAGAAAGAATCTGTATGAAGAAGAATTGCAATAGAAATTTCTTTTGCTAGTTTTGGATGTTCTCCTAATCTAATAAGTAATTTATGTGCTCTTTCAGCACCTTTAATTGCATGGATATCATTCTTTTTATATAAGTCATAATCCCATTCGCCGCCTGTGTACCACGTATGATGTCCGATATCATGAAGGAAGCCAGCTTTTGTGGCAGCATCGACTGAGGCGTGATGCTTTTTGGCTAGGTGAAACGCATGGTAAGCGACAGCGATCGCGTGGACCATTCCAGAACGGTTTACGTATTTTTGTGTAATGTGGTGTTTAAAAATTTGTTCAAGCGTAATACGGTGCATAAAACATTCACTCCTTTTATCTTATGGTGTATATGAAGAAAAATCGATCGGTTTAAATGTATTTTGAACATTGTACTCCATCATAGTTCGTTAGTAAAGTAGAAATGTTTAGGAGAAGAAAAAATTTTTCTGCAAAAAAATCACCTTAGCTTATGCAAAGGTGATTTTCAAATTACTTATTTTTTTAATCCTTGCTCTAGTGTTTCTAACATTTCGTGCTTTTCATTTTCATCAGCGTTTTTCCAAATGACTTCAAATAAAACGCCAAGACCTGGAAGCATTTTTTCTTCACCGCTTTGAATTGCATCGACGATTGTTTCTTGTAATTGATCTTGTGAATTTCCAGATACATTCGCTAATACGGCACCGCGTAAATTAAAACTCATTGCTTTCACCTCTTCTTCAGAATTGAAACTGACGTTAGTTTTTGTTCTTTTTTATGTAAATATGTATGGAAAATAGGCTATAATGATAAGACAAGAAGAGAGGGAAATACATATTATGAAAAACATTGATTCAGTACAAAATCCGCGTGTAAAGCAGTGGAAAAAGCTGCAAACGAAAAAAGAACGCGATAAAAAAGGTTTATTTTTTGTAGAAGGATTCCACTTAGTCGAGGAAGCTTTGAAGGCAGGAATTGTAACAGAACTTATCGTTTCAGATCAGACAGACCTTCCGAAAGATTGGACAGTTAATGATGTGGAAATGTATATCGTACCTGAGGCGATTGTCAAAATACTTCGTGAAACAGAAACGACACAAGGTGTATTTGCTGTTTGTGAGAAGCATGAGAAAGAAGTAGCTCTTACTGATGGGAAATTCCTTTTATTAGATGGCCTGCAAGACCCAGGTAATTTAGGAACAATTATTCGTACAGCTGATGCAGCTGGTATTCACGCCGTTGTGCTTGGAGAAGGTTGTGTTGATGTTTACAATAGTAAAGTACTCCGCTCTACACAAGGCTCTATTTTCCACTTACCAATTGTAAAAGGGAACTTAGAAGAATGGGTAGACAAGTTAAAAGAAAACAACGTTCCTGTATATGGAACAGCTCTTGAAAATGGAGTTCCGTATGGTGAAGTAACGCCGGCTGGCAGTTTTGCATTAATTGTAGGAAATGAAGGAAATGGCGTACGCCAAGAAATTCTTGCAAAAACGGATCAAAACTTGTATATTCCGATTTACGGCGGGGCAGAATCATTAAATGTTGCGGTTGCAGCAGGGATTTTAACGTATTATTTGCAAAGCCCGGTTGCGAACAAATAAAAAACTTCTTATAATAAGTTGAAGTACATTATATTAAAAGTTAAATAACGAAAAACGTTGATAGAGAAGAGTAACTTACAAAATCGCCATATAGGGAGAGAGTGCCGTAGACTGAAAGCATTCTTATGGTAGACGGAAGTGAATTCACCTCTGGAGTTGACGCCAGGACCATGTATATGTAAAGGCGTTCCGGTCAGAATTGATCGTTATAACTAATGAGTGGGCAGACTTGTTCTGTCAATTTAGGGTGGTACCGCGAATTTACCTCGTCCCTTTTTGGGAGCGAGGTTTTTTTATTTTTAAAATTAGGAGGGTTCCAAAATGGAAGCACGTTTAAAAGAGCTAAAGCAAAAAGCGTTAGAGCTTATTGAAGAAGCGAAAGAGCTAAAGGGCTTAAACGACGTACGCGTAGCGTATTTAGGAAAAAAAGGCCCAATTACAGAAGTATTACGCGGCATGGGAAAATTGTCAGCAGAAGAGCGTCCACGTATGGGAGCATTAGTAAATGAAGTGCGTGAAGCGATTCAAACGCGTTTAGATGACAAAATTAGTAACTTAGAAAAAGCAGTAATCGAAGCGAAATTAGCTACTGAAACAATCGATGTTACACTGCCAGGTCGTCCTGTTGAAACAGGTTGTCACCATCCGTTAACAGCTGTTGTTGAGCAAATTGAAGATGTATTCATCGGTATGGGTTATGAAGTAGCTGAAGGAACAGAAGTAGAAAAAGACTACTACAACTTCGAAGCACTAAACTTACCGAAAGATCACCCAGCGCGTGATATGCAAGATACATTCTACATTACAGAAGAAACGTTACTACGTACACATACATCTTCTGTGCAAGCACGTACGATGGAAAATAATAAAGAAAAAGGCCCAATCAAAATTATTTGTCCTGGTAAAGTGTATCGCCGTGATGACGACGATGCGACGCATTCACATCAGTTCATGCAAATTGAAGGTCTTGTAATTGATAAAAACATTCGTATGAGTGACTTAAAAGGTACACTGCAAGTATTCGTGAAAAAGATGTTCGGTGAAGATCGTGAAATCCGTCTTCGTCCAAGTTTCTTCCCATTCACAGAGCCATCTGTAGAGATGGATATTTCTTGTATGATGTGTCACGGCAAAGGTTGCGGCACTTGTAAAGGAACTGGCTGGATTGAAATTCTAGGCGCAGGTATGGTTCACCCGAACGTACTTGAAATGGCTGGTTATGATTCAAAAGAATATCAAGGTTTCGCATTCGGTATGGGCGCAGAGCGTATCGCAATGTTGAAATACGGAGTAGATGACATTCGTCATTTCTATACAAATGATGTACGTTTCTTACAACAATTCAAACGAGCGTAAGGGAAGGAGAGGATAAATATGTTCGTATCATATCGTTGGTTACAAGAGTATGTAGATATTAAAGATGTAACAGCACAAGAACTAGCAGACAAAATCACGAAAAGTGGTATTGAAGTAGAAGGCGTTGAAGTATTAAATAAAGGTGTAAAAGGTGTTGTAGTTGGTCACGTATTAGAATGTGAAAAACACCCAGAAGCTGATAAATTAAGCAAATGCTTAATCGATATCGGTGAAGAAGAGCCAGTTCAAATTATTTGTGGAGCTGCTAACATTGCAAAAGGTTTAAAAGTACCAGTTGCAAAAGTTGGAGCTGTACTTCCTGGTAACTTCAAAATCAAAAAAGCAAAACTACGCGGTGAAGCTTCTCACGGTATGGTTTGTGCTCTTCAAGAGCTTGGTATTGATGGAAAGTTAGTTTCAAAAGAATACGCAGATGGTATCTTCATCTTCCCAAGTGACGCTGAAGTTGGTGCAGATGCACTTGAAATTTTAAACTTACACGATGAAGTACTTGAGCTTGGCTTAACACCAAACCGTGCAGATTGCTTAAACATGTTAGGTGTTGCTTACGAAGTAGCTGCTATTTATGGCCGTGAAGTAAAACTTCCAGCTATCGACTTACAAGAAACAGCAGAAAAAACTTCTGATTATATTTCTGTAAGCGTAGAAGCGAAAGAAGAAAACCCATTATACATTGCAAAAATGGTTAAAAACGTAAAGATTGGTCCGTCACCAATGTGGATGCAAACTCGTCTTATGGCAGCTGGCATTCGTCCAATTAGCAACGTAGTTGATATTACAAACTACATTTTAATGGAATACGGTCAACCGTTACATGCATTCGATTACGATAAATTAGGTTCAAAAGAAATCGTTGTTCGTCTTGCAAAAGAAGGCGAAAAAATTGAAACGTTAGATGATCAAGAGCGTACATTACAAAGCCACCATCTTGTAATTACAAACGGCACGAAAGCTTTAGCTGTTGCTGGTGTAATGGGCGGGGCGGATTCTGAAGTTACAAATGAGACAGTAAACGTTCTAATTGAGTCTGCATACTTTGCAGGTCAAACAGTACGTCGTACATCAAAAGACTTAGGTCTTCGTAGTGAATCAAGTGCACGTTTCGAAAAAGGAATCGATCCAACACGTACATTTGAAGCAATTCAACACGCAGCTGCTTTAATGGCGAAATATGCTGGCGGTGAAGCACTTGAAGGTGTAGTAGAAGCTGACAACTTACAAGTACAAGAGCGTACAGTATCTGTTACTGCTGAAAAAGTAAACCGTGTATTAGGTACAAATATTTCTGCGAGTGAAATGGGTACAATGTTCACAAACTTGAAATTCCCATTTACAGAAGTAGAAGGAACATTCCATGTAAATGTACCAGCACGTCGTCCTGATATTACAATTTCAGAAGACTTAGTAGAAGAAGTGGGCCGTCTATACGGTTATGACCACATTCCAGTTACATTACCTTCTGGAACGATGACTCGTGGTAAATTAACATCAGCACAAACGAAACGTCGTAAAGTACGCCGCTTCTTAGAGGGTGCTGGTTTATATGAAGCAATTACGTATTCATTAACAAGCGCTGACAAAGCGAAACAATATATGGTTGAGCCAAACGAAAAGGCGCCTGTAGGTCTTGCACTTCCAATGAGTGAAGAACGTAGCCAACTTCGTTTAAGCTTAGTACCGCAATTACTAGAAGCAGTTTCATACAATGTCGCTCGTAAAAACGACAGCGTTGCTTTATACGAAGTAGGTTCTATCTTCTTACCGACAGAAGAAGGAGAACTTCCGAAAGAAGAACAACATCTTGCAGGTGTTATGACAGGTCTTGCTCTTCACCATGCATGGCAAGGTGAGAAGAAAGTAGTAGACTTCTTCGTTGTGAAAGGTGTACTAGAAGGACTATTCGACGTGCTTGGCGTTTCAAATCAAATCACATATGCACCAGCAAAACGTGAAGGTATGCACCCAGGCCGTACAGCTGACATCGTATTAGATGGCGAAGTAATTGGTTTCATCGGTCAATTGCACCCAGAAGCAGAAAAACAATTAGATGTGAAAAATACATTCGTATTTGAATTATCTCTTGTAAAAGTATTCGGTGCAGACGCTGAGGAAACTTACTACTCAGCAATTCCACGTTTCCCATCTATGACACGTGACATGGCTGTTGTAGTAACAAAAGAAACAAAAGCTGGTGAAATGAAGCAAGTCATTGCTGAAGCTGGCGGAGAACTTCTGAAAGACGTAACACTATTCGACTTATACGAAGGTGAAAAAATGGAAGAAGGCAAGAAATCACTTGCATTCTCTATGACTTACTTCGATGCAGAACGTACATTAACAGACGAAGAAGTAACAGAAGCACATAACCGTGTACTAACAACGGTAGAAGCGAAATTCGGTGCGGAGTTACGTAAGTAATTAGAAAATTGCCGGATTCATTCCGGCAATTTTTTTATTGGATTGGTTGTCGGACACTGTCGGTAAGTCGATATATTACAAAAATCGCTCATATATTTTCCGACACCTTGCATCTTTCTCTCGAATGTAGTACATTAATTTTAGTTTAACAAAATGAAAGACGATGATAAGGAAAAGTAGTATATACTATAATCCAAAGCGAGTCAGGGACGGTGAGAGCCTGATGAGGCGGTATATGTGAAGAACACCTTGGAGTTGCTAACCGAAATTGAATTTTGTATTCAAGAGTAGACTTAGACGGGAATCCGGCCTGTTACAAACCGGGAAGTATGTATTACATACGAGTTAAAGTTGGTCTTTATGACAAATTGGGTGGTACCGCGAAGTTTAACCTTTCGTCCCTTTATGGATGAAAGGTTTTTTTGTATTTAAATATATGAGCAAAGGAGAATTTCACTATGGAAAACACATTAGTAAAAAGTCTGTATAGAGATACAGAAAAGTATGCAGATCAAACAGTACAAGTATCAGGGTGGATTCGTAACTTACGTGATTCAAAAGCATTTGGTTTCATCGAATTAAACGACGGTAGCTTCTTTAAAAGCGTTCAAATCGTTTTCGATACAGAATTAGAGAACTTCAAAGAAATTGCAAAACTTCCACTTAGCTCTTCAGTTAAAGTAGAAGGTAAAGTAATTGCAACGCCGGGAGCGAAGCAACCATTTGAAATTAAAGCAGAAAAAATTGATATCGAGGGCTTATCAGATTCTGATTACCCACTTCAAAAGAAGCGTCATACGTTTGAATACTTACGTACAATCGCTCACTTACGTCCAAGAACAAATGCATTCTCTGCAACGTTCCGCGTACGTTCTATCGCAGCATTTGCGATTCACCAATTCTTCCAAGAGCGTGGATTCGTACATGTCCACACACCGATCATCACTGGTAGTGATACAGAAGGTGCTGGCGAAATGTTCCGCGTAACAACGCAAGATTTAAATAACCTACCAAAAGGTGAAGACGGAAAAGTTGATGAGTCAAAAGACTTCTTCGGTAAAGAAACAAACTTAACAGTAAGTGGACAGCTGAACGCTGAAGCTTATGCATTAGCATTCCGTGATGTATACACATTCGGACCTACATTCCGTGCAGAAAACTCAAACACAACTCGTCACGCTGCTGAGTTCTGGATGGTTGAGCCTGAGATTGCATTCGCTGAACTAGGTGACGTAATGAACCTTACAGAAGATATGCTGAAATATGCAATGAAATACGTATTAGAGCATGCACCAGAAGAAATGGAATTCTTCAACAGCTTCGTTGATAAAACAGTTCTAGAGCGCATGAACAACGTAATCAACTCTGACTTCGGTCGCATCACATATACAGAAGCAATTAAAGTGCTTCAAGAATCAGGTGCTGACTTCAAATACCCAGTAGAATGGGGAATTGACTTACAAACAGAGCACGAAAGATACTTATCAGAAGAAATCTTCAAACGCCCTGTATTCGTAACTGACTATCCGAAAGACATTAAAGCATTCTACATGCGTTTAAATGAAGACGGTAAAACAGTAGCTGCTACTGACCTTCTAGTTCCTGGCATCGGCGAATTAATCGGCGGAAGCCAACGTGAAGAAAGAATGGACGTTTTAGTAGACAGAATTAAAGAATTAGGTATGAACGAAGAGGACTACTGGTGGTACTTAGAACTTAGAAAATACGGCGGTACAAAACACGCTGGATTCGGTCTAGGTTTCGAGCGCTTCCTAATGTACATCACTGGTATGGCTAACATCCGTGACGTAATTCCATTCCCAAGAACTCCAGGTTCTTCTGAATTCTAAAATATGAAAAAAAGCGAGAGGATTTCCTCTCGCTTTTTATTTTACATATTGTATAGTTTATTCCCTCGTAGCAAAAAGTAACGCGAAGGGGTGAATATAAATGAGTAAAAAAGTGAAAAAAGATCATTCAAGATCGGGCCTAGGTTCTCCAGAAGTTGAAGGACAAGGAACGACGACACATGAAACAGGTTCTCATAAAGTATCTTCATCAAATAAGAAGCAGAAACGAAGCTAACATAACAAAGGAGAGTCTTAAGGGCTCTCCTTTGTTATGTGTTACATCTTATTATCGTTAATTTCTTTTGTAATCTTATTTATGTCTTTGTCTAATCGATCTAAATAGAAAAACCACAGTAAACTTATGAACACGTAATAGATGGCCATCACGCCAAGATTATCAGATATATTTTCGAATGTGGATTTAGTAGTGAAAAAAGCTCCCCAAATGATAGAAATAGTGAGGTAAGAAAGTGGGCCTACGAGGTGTACGAAAGCATATAGTACCTTTTTAACTTTTACAGCGTTCATATGAAAAACCTCCTTTTTCTAATCATACATTCAAGTTCTTCACAGAAGTGTTGTAGTTTTGCTGGATTATGTATTAACAAGCGTGCATCGTGTTTCCCGATAAATCTTCGAATCCGAAAGTTTAATAAGAAAGATCGACCATAACGCTCTATTAAATCGTTGAACGCTGGTTGTTCACTTAGTAGCTGAATGTTTTCTCTAATTTCGAACTGTCTTTCGTGTGGATCGCCTAGTAAAATATTTAGAATCATTTGTAGAAGTAGCAATGTAGATCCCCTCCTATGTTAGAATAATCTGTATATTATAATTATAACAAAACTATAAGGACAATAGTAGGATGAAACAAAAAACAGGAGTTTGTAGGCTCCTGTTTTTGTCGATACTATTTTAATAAGCGAAGCGCCTTCTCCGTATTAGCGAAATGCAGTTTCACAAACTCGGGTAATCGTTCTTTACCAAGCTTTTGAATTAATTTAGCAGCAGCGATATCAACTTGTTTACCAGCACCTTTCGGAAGTGGCATACCAGCTTTTTTACTTAGTTCGTCAAACTGTTTTACGAATGAGTAGCGAGCTAAAATAGAAGCAGCGGCTACTGCTAAATGGACGCTTTCACCTTTCGTAGCGAAATAAACATTTTCACGCTGTACCTGTTTTTGTTTTGCTAAATATTTATAGTATGTATCAGGTTGTGTGAATTGATCAATTAAGACGCCTTCAGGTTTTGTAGGTGCCATTTTCGCTAATAAGTTTGTAATAGCTTTATTATGTAGCAAGGCTTTTAACTTACCTTGGTTGTTGCCTTTATCAAATAGCTCGTTATATTTTTCATTATGAAGGACAAGAGAGCTGTAAGGAACAACGTGTAGAAGTTGTTTCGCAATGGCAGTAATTTGATCGTCATTTAAGTTTTTAGAGTCTTTTACACCAAGTTCTTTTAGTAGTGGAATTTGCTTCGCATCCACATATACAGCAACGACTGTCATCGGTCCAAAGAAATCACCAGTACCAACTTCATCAGACCCTACAATAGACATTGTACTGATGGAAGTAGGCGGCGCATAACGATGGGAATCGACAGATTTTTTTACAGCTGTTTTCGGCGCGTGAGAGACAGTTTGCCAACGAGAAGCTTCTGCTTCAGCGCGGCCTCCTTGGAACATTACTTTTCCAGATTTATACGCTGTAATCGTGCAAGATGGCACCTTAGCCATAAAGATACCGCCTTGCGGAATTTTCGGGCTAAGCGAATGTTTATATTGTTGTTTCATGTCTTCAATTACTGTAGAATTTGTTTGAATTACGATAGAATTTGACATAATGGTCGCCCCTTTTTTTATATTGTTATTTTTATCATATCGGATTGTTCTTTCTGTTTCCATATTATGAAGGTTCATGGTATGATAAACTTTAGGATTCTGTACGTGATTGGAGGCCGGTGAGTTGTCACAACAAAAGGGAAAGAAAAGTCGAATTAATGTAGAAATCTATGGTCAGCAATATTCAGTTGTTGGCGATGAAAGTACAAGTCATATCCGCATGGTAGCAGCGATTGTGGATGATAAAATGCGCGAACTCAATGCCAAGAATCCTTCGCTTGACACGAGTAGACTAGCGGTATTGACGGCGGTAAACGTCATACACGATTACATAAAATTAAAAGAAGAACATGAGAAATTGAAAGAAAGTATGACAAAAAAAGGAATGGAATAACATGATTGATATTATTATCATTTTACTGCTTGTTATGGGATTTTTCCTCGGCTTACGCAGAGGGTTTATTCTGCAACTTGTAAAGTTAACAAGCTTTATTATCGCATACCTTGTTGCATACTGGTACTGTAAAGATTTAGCGCCAGCACTTGCGAAATTTATTCCGTATCCATTTGATAAAAACGTATCTGTTCCAGAATGGATTGATGCAAATAATATTGAGACAGTATTTTATCAAGCGCTTGCGTTTATCATATTGTTTATTATTACAAAAATAGCACTTTCATTACTTGGTAATTTGTTAAATATGTTTGCAGAAATACCGGTTTTAAAGCAAGTAAATGCGTTTGCGGGGGCAATCCTCGGATTTTTAGAAGTATATATTGTTTTGTTTGTCTTAATTATCATTGGAAACATTCTTCCGATTGAACAAGTACAAACACCATTACAAAAATCATCAATTAGCAAAATAATTGTAGACGATACACCGATTCTATCTGAAAAGGTGAAGGAACTATGGCAGACAGGTAGCAGAGTATAACTTCTCTTTTTTCGGAAAGAGAAGTTTTTTTCTATGAAAGAAAGGCGGGGTAATGATGAAAGTAAATAAAAAACAAGTTATCAAATTATTAGAGACAATCGGGCTTTTTATGGAACTAAAGGGTGCGAATCCATTTAAAATATCTGCATTTCGTAAAGCGGCAGCAGCATTAGAAAGTGACGATCGTAGTCTTTCTGAGATTGAAGATTTCACAAAGATTCCGGGCATCGGAAAAGGAACAGCAGCCGTTATTCAAGAATATATAGAATCGGGAACATCTGAAGTATTACAAGAACTTGAAAAAGAAGTACCGAGTAGCTTATTGCCGTTATTAAAACTACCAGGTCTTGGTGGTAAAAAGGTGGCTAAGTTATATAAAGAGCTAGGCGTTATTGATATGGAGACGTTAAAAGCTGCTTGTGAGGAAAATAAAGTACAAGCTTTAGCTGGTTTCGGTAAGAAGACAGAAGAGAAAATATTAGAAGCAATCGATCAAGTAGGCTCTCGTCCAGAGCGTTTACCAATTGCGATGGTATTGCCTATTGCCGGGGAAATAGAGGAGAAATTGTCGAATATTGCTGAAGTAATTCGTTTCTCTCGCGCTGGTAGTTTGCGCCGTGTTCGTGAAACAGTGAAAGATTTAGATTTTATCATTGCAACGACAGAACCAGCAGCGGTACGTGAGCATTTACTACAATTCGATAATATGATTGAGGTAATCGCAAGTGGGGATACGAAAGTTTCTGTTCGTCTTCAATATGAATATGATATTTCAATCGATTTCCGCTTAGTAAAACCAGAAGAGTTTATTACAACACTTCACCATTTCACAGGATCAAAAGACCATAACGTAAAAATGCGTCAAATCGCAAAAGATAAAGGCGAGAAAATTAGTGAGTACGGTGTAGAGAACTTAGAAACAGGTGAAGTGAAAACATTTGAGACTGAAGAAGACTTCTTTGCTCATTTCGGTCTACCATTTATTCCGCCAGAAGTGCGTGAAGATGGAAAAGAAATTGAATTAATTAAAGAGTATCCGAACTTAATTCAGTTTTCCGATATACAAGGTGATTTACATATGCATACAACTTGGAGTGACGGTGCTTTTTCTATTGAAGAAATGGTACAAGCGTGCCGTGCTCGTGGATATAAGTTTATGGCGATTACTGATCACTCGCAATACTTAAAAGTAGCGAATGGTTTAACGAAAGAGCGTCTTCGTGAGCAAGCGAAAGAAATTGAACGTATGAATGAAAAGTATCCAGACATTACAATTTTACGCGGAATTGAAATGGACATTTTACCAGATGCCTCGCTTGATTTTGATGATGAAGTATTAGAAGAAATAGACTATGTCATTGGAGCGATTCACTCTAGCTTCTCACAAGACCGTGAAACGATCATGAAGCGTCTGCGTACTGCACTTGAGAATAAACATGTCACAATGATTGCTCATCCGACAGGACGTCTTCTCGGGCGCCGTGAGGGTTATGATGTAGATACAGATTTATTAATTGAACTCGCAAAAGAGACAAATACAATTTTAGAATTAAATGCGAATCCGAACCGTCTAGATTTAAGCGCGAAATTATTAAAACAAGCACAAGACGCTGGTGTAAAAGTAGCGATTAATACAGATGCTCATACACTTGAAATGTTGGAAGATATGGAAACAGGTGTAGCAGCAGCACGTAAAGGTTGGATTCAAAAAGATAACGTGATTAACACATGGGATATTGAACGTTTATTAGACTATATTAAACGTAATAAGTAACGCAAGGGGGACCTGCAACATGTTAGAAAGAACGTTGCGTGTATTAGAATACAATAAAGTAAAAGAACAATTACTTGAACATACAGCCTCTTCACTTGGCCGTGACAAAGTGAAGCATTTAGTGCCGAGCACTGATTTTGAAGAAATTGTAGAAATGCAAGATACAACGGATGAAGCAGCGAAAGTTATTCGTTTAAAAGGTAGTGCACCATTAGGTGGTATTACGGATATTCGCTCAAATGTGAAGCGTGCAAAAATTGGGAGTATGTTAAGTCCAAATGAATTACTTGATATTGCGAATACGATGTATGGTAGTCGTAATATGAAACGTTTCATTGAAGATATGGCTGATAACGGTGTCGAGCTTCCGATTTTAGAAACTCACGTCGCTCAAATTGTATCTTTATATGATTTAGAAAAGAAAATTACAAATTGTATCGGTGACGGTGGTGAAGTAGTCGATAGCGCAAGTGATAAACTGCGTGGTATTCGTACTCAAATTCGTACTGCGGAAAGCCGTATTCGTGAAAAATTAGAAAATATGACGCGCTCTTCAAATGCGCAAAAGATGCTGTCTGACTCGATTGTAACGATTCGTAACGAACGTTACGTAATCCCAGTAAAACAAGAATACCGCGGCGTATATGGTGGTATTGTTCACGATCAATCAGCTTCTGGACAAACGTTATTTATTGAACCGCAAGTCATTGTAGAATTAAATAACGCACTGCAAGAAGCTCGTGTGAAAGAGAAACAAGAAGTCGAACGCATCTTATTGATGTTAACAGAAGAAGTGGCAGTAGAAGCCGATATCGTTTTATCAAATGTAGAAGTAGTTGCGAATCTTGATTTCATTTTTGCGAAAGCTTTTTATGCAAAGCGAATTAAAGCAACGAAACCAATCGTAAATAACGAGCGTTATATGGATTTAAGACAAGCTCGCCATCCGCTAATCGATCCAGAAATTATTGTGCCAAATAACATTATGTTAGGTAAAGATTTCACGACAATTGTTATTACAGGACCCAATACAGGTGGTAAAACAGTTACGCTGAAAACAGTTGGTATTTGTGTTTTAATGGCGCAATCTGGTCTTCACATTCCAGTAATGGATGAGTCAGAGATTTGTGTGTTTAAAAATATATTTGCTGATATCGGTGATGAGCAATCGATTGAACAAAGTTTAAGTACGTTCTCCTCACATATGGTGAACATCGTTGATATTTTAGAAAAAGCTGATTTTGAAAGCTTAGTTTTATTCGATGAATTAGGTGCTGGAACAGACCCACAAGAAGGTGCTGCACTAGCAATTTCGATTTTAGATGAAGTATGTAATCGCGGTGCTCGCGTTGTTGCAACGACGCATTATCCAGAATTAAAAGCATACGGATATAACCGTGAGCAAGTTATTAATGCGAGTGTTGAGTTTGATGTAAATACATTAAGTCCAACTTATAAATTATTAATCGGTGTACCAGGCCGTAGTAATGCCTTTGAAATTTCGAAACGTCTTGGATTATCTGATCGCGTTATTGACCAAGCACGCAACCACATTAGTACAGATACGAATAAAATTGAAAATATGATTGCGAAGTTAGAAGAAAGCCAGAAGAACGCAGAGCGTGACTGGAACGAAGCAGAAGCACTTCGCAAACAATCTGAAAAACTTCATCGTGAATTACAACGTCAAATCATTGAATTTAACGAAGATCGCGATGAACGATTATTAAAAGCGCAAAAAGAAGGGGAAGAAAAAGTCGAAGCCGCAAAGAAAGAAGCAGAAGGCATTATTCAAGAACTTCGTCAATTGCGTAAAGCACAGCTTGCAAACGTGAAAGATCACGAGTTAATTGAAGCGAAGAGCCGTCTAGAAGGCGCAGCACCAGAGCTTGTTAAGAAACAAAAAGTAAACGTGAAAAACACTGCGCCGAAGCAACAGTTACGTGCAGGTGATGAAGTAAAAGTATTAACGTTCGGTCAAAAAGGTCAATTACTTGAAAAAGTAAGCGATACTGAGTGGAGCGTACAAATCGGTATTCTGAAGATGAAAGTAAAAGAATCTAACATGGAATACATTAACACACCGAAGCAAACAGAGAAAAAAGCAGTTGCAACGGTAAAAGGTAGAGACTATCACGTTTCATTAGAACTTGACCTTCGTGGTGAACGATTTGAAAATGCAATGGCGCGCGTTGAGAAATACTTAGACGATGCCCAGCTTGCAAGCTATCCTCGCGTATCAATTATTCACGGTAAGGGGACAGGAGCACTTCGCCAAGGTGTACAAGATTACTTGAAGAAGCATCGCGGTGTAAAAACCTTCCGTTACGGTGACATGGGCGAGGGAGGCCTAGGCGTAACAGTTGTCGAATTAAAATAGAAAACAACGAAACAAAGGGGAAACCATTATATGTTTATGGACAAACTTGCAAAAGTATTGTTAGCTTGTTGCGGAATATTTTTGGTGATTGGGGTTATTTATTTAGTTGTTTTTGCGAAGTGAAAAAGCGTCAATCGTGGCAGAATGATATTGCCATAGATTGACGCTTTTAATATATGTGAAAAGGAATAGAACATGAAAATCAACCAATACATAAGCGAAGCAAAATCATGCTCCAGACGTGAAACAGATCGCCTCATTAAAGCTGGACGCGTGGCTATTAATGGTGAAATATGTACGCACGGTGAACTTGTGAGCGATGGTGATGTTGTAACGATTGATGGGCAAGTTATTGTAAAAGAAGAGAAAGAAAAGGTGTACATAGCCTTTCATAAACCAGTCGGAATTACTTGTACAGCAGCTGATCATATTGAAGATAATATTATTGATTATATCAATTATCCAGAGCGAATCTTTCCAGTTGGACGATTAGATAAAGCATCGGAAGGACTTATCTTATTAACGAATGACGGCGGCATTGCGAATCGAATTTTACATGGTGATCATGAGCACGAGAAGGAATATGTTGTCACAGTCGATAAACCTTTTACGGACTGGTTTATTGATGAGATGTCCAGCGGTGTAAAGATTAAAGATGGAATGACGAAGCCGTGCAAAGTGACAAGAGTCGATCAATCAACATTTCGTATTGTTTTAACGCAAGGAATGAACAGGCAAATTCGTAGAATGAGTCGAGCTTTCGGGTTTACTGTAATAAAGCTAAAGCGAGTACGCATTATGAATATAGAGCTAAATGAGCTTGAAGTTGGAAAGTGGCGGAGCGTTACAGCTGAAGAGTTAGAAATTTTAATAGGGCAGTTATAGGGAGGGAAAATTTTCTCCCTATATTTTTTTTGTCAGAAAAAATAAAACTATTGATTTTTTAAAAAATAGCCCATATAATAAAAAACAACAAGTTTCGACAAGATATTTTATAAAAGTAATGATGAGGACATGAGTTGTATTTTACGATTCTCAGAGAGGGAAGCCTTAGGCTGTGAGCTTCCTAATACGAAAAGACAAGCTTACCACCTCTAAACTTCAAGAGTGAACTGCATACATGATGCATTGTAATTCTTGGCGGATAAAACCGTTATCAATTTACACGAGCTATAAAATGAGCTTATTTCGTTATAAATTCATTTTATTAGAATAAGGGTGGAACCACGATTTCAACACTCGTCCCTTTGTTAGGGACGGGTGTTTTTTGCGTTCTTTTACGGGGAAGTATGCTTGAAAGAGGATATGTGACGGATTTTAATTCAGAATATTTTGTTAATTTATTATTTTAGGAGGTTAGTAGAAATGAAATCATCTTTAAAGTTTTCAGAGATGTTTGCAATAAGTTTAATGTTATTTGCACTGTTTTTTGGTGCAGGTAATATGATTTTTCCACCAGCGTTAGGGCAAGGTGCTGGAACGGACGTATGGATCGCGCTGTTTGGTTTTATCGTAACAGGCGTTGGACTACCTTTATTAGGAGTAATTGTTATAGCTTTAAAGGGAGATATTAATGAGCTAGCAGGACGTGTACATCCTATATTCGCACTTGTTTTTATCACTGCAATTTATTTATGTTTAGGCGTATTCGTAAGTGTGCCGCGTACAGGAACAGTAGCTTATGAGATGAGTGTTGCACCGTTTTTACCAAGTGAGATAGCTGGTCAGTCATATCCACTTGTTATCTTTACACTTATTTTCTTTGCAGTCACTTTCTATTTAGCTTTAAATCCTTCGAAATTAGTGGGTCGTATTGGTAAGGTGCTAACTCCAATATTATTAGCTGTTATTGCAATTATCGTAGGTAAAGCACTTATTACACCAATTGGAGAATTTGGTGCACCGACAGAAGCGTATAGTGCTCCTCTCTTCAAAGGATTTATTGATGGATATTTAACTTTAGATGGACTTGCAGCACTGGTATTCGGAAATGTTGTAATTCATGCGTTAAAAGAAAAAGGCATTACAAATAAAAACAGTATTGCAAAAGTAACAATCTTTGCAGGATTTATTGCAGCGCTTGGTCTACTACTTGTGTATTTAGCACTTGCTTATCTTGGAGCTTCTAGTGTGTCACTTGGAATGGGTGCAAACGGAGGAATTATTTTAACAAATGTCGTGA
The DNA here is from genome assembly GCF_051916765.1 of Bacillus cereus group sp. MYBK15-3. NCBI lineage: Bacteria > Bacillati > Bacillota > Bacilli > Caryophanales > Bacillaceae > Bacillus > Bacillus cereus group sp. MYBK15-3. The sequence goes on from NZ_JBQAHG010000002.1 coordinate 310,204, forward strand.
ATCATTTATTTGGTAGCTACGGAACTTTATTATTAGGGATCGCAATTACAGCAGCATGTTTGACAACTTCTGTAGGTATTGTTGCAGCTTGTGGTGATTACTTCTCTTCCTTATTACCAAAGCTTTCTTATCAAAAAGTCGTTTTCATTTTCTGTGTATTAGCATTTATGGTAGCAAACCTTGGGTTAACTCAGTTAAATGCATTAGCATTACCAATCTTAATCGCAATTTATCCAATTGGAATCGTACTTATCGTATTATCACTTGTTGAAAACTACGTTCGTCTTCCATTAGCGATGTATGTGGGCGGGATTGTAGGAGCATTTGCAATAAGTTTCTTTGATGGATTACACAATGCAAACCTTCAAATTGCAGCGCTAGCACCTATTTTAGATAAGATTCCATTATATAGTGTAGGAATTGGTTGGTTAGTTCCAGGCATAATCGGTATAGGCTTTGGTTATATAGTTTCTAAGTTTCAAAAGCAGGAAATTGCTGTAGAGAAATAGAGAAAAGAGACTTTCTATAATAGAAAGTCTCTTTTTTGTAAAAAAAGCCGCATATAGAGAAATTCAGATATTAAAAATTTTATACGTAATATAGTTGACAAAAAATTTATGAGTAGGCTAAGATTGACTTAGTTGTGGAAATATTGGAAGGGAAGTGAGGGAAAAGGGGTTTCTATAACTATAGTGTTGTTATGGGAAGAGGTGAAAGAAGAGGAGAAGAGATAGTTTATTTTTTTTGATTTGCATTGAGAATGATAATCAATAAATACGTTTTATCATTTTTTCTCAGTTTCTATGCCTTCGTATAAGGAATAGGGTGAGATATTATTTTTAATATTCAATGAGAATGATAATCAATAATGCTTATGTTACATAAAAGAATGCTAATTAAATAATAGCTAGAAGAGATTATTTTTTTCTTATAAATTGAGAATAATTATCATTTTTAAAAAGTGAAATGAAAGATAACCAAGGAGGAAACAAGAAAAATGAAAAAGGTTTCTGTATTACCTGCTTTTATTATAACGTTCGTATGTATGTTAGCTTTTCTTGTAATGCCATACGGGAATGTATCAGCAAAACTAGCTGATGGTACTTACGATATTAATTACGTAATTCAAAAAGCGGAAAATGATTCAGCTTCAATGGCAAATGACTATTTTGAAAAGCCGGCAAAATTAATAGTGAAAAACGGTGAGATGAGAGTACAAGTTCCGATGAATCATAGTGCTTGGATTACAGAATTTAAAGCACCAGAGAACGGGAATTTTGTTGATGCGAAAGTTGTTAGTAAAGATGAATCGGCAGATAAAAGAACAGTAGAGTTTAAAGTAGATGATTTATCTAAACCGGCAGCTGTAAAAATTCATGTTGTTGTACCAAATGCAAACTATGACCACCACTACACAATTCGTTTTGCATTTGATGCAAATGTAAAAGCTGTAGGTGGCGATAACGGCGTAGCTGCTACAAAAAAAAATAATGATCAAGCGAAAACAGATACACATGTAAAAGAAGAGAAAACAAAAGTAGAGAGTAAGGAAACAGCTAAAGAAGTGAACAAAGAAACAAAAAATGAAAATGGAAAAGCTGAAAAAACAGATAACCCAAAAACAGGCGATGAAGCACGTATTGGATTGTTTGCAGCGTTAATTCTTATTTCAGGTGCTTTCTTAATTCGTAAAGTGAAGTTGAGTAAATAAATCTTTTGAAGGGTGATGAATATATGTTTAAACAATTTAAAATGATTATTGCCGTATTTGCTGTTTTATTTACGTTTATCGCAACACTAGGTTTACAAGATGCAAAGGCTGCTACAAAACTAGCTGATGGAAAATATAATATTGCTTTTACTGTATGGAAAGGCGATAAAGATGAATCGTCTAGAATGAATAGTTATTTTGAAAGCCCAGCAACATTAACAGTTAAAAATGGAAAACAATACGTTTCATTTAAAGTGAAAGATAGTGCTTCTATTAAAAGTTTCCAAGTAGAAAAAGATGGTCAATTTGTAGAAACAACCGTGTTAAGTGAAAACAAAAAAGATAATACTAGAGTAGTAGAATTTGAAGTTGCTGACTTGTCAAAAAAACTAAATGGAAAGGTGAAAATTAATATTCCAATTATTAATTATAATGCTTCGTATGATATTCGCTTTGTATTTGATGGGAGCAGTATTAAATAATTTTCAAAAGGGAGAGTCGTTCCATTGAACAGGTATACAAAAATTATTGTTGCTATGTTTTTAATGATATTTACATTCGTATCAACATTACAACCACTTGCAGTTCAAGCAGCTACCAAGTTGGCTGACGGTGAATATTCAATTGGCTTCAAAGTTTTAAAAGATACATCAGATGAAGAATCGATGATGAATCAATATTCAGTAAGTCCGGGAACTTTAAAAGTGAAGGATGGGAAAAAGAAAGTATCCTTTACATTAACTAATAGTTCATGGATTACGAAGTTTGAAACAGAAAAAGCAGGTAAGCTAGTTGCGACAAATGTAATTAGTGAAGATAAAGAAAAAGATACAAAAGTAGTAGAATTTGATGTAGAAGATGTAGAGAAGGTATTAAATGCAAAAGTAAAAGTAGATATTGATTTTTTAAATTATCATCATGAGTACGACGTTCGTATTGCATTTGATCAAAATAGTATTACACCAATTCATGTGGAACAACCAAATGAAAAAGAGGACCCAGCTAATAAGCCAGATCCAAATGAAAAACCGGATCCAAGTCAGAAGCCCGACCAAAAGCCTGACCCAGATCAACAACCAAATTCTAACACAATTACAGATGGTGCGTACAGCATTCCATTTAAAGTGTTAAAAGATCAAACAGATGAAGAATCTAAGATGAATACTTACATGATAAATCCAGGAGTATTAAAAGTAGAAAACGGTAAGAAAAAAGCAATTGTAACATTAAAAAGTAGCTCATTAATTAAAAATTTTCAAACGGAAAAAGATGGCACATTTGTTGATGCAAAAGTAGTAAGTGAGGATACGGAAAAAGATACAAGAGTAGTAGAGTTTGAAGTAAACGATTTATCTAAAAAACTAAATACAAAAGTATTTATCGAAATGGCATCAAGAAATTATAAGCAAACGCATGATGTACAACTTTTATTTGAACAAGATAAACTTGAACAAATTAAAAATGAAGAGAAACAACCAGAAGTAGAAAAACCAGAAGCAGAAAAACCAGAAGTAGAAAAACCGGAAGTAGAAAAACCAGAAGCAGAAAAACCGGAAGTAGAAAAACCGGAAGTAGAAAAACCAGAAGTAGAAAAACCAGATGCTGAAACAATTAAAGATGGTGAATACAGCATCAATTTCAAAGCATTAAAAGATCAAACAGACGAAATTTCAATGATGAACACATATACAAAAAGTCCAGGTGTGCTAAAAGTAAAAGATGGTAAGAAGTATGTATCATTTACGTTAACGAACAGTTCTTGGATTACAAAATTTGAATTTGAGAAAAATGGTTCGTTTGTTGATGCACATGTAATAAGTGAAGATAAAAAAGCTGATACACGCGTAGTGGAAGTAGAAGTACCAGATTTATCAAAAAAGTTAAATGCAAAAGTAAAAGTAGATATCGATTCAATGAATTATCACCATTTTTACGATATTCAATTTGCATTTGATAAAGGTAGCATTAAGCCGTTAGATAGCCAAGGCGGAAACGACAACCAAGGCGGAAACAACAACCAAGGCGGAAACAACAACCAAGATGAAAATAATAAACCGAGAGTAATAGTTGATTCGAAAAATTTAGTAGATGGCCAATATGATATTACATTTAAAGTATTAAAAGATAAAACAGATGAGATTTCAAAGATGCATGACTATGTTGTAAATCCAGCGAAATTAATCGTAAAAGATGGTAAAAAATATATTGAGATGACGCTGAAAAATAGTGCGTGGATTACGAAATTCCAAGCGGAAAACAATGAACTATTCGCTGATGCGAAAGTAGTAAGCGAAGATAAAAATGCAAATACGCGAGTAGTACAGTTTGAAGTAGAAGATCTATTTAAAAAATTAAACGCAAAAGTAAAGGTAGACATCGATGAGATGAACTACCATCATTTCTACGATGTACAAATTCAATTTGATACAAATAATATCGGCGCGTTAGGAACTATTAAAGAGGAACCGAAAAATGAACCGAAAAATCCAGTGACTACACCGAAAGTAGATAATGTAAAAACAGTAGGTACTCCTAATTTTAATCGAAATGCAGATGGTCACAAGAAAAAAGAAGATACAAAAAATGATTCGAAAAAAGAGAAAAACTCAAAAACTGCAGATACAGCACAACTTGGTTTATACATGGTGTTACTGCTAGGTTCACTTGCTTTACTAGTTCGTAAATATAGAGCAGGTAGATTGTAATTTTTGGAGTCTTGATGCATGTTCGCGTGCATCAAGACTTGTTTCATATTGTATGGAAAGGAGTGGTGATTGAGAGTGAAGAAAATTGCAAGTGTACTAATGGCTATCATTTTGTTAATGAGTATAGCCGGGTGCTCATCACCAAAAAAAGAATCAGCAAAGCAGGTAAAGAGTGAAAGTAAAGAGCGCGTCGTTGCAACAACAGTGGCTGTTACTGAAATTATGGATGCGTTAGAAGTAGATTTAGTCGGCGTTCCAACAAGTTCTAAAACTTTACCGAAGCGATATAAAGGTTTACCTGAAATTGGGAATCCAATGAGTCCAGATATGGAAAAGGTAAAGTCATTAAAGCCTTCAGAAGTGTTATCTGTGACAACACTTGAATATGAATTAAAGCCAGTTTTTGATGGTGTGGGTATGAAAGCAAACTTTTTAGATTTAACGAGTTTGAAAAATATGCAAAGTTCTATTAGCGATTTAGGTAAGAAATATGGGCGTGAAAAACAGGCCGAAGCAGTAGTAACTAAATTAGATAAAAAGGTTGCTAGCATTCAAAAAGAAGTAAAAGGAAAGAAAGAACCGACAGTGCTTATTTTATTAGGTGTGCCAGGAAGTTATTTAGTAGCAACAGAGCATTCTTATATTGGAGATTTAGTGAAACAACTAGGTGGTAAAAATATTGTGCAAGGTGAACAAGTAGAATATTTAGCTTCTAATACAGAGTATTTAAAGAAAGCTGATCCAGATATTATTTTACGAGCAGCTCATGGTATGCCTGATGAAGTTGTAAAAATGTTTGATAAAGAATTTAAAACAAATGATATTTGGAAACACTTTGCTGCGGTTAAAAATAACCGTGTTTACGATTTAGAAGAGCATTTATTTGGAACGACAGGTAATTTAGCAGCAATTGAAGCATTAGATGAATTGAAAAAAATGATGTATCCGTGATGCATTTTAATATAAAGGAAGAGTAGAATGAATAAAAAAACTTGGAGTTTCCTCATTGTTACTGCATTGCTTATTGTTATGACATCATTGTCAGCGATGAAAGGTAGTTTAGAAGTAGGTATTGTTGAACTTGTACAAGGGATATTTACAGGTGGAAATGAAGATGTTGAAGTCATTAAAGATTTACGTTTTCCGCGTATTATTATTGCGTTGTTCACTGGAGCGGCTCTCGCTGTTTCAGGTGTGCTTTTTCAAGCTGTTATGAAAAACCCACTCGCTGATGCTGGGGTAATCGGTATATCTTCAGGAGCAAGTTTTATGACACTCGTTATTATTACGTTGTTCCCGCAATTCTTTTTCTGGACACCCGTATTCGCCTTTTTAGGTGGTGCGCTTGCATGTTATCTCGTTTATTCGTTTTCATGGAAATCAGGATTAAGCCCGCTTCGCATTATTTTAATTGGTATTGCCATTAATGCAATGTTTACTGGATTAAATGAATCATTCGTTACGATTTGTGGATATTTTATTAAGAGTATTAAGCAAACGACGACTTCTAACATAACAATGAAGACGTGGGGCGATGTAGAAATAATGGTGACTTATGGAACGATTGGTCTTATTCTTGCTCTGTTCGTAGGAGCTTGGTGTAACTTATTATCGCTACAAGATAAGACTGCGAAAAACTTAGGCTTGCACGTGACGAGAGTTCGTCTTATTATTTCTGCCATTGCAGTACTCTTAGCGGCAGTATCAACAGCGATTGCAGGTGTTATTGCTTTTGTAGGATTACTAGTTCCGCATATTTCAAGACAATTAGTCGGTTCAGACCATAAAGTATTAATTCCATTTTCTGCTCTTGCAGGGGCGTTATTAATTTTGACGGCAGATACGATTGGAAGGTTAATTGTGCCACCTAACGAAATTCCAGCAGCAACAATTATGGCGGTTATTGGTGGTCCATTCTTAATATTCTTGCTTAGAAAGAGTGATAAAGTTCATGGAAATTAAAAATGTAACCTTTTCATACGATAACGTAACAAATCGATTAAAGTCTGTTAGTAGTGAAATAGAAATTGGGAAAATTACAACAATCATTGGACCGAATGGATGTGGGAAATCAACATTACTTAGTGTCATGTCTAGAAACCACGCTCCTAGCAGTGGAGAAGTAATACTTGATGGGAAAGCGATTAGTGAATATAAACCGAAAGAGTTTGCTAGAAAACTAGCGGTTGTCCATCAACAAAATGAGGCTCCAGCAGATATTACAGTGGAAAAGCTAATAAGCTTCGGGCGTATGCCATATAAAAATATATTCTCTCCGCAAACAGATGAAGATAGAGAAGCGATTGAGCGTGCGCTAGTATGTACGAATTTACAAAGTAAGCGTGATAAGCCAATTTATGCTTTATCTGGTGGAGAGAGGCAGCGAGTTTGGATCGCAATGACATTAGCTCAAAATACACCAATGCTCTTCTTAGATGAGCCGACCACATATTTAGATATTTACTATCAGCTAGAAATATTAGAGTTAGTGAAAGAGTTAAATGAAGTGCATGGACTAACGATTGTAATGGTATTACATGATATTAATCAAGCCATTCGTTATAGCGACCATATTATCGTTATGAAAGATGGAGAAATCATTACGAAAGGTAATCCTAATGATGTAATAACAGAAGAAATGGTTAAAGCAATATATGGTGTAGATGTCATTGTAAAGCAGGATGAAGATACCGGATTGTACATGGTACCTATGGGAATCTAAACGCTGAGCATAATCCGTTTTGAGGTGATAATTTGAATAGTAAGAAAGGACGGAAAAAGAATTCTTTTTTTCAACGCATACTTACAATTGTGTTTTTAGGAATCTTTTTCTATTCAATGTATGAGTTGGGCGGGATTTTCATGGATTATTATGAAAATCGTAAAGTAATGGCTGAGGCACAACATATTTATAAAAGAAGTCCAATGGAAGAAAAATCAGAAGATGGAGAGGTACGTAAACAGTTTCAGGATCTCCAGAAAATTAATCCAGAGATAGTCGGATGGATTACGATGGATGATACACAAATTAATTATCCAATCGTTCAAGCAAAAGATAATGATTACTATTTATTTCGTAATTATAAAGGTGAAGATATGAGAGCGGGAAGCATTTTTATGGACCATCGTAATGATGTGAAATCTCAAAATCGAAATACGATTTTATATGGCCATCGTATGAAAGACGGTTCTATGTTTGGTAGTTTAAAAAAGATGTTGGATGAAGACTTTTTTATGTCTCATCGTAAATTATATTACGATACATTATTTGAAGGATACGACGTGGAAGTTTTTTCAGTATACACGACAACAACGGACTTTTATTACATTGAAACGGATTTTGAAAATGATGCAGCATATACATCGTTCTTAAAGGAAATTCAAGAAAAATCACTGTACAAAACGGATACGGAATTGACGGCTAATGATGAAATCGTAACACTTTCTACTTGTGACTATGCGCTTGATCCAGAGGCTGGAAGGCTAGTTGTACACGCAAAATTAATAAAAAGAAATTAAAGAAAAAAGTATAGAATATGAGAAGTGATAGATAACGCTTCTCATATTCTATACTTTAAAAAAGGACTGTTTTTACTGTGCTGCAGCCATTGGCATACGTACAACTTTTACATCATAGTAAGCAATTTTATTATCAAGAATATATTCTGGCATTCCGCCTTGATGTGAGTGAGCATCTTTAAATGCAGCGCTCTTTGTCCAACCTTGGAAATCTTCTTTTGCATTCCAGCGAGTGCTAATTGTTACTTCATCATAATCAACTGTATTTTGCGTTAAAAGAACTTCTAGACCTAAAAAGCCTGGCATCGTTTCAACTTTACCTACTTTATTAAAACGCTCAATTAATTTATGTCCATTTCCCTTTGTAATTTTAGCTGTATTTGTAACGATAATCATGTTTATTCCTCCTATAAATATAGCCTTTATTTTCGAGAACTCATATACATTAAATGATAATGAAAATCATTATCATTGTCAATGCTAAATATGAAATATAAAAGTTTTTTATATTATATTGGACAGTAAGATTTCCAGTTCAAAATGTAGTAAATATGTGGCAGTTAAGCGAGAGAATGAGCGAGTTGTACTAGCAAAGCAATAATATGGTATAGTGAAATGAGGCTGTTTTTTCAGGCTCGTTTTTCAAATGCTTCCTGTAGAGAAAGCATGCAAATGGAAAGGAAGTTATTATATGCGATCAGAAGTAACTGTAAAAATAAAACCGAAATTTATAAAAGAAATTAAAAGTGGATATCCGCTTATTTTAAAAGATGCGATTCAAAATTTAAATGATGTTCAGGAAGAAGGAACAATCATTAAAGTAGTAGATGAGAAGAACCAATTTATCGGAAAAGGCTATTATGGAAAACAAAATAAAGGATACGGCTGGATTTTAACGAGAAAAGAGAGTGAACAAATTAATCAATCTTTCTTTGAAAGTAAAATCAAATCTGCCTTACATAAACGAAAGCAATTTTACAAATCAAGTGATACGACAGCATTCCGTGTGGTGAATGGTGAAGGTGATGGTCTTGGAGGACTAATTATCGATTATTATGATGGCTACTACGTAGTAAGTTGGTATAGTGAAGGGATTTATACTTTCAGAGATGAGATTATAGCCGCTCTTCAAAAAGTAGCAAACTTTAAAGGTATTTATGAGAAAAAGCGTTTTGATACGAAAGGGAAATATATTGAGGGTGATGATTTCGTAGCAGGAGAGCGCGGCGAGTTCCCACTTATCGTAAAAGAGAACGGTGTAAACTTTGCGGTTTATTTAAATGATGGGGCAATGGTTGGGGTATTTTTAGATCAACGTAACGTTCGAAAACAAATTCGTGATAAATATGCAAAAGGAAGAACAGTGTTAAATATGTTCTCTTATACAGGTGCTTTCTCTGTATTTGCAGCTCTTGGCGGAGCGAGTAAAACGACGAGTGTTGACCTTGCAAATCGTAGTTTAAGTAAAACGATTGAGCAGTTTAGTGTAAATGAAGTTGATTATGAAGCGCAAGATATTATTGTAGAAGATGTATTTCTTTACTTCAAATATGCAGCGAAGAAAAAAATGAAATTTGATATGGTCGTACTTGATCCTCCAAGCTTTGCACGCTCAAAAAAATATACATTTAGTGCAGCAAAAGATTATAAAAATTTATTAAAAGAAACAATTGCTATTACAGAAAATAACGGTATTATCGTTGCTTCTACAAACTGTAGCGCATTCGATATGAAAAAGTTTAAAGGCTTTATCGATACAGCCTTTAAAGAAATGAATGGCAAATATAAAATGTTAGAAGAACATTCTTTACCAGAAGATTTCCGTACCATTGATCAATTTAAAGAAGGAGACTACTTAAAAGTAGTTTTCATCGAGAAAATTAAAGGTTAATAAAGAAAAGGAGCTCGAGTTTACTTGAGCTCCTTTTCTTATTGAACGATATTTTGTACTCTACCGACTTGCCCGTCCTGCAATCGCACTTTAATGCCATGCGGATGGGAAGGGGAGTTTGTTAAAATATCTTTTACAATTCCACGTGTTAATTTGCCTGTTCGTTGATCTTGTTTTAATACAATATCAACTTCAAGACCGGGGGCGATATTAGAACGTTTTTGTCCGTTCATTTATACACCTGTACGTCTACGTTGGTTGTTTGTTTTCTTTGTTTGTTGGTTTTGTAATTTTTTTGTTTCTTGGCTTTGATTTTTTGCATTTTGACCATTTCCATTTCCTTGCTTTTTCTTAGCAAGTTGTTCACGCATTAAATCAGCTAAGCTTACTTTTTTGTTTTCTGACATGATAAGTCTCCTTTATATAAAGTTAATTATGAACAATCGTAGTGAATTTCATCATATCATTGTTAAGGAAGGAAGGGAAGTTGGTTTGAAAATTCATATAATTGTTTCCAGTCTGTAGTAGTTACGATACAATTGGATTGTTAACGTTTGTAAAAAGGGGATAGACATATGTCACATCATATTTTATTAGTTGAAGATGATATCTCAATTCAAGAGATGGTGGAAAAGTATTTAATAAAGGAAGGCTTTCAAGTTACGATTGCGTCTGATGGAGCAGAAGGCGTGAACACATATTTAAAAGGTTCATTTGATTTGATTATCCTTGACATTATGATGCCAAAGCTAGATGGCTTAGAGGTTGTACGAATCATTCGAGAAAAAAGTGCAGTTCCGATTTTAATGATGTCGGCAAAAGATACAGATGTTGATAAAGCTGTTGGATTAGGACTTGGAGCAGATGATTACATTTGTAAGCCATTTTCTATGATTGAATTGGCTGCACGTGTAAAAGCAGGTATTCGGAGGTCTACGAAATACTCGGCTACAGAAACAATAGAAAAAATGATTCAAATTGGTGATTTAACAATTGATCCAATTAATTTTACTGTAGAAAAAAACGGGAAGCCTCTCAAACTTACTTTAAAAGAATTTGAGATTTTAAAGCTATTTGTAAAGAACCAAAATCGTGTATTTACGAAAGCGCAAATATATACGTTAGTTTGGAATGAAGAGTATTACGGTGACGATAACGTTATTAATGTTCATATGAGAAGATTGCGTGAGAAAATCGAAAGTGATCCATCTAATCCAGAATATATTAAAACGCTATGGGGCATCGGCTATAAGCTGGAAGTGATGTAATATGATCAATTTGTTAATAGGTATTATTTTTATATTGTTATGTGTTATTTATATGCAATATAAAATGAGAAAAAATAGTAGTAAAAATTTACGATACACATATGAAAAGTTAGAAAGTATTGTAAATGAAAAAACAGGCGAGACGTTACTCGTTATGACAGATGATCTAGAATTGCAAAAATTATTAGTGGCAATTAATCAATTATTAGATGCAAAACAGAAAACGAATGCAGATCATGCAAAAGTAGAAATTTCGATGAGAAAAATGCTTTCAAATATTTCGCATGACTTGAAAACACCACTAACAGTTATTCTTGGATATACAGAAATGTTAAATAAGGATAAAACGATAAATAAAGAAGAACAACAAATATTACTTGAGAAAGTGCATACGAAAACACTAGAAGTGATGGAATTAATTCATAAGTTTTTTGATTTAGCGAAATTAGAATCTGGTGACAAAGCAATTGAAATGACAAAAGTAAATATGAATGAAGTTTGCCGCGAGAAGATTTTATCATTTTATGATTTAGTGACGACGAAAGGTTTTCAGGTTCATATTGATATACCAGAAAGAAATATATATGCACTTGGAAATGTAGAAGTATTAGGTAGGGTATTGAATAATTTAATATCAAATGCAATTACATATGGAGACGATGGAAAGGCACTCGGTATGACGTTAAGAGATGATGACACGGGCGTGTATATAGATGTATGGGATAAAGGAAAAGGGATTGATGAATCTCATATTGATAAAGTGTTTGAGCGTATGTACACACTTGAAGATTCAAGAAATAGATTGTACCAAGGAAGCGGTCTAGGATTAACGATTACGAAACGGCTTGTGGAAGCGATGGACGGAAAAATTCATCTTTCTAGTAAACCGTATGAAAAAACAATTTTTACAATTGCATTAACAAAGATACAGTTTTAGCTTGTAGAGCAGTAGATTCTACAAGCTTTTTTTCAGCGTAAGGAATTTGTAAGAAACGGGTAAGAAAAAAGAGATTTCCGTTGTCTATTATAGAAATATAGAGTATTGCGAAAGGGGAAAGTAACATGACATATATATTAAAAACAAACCAGTTAACGAAAGTGTTTAAAGGGAAAGAAGTTATTTCCGGTGTTAACATGCATGTGAAAAAAGGAGAAATTTACGGTTTTTTAGGACCAAACGGTGCTGGTAAAACAACGATTATGAAAATGATTACAAATTTAATAAAACCGACGAGTGGTGATATTGAAATCTTCGGTGAGAAATTAACAGATACATCTTATGAAGTATTAAAAAGAATGGGGACAATTATTGAATACCCAATCTTTTATGATAAATTAACGGCGAAAGAAAACTTAGACCTACATTGTGAATACATGGGCTACTACGATAAAAATGCAATTGACCATGCTTTACATTTAGTGAAACTACAAGGGGTAGATAATAAAAAAGTAAAAGATTTTTCATTAGGAATGAAACAACGACTCGGTATTGCAAGGGCAATCGTTACAAAGCCAGAATTGCTCATTTTAGATGAACCAATTAACGGTTTAGATCCAATTGGTATTAAAGAGTTACGAGACTTATTTAAAATGCTCTGCAAAGAATATGGCATTACATTATTAGTTTCTAGTCATATTTTAGGTGAGATGGAACTAATGGCCGATACAATTGGTGTGATTCAAAATGGAAAACTAATAAAAGAAGTTTCAATGAAGAGTATTAACGGAAAACAAACAGAGTATATTGAAATTACTGTTCCTGATGTGAAACGTGCAGCTTATATTTTAGAAGATAAACTTGGTATAAAAAACTACAAAATAATGAGTGGAACCATGATTCGTGTGTATGATACGTCAGCGTCTCAGCAGGCCATTTCAAAAGCACTTATTATGAACGATGTGGAAATTGAAAGTATTAATAAGAAACATAGTTCCTTAGAAGAATATTTCTTAAATGTAATGGATGGAGAAGGTATTCATGCTTAATGGACTGTGGCTGAACCTGGTAAGTGGATTTATCGTAATGCTAATAAGTGGAATTTTATATTATAGAAAACCAGAGCGGAAATGGTTGTTCATTGTACTAGTGATAGGAATGTTAAGCTTCGTTACTGCTGGAATTAGAATGTTAGCAGCGTAGAGACAGGTATATAAAGAATGGAGGCGTAATTTATATGTTTAAATTAATGAAGCTCGAATGGAAGAAACATAAATTATCTCGTTACTTTAAAAGTGTAGCAATTTGTATTATAGCAATTTTCGCTGCAGTAAGCCTTATGGCATTGGGAATGAAAGCCGAGGAAGACATGCTCTTCTCTGACTTCACACAGAACATGGCTGCAGCAAATATTTTTATTAGGATAACATTCATTATTTTTAGTTCGGTCATTTTATCACGTTTAGTAATTGATGAGTATAAGAACAAAACGATGCAATTATCGTTTATGTACCCGCTGCAAAGGAAAATGCTAATGAGGGCGAAATTAACAATTGTTTTTTGTTTTTGTTTTGTGAGCACCATTATCGCTACTTTTATTATTAGTTTACTCGTATATTTTGTGAGTCCAATGATGGGACTGATTGAAACGCCAGCTACGATAGGTGAAATAATAGCTATCGTTCCAGATACTTTTATAAGTGCATTTATGATATCTGGTATAAGTTTAATTCCTTTATTTTTTGGAATGAGAAAGAAATCGACACCGACAACGATTACTTCGGCAGTAATAATTGGTATGCTGATTAGTGGTAACGTTGGTCCTGGAAACGATCAAGTAAGTATGTTTGATTTTATAGCTATCCCAATCGTGCTCTGTTTATTAGGGATTTTCATTAGTTATTTATCGTTTCGTAAAATCGATAAGATTGATGTGGTGTGAAGCAAGCTTAAAACAACAACGAACTGGGGTATGAATGGTGAAAAAGATAATAGTAATTGCAATATTATTCATTACAATTGCTAGTGCGGTTTTTGGTTTTAAGGTGTTTCAGGGGGAAGGTTTTAAGAAAGAAAAGTCTTTTGAGATAAATAATATAAAAGAAATAGAAGTAGATAATGAAAACTGGAATCTTGAATTTAAAAGTACAGACGCTAATAAAATAGTAATTTCCGCTCAAGGTGAACAAGCAGATAAAGAGATAGATCCCGTCAAAATAGAAAATGATGAAAATAAAATTATGGTTAAGCAAAAACAAGAGGCGAACAAATTTTTTAATGGTTTTACATTTAGGAAGAAGAATAGTATATGTATAGCTATTCCGAAGAAAGAAATAGATAAAATTGTATTAAATAATAAATCAGGTGATGTGAAAATAAGAGATATAGTAGTAAAAAGTATCGTGACGAAAGGCAAATCTGGGGATGGAATGATTGTAGGACTATCAGCCGAGAAAGGTGAATTCATATCGCAAAGTGGAGAGTTAGTTGTAAAAGATAGTTCAGTACAAGAATTAAATATAAAGTCTACGACTGGTGATAACTATATAACAAATGTAAGTAACTCAAATATGAACATCACTTCAACATCTGGGGAGGTATTACTGAAAGATATGACAGAAGGAAAATCATTATTTATAGAAACAAAATCAGGTGATATTGGCGTACGGTATAAAGGTGTCCCTGCATCATTGAAGCTTATGGCTAAAAGTAATTCGGCTGACGTAATAGTGGATTTAAAAGGACTTAAGAAAGATAAAAATACAGAAAAGATAAAAGAAGGAACTATTGGTGATGCAAAAAACGAAGTGAAGATTTTAAGTAAAACAGGGGTAATTTATATTGATTAAAGTTTAAATGAAAGGAGGACTATCATGCTACGTCTTATGAAGCTAGAATTGAAGAAGTTTAAGTTTGGATGGTATGTGAGGGGAGCAGTTATTGCAAATATCATTATACTGGCATTATTAATCTTTGTTAGTTTCATTGCACAAATAGAAGGAGATTCAGAAATAAGAGATCCGCAGATGATTTTGCTAATGGCTAGTACAGTAGTAAGAGCAACGTTTATTATTTTTGGTAGTGTGTTAATCGCAAGGTTAATAATTGGCGAATATAAAAATAAAACAATACTACTTATGTTTTCTTATCCTATTAACCGAAAGAAAATGATGGCTAGTAAGTTGGCTATTACAGCGATAGTAACATTTATAACAGTTATTGTATCTAACATTTTAGTAGTAGGAATTTTCTTTGGGATAGATAGTTATTTTTCAATTCTTCCTCATTCATTCACAGTAGATCAATTGGTGCAAGAAGGAATAAAACTGGTTCCTTTAGCTATTGCAACTGCGGGAATGAGTTTAATCCCATTATATTTTGGAATGCGTAAACGTTCAGTGCCAACTACAATTGTTTCATCTCTTATCGTTGTAGCAATTGCAATGAATAGCAACCCAGCGTTTCCTACAGCAACTTTATTTCCCCTTCAACTAGCACTCGCAGCAATTGGAGCTGTGATTGCATATTACGGAATTAAAAATATAGAGAAGGAAGATATAACTGTATGACAAGAATAAGAAAAAAGAGTTGGGTTACACTAACTCTTTTTTGTATATGTATGCTTCGTTACTACTCTGTAAATTTGGAGTGTTTGCTTAAATACTCTTGAACTCCTGGAGAGATATTAAAGTTATTAGGACTTTTATATTCGATAGTAAAATCTCCGTCTCTACTTGTCTCAAAGGAGATGGCATAGCTATTCATTTTAGCATCGTAAGAAGTATTTTTGACTTCTGCATCTAGATTAAAATATTTTGTAATATATTCTTTTGAGTCCGTAATTGCTGCTTGTTTTCCCCAAGGGGTACCATAATAGGTGAAATAAAGAGATACACTAATAACTCCAATAAGGGAAGTTAGTAAAATAGTTCCCATAGCTATTTTTTTATTTTTTGTATTCAATTTGGTTACTCCTCTTCGTAATATGTATTCATTATATGTATTCATTTTAACCTATATATTCCATAAAACAACCATTTTAAAAAATAGTTTCACATGAAACAAGTTACAGAAAAAGACAAGATGTGTAAACACCTTGTCTTTTTTGTCGTTACATTTTAGGAGTTTCCATTCCAGCCACAGCCCACTCTTCTTTTGCGGGGCCGTACACACCAGGAACTGTTAAGCCGGCTTGTCGCATTAAAACCGTCATTTGCCCGCGATGGTGATTTTGATGATTAATAAGTGTCATTAAAAATATGGAATTCGGCATAGGGCGACCAAAGAAGTCGTTAATAGTAGCTAAGTCTTTATCAGTCCATTTACTTTGAAGTGTTTCAACAAAAGCCGCGTTCACTTTACGGTACTCATCTGCAATTGTTTTTGCAGAAGTTGGAACAGGATAATCTTTCGTTTCTCCTTCAAACTTTAGCCCTGTGCCAGATAGTATAACAGGAATTGCCGTCACGATATGCCAAGCGACTCTTCCTAAAGTCCAATGTTCAGGTGCAATTTCTTGTGATAAAGATGCATCGGTTAATGAATCAAGCATTTTCTCAGTAGACTCTGCTTCGTATGTCCATGATTGTAAAAAGCCTTCAATAGTTTGGTACATTATTGTTATCCCCCTCTACTTATGTTTATAGATTAAGTTCGAGAAGAAATGACAAGTTCCCTTTATGTTTTAATGATGGTATTTAAAATTTTATATATAAATTTTATGATACTATTGAGTGTATATAGAATTATATTAATTTAGGGGGATATGATGAAAAGATTGATTTTAGGAATCATAATTTTATTTTTAATGGTAGGATGTAGCAATGAAGCCTATAAAAAAGCAATGGATCAAGGGAAATTGGCGTTAGCGAGTAAAGAATATGACACGGCAGTAGCATCATTTGAGCTAGCATTAGAAGAGAAAAAGGATGATAAAGAAGCAAAGGTATTAAAAGGCCAAACTACTAAGATGATAAGTTCGATAAAAGAGAAATCGAGTGGAAATATAGAACAAGCAATAGGTTTGTTTCAAGAAGTAGAAAAGATGAAAGATGGTTCCGCAATCCTTCAAAATCAAGCGAAAGAACAAAAAGATTTGCTTATAGAGCATAAAGAGTTAAAAGGTCAATATATAGGTCAATTGGAAAAGGCAGAGAAGTTAAAGAATGATAAAAAGTATGAAGAGGCTAAAGGGATAGTAAATAAAATTTTTAACGATACTGGTCAAAATCAACAATTTATTTCGGAAAATCAACGGGCACAAGAGCTGAATAAGCAAATCGATGGCTTACTAACTCAACAAGCAGAAGTCAAGAAAAAAGAGGAAGAGTTAAAAAATGAAAAGAAAAAAGAGGCTGATATTGGAAAGTTAAAGGGGTCTTGGATGTCATCAGAAAGTACAGACAGGCCAGTTGGGTTGGAAATAGAATCTATTAATAGTGAGAAAACAGGCGGAGAATTTATGGAACATAATATTTTTGGGAAAGGGACTACTATAGGAGACTTTCAAATATTAAGTGTGCACCAAGGGATTATTTCCATAGAGCTTGTATTTTTAATGGGAGAAAGAAAACAGAAGGTTGATTTGAAACTTGAGGAGAACACATTAACTGTACATCATGAGTTTATGGGAGGGACTAAATCTGTGAAATTAGTGAGATCAGAGTAATTTATCCCGCTATTCACCTGCAGTAAAATTCCCACTTCAAGATTCGGCTGGAGCAAAGAAGTTAGGTGGGAGATCCACTGCTCATAAAAGCCCGATTGGTGTGGGTTAATAATCAGTGGGGATGAAGAAAACTCCACTGATTAAAGTTTCACTTTATTTAGTATATAAAAAGGAGGCTTCTAAAACGAAGCCTCCTTTTTAATTAACTTTCTTCCCACTCTTCCTCATCAACCATAAGAAATAAGGTGCTCCAAGTACAGCAACGACAAGACCAGAAGGAATTTCTTTCGGATATGCGATTGTACGTCCAAGTAAGTCAGCAACAGAAAGAAGGATTGCTCCAAATAGTGCTGAACAAACGAATAGTCTTTGATGATTCATACCAACAATAATTCTTGCTAAGTGAGGTGCGACAAGACCTAAAAAGGCAATTGTACCGACAGCAGCGATATTTACTGATGCAAGTAGTGTCGCTAGCACAATCAGAGCAAGACGTGTTTTATTTACTGGTTGCCCAAGTCCAGTTGCTAAATCGTCTCCAAGTACGAGAACGTCAAGTTGTTTTATTAAGAAAAAGATAATGAATACAAGAATTAGAGATGGATATAGAATGATATTTTCTAAGTGATTCCATCCTCTTGCATACGTACTGCCAGATAACCATGTTAAGGCAGCGGCAACATTCAAATTGGCTCTAACGATAAAGATTTGAATAATTGCCGAGCCAAGTGCAGAAATACCAATTCCTATTAAAGCAAGGGCTGTTGGGCTAAATCCTGATTTCCATGAAAAGAAGAGGACAATTCCTACTGCAAGTAGTCCGCCGATAAATGCACCAATTGGTAGAAAGAAACCAGGAAGTGCAGGAAAGACATACATAATAGTTAAAGCACCAACACCAGCTCCCGATGAAATACCAATAATAGAAGGATCGGCAAGTGGATTTCGTAATATGCCTTGGAAAACAAGCCCACTTATTGCAAGGCATGCGCCAGCAATAGCAGCAACGAGCATTCTTGGTAAACGAAGATTCATCATCATGTTTTTGTCAAATAGTGTTAATTGACCTGATATAACATTTGTAATACTTTCGATATAAGCGTTACTACCGATTGTAACACCAAGAGCAATCGTCACAATGCAAAGTGTGATAGATATAATGATTACCTTTTTATAAGAGTAATAGCGGGAACTAGCTCCAGCTGCATTCGCACCGTTATCATTCATATATTGTTTCGACTTCATCATTCGGTACACTAAGTAAATAAGCCAAGGAGATCCAATCATTGCTGTGACTGCCCCAACAGGAAGTTCTGCACCGGTTGGATCTATTAATCTACCGACAACATCTGCTCCAAGTAATAATACTGCCCCCCATAAGAAAGAAGAGAGAAGAAGAGTAAAGTGTTGACGGTATCCGATAAGGCGCATTAAATGAGGCGCAACTAAGCCGACAAATCCAATTGGTCCAACAACAGTAACAATTACTGCTGTTAAAAAGATTGCAGCAATGAAGGCGATAAGACGTGTTACTGCTGTTTTTTCACCAAGAGAAACAGCAACATCATCACCAAGTAAGAGAATGTTGAGTTTACGAGACATAAATAGTAAAACTAGGAAAGAAATAATGATAAATGGAAAAGCAAATTGAACGCCATCCCAGTTATTTTGAATAAGAGAGCCAGCTCCCCATAAAAATAAACCAGCTGTTTCATTTTCATAGAAAAGCTGCATCGTTCCGGTAAAGGCAGAGAGCATTAATGTAACGACCATACCAGCTAATGCCATTCTAAGTGGGGTTCCCTTTTTTCCACCAGAAATACGGTATACAAATAAAGCAGTAATAGCACCGCCGATAAATGTGAACAGAAGAGAATTAATTTGTAAACCTTTCGGTAAGAAAATTGTAGCCGCTACTAGAAAGAAATATGCGCCAGAGTGAATACCCATTGTACTGGATTCAGCAAGTGGATTTTTCGTTAACGTTTGTAAAATAACCCCTGATGCAGCAAGAGCGCCTCCAGCTAAAATGGCAATTACAGCTCTAGGTAATCGAAGCATGATTAAAGTTTGATGTTCTAGTGATTGGTTCGGTGAGATAAGAGCATCAATAATCATACTATAGGAAATGTTTGCTTGACCTTGTCCGATATGAATAAAGAAAAGGAGGAGCAAGAGAGCTGCTCCTCCTCCGAATACAAGACTTGCTCGAAGTGTGTGTTGTAAGCTATTCATCGTGTAATCACTTCTTTGCTGTCATTACATCTGCTACTTGTGTTGCTAAAGATGTTGCAGACTCAGGACCACCGAAAATCCAAGTATCGCCTTTTAATTTATACATTTTGTTTTCTTTTTTGAACTTTAATTCTTCCCAAGCAGGGTTGCCTTTTAGTTGCGTGTCAAAAATGTTATCTTCATCCGCTACAATGTAAATGAAGTTTGAATCTTGTACACTTTGTAATGATTCTACAGTTGTTTGTTTGAAACCATCTGGCTCAGATTTTCCTGCTTCAAAAGTATTTGTTAAACCTAATTTTTTTGTAACTTGTAAAGCTAAAGAATTGTCAGTTAAGATACGGAATGTTGGTACGTTTTTAGCAGTAAATGCTTGTGCCATTGCGATGTTTTTATCTTTTAAGTCTGCTTTCTCAATTTTTGCTTTTGCATCAGCGAATGCTTTATCCATATCAGCTAATACTTTTTTACCTTCTTCTTCTTTTCCAACTGCTTTTGCAATTTGTTTAAATGTTTCTGTCATTTCAGCAAAGTGATCGTTATTGCTTGTTGATGGATCAAACATAACTGTTGGTGCAATTTGCTCTAATTCATTTTTAATTGCTTTACCACGGAATGAAGCTGTAATAATTAAGTCTGGTTTTAAACGGCTAATTTCTTCTAAGTTTGGTTGTTGACGTGTCCCTACATCTACAACATCTTTACTCGGTTTTGTTTTTGTATTTACCCATTTATTATAATTCTTAATGTCTGCCATCCCTACTGGCTGAACACCAAGTGCTAATAAGTCTTCAGAATATACCCACTCAAGTACAACTACTTTTTTTGCTGGTTTATCTAACTTCGTTTCCCCTTCAGCGTGTTTAATTGTTATAGCTTGATTTTTATTGTCCGCTTTTATTTCTTTTTTCTCCTCTTTTTGCTGTCCGCATCCAACAGCGAATAGAAGAACTACTATGAAAATACCGAGAATTTTCTTCATCTTCTGCCCCCAAATTAAGTGTTTTTTGTAACTAGTACCATAAGTGAAAATGGTTATCAATTACAACACCCAAATCATACTATGAGGGTATTTTAAGTGTCAATATATTTTTAAAATTTTGACGAAAAATAACGAATTATACGGATTTTTATATATTATAGTCGCTATTTATGAAGAATAAGCCTCTTTACTAAAAATATTGGCGAATGTGGAAAGTTTAAATGGGAAAGTGGCTGTGTACGATAGTGTAATGTGTATTGTTAATAGTCTGTGGAGATAAGGCGAAAGTACAAGCAAAAGGAGAGTGAATCGCATGTAATAATTACTAGAATGTATGGAGGAAATCTGTGTTTTATCCCCGACTAGGCAAAGTATTTCTTTGTTATTTAGATAGGTGTTTTTTAAGTCGGTGATTGCGCTAAAAAGATCGAATGTAAAGGAAGTGATCAACATGTCTTCATGGAGCAATAACGTAAATGGATATTGTGGGTGTAATAATCAAAATGGTGTACATGTTGATTCATGCTGTTTTAGTTGCGATGGGACAGTGCCTAAAGTTGGTCCAACAGGTCCGACGGGGGCAACAGGAGAAACAGGCGATACAGGTCCGACGGGGGCAACAGGAGAAACAGGAGAAACAGGCCCAACAGGAGCGACAGGTTCAACAGGTCCAACAGGTTCAACAGGTTCAACAGGTTCAACGGGTTCAACAGGTCCAACGGGAGCGACAGGTTCAACAGGTTCAACGGGTTCAACAGGTCCAACGGGAGCGACAGGTTCAACAGGTCCAACGGGAGCGACAGGTTCAACAGGTTCAACAGGTTCAACGGGTTCAACAGGTCCAACGGGAGCGACAGGTTCAACAGGCCCAACAGGAGCGATAGGTTCAACAGGCCCAACGGGAGCGACAGGCGACACAGGTCCAACGGGAGCAACGGGTCCAACAGGAGCGACAGGAATAACAGGAGCGACGGGAATAACAGGAGCAACGGGTTCAACAGGTCCAACGGGAGCGACAGGAATAACAGGAGAAACAGGTCCAACAGGTTCAACAGGTTCAACGGGTTCAACGGGTTCAACAGGTCCAACGGGAGCGACAGGTTCAACAGGCCCAACAGGCCCAACAGGAGCGATAGGTTCAACAGGCCCAACGGGAGCAACGGGTCCAACAGGAGCGACAGGAATAACAGGAGCAACGGGTCCAACAGGAGCGACAGGAATAACAGGAGCAACAGGCTCAACCGGAGCTACAGGTACAAGTATCACGGCGACATATGCATTTGCAAATAATACGTCGGGAACAGCGATATCTGTAGTTCTTGGTGGAACGAATGTCCCGCTTCCAAATAATCAAAACATCGGTCCAGGAATTACTGTTTCTGGTGGAAACACAGTATTTACGGTTGCAAATGCTGGTAATTATTATATTTCATATACAATTAATATAACGGCTTCATTATTAGTCAGTTCACGGATTACAATTAATGGAGGGGCACTTGCTGGGACGATTAATGCTCCTGCGGTAGCAACCACATCATTTAGTGCAACAATCATTACAACTCTTGCAGCAGGAGATGCTATTAGCTTGCAATTATTTGGTTTGTTAGCTGTCGCAACATTATCAACAACTACTCCAGGAGCAGTGTTAACGATAATAAGATTAAGTTAAACTATAACTCTCTTACTCTATTAAGATTAAGAGAGTTTCTACATATAATAAGAAGTTAATGAAGTAAAGCATAGTTATACAAAAGTCAGAATATTGTGATTGTAACGCTGTGGTGACTATAATATAATGAAAATAACCATCATGAATGAACATTCATTTATTTTTATGTATTTGAAGGGGGAATGAAGGTGGAAAAACCATGGTTGAAAAGTTATCCAGAGGAAATTCCGAGTACGGTTTCTTATGATATTCAGCCGCTTCATAGATATGTAGAACAGATGGCATCTCGCTACCCAGAAAAGAAAGCGCTTCACTTTTTAGGGAAGGATATTACGTTTTCGGACTTCCATGATAAGGTGAAGAGGTTTGCAAATTATCTTCAAAAGCTCGGTGTGGAAAAGGGTGATCGAGTTGCTATTATGTTGCCAAATTGTCCGCAAGCTGTAATTGGTTATTACGGCACATTACTTGCGGGAGGTATCGTAGTACAAACAAATCCACTGTATACAGAAAGAGAATTAGAATATCAGCTTCATGACTCGGGAGCAAAAGTAATTCTTTGTCTCGATTTAGTGTTTCCAAGAGTAACGAATGTTCAATCTGCTACAAAAATTGAGCATATTATCGTAACTCGTATTGCAGACTTTTTACCATTCCCTAAAAATCTATTGTATCCATTTGTGCAGAAAAAACAGTCGAATTTAGTTGTGAAAGTATCAGAGAGTGAAACGATTCATCTTTGGAATTCAGTAGAAAAAGAAGTGAATACGAATGTTGAGGTGCCTTGTGATCCTGAAAATGATCTAGCCCTTTTACAGTACACAGGAGGAACAACCGGATTTCCGAAAGGAGTTATGTTAACGCATAAAAACCTCGTCTCTAACACGTTAATGGGAGTTCAATGGTTATATAATTGCAAAGAAGGAGAAGAAGTCGTTCTTGGGGTTCTTCCATTTTTCCATGTTTATGGTATGACAGCTGTTATGAATTTAAGTATTATGCAAGGATACAAAATGGTCCTTATTCCAAAGTTTGATATGAAAATGGTTTTTGAAGCGATTAAGAAGCATAAAGTGACATTGTTTCCAGGGGCACCAACTATTTATATTGCTCTTTTAAATAGTCCGCTTTTAAAAGAATACGATATTTCTTCTATTCGTGCTTGTATTAGTGGATCAGCACCACTGCCAGTAGAAGTACAGGAAAAGTTCGAAACAGTTACAGGTGGTAAACTAGTAGAGGGATATGGTTTAACAGAATCCTCTCCAGTTACACATAGTAATTTTTTATGGGAAAAGCGAGTGCCAGGTAGCATTGGAGTTCCGTGGCCAGATACAGAAGCGATCATTATGTCACTTGAGACTGGTGAGGCATTACCGCCAGGAGAAATAGGGGAAATTGTAGTGAAAGGTCCTCAAATTATGAAAGGATACTGGAATAAGCCAGAGGAAACAGCGGCTGTATTGCAAGATGGCTGGCTCCATACAGGTGATGTTGGCTACATGGATGAAGATGGATTTTTCTATGTAAAAGATCGCAAGAAAGATATGATTGTCGCGAGTGGATTTAATGTGTATCCTCGTGAAGTTGAAGAAGTATTATATGAGCATGAAAAAGTGCAAGAAGTAGTGACAATTGGAGTTCCAGATCCGTACCGAGGAGAGACAGTTAAAGCATTTGTTGTGTTAAAAGAAGGTACGGAGTGCTCTGAGGAAGAATTAAATCAGTTTGCACGTAAATATTTAGCGGCTTATAAAGTGCCGAAAGTATATGAGTTTAGAGATGAATTGCCAAAAACGACAGTAGGGAAAATTTTACGCCGTGTTCTAATAGATGAAGAGAAGAGAAAGAATGAGGATGAGCAAACGGGCTAAGGCCCTTTCTTTTTGAAAAAATAGGATTGACACTTTTCTAAATAGTCAGTATTATAAGAATATGAATGACTATTCATTCAGTCATCTTCTTGAAGGGGACAGTAAAGTGAAGAAAAATAGACCGAAATACAATCAAATTATTGATGCGGCAGTCATTGTGATTGCGGAGAATGGGTACCACCAAGCGCAAGTTTCTAAAATCGCAAAGCAAGCTGGGGTAGCTGATGGCACGATTTATTTATATTTTAAAAATAAAGAAGATATATTAATATCCTTATTCCAAGAGAAGATGGGAGAATTTGTCGAAACAATTCGTCAAAAAACAGCAGGAATTGAAAGCGCTGTATCGAAGTTATTCATGTTGGTAGAAACGCACTTCTTGCTGTTGTCGCAAAATGATCCTCTTGCTATCGTTACGCAATTAGAGCTAAGGCAGTCCAATCAAGACTTGCGCCTTAAAATAAATGAAGTATTAAAAGGCTACTTACAAGTTATGGATGAGATTTTAGAGACTGGTATAAAACAAGGTGAATTTCAAGCAGATTTAAATGTTCGCGTGGCAAGACAAATGATCTTTGGAACAGTAGATGAAGTTGTGACCAATTGGGTAATGAGCGATCATAAGTATGATCTGGTCGCACTTTCAAAAACGGTACACGGGCTACTTATTGCAGCTTGTGGTTATCGTCAATAATGGGAGGGATCATGTTGGAATTCCTATCTGTAAGAGTTGAAGATCATATCGCGGTGGCGACATTAAATCACGCACCAGCGAATGCGATGTCTTCACAAGTTATGCATGATGTTACTGAATTAATTGATCAAGTGGAAAAGGATGATAACATTCGTGTTGTTGTTATTCATGGTGAAGGACGTTTCTTCTCAGCGGGAGCAGATATTAAAGAATTTACATCTGTTACTGAAGCGAAGCAAGCAACAGAATTAGCACAGCTTGGACAAGTTACGTTTGAGCGTGTTGAAAAATGTTCAAAACCAGTTATTGCGGCAATTCATGGAGCGGCACTGGGCGGCGGCCTTGAGTTTGCTATGTCTTGCCACATGCGCTTTGCAACTGAAAGTGCAAAACTTGGTTTACCTGAATTAACACTTGGATTAATTCCTGGCTTTGCAGGTACACAGCGCTTACCACGTTATGTTGGGAAAGCGAAAGCTTGTGAAATGATGTTAACAAGTACACCAATTACTGGTGCAGAAGCATTAAAGTGGGGACTTGTTAACGGATTGTTCTCTGAAGAATCTCTTTTAGATGATACGCTTAAAGTTGCAAAACAAATTGCTGGAAAAAGTCCAGCAACAACTCGTGCTGTACTAGAGTTATTGCAAACGACAAAATCGTCTCATTACTATGAAGGTGTACAACGTGAATCACAGATTTTTGGTGAAGTATTTACGAGTGAAGATGGAAGAGAAGGTGTAGCTGCATTTTTAGAAAAGCGTAAACCTTCATTTAGTGGCAGGTAGTTCAATTATTTTTTTAATATAAATTAACAGAAAATTAAAATTGATAGAATCTTTCTGAAAAACAAGGGGGTAAATGGAATGAACATCTACGTACTCATGAAACGAACATTTGATACAGAAGAAAAAATCGTAATTAAAAACGGTGCAATTTACGATGGCGAAGCGGAATTCATCATCAACCCTTACGATGAATATGCAATTGAAGAAGCAATTCAAGTAAGAGACGCACAAGGTGGAGAAGTTACAGTTGTAACAGTCGGTGGCGAAGATAGTGAGAAAGAACTTCGTACTGCATTAGCAATGGGCTGTGATAAAGCCGTATTAATTAATATTGAAGATGATGTAGAAAATGGTGACCAGTTCACGACAGCAAAAGTGCTTGCTGAATATTTAAAAGATAAAGATGCAGATTTAATTTTAGGCGGAAACGTTGCAATTGATGGTGCATCTGGACAAGTAGGACCACGCGTAGCTGAAGCGTTAAATATTCCATATGTAACGACAATTACAAAACTTGAAATTGACGGTACAAATGTGAAGATTGAGCGTGATGTTGAAGGTGATACAGAAGTGATTGCAACTTCATTACCAGTTTTAGTAACAGCACAGCAAGGTTTAAATGAACCGCGTTATCCATCGCTTCCAGGTATTATGAAAGCGAAGAAAAAGCCGCTAGAAGAATTAGAATTAGATGATTTAGATTTAGAAGAAGATGATGTGGAAGCAAAGACAAAAACAATTGAAATCTATTTGCCTCCTAAGAAAGATGCAGGAAAAGTGTTACAAGGCGAGCTGCAAGATCAAGTAAAAGAACTTGTATCGTTGCTCCATACAGAAGCGAAAGTAATCTAATAAAATACGAAATTATATATGCAGGAGGGAAAATCTATGGCTCGTAAAGTATTAGTAATGGGTGAAGTTCGTGATGGATCGCTACGTAACGTTTCTTTTGAAGCGGTAGCAGCAGCAAAAACAATTGCAGAAGGCGGTGAAGTAGTAGGTCTTCTAATTGGAGACAGCGTTGCCTCTTTTGCAAATGAATTGATTCATTACGGTGCAGATCGCGTTGTGACAGTTGAAAATGATAAATTAAAATCATATACATCTGATGGTTATGCACAAGCGTTTTTAGCTGTACATGCTGAAGAAAATCCAGAAGGTATTGTCTTTGGACATACAGCACTTGGCAAAGATTTATCACCAAAATTAGCAGCGAAGCTTGAAGCTGGTTTAATTTCTGACGTAACTGCTTTAGAGGTTGAAGGTGGAAATGTTATCTTCACTCGTCCAATTTACTCTGGTAAAGCATTCGAGAAGAAGATTGTAACAGACGGCATCTTATTTGCGACAGTGCGTCCAAATAACATTGCAACTCTGGAAAAAGATGAGTCTCGCAGCGGTGACGTATCTTCTATTACAGTTGATGTGAAAGATTTACGTACAATCATTCAAGATGTTGTCCGTAAAACAGCAGAAGGTGTGGATCTTTCTGAAGCGAAAGTTATTATCGCTGGTGGACGCGGTGTGAAGAGTGAAGAAGGCTTTAAACCATTAAAAGAGTTAGCTGACGTACTAGGCGGCGCTGTTGGGGCATCTCGTGGTGCTTGTGATGCTGAATACTGTGATTACTCATTACAAATTGGTCAAACTGGTAAAGTTGTTACCCCAGACTTATACATTGCATGTGGTATTTCTGGTGCGATTCAGCATTTAGCAGGTATGTCTAACTCAAAAATAATCGTTGCGATTAATAAAGATCCAGAAGCAAGTATCTTTAAAGTAGCTGACTACGGTATTGTCGGTGACTTATTCGAAGTTGTACCTCTTTTAACAGAAGAGTTTAAAAAGTTAAAAGTACATTCATGATTTAAGTACCCTTGAGTTCCAAGTGAAGTACCCCTATATATAGAAAAAGGTGAGAGATCCCCTGTCTCTCATCTTTTTAGTATTTAATCCGTATTTTTATATAGTATAAAGGAACATTTTTTTGTTACAATACATAACGATACATATTATTCGCCACGTATATAAGTTAATGATATACTCTTGGTAGAATATACTTGAAGGAGGAAATAAAATGGCAATTGTAAACGCAAATGACCAAAGCTTCGCAGCAGAAACTAGCGAAGGTGTTGTATTATTAGATTTCTGGGCACCTTGGTGTGGACCTTGTAAAATGATCGCTCCTGTATTAGAGGAAATTGATGCAGAACTAGGCGAAAAAGTAAAAGTAGTAAAAGTAGACGTTGATGAAAACCAAGAAACTGCTCGTCAATTCGAAGTAATGAGCATTCCAGCTCTTTTCGTATTAAAAGACGGTAAAGTAGTTGATCAAGCGTTAGGTTACAAACCGAAAGAAGCGTTAGTAGAATTAGTTTCTAAACACTTCTAAAATAAAAAAGCTACCATTTGGTAGCTTTTTTTATTTTCTTTTTTACAGTCTTTCCGTTACAATAAAAGAACGTATGTTGGGTGTTTGGGCATAGTATGTTTTCAAGGGAAAATAAAAATGCTAAGTATGTAGAAATGGAGGGAGACGAGTGCACGAACATTTGAAAGAGAAGTTGGCTATTTTACCAGATCAACCTGGTTGTTATTTGATGAAAGATAAGCAAGGAACGGTTATATATGTCGGAAAGGCAAAAGTGCTTAAAAATCGTGTGCGCTCGTACTTTACTGGTTCACATGATGGGAAAACACTGCGGCTTGTAGGAGAAATTGTTGATTTTGAATATATTGTAACTTCTTCGAATTTAGAAGCACTTATTTTAGAGTTAAATCTAATTAAAAAATATGATCCGAAATATAATATTCAATTAAAAGATGATAAAACATATCCTTTTATTAAAATTACAGCGGAGAAGCAACCTCGCTTACTCATTACTCGAAACGTAAAAAAAGATAAAGGGAAATATTTTGGTCCTTATCCAAATGCACAATCTGCTCATGAAACGAAAAAACTGCTAGATCGTATGTATCCACTTCGGAAATGCACGAATATGCCAGATAAAGTTTGTTTGTATTATCATATGGGTCAATGTTTAGCACCTTGTGTGAAAGAAGTGACGGAAGAACAAAATAAAGAAATTGTAGATGAAATTATTAAGTTTTTAAATGGTGGACATAAAGAAGTTCGTTCAGAACTAGAAATAAAAATGTATGAGGCTTCAGAGAAACTAGAGTTTGAACGTGCAAAAGAGTTGCGTGATCAAATTGCTCATATTGATGCGATTATGGAAAAACAAAAGATGATTATGAGTGACTTAGTGGATCGTGATGTGTTTGGATATGCAGTGGATAAAGGATGGATGTGTGTTCAAGTTTTCTTCGTTCGAAAAGGAAAGCTAATTGAACGTGATGTTTCTATGTTTCCAATTTACGATGAACCAGAAGAGGGTTTTTTAACGTTTATCGGCCAATTTTATGAAAACAGTAGTCATTTTAAGCCGAAGGAGATTGTCGTTCCAGGAAGTATAGACTCGGAATTAGTAGAGCGCTTTTTAGAAGTGGAAGCGACGCAGCCGAAACGTGGTAAGAAAAAAGACCTTGTAGAATTGGCAAATAAAAATGCGAAGATTGCTCTTGAAGAGAAGTTTTACTTAATTGAACGTGATGAAGAACGAACGATTAAAGCGGTAGATCATTTAGGGAAGCAGCTTGGGATTGAAACGCCATATCGTATTGAAGCGTTTGATAACTCAAATATTCAAGGAACAAATCCCGTTTCTGCAATGATTGCTTTTATCGATGGGAAACCGGCGAAGAAAGAGTATCGAAAATATAAAATTAAAACGGTTCAAGGACCAGATGATTATGAGTCTATGAGAGAAGTTGTGAGGCGCCGTTATACAAGGGCGCTTAAAGAAAATTCACCTTTACCTGATTTGATTATTATTGATGGAGGAAAAGGCCATCTAGCGGCTGCAAGTGATATTTTAGAGAATGAGCTCGGATTATATATTCCGATGGCAGGTCTTGTAAAAGATGATAAACATAAAACCTCCCATTTAATTATTGGGGATCCACCGGAACCTGTGATGCTTGAGAGAAATAGCCAAGAATTTTATTTATTGCAGCGTATTCAAGATGAGGTGCATCGATTTGCGATTACATTCCATCGTCAATTACATGGGAAATCTGTCATTCAATCAGCATTGGATGATATTCCAGGAATCGGTGATAAACGGAAAAAGGTATTGTTAAAACATTTTGGTTCATTAAAGAAGATGAAAGAAGCTTCTATAGAGGAATTTGTCGAAGCGGGTATGCCGAAAAATGTCGCGGAGACGATTTATACGTATTTAACAGATAAGAAGACGTTGTAGTTTACAACGTCTTCTGTTTTTTGGTATAATTTCTGAAGATTTAAAATAAACGCATCTGAATGAAAATACAAAAAAGTCAACTAAACTGATATGTCTAGTTGACTGTAGGTAATGCTTACACTTCAATGAGATCTTTTATATCCCATTTTACAAGAAATGTAATAGAGTCAGAACGTTTTTTCTTTTCTTCGTATGACTCTGCAACGACGTTCCGTTGCTTTTGGATTTGTTCAGCGATGAATCCGGCTTCTAGTTGATAAGAAGAATGTCGTTTTTGTTTTTGACGTTCTGCGATGAGTGTGCCTTTAAGTTGGAACTGCATTTCACGACGCTTATGTTCAACAATGCTTAAAGTGCCCCAGCCAGCCTTTTCAAAGAACTGAATGACTTCTTCAATTGTTTCTAGCGGATATTTTCTTGCAAGGTTTCTACCAGACCAGTATAAAATACCATCTAAATCGTTGCCGATTAAATCAGGTAGTAATTCTTCACGTAGCAATTCATAAGCGAAGGCGTTCAATGAAACATCTTCTAAAGATGTTGTATCGATTGTATTTTTACTCACAATATTCCCCTCTTTCTATAGGGATTATTATATAACATTTCACATTTATAAAAACAGATTTTTCTTTAGGAAAATCTGAATATATAAGAAGAAAAAAAGAATTGGCAAATTATATGCAAATTATGTATACGTTTTCTTGACGCTTCGACAAAAATAGGAGTAAAATGAACTTGGTATCAAATTATGCTGAAATATTTCGAATAATTTTTTCAGTTTTTCTTATGCCAATAGTGAAAAAACATTATTGTCATAAACTAATCTGAAAACAGCAGTCAAACATTCAAGGGGGGTAATGGGGACATGAAAGGCCGCGAGTATACGTTTCGTAAGTGGCACTCATTAATGGGGGTCATCCCGGTTGGTGTCTTTTTGACGCAACATTTAATTGTAAACAACTTTGCAACACGAGGAGCAGAGGCTTTTAACAAAGCTGCAGGCTTTATGGAGCTCCTTCCATTCCGGTATGCGCTAGAAATTTTCATCATCTTTTTACCGATACTGTACCATGCTATATATGGCTTATATATTGCATTTACAGCTAAGAACAATGCGGTTTCTTACGGTTATTTCCGTAACTGGATGTTCGTTTTCCAAAGAATTTCAGGTATCGTTACGCTGATCTTCATTTCTTGGCATGTCTGGGAAACTCGTATTCAAGCAATGTTAGGTAAAGAGGTAAACTATGATATGATGGCAGATATTTTAAACAATCCAGCTATGTTTGCATTCTACTTAGTTGGTGTTGTTTCAACAATTTTCCACTTTGCAAATGGACTATGGACATTCTGCATCAGTTGGGGAATTACAGTATCTCCACGTTCACAAAGAATCTCTACTTATGTAACATTAGCTATTTTCTTAGGTTTATCTTATGTAGGTGTGAGTGCATTATTAGCGTTCATCGATCCACAGCTAGCAAACCAGTAAGGAGTGGGAGAGCATGAAAGGGAAACTTATAGTAGTCGGCGGTGGCTTGGCTGGCTTAATGGCAACGATTAAAGCGGCAGAAGCAGGAGTAAATGTTGAACTGTTTTCTTTAGTACCAGTAAAACGTTCACATTCTGTATGTGCTCAGGGCGGAATTAACGGTGCCGTAAATACGAAAGGTGAAGGGGATTCTCCATGGATCCACTTTGACGATACAATTTATGGTGGGGACTTCTTAGCGAACCAACCACCAGTTAAAGCAATGTGTGAAGCAGCACCTGGTATCATTCATTTAATGGACCGTATGGGTGTTATGTTCAACCGTACGGAAGAAGGACTTCTTGATTTCCGTCGATTTGGTGGAACGCAACATCACCGTACAGCATTTGCTGGTGCAACAACTGGACAGCAATTACTTTACGCATTAGATGAACAAGTACGTCGTCACGAAGTAGCAGGACTTGTAACGAAATATGAAGGTTGGGATTTCTTACGAGCTGTTGTTGATGATGAAGGTGTGTGCCGAGGAATCGTTGCACAAGACTTACAAACTATGGAGATTAGAAGTTTCGGAGCAGATGCCGTAATTATGGCAACAGGGGGCCCTGGTATCATTTTCGGAAAATCAACAAACTCTATTATCAATACAGGTACAGCAGCTTCTGCTGTATATCAACAAGGCGCATATTATGCAAACGGTGAGTTCATTCAAATTCACCCAACGGCAATTCCTGGAGACGATAAATTACGTCTTATGAGTGAATCTGCACGTGGTGAAGGTGGACGTGTTTGGACATATAAAGATGGTAAACCATGGTACTTCTTAGAAGAAAAATATCCGGCTTACGGAAACCTTGTACCTCGTGACATCGCGACGCGTGAAATCTTTGATGTTTGCGTAGAGCAAAAACTAGGTATTAACGGTGAAAACATGGTGTACTTAGATCTTTCTCATAAAGATCCAAAAGAACTAGATATTAAACTAGGTGGAATTATTGAAATCTATGAGAAATTTACAGGGGATGATCCTCGTAAACTACCGATGAAAATCTTCCCAGCTGTTCACTATTCAATGGGCGGACTATGGGTTGATTATAAACAGATGACAAATATTCCAGGTTTATTTGCAGCAGGTGAGTGTGATTATTCTATGCACGGTGGTAACCGTCTTGGTGCGAACTCACTATTATCAGCAATTTATGGTGGTATGGTAGCAGGACCAAACGCAATTGAATATATGAAAGGTCTTTCTAAGTCATCTGATGCTGTTTCATCTACTGTATATGAGCAAAATGAATTAATCGAAACAGAGAAATTTAACAATATTTTAACGATGGATGGTAACGAAAATGCGTATGTTCTTCATAAAGAGCTTGGAGAATGGATGACAGATAACGTTACAGTAGTTCGTGAAAATAAAAAATTATTAGAAACAGATGCGAAAATTGAAGAATTAATGGCTCGTTACAAACGTATTAACATTAACGATACAGCAAGATGGAGTAACCAAGGTGCTTCATTTACACGCCAACTTGCAAATATGTTTGAGTTAGCACGTGTTATTACAATTGGCGCATATAACCGTAATGAGAGCCGTGGGGCGCATTACAAACCTGAATTCCCAAATCGTGATGATGCAAACTTCTTAAAAACTACGATGGCAAAATTTGAGGGAGAAGGAAATGCACCAGCATTCCATTACGAAGACGTTGATATTTCATTAATTAAACCGCGTAAACGTGATTATTCTTCAAAACACGATGTAGCTGCTAAGGGTGAAGAGAAGGGGGATAAACAACATGTCTGAGAAAACAATCCGCCTCATCATTACGAGACAAGACGGGCCAGATGCGCAAGCGTTTGACCAAGAGTTTGAAATTCCATATCGTCCGAATATGAATATTATCTCAGCACTTATGGAAATCCGTCGTAATCCCGTTGATTCAAAAGGGAACCAAACAACTCCGATTGCATGGGATATGAACTGCTTAGAGGAAGTATGTGGTGCATGTTCGATGGTGATTAACGGAAAACCACGTCAATCATGTACGGCACTTATCGATCAATTAGAGCAACCAATTCGCTTAAAACCGATGAAGACATTCCCGGTTGTACGTGACTTGCAAGTTGATCGTAGTCGCATGTTTAATGCTCTAAAACGCGTTAAAGCGTGGATTCCAATTGATGGTACGTATGACCTAGGTCCAGGACCAAGAATGCCTGAGAAAAAGCGTCAATGGGCTTATGAGCTTTCAAAATGCATGACATGTGGTGTTTGCTTAGAATCATGTCCAAACGTAAACAGTAAGTCTGATTTTATTGGACCAGCACCGTTATCACAAGCTCGCTTATTCAACTCACATCCAACGGGTGAAATGCATAAAGCAGATCGCTTACGTGCAATTATGGGAGATGGAGGACTAGCAAACTGTGGTAACTCTCAAAACTGTGTGCAATCATGTCCGAAGGGTATTCCTTTAACAACTTCAATTGCGGCATTAAACCGTGATACAACAATTCAATCGTTCAAAGATTTCTTTGGTAGCGATAATAACTATTAATAAATATTGCCTCTTCATATCGAAGAGGCAATATTTATAACTTTATTTTTCTGTTTATTCTGTTTGTTTGAAGGAGAGATAACAATGAAGAGGATTTCTTATATTGAAGACTTTGAGCAATGGGAAAGTGGTTTTTCGTTTTACAACCCTGTAAAGGTTCGTTTTGGTGAAGTAGATATGTTTGGACATGTAAATAATGTCGTTGCTTTTACTTATTTTGAAGAAGCTCGTATTGCGTTGTTTAAAGAACTTGGATTTATGCAAGAGTGGACACATGCATCATCAGAAACGATGATCGTTGTTGCGGATTTACAATGTAATTTTATTAAGCAAATATATTTTGATGAACAGCTGAAGGTGTATGTAAAGGCAGGATCGGTCGGGAATTCTTCTTTAGATTTACATTATATGGTGAAGAATGCAGCAGGAGAGGTTTGTTTAGTAGGTCGTGGAATGATGGTTCAAGCGTCGAAAAAAACAGGAAGAGGCGAACCATGGCCTGAAGAATGGAAGAAGAAATTACTACAATAATAGAGTGAAAGAAAAATAAGAGAGCAATTTGCTCTCTTATTTTTTGTCTTCCATCGCTTCTTCTAATGTTAAGTGATGTTTATATAGGTATGTAGCGTATGGATTACCAACGTAGCGTAAGTGCCATGGTTCATATGCATATTCTGTTGTATCTGTTTTATCTTCTAAGTAACGAATGACAAAGCCGAATTCATGAGCGTGTTCTGCGACCCATTTTCCTTCTGCTGTCTCCCCGAAGATAGGTTCTAATTGAAATTTAGCTGATTTTGAACTAATATCCATTGCTAAACCCGTTTGGTGTTCACTTGTACCAGGAATTGCGCTTACCGAATTAGCTTCGGCTTTTCCTTGGCGTCTAACGTATGTATCATGCAACGATTTTTGGCGTTTGTATGAACGATAACCAGATACAGCTGTAAGATCAAGCCCTTCTTTTTTCGCAGCTTTAAACATGTTTTCAAGTGCCTCTGCAGCATCTTTTCGCAGCAATGTTTTTTCTTTATCTTTTGGACTAATAAATGGTACATTTGGTCTCGTTAAGTCTTCAGGAATGTATCCATCTGGTAGTTTTCGATGTTTATTAATTAAGACAAGATTAGATTTTGGATTTGTTACAACTGAAAAGTCATTGTCTATTTTCTTTGCATTATGATCAGCTTTTGGAAAAGCAGGAATCTCTTCTTTTTTATGGTTATTATGCTTTTGACTTTCGACAGCTTTTGCTTCATTATGTAGTGGTGTTTTAGAACCAAAGTAAGCGAAAGATGTGATCCCGATTACAATAGTAGTGGCAGAAATAATTATTATCTTTTTCATGATGCCTTGTAATCACAGTCCCTTCTTCATAAAATGTGTATTGTTTTTTTATTATAAATCTAGTTTGTTGGAAAAGGAATATAAGAGTCATAACGTAATAGAAATGCAAAGAAAATGTCAGAAAATGTGTGAATTTGTAGTATTTTTTTATATAATTCATTTCTTATCTTTCATGATTTGCATTTTTTATGTAATATATATACATAAGAAGATGTAGCGATTATCGAGAATAAAGAACTTCTTGTATAGACTAGGAGTGAGTGGGAATGGATTTTGCAACAATTATTGGACTTATTTTAGGATTTGTAGCAGTGGTAGTAGGGATGGTCGTCAAGGGCGCTGATATAACAGCCTTATTAAATCCTGCCGCAGCATTAATTATTTTTATCGGTACATTTGCTGCAGTATGTATTGCATTTCCGATGAATCAACTAAAAAGGGTTCCAAAACTATTTAAAGTTCTTTTTGGTTCAAATAAAAAGGATTTAAGTTATGAACAGTTGCTAGAATTATTTGTTCATTGGACATCTGAAAGTAGAAAATACGGTATTTTGTCTTTAGAGCAACAATTAGACAAAATTCAAGATGAATTTCTTTTGCGTGGTATGAAATTTGTGATTGATGGTGTATCCGCAGAAGATTTAGAGCAGATTTTGGAATCTGAATTAGAGGCAATTGAAGAAAGACATGCAAAGGGAGCTGCTATTTTTTCACAAGCTGGTACGTATGCACCGACATTAGGAGTTTTAGGTGCTGTTATTGGTCTTGTAGCTGCGCTTGGTAATTTAACTGATATTGAAAAGTTAGGTCATGCTATTTCGGGTGCGTTTATTGCAACGATTTTTGGTATTTTTTCAGGTTATGTATTATGGCATCCATTTGCAAATAAGTTAAAGCAAAAATCTTCAGCTGAAATTGAGAAAAAACGTTTAATCATTGATTGTTTATTAATGTTACAAGAAGGTACATATCCGTTTATTATGAAGAACCGCATTTTAGGTGCACTTTCTGCAACTGAGCGTAAAAAGCTAGAAAAAGGAGCAGAAAAAAATGCGGAGTAAGAAAAATAGAAGAGGCAAAAAGAAAAAACATGATGAGCATATCGATGAAACATGGTTAATCCCATATTCTGATATGTTAACGTTGTTATTTGCATTGTTTATCGTTTTATTCGCAATGAGTAGTATAGATGCTGCGAAGTTTAAACAGATGGCAGTTGCTTTTCGAAGTGAATTAGCTGGGGGAACAGGTAACAAAGAATTTTTAAGTGATCAAAAGCCAAATGATGAAAAAGAATTATCAGCAAGTAGCCTTGAGGCAGAACAAGCAAAAAAACAAGAAGAAGCTAGGGCTAAAGAAAAAAAAGAGATGGATGAATTGAAAGCATTACAAAAAAAGATTGATCAATATATTAATGAAAAACAATTATCTTCTTCTTTTCAAACTAAATTAACTGAAAAGGGATTAATGGTGACAATATTAGAAAATATACTGTTTGATTCGGGGAAAGCAGATGTGAAATTAGAATCTTTAGGGATTGCAAAAGAGATGTCTAGCTTACTTGTTTCAGCGTCACCTCGTGAAATTACAGTATCGGGTCATACGGATAATGTCCCTATTGCCAATGCGCAGTTTGCGTCGAATTGGGAATTAAGTACGCAGCGGGCAGTTAATTTTATGCAAGTATTACTGCAAAATAAAGAATTACAACCAGAAAAATTTAGTGCGATTGGATACGGAGAATACCGTTCAATTGCTCCAAACGATACACAAGAAGGAAAGGCAAAGAATAGACGTGTGGAAGTATTTATCTTGCCTTTAACAGAGAAAGTAAAATAAAAGAGGATGGCGAATGCCATCCTCTTTTATTTTACATCAAATGATTTTAAGTTGTCGCGACGGATTTTATCTTTTTCTGCATCTGATTTTTTGAAATCATAATCATATAAAGCGCCTTCCCAATCGCCATACATTGGATTCGGGAAAATAATGAATTTCTCACCAAATTGTGCTTTTGAATCTGCTACTGTTTGGTTACGATCTTTTACAGATTTTCCATCAAAACCTGTGAAATCAGATAAGTTATCACCGAAGAATAAGACAATATCATGGGTTTGAGAAACGAGTTCACGGCGTTTTTCTTTTCCTTTTTCTTTCGGATCTTGTAGTAATATATGTTCTTTCGTTGCTTGAGGAGCACCTACACGCTCAAGATTTTTAATTGTTGCATCTAGTTGATTCGTTTTACGATTTGAGATGTAGTAAATATCTACACCTTTAGACTCTGTATATTTTAAGAAATCAATTGTACCTGGAAGGGCTTCAGCTTCAGCTTTGTTAATCCAATCATCCCATTTGTAAGGATAGCCTTTGCCTGTTTTTACGCTCATTGCCTGATGAGGACTGTTATCTAAAACAGTTTCGTCTAAATCAAGCACGATAGCAGGTTTTTTCTCTGTCCCTTTTGCAAGAATTGCATCAAGCTTTAATTGACCAATGTTGTACCCTTGGTAGTAAAGTGCTTTCGTTTCACCGGCTGTTTGATACCATAAATCAGCCATTAATTGTTGTTCTGTTAATTTTACTTTCTCTTCTTTCGCCACTGTTTTCTCTGGTGTTCCTGAACATGCTACAAGTGATGTAGATAGAACCGCTACAGATAATAAAGTGGTAATGCCCCTCTTCATCTTCATATGTATCCTCCTTGATGTTAGAAAATCATTTTATATTATATATTAAAATATAATATTTTTATATGAACATTTGCATATTGTCTTTTATATATATATAGTAGTATGTCCTATATTAGAAAGATGAGCAAAATAATAATAGTTATTTTGACAAGTTTTATTGTCGTAATGACAACTATAATTGACAAAAAGAACTTTTTTATTTACAATTTTAACTAAATAGAGAAAATGATGGATTCATGACGATGTTTACATATAAGAGGATGAAGCGTGGTGCTATATTTTGTCTTGAATAAACATAGTCTTTGAAAGAGAGTACGAATGATACTAAAGGGGAGGCTTTATACTTTGAGTTTACAAATTCAAAACTTAACGAAACAATTTGGGGAATCAAAAGCAGTTAACGGTTTGCAAATTTCGTTACCAAAAGGTGAAGTACTAGGGTTACTTGGACGAAATGGTGCAGGGAAAACAACAACAATCAAAATGCTTCTCGGATTATTAACGCCTAATGAAGGTTCGATTACATGGGATGGAAAAGCATTTGGAAATAGTGGTGTAACAATTGGGTATTTACCAGAAGAAAGAGGTTTATATACAAAAAGTAGAGTAATAGATCAGCTGCGATATTTTGGTAGATTAGAAGGAATGTCGAAGAAAGAAGTAGATCATGCTATTGATCACTGGTTAGAGCGTTTAGCGATACCAGAATATAAATTTAAAACGGCTGGAGAGCTTTCAAAAGGGAATCAGCAAAAAATCCAATTAATTGCTGCTCTTCTTCATAATCCGGAACTTCTCATTTTAGATGAACCATTCAGCGGTCTTGATCCAGTTAATGCTGGGATGTTAGCTAGTATTATTGAAGAACAAGTACAGAGCGGAAAGACGATTATTTTATCAAGTCATCGTATGGAACAAGTAGAGGCTTTTTGCCAACATGTATGTATTTTGAAAAAAGGTGAAGCAGTCGTAAAAGGACAGCTAAGTGATATTAAGAAAGAATACGGTTTCCGTAATTTAACGATTGAAGATACAGTAGAGAATGAAAAGGGATTAGAAGCTATACATGTATCGTATGAAAAACAACAAGGCCTTCTTTATGTGAAAGTACAAGACGATGCGGAAGCTCTCAAGATTTTGCAACAGTTGCAAGAGCAAGGTGTTAGCTTACGACAATTCAAAATGTTAGAGCCAACGTTAAACGAAATCTTTGTAGAGAGGGCGAAATAACGATGCGTAAATTTTCTCACGTATTTTCATTTTATTTTAGGGAAGCGTTTTTATCTAAGAAATCATTAATTACGAGTGCGATTTTATTTTTAGTTGTGTTTGGGATTTTTGCATTTAATCATTTTACTTCAGGCGATGATAAAAATAAGGATAAAGATAAAGTTGCAGTTGTAGTAGAGAGTTCCACATATAAAGTACAAAAAGATGAGCTAAATAAGCTATTGCCATCAGCAAAAATAACAATTGGTTCAAAGGATGATTTTGATAAACTGCATAAGCAAGTAGAAGAGGGCGATTTAGATGGTCTATTCCATGTGACGGAAAAGGGTGGGGCTCCATCGATTACATATATGTATAATGGATTTCCAAGCCAAGCAACTTCTGCAATTATGGCAGGATATTTAAAGCAACAATATACGATGGTGACGATTGCCAAAAATAATGTTTCACCAGAAATTGCACAGCAATTACAAACAGAAATTAAAGTAAAGCAAGAAGCGATAAAAGATCGTACATCTTCTTTCGGAATTGCCTATTTCTTTACATTTGCTTTATATATGTTTATTGTAGCGTTCGGAAATACAATCGCAATGAATATTGCATCTGAAAAGGCGTCACGTGTAATGGAAGTAATGCTTCCGAAAGTGAAGCCTCTTACGATGATGTATGCGAAAATTTTAGCGGTTGTTTCAACGGCGTTATTGCAACTTGTCATATTGGCGTGTGGTTATCTTATTCCATATTTGTTAGGTTGGGTCGATTTAGAAAGTGCCTCACTATTTGGTATTCCAATTGACTTTACGAAATTAGATGTAAAGGTTATCAGCATGTTTCTTGTTTATTTCATTACGGGATATTTACTTTATGCGATGATGTATGCTGCTGCTGGAGCTGTCGTGTCTAAGACGGAGGATTTACAAGCTGTATCTTTCCCGGTAATGATTTTAATTATGGCTGCATTCTTTATTAGTATTAAATCATTAAGTGATCCGAATAGTACTATCGTCGTTGTAAGTTCTTACATTCCATTCTTTACACCGATGGTTACCTTCTCACGTATTGTAGCTGGTGAAGCAGGTATGCTAGAAATTACGATAACATTAGCAGTCTTATTGGCGACAATTGCGGTATTAAATGCTGTTACAAGCCGCATTTACGTAAACGGCGTAATGAATTACTCAGATAAAGTGAAATTTAAAGATTTAGCGAAATTTATAAAGCGTCAATAATGAGAGAAAAGCGTGATTTCTTATTGAAATCATGCTTTTTCTTTATGTATAAATTAAAAATAGTATATAATGATAAGAGTCGTCTTTTGATAGAATGAATAAAAAGGAGGGTGTGCAGATGGGGATTAGTAGTCGTTTTACAGTAGGTGTTCATATGCTGACATTACTTGCGATAGATCGAAACTCTCGCTGTACCTCTGAATGGATTGCCGGTAGTGTGAATACAAATCCAGTTGTGATTCGTCGCATTACAGGAATGTTGAAGAGAGCAGGACTTGTTGATGTACAAGCTGGTAAAGGTGGTACGACACTTGCTCGAGATTTAGAAGAAATTACATTACTTGATGTATATAAAGCAGTGGAAGTTGTAGAAGAAGGACAGCTATTTTCCTTCCATGAAAATCCCAACATTGAATGTCCAGTAGGAGCTAATATTCAATCAGTATTAGAAATTATTTTAATGCAAGCGCAAGAAGCGATGGAAAACGTACTTGCAAATGTAACGGTAGATCAATTAGTTACAAATTTAAAGTCTAAAATGAAAGAATAAAAAAGCGAGCTTCCTCATAATGAGGGCTCGCCTTTTTTTATTCAGAAATATTGAAAATTCTATTTTTCAGTATTTAAAATGAATTTACCTACGATAGCTGCGAAGATACCACCAAGAATTGGTGCTACGATGAATACCCATAGTTGAGAAAGTGCTTCTCCACCAACAAATAAAGCTGGTGCGATACTACGAGCTGGGTTAACAGATGTTCCAGTTAACGGAATTCCTAATAAGTGAATTAAAACTAATGTGAAACCAATTACTAGTCCAGCTAAAGAAGAACTTCCTTTTTTACCTGTTACAGCAACGATAACTAAAATAAATACGAAAGTTAAAATGAACTCAACTAAAAATGCTCCAGATAAACCAAGAGTTCCGAAACCATTTTGTCCTAAATTATCTAAAGGTGTTTTAGCAGATTTTAAAATTGTTACTAACGTTGCAGTTCCTAATAAACCACCTAAAATTTGAGCTAATACATAATAACAAAGTTCCATAGCGTTCATTCGTTTGTTGATGAACATAGCTACTGATACTGCTGGGTTAATGTGACATCCAGAAATTGTTCCGATGCTATATGCCATAGCTACAATAGATAAGCCGAAAGCCATAGCGATTCCTAATGTTCCAATTCCTTCAATTCCGCCGCCAGTGACAGCTACTCCAGTTCCGAATAATACAAGTACAAATGTACCAATAAATTCAGCGATTGCTTTTTTTAACATAATTTACCTCCTATTAATGCGCATGAAACGTATTATAACATAAGTTTTAGTATAAGCAGCCAATGAAATACTATTCTGATAAGGCGAAATAGGGGGACAATAAAAAAGAGTATGGTTCATCTCTATAGAACCATACCCTTTTTTTATGCTGATTTTTTCTGTTTAACGACTGGAACAGAACGGTTTAAAATACTATTTGCAACCATTCCTAACATGATAATAATCATTCCGATGAGAGAAAGTCCTCCAGGGAGTGAACCATTTAAGAAAATGATTTCTCCAAGTACGGTAAAGACCATCGTTCCAGCTTGTGTTGCTTCAACAGCTCCAAGTAGAGCGAGGTTATCTTTTGCTAAGTCAGTAGCAAAGAAAAATGTCATCGTTGCAATAACGCCGGAACATAATGCTAACAAAAATCCTTGAAGTATTTGGTTGGATGTTGGAATGCCAGTAGTAGAAAATCCGTATATACCAAGCAAGATTGTTATAGGAAGACTTCCAATTGCCATTCCTAATACACGTTGGAACGTATTAAGGCGTCCACCAACAAGCTCCATCATTTTTCGGTTACCGAACGGATATAAGAAAGCGGCTAATACGACAGGTAAAAAACCTGAAATGAACTGAGTCATTGTAATATGGCCTGCGGCAGTTGCTTGCATACAAATTACACCAAGTAAAATAAATAATGCAACATATAAGCTACGAAGTGGAATTTTTCCACGTACAAGTTTCGTACCTGATTTTGTTTCTATTTTCACGAAAAATAGTGGTGATAGTAGTAAACCAGCTAAAATCGTAACTTGCCAAGTTCCAGCAACGAGCCAAGCTGGAGAAAAGACAGCTGCGAAACTTAATAAAGAATAAAAACCAATACCGGCAACAGAACCCCATCCGATCCATGCCAATGGATGTTTTTTTAACTCTTCCCATAATCCCCTAAAGTTTTTGCGAAATAAAACGATAAGGAATAAAATAGGAAGAGCAAATAAAAAACGGAAGGAAGCTGTCCAAGCCCAGCTCGTTCCAGATACATTCATTGCTCTATTAATAATAAAGGTCGCAGAAAAAAAGGCCGATGATAAAAGACC
Source organism: Bacillus cereus group sp. MYBK15-3 (assembly GCF_051916765.1). Taxonomy (NCBI): domain Bacteria; kingdom Bacillati; phylum Bacillota; class Bacilli; order Caryophanales; family Bacillaceae; genus Bacillus; species Bacillus cereus group sp. MYBK15-3. The sequence continues at coordinate 353,388 of NZ_JBQAHG010000002.1, forward strand.
TAATAAAATTGCGCGCATGAAGTATAACACTCCTTTCGAAAATAAATAATTATGTATAGTATGATATACTTTTAATTATTAAAAGTAAACTATTTTATACTTTAAGGTGGTTTTATATATGAAAGAAAATGAAGATATGCAAACGAAAGAAGTCATTCAACAAGTTGGACAGTTATTGAGACAAATTCGAAATGAACAGAAATTAAGTTTAGAAGAATTAGCTCATAAAACAGGAGTTAGTAAATTAACATTAGGAAAGATCGAAAGAGGGGAAACAAATCCGACACTAGCTGTCATTTGGAAAATAACGAAAGGGTTATCAATTCCTTTATCTAGATTAATGGTTGTTGGAGAACCTGTAGCTGTTGCGCGCTGTGGAGAAGGATTTGCAGTAGATGAAGGACAAGCGTGGCATTTAGAAACGATGTTCCGTTATACGAAAGAAACAGGGATGGAAATGCACCGTGCTTGTTTACGATCAAATAGTATATATGAGCCAGAAGCTCATCATGAAGGTGCGATTGAGCTTGTAACGGTAATGAAAGGGAAAGTGTCTATTCAAGTGGAGAATGATGTATACGAATTAAATGAGTTTGATTCCATTCAATTTGAAGCGAATAAGAAGCATATTTATAAAAATGAAGAAGAAGAAGTAGCGGTATTACATTTAACGATGAAATATTCTTCATGAAAAAATCACCTATAGGATTCTATAGGTGATTTGCTCTTCTTAAGTATGTGAAATAATGCCGTTAGTACGAACGTGGCATAAGTAATAAACAAATGAAATAAACTAAAAATCCTGTCCCAAAACATAAAACAGCAATAACCCAAATGATACGAATAAGAGTAGAGCTAATATCAAAATATTCTCCTAAACCACCACATATACCAAATAGCATTTTATCAGTTTCGGATTTACATAACTTTTTTGACATATTCCAATCAACTCCTTTTTATATCAAACTGCATACTTTTATTCTATATGGAAATTTATGAGAAGACTATGGGGTTGTATTACATTTTTTTGTGAGAAGTGATCGTATTAATTGTCTTAATTTTCAGTGGATATTAAACTTGTAGTTATGAGGTGATTTTTAATAAAGGGTGGGGAAATAGAGATGACAGTATATTGGTTGACTAACGTAATGCTTGAATCAGGATATACATATGAAGAAGAGAGAATTTCACAAACAGAAACAGAATTATGCAGTTTACTTATTGAAGATGGTCGAATTAAAAAAATTATAAAAGGGATTGTTCAAGAGGAAGATATAGTAACTTTTGATGCTAAGAACTTATTAATGTTGCCAGCTTTCAAAGAGATGCACATTCACATTGATAAAACATATTATAGTGGCCCATGGAAAGCTTGTATGCCAGCAGAAAGTATTTTTACACGTTTTAATGAAGAAGAAAAAATTTTACCAAAGCAATTAGCGACTGCCCGAAATAGAGCGGAAAATATGCTAGAGTTACTACTGCAAAATGGTGCAACGAATATTAGAACGCATTGTAATGTCGATCCGATTATTGGGCTTGGTAATCTGGAGGCGACGTTAGCGGCATTAGAAACATATAAAAATCGAGTGTCTAGTAGAATTGTTGCGTTTCCGCAACATGGATTATTGCGCAGTGATTCTGTGCAACTCGTGAAAGATGCGATGCGTATGGGTGCTCATCTAGTCGGAGGAGTAGATCCAGCTACAGTAGATAATGACATTGAAAAGTCATTACATACAATTATGGATATCGCAGTAGAATTTAATGCGGATGTTGATATTCATTTGCACGATGCGAATAATCTTGGAACGTTTACGATGAAGAGATTGGCAAGTTTAACAGAAGAAGCAGGATGGCAAGGCCGTGTAACGATTAGTCATGCACTTGGACTTGGTGGTGTTACTGATAAAGAGGCTGAAGAAGTGGCAGAAAGACTCGCAAATGTAAATATTGATATTACTTCAACAGTGCCAATTGGTAAACAAGTAATCCCAATTCCGTTATTAGATAAAAAAGGTGTTAAGGTTGCATTAGGCAATGATAGCATTACAGATCATTGGTCACCGTTTGGAACAGGTGATATGCTTCAAAAGGCGAATCGATTAGCAGAGTGTTTTGGGTGGAGTGACGAAAGGTCTTTAGGAAAAGCACTCCGCTTTATTACAGGGGGAAAAGAAACGTTAAATAATGAAGGGAAGCGAGTATGGCCGAATGTAGGGGATGAAGCGAGCTTTGTTTTGACGAATGCGACATGCGCTGCTGAAGCAGTAGCGCGTCAAACAGAAAAACGTTTAGTCGTGTATAAAGGAAATATTGTTGTTGGAAGTTTAAATGAGGTGGAATTAAATAATCTTGTGTAGAAGAATCGTTTAAATATTTTGAGGAGGGTTCTAATGGTGAGTATAGAACTCTTCTTTTTTATTCTTACAATATATTTTTATAGGAAAGCTAGAAGGGATGAAAAAATTGGACAATCAACATAACCAAAATCATATTATGGGAACTTTGCAATGGTTTATATTTTTATTAGCAAATTCAATAGCACTACCAATTGTCGTTGGCGGATTATTTCATCTTACGACGGAAGAAATATTTTATTTAATGCAGCGTACGTTTTTTGTAGTTGGGATATCTTCTTTTTTACAAGGGTGGCTTGGGCATAGACTGCCAATTGCGGATGGGCCGGCTGGATCTTGGGTTGGTGTATTTACCGTACTTGCTTATGCAACGGCCGGACAAGATCAATTACATAGTACACTGCAAATTTTAGAATTAGGAATGATAATCTCCGGTGTTATTTTAATAGGATTAGGAGTAACTGGTTTTATAGGACGTATTTTATTTTTATTTACGCCGCTTGTGACAGGGACGTTTTTACTTTTATTATGTTTACAATTAAGTGGTGTATTTTTAAAAGGAATGTTAGGAATTACAGCTACTATTTCTCAAATCGACGGATTTACAGCAATGATCGCGTTTAGTATATTTCTGTTCGTTATTATACTATCTAATTTTGGAAAAGGCTTTGTCAAAAGTTATGCAGTTTTAACAGGATTAATTAGTGGGTGGATTATTTTTCTCATTGCAGGAAAAGTGACAATCCCATCTCAAGTAACTCATTTTGTGCAACTTCCACATATATTTGCTTGGGGACTTCCAAAATGGAATACAGGTATGGCTGTATCAAGTTTCGTTATGGTATGTATTTTAGTTTCGAATACGGTGGCAGCTATTATAGCAATTAATCAAGCAACTATTCATAAAGCGACTATTGAACAAAAACAGTTGAAAGATGGAACATGGGTTGGGGGGATTTCGCATCTCATCTCTTCTGTATTTTCAACTGTAGGTGTCGTTCCGTTACCAGCAACGGCAGGATTCATACGTTTAACAAAACAAAAGTATATACGATCGTTCTTAATGGCATGTGCGTTACTAGTCGTAATGTCTCTTTTTCCAAGTATTATTCGTTACTTAGCATCTTTACCATCAGCTGTCGCATCGGCTGTTTTAATGGCTTCGTTCGTACAGTTAATTGGAATTGGATTTAATAATATAAAACAAGTGCCGATGAGTGAAAGGAATGTAACGATTTTAGGCGTTGCAGTATTATTTGGCAGCGGCGTTATGTTTTTACCGTCTGGAGCACTCCAATCCTTGCCGTCTATTATGCAATATATATTCGGTAATGGTTTATTTGTAGGTACGGTTGTAAGTATATTGCTAGAACAAATATGGCGCGTTGGAAAGTAAGTGGATAAAAAGAGTGTACGCACTGTATAAAAGTCTAAAATAACATAGGAAATAAAGCCCATTTTTATTCACCACCTGCACATTTCGTTCATACAATATCTTGACTAAATAAACACCCAACTTACACATACACAGCTCTGGCTTAAGCAAGGAGGGTTATACCAGTTGAAGGAAAAAGCGTATCAATCTAAACCTTTACTCACAAAGAGAGAGAGAGAAGTATTTGAATTGCTGGTTCAAGATAAAACAACGAAGGAAATTGCAGGTGAACTTTTTATAAGTGAAAAGACAGTTCGCAACCATATCTCAAACGCAATGCAAAAGCTAGGGGTTAAAGGACGTTCACAAGCAGTTGTGGAGCTTCTTCGTATGGGAGAGCTCGAATTATAAGAAAGCAGCCGACTTTTATATAAAAGTCGGCTATTTTTTGTTTGCTTCACTTGCTATATGAATGATAAGAACACTCCATACATAAATAGGTAATAAGGAGGGGATATGTTGAAAAGGATACTGTTAGTTTCAACAAGTGCTCATGATATGAATGGACACCCGACTGGTTTGTGGCTGGAAGAGCTCGCAGCTCCTTATCATGTATTTAAAAAGGCTAAGTTTGATGTTGATATTGTGTCAATAAAAGGTGGGAGAGTACCTATAGATAGAGTGTCTATTCCGAATGGTATACCTCGCGAATTCAAGCATGTAGCTTCTTTATTGCAAAATACGAGGCCGATTTCAAATGTTCATTTTTCGGATTATGATGCGGTTTTATTTGGTGGTGGGCACGGGGCGATTGTAGATTTTCCAGGTAATCCATATGTAGTAAATTTGATTGAGAATATGTATCACAATAACCGGATTGTAGCGGCTGTTTGTCACGGAGTAAGCTCCTTAGTCGGTGTGAAAAATCAGGATGGCTCGTTTTTTGTTGCGGGTAAGCGTATAACAGGTTATACAAACGATGAAGAAAGAGCTGTACATTTAGAAAAGCGCGTTCCGTTTTTGCTAGAAAGTAAGTTGAAAGAAGAAGGAGCTTTGTTTTATGTAGCCCCCAATTTTACGCCGCATGTAGTAGTAGATGGTCATTTAATTACAGGACAAAATCCACAGTCTAGCGTGGAAATAGGTAAGGCTATAAAAAGGGCTGTAAATAAATTATCGTCATTTTAATTTCTGCTCATTTCTTCTTATTAATGGGAATGTCTTCTTTTCAAAAAAAGATGGAGCAATGAATATGCACTTTATATAGAAGAAACCGACTTTCTTATAGAAGGTCGGTTATTTTTCTATCTTGCAAATTACGAAAAAAAGGAGCAAAATAAAAAAGGTCCTAGTCTATACATGGGCAAATGAAAATTTTCATACAGAAGCATTTGAAGTGAGCGAACTTAAAGTGTGTAAAATATAATGATAAACATAAAAGATGATGAATGAGAAAACGGGTGATGAAGTTGAATAGAGCAATCGGTGTTATCGATTCAGGAGTTGGCGGTTTAACAGTAGCGAAGGAATTAATTCGTCAGTTGCCGAAAGAGCGTATCATATATTTAGGAGATACAGCACGTTGTCCTTATGGTCCACGTTCTCGAGAAGAAGTACGTCGATTTACGTGGGAAATGACGGAGCATTTACTAGATTTAAATATTAAAATGTTAGTTATTGCGTGTAATACAGCAACTGCAGTTGTATTAGAAGAGATGCAAAAACAATTACCAATTCCAGTAGTAGGAGTTATTCACCCAGGATCACGTACAGCTTTAAAAGTGACAAACACGTATCACGTTGGGATTATTGGAACGATTGGAACGGTGAAAAGTGGTGCATACGAAGAGGCGTTAAAGTCTATTAATAACCGTGTTATGGTAGAAAGTTTAGCTTGTCCACCTTTCGTTGAACTTGTAGAGAGTGGGAATTTCGAAAGTGAAATGGCGTATGAAGTTGTAAGAGAAACGCTGCAACCACTGAAAAGTACCGATATTGATACACTTATATTAGGTTGTACACATTATCCGATTTTAGGACCTGTTATTAAAAAAGTAATGGGAGATAAAGTGCAACTAATTAGTTCTGGTGATGAAACAGCACGTGAAGTAAGTACAATCTTATATCATAGTAAAATGTTGAATGAAGGAGAAGAACAAAGCGATCATCTCTTCTTAACAACAGGAAAAATAGGCTTGTTTAAAGAAATTGCATCAAAATGGTTTGGTCAACCGATTGAAAATGTGAAGCATATTCATTTAGAAAAAGAATAATAGTAGAATTTATATAAGTGAGCTCCTGAGAAATCAGGAGCTTTTGTTTTATCTTGCTATTTGCTGGGGAGTAAGACCCCTGTTGATTAAAGTTTCAATTTATAAGAGGCGCAGCTTGTTCTAAAACGTGAAACAGCTCGTATACATAATAGTACAAACTTAGATTTTAGGGGGGAATGGCATGCCTAAATCCACTTTTAAATGGGTTGTTGGTGCTACTGTGAGTGCTGTTTTACTAACAGGGTGTGGCTTTATAAATCAAGAGAAAGCAACTGAACAAATTGATCCGCCAAAACAAGTTACGTATACAGAGGGTGGGAAGAAAGAAGTAGCTAAAAAAGATAAGCAAGGGCAAATGGTAAATAGAGAACTATACCTTGTTGATAAAAATGGTTATGTTGTACCACAAACGTTAGCTATACCTACTCCGAAAGCAAATGAGACTGTGAAGCAAACGTTAGAATACCTTGTGAAAGATGGACCGGTAACGAATTTATTACCGAATGGGTTTCGTGCAGTCATTCCGGCGAATACAACGATGACCTTAGATTTGAAAAAGGACGGAACGGCAGTTATTGATTTCTCTAAAGAAATGAAAAACTATGCGAAAGAAGAAGAGCGTCAAATCGTTGAATCTATAGCTTGGACGTTGACGCAATTTACAGAGATAAAACAAGTGCAGTTCCAAATAAATGGTGAGAAATTGGCAAAAATGCCGGTTGGTGGTACACCGCTTGGTGAAGGAGTGAGCCGTGCAAATGGTATTAACTTCGATGATGAACAAGTAACAGATGTAACAAATACAAAACCAGTCACACTGTATTTTATGGCGCAAAATAATAATAAACAGCAATACTACGTACCAGTCACACGCCGCGTTGCGGAAGGTAAAGAAAATGACTATGCAGCAATTATAGATGAACTTGTAAAAGGTCCGATCCATCAATCGCTCCTGAATGATTTTAATCCAGGTGTTAAGCTTATTACGAATCCGAAATTACAAGACGGAAACCTTACATTAAACTTTAATGAAAATATATTTGTAAACCCAGATAAAAATATGATTTCAAATTACGTATTGAAGTCGTTAGTTTTATCTTTAACAGAAAAGAAAGGTGTGAAAAATATTTCTATTGAAGTAAATGGAAAAGCAAATCTTATAGATGAAAAGGGTGGAAAGTTAATAAAACCTGTAGATCGTCCAGAAAACGTGAATACAGGTAGTTTTTAATCGTCAATAATTTGATATACTTAAGTAAGAAAGAGGAATTGCTTTTTGGGTTCCTCTTCTTTTATTGTATACATATCATACATTTAAATTTGGCTATACTAACAAGTAGTTATGAGGAGGTTATTTTTATGCGAGTAGATGGTAGAGAGAAAACAGAATTACGCCATATACATATTCATACGAATTATTTAAAACATCCAGAAGGATCAGTATTAATTGAGGTTGGGGATACAAAGGTGATTTGCTCAGCGACAATTGAAGAGCGTGTCCCACCATTTATGCGTGGAGAAGGAAAGGGCTGGGTAACAGCTGAATATGCGATGATTCCACGTGCGACAGAACAACGTACAATTAGGGAGTCAAGTAAAGGGAAAGTAACAGGACGTACAATGGAAATCCAGCGCTTAATTGGACGAGCATTACGTGCGGTAGTTGACTTAGAAGCGCTTGGTGAGAGAACGGTTTGGATTGATTGTGATGTTATTCAAGCGGATGGTGGAACGAGAACAGCTTCTATTACAGGTGCATATGTAGCGATGGTATTAGCGTTTGAGAAGTTATTACAAGCAGAAAAAGTATCTAAAATTCCAGTAAAAGATTATTTAGCAGCAACGTCAGTAGGGATTGTTGAAGAACAAGGTGTTGTTTTAGATTTAAACTATGCAGAAGATTCTAAAGCAGACGTTGATATGAACGTGATTATGACTGGAAAAGGCCAGTTCGTTGAAGTGCAAGGAACTGGAGAAGAAGCGACGTTTAGTAGAGCGCAGTTAAATGAACTACTTGATGCAGCAGAACAAGGCATTTTCCAACTGATTGATATGCAAAAAGAAGCGTTAGGTGACATCGTATCTCATATAGAGTAGAGGTGGAAAGTATGAAACAAGTTGTTGTAGCGACAAAAAATATGGGGAAAGTACGTGAATTTGCCGAGTTATTTGAGCGATTTGATTTAGAAGTGAAATCATTACACGATTTTCCCCATATTGAAGAAGTCGAAGAAACTGGTGAAACATTTGAAGAAAATGCGATCTTAAAAGCGGATAGTTTGAGTAGACAGTTGAATGCAATTGTAATTGCGGATGATTCAGGTCTTATTGTAGATGCGTTAAACGGGAAACCAGGCGTGTATTCAGCTCGTTTTGCTGGAGAGCCAAAAGATGATCAAGCGAATATTGATAAAGTTTTACAAGAATTAAATGAAATACCGTTTGATAAGCGTAAAGCTCGCTTCTACTGTGCATTAGCAGTAGCTTTCCCTGAAGGTGATAAAAAGCCTGTCATTGTAAACGGGACATGTGAAGGATTTATTTTAGAACAACGCCGCGGAGAAAATGGCTTTGGATACGATCCGATCTTTTATGTGGAAGAGTACAAAAAAGCAATGGCGGAATTAAGTTCAGATGAAAAAAATGCTATTAGTCACCGCGGACGTGCTCTTCGTAAGTTAGAAGAAAAAATCCCGGAATGGTTTTTAGGAGAATAAGGGAGAGAGAATGATGAAAGCTTTAATCGTAAGCGATAGTCATAGCTCTGTGAAGGAATTACAGCAGTTGAAAGAGAAGTATGAAGGGAAAGTAAATATCATGATTCATTGCGGTGATTCAGAGCTAACATCTGCTCATGAAGAACTGCAAGGTTTCCATGTTGTAAAAGGAAACTGTGATTATGCTAACTTTCAAGATGAAATTGTAACTGATGTAGATGGAATTCGCTTCTTAGTTGTGCATGGACATCGCCATAATGTGAAAATGACATTACAAACGCTAGCGTACCATGCTGAAGAAGTGGGAGCGCAAGTTGCATGCTTCGGACATTCTCACGTATTAGGTGCGGAATTAATCGAGGGCGTTTTATTTATTAATCCAGGCAGTATTTTATTACCACGTCAGCGTGTAGAAAAGACATTTGCTTTATTAGAAATGGATGAAAATCAAATGGAAGTTCGTTTTGAAACGTTAGACGGACAACTAGTTGAACAGGCAGTTTTTAAAAGAGGATAAGAAAATTTATCCTCTTTTAAAAAAGGTGTTGACTTTATGTGTGGTTATACATATAATGAATATTGTCGATAGGGCAACGGCGCTAACGAAGAAAAGAAAATAACATATGCGGGTGTAGTTTAGTGGTAAAACAAGAGCCTTCCAAGCTCTGGTCGAGAGTTCGATTCTCTTCACCCGCTCCATGTCCCAGTAGCTCAGCCGGATAGAGCATACGCCTTCTAAGCGTACGGTCGGGAGTTCGAATCTCTCCTGGGACGCTAAAAAAACCTTGTTATCTTTTGATAACAAGGTTTTTTGTTTGTCTAAAATTTGATGTTTGGGTTATAGGTGTAGTTCATTCTTGATATTTGCGACCTTTCCTTTGATATTAAGTAGTTGCATATGTACTTCTTTTTCTTAAATAAAAAGAGCGCCATTTATGCGCCCTATTCCTCTTATTTAATTTAAAGAATCAATAGGTTTATGATGGAACTCAAATCCATATCCAGATTCTCTTAATTGTTTACTTACAATATTATAAAACTCTTTACCATTCTAGTACAATTCAGCAGCAGTTATCGGAACTTATTCCCGGTAGTGTGTTACAATTAATAGAAGCGGAAAACGAGAATCTCCAATTGACTGGACCTGTGATTGGTTAGATGGTTTAAGAAGGTCGTATAAAAAAGGGAGATGGCGCAAAGATGGCGAGATCAAATGAGAATGATTTAACGGAGAAATTGGCAGAAGGCCACCGAAAATATGGTGATGGCAATTTTACAGTACAGAACATCGGTGATGAAACTAACCCGAATTGGACTGTCGTAAAAAATGTGAGGAAGGGATCGGCAGGCATTCGCGAAGGAGAAGATATATTAAGACTGCGATCAAAATATATAAAATAGTACGGAAATGGGCGGAGCGGGAGTTCGAATCTCTCCTGGGACGCTAAGAAAACCTTGTTATCTTTTGATAACAAGGTTTTTTGTTTGTTTTAAATTAGTTGTTAATAAACTTCTCAAATACAAAACCATAATCTTTCACATTATATTGTTTCTTCGTATCAACGAGCCAGTTAAAAGCGATTTCGTTTATTTCTTTAAACTGTTCTGCTAAATTTACTTGTGCGTTTGAAATACGGCTGAAAGCGTTAGATGCCATATCTAAACTTTTATGTGCATACTGCAATGTAATATCGTTGTCGTATGAGATTTCTTCTATTTTAAGTAAAGCTTTATATAAATCTTTTAATTCTTCAATATGTTTTTTATGGACATCAATTGAATAGTGTTCATCGCCCATTTGGAACTTAATTTCTACATCTAAATCAATCGTTCCCGCAGTTTCAAGCGCTACGTTTTTAATTTGATATTTACTATAGCTAAAGCGGCGTAGTGTACGTTTTTTACTTGTTGCGCTTGTACCGTCTAAGTGAATTAACCCTTTGTTTGTGAAGCAATATTCATCTGATTTCGATTTAATTAGAAAGTAAATTTTCTCCCCATCTTCATGCATTACATAATCATCGGCATCGACCTTATCATAGTCTTTAGGTGTAATAACAGAACCTACATCGCTTAGTCCTAATACATCTGCGGCCATTTTTTTAAACATATATAATCCCCCTTGTAAATTAAAGTCTTAATTGTACAAAAATATATTAACATGATCTTCATCCTTTGTTTTCTTGTAATACGAAAATATCTGAAGGTAAGTTAAGAAAAGTAATGAATAATTATTTTGATCCTAAATTATTTAGTAAATCTATTAGTTTAAGAGTGGATTCTCCGAAAAATAACCAAGAGAAAAAAGTTAATTTTGCAAGTGATTATAAATAAATTCCGTGAAAGCACCTCAAGCGATATGAGGTTTTTTTCAATCTCTTTTTGAAATCTTACAATTCTGTAAGGTAACTGTAAGGTAGTTCGATGGTAAGAAATTGCTAATCTTTTATAATGAAGATAACAACGATAAAACGAGGAGGCAGAAATGATGAAAGGATTAGTTGTAACGGGCTTGACGGTTGCTTTTGGATTTGTAGCGTATGAGAAATTAACGTATGTAGTTGATGTTGTGAAACATTTGATTGCTTAGAGAAAACAGCCATGAGAGGGAAAGGGAATGAGTGAATGAATGGAATGGTTATTTGGAATTATAGGTACTTGTAGTGTAGTGTTATTGTTCTTTGTCCCAAGTGGTATACTTAGTTCGACAACAAGTTTGTTCTTCTTAAGTTTGTTTGCTTGTACGATGCTTATTATTATGTTTTTAATGAAGCGAAGTAAACCAATCTTCTATTTTAGCATGATTGTTATGGCAATTATTGTTCTCCAAATTATTACCCTTGTAATATACCCCACAATTATAAAAGCTTTCCATTAATGATGAATCCTCTGCGTTTGTTGCTGGGGATTTTTACTTGTACAATTTTAATTTTTAGTAGAGATTTATTTGTATTGGAATGTAAAAATTAAATATTTTCATATTTCAAACAAATAGTTTTGGGATGTTGTGTTCTCATTACGCATTTGATATATTTACTTTGAACATAATTAAAATCAAGAAAAAGAGGCGGACGTATGGATAAAAAAGAAAATACGGTCGTATTGTTTCCACAACTATCAGAGCGCTATATTGATGAAGGTTTTTTAGCGCTGAAAGAGCGGAAGTTCGAAGATGCATTGCGCTGCTTTGAAATATTACGTCAGTATAATGCGGAAACGGAACAAACGGAATTAGCTTCAGTTATTTGTTTACTCGAATTAAAACGTATGGAAGAAGCGAAAGACAAATGTGAACAGTTGCTTAAAACAGGAGTTGTCTTATTTGGTGATATTCTTGAAACGTACGTGACTATTTTAGTTCAAACAAATGATTATGAAGGTGTTATTGAAACTGTTGAAAAGGTTTTACAAACGAAAGATATAATGCCTGATCAAAAGGAAAAATTAGCGCAGCTTGCTTTATTTGCAGAAGGTATGCTAAATGAGGGAGACGCATCGCTAGTGGATTCAAATTTTGAGTTGGATGAGTTTACTAATGAAATTTTTGGAGAAAACTTTGGACAGAAGCTAAGAGCGATTCAGCGACTTTCGTTAAAAGACTTAGATCTTGCATTACCTGTTTTAAAGAAATTTTTAATAGACGAAGAGCAACACCCCTATTTGAAAACTTCTATTTTGTATAAAATGATAGAAAGTCAGGTAGAAGAGGAAATAGAGGTAGAAAAGTTTGGGAATACGATTAAGGTAATTCCAGCATTTACAGGTCATAATGAGGAGCAATCCAATAACATTATACATAAATTATCAAGTCGATTAGAGCAAAATTATCCCGATATATTTGAAGCGATGGTTACATATTGGAAAGAATTGCAAATTAGCATTTTCCCATTCGCTCTATTAATGGATAAAGAAGAGATTTGGTCAGCTGTTTTAGAGAGAATTGGAAGAAAGCGTTTCGGATTGGCTATTGATGAAGAAGAGCTTATGGCAGCATACAATATCGAATTGGAAGAGTTTCATATTGCCTATCAATGGTTATTACGTGTTGAAAGAGAAGGATATTTGCCCGTATAATTATGAAAAAGAATCGTTCAGTTCTTGAAACGAGCATATTCTATGTTATAATGTAAGGGTTGCAAAAGGCAGAAAACTGCCTGTTTGTAAGAGAAGAGAAGTGTAATTCTCTTACTTAATATGTTTCATATTATTCTCGAACAAAATATACCGTAGTTGTCTTCTGGGCAATTAGTAGATTGGAACATTATATCTGAAAGCTTTTGCTAGAGGATTATTTGTGTATTTGTTATTTCAAAAAAGAGATAATGAAGATCTTAATCTATAGAGGTATGTGCATACATTATTATAGTTGGAGGGAAAGAATAAATGTCTACAAAATGGGAAAAATTAGAAGGTAACGTTGGCGTTTTAACAATCGAAGTTGATGCTAAAGAAGTAAACAACTCTATCGACGCTGCGTTCAAAAAAGTAGTAAAAACAATTAACGTACCAGGTTTCCGTAAAGGAAAAATGCCTCGTCCATTATTCGAACAACGCTTTGGTATTGAATCTTTATACCAAGATGCTTTAGATATCATTTTACCAAAAGCATACGGTGAAGCGATTGAAGAAGCTGGTATCTTCCCAGTTGATCATCCTGAAATCGACATCGAGAAGTTCGAAAAAAATGCTAACCTTATCTTCACTGCAAAAGTTACAGTGAAACCTGAAGTTAAATTAGGTGAGTACAAAGGTTTAGCAGTAGAAAAAGTTGAAACAACTGTAACTGACGAAGATGTAGAGAACGAATTAAAATCTTTACAAGAGCGTCAAGCTGAACTAGTTGTTAAAGAAGAAGGAACTGTTGAAAACGGTGATACAGCTGTAATCGACTTCGAAGGTTTCGTTGATGGCGAAGCATTTGAAGGCGGAAAAGGCGAAAACTACTCTCTAGCAATCGGTTCTGGTACATTCATCCCAGGTTTCGAAGAGCAAGTAATCGGTCTTAAATCTGGTGAGTCTAAAGACGTTGAAGTATCATTCCCAGAAGAGTACCATGCTGCTGAATTAGCTGGCAAACCAGCAACATTCAAAGTAACAATTCACGAAATCAAAACAAAAGAACTTCCTGAGTTAAACGACGAGTTCGCTAAAGAAGCAGACGAAGCGGTTGCAACTCTTGATGAATTAAAAGCAAAACTTCGCACAAACTTAGAAGAAGGCAAAAAGCACGAAGCTGAGCACAAAGTACGTGACGAAGTAGTAGAATTAGCTGCTGCTAACGCTGAAATCGAAATTCCAGAAGCTATGATCAACACTGAGTTAGATCGTATGGTTCGTGAATTCGAGCAACGTTTAAGCCAACAAGGTATGAACCTTGAGCTTTACTACCAATTCACAGGTACTGATGCTGACAAATTAAAAGAGCAAATGAAAGAAGATGCACAAAAACGTGTAAGAATCAATCTTGTTCTTGAAGCTATCATTGAAGCTGAAAACATCGAAGTTACTGAAGAAGAAGTAACTGCAGAAGTTGAAAAAATGGCTGAAATGTACGGTATGCCAGTAGACGCTATCAAGCAAGCTCTTGGAAGCGTAGACGCTTTAGCTGAAGATCTTAAAGTGCGTAAAGCTGTAGACTTCTTAGTAGAAAACGCTGCATAATAAAATAACAAGGCACGATTAAAATCGTGCCTTGTTTTATAAATATAGAAATATATTTATAAAACTTTTCGATGGAGAAGGAAAAGTTCCTTTACAAGTCGAATATACATATTTCAAAAGTTTTAAAAATTTTTTATTTGTACATAACTAGTCATATTATTTGTATTTCTCGCCACGTAGTGACATAATATGTATTTACATACGATACATTTATCGTGTACATACGAAGGCAAGAGGTTAGCACTTTGTAAGGGGTGTGAAAATATGTTTAAATTTAATGATGAAAAAGGGCAATTAAAATGTTCTTTCTGTGGTAAAACACAAACGCAAGTTCGAAAGTTAGTGGCAGGTCCAGGTGTTTACATTTGTGACGAGTGTATCGAACTTTGTACTGAAATTGTACAAGAGGAGCTTGCGAAGGACGAAGAAGTAGAATTCAAAGATGTACCGAAACCGGTAGAAATTCGTGAAATCTTAGATGAGTATGTCATCGGGCAAGATAGCGCGAAAAAAGCACTAGCGGTAGCGGTATATAACCATTACAAACGCATTAATTCTAACAGCAAAATTGATGATGTAGAATTAGCGAAGAGTAATATCGCACTTATCGGGCCAACAGGTAGTGGTAAAACATTACTTGCACAAACGTTAGCGCGTATTCTAAATGTTCCATTTGCAATCGCGGACGCAACATCTTTAACAGAAGCTGGATATGTTGGAGAAGATGTAGAAAATATCTTACTAAAATTAATTCAAGCAGCTGATTATGATGTAGAGAAAGCGGAAAAAGGAATCATTTATATTGATGAGATTGATAAAGTGGCACGTAAGTCCGAAAATCCATCAATTACACGTGATGTATCTGGTGAAGGTGTGCAGCAAGCACTTCTGAAAATTTTAGAAGGTACTGTAGCAAGCGTTCCACCTCAAGGTGGTCGTAAGCATCCGCACCAAGAGTTTATTCAAATTGATACAACGAACATCTTATTCATTTGTGGTGGAGCGTTTGATGGCATTGAGCCGATTATTAAACGTCGCCTTGGTGAAAAAGTAATTGGATTTGGTTCTGAGAAGAAAAATGCTGATGTAAATGAGAAGCATGTTTTATCTCACGTATTACCAGAGGATCTTTTAAGATTTGGTTTAATTCCAGAGTTTATCGGTCGTCTTCCAGTTATTGCGAACCTAGAGCCACTTGATGAAGATGCTCTTGTTGATATTTTAACGAAACCGAAAAATGCACTTGTTAAGCAATTCCAAAAACTATTGGAGCTTGACGATGTTGAGTTAGAGTTTGAAGAAGGTGCACTAATCGAAATTGCGAAAAAAGCAATTGAACGTAAAACGGGTGCTCGTGGACTTCGTTCTATTATTGAAGGCTTAATGCTTGATGTAATGTTCGAACTTCCATCTCGTAAAGATATCGAGAAGTGTATTCTTACAAAAGAAACAGTAGCTGATAATGAGCCGCCAAAATTGGTGTTACAAGACGGTACTGTACTTGATACAAAAACATCTGCATAATGCGAAAGGGAAACAGCAATTTTTATAATTGCTGTTTTTCTTTATGTTTAGCTACGTTCCTCCGCGGAAATACTAAGAGATAAAATATTGCGGGAGGAAATAAATAATGAGCTGGACAAATATATTTTTAGTTGTTCAACTTGTTTTTGGTGTAATTGTCGGATTGTATTTCTGGCATTTACTTCGAAATCAACGAACACAAAAAGTTTCAATTGATCGAGAATCGAAAAAAGAATTAGAACAACTTCGTAAAATGCGTGAGATTTCTTTAACAGAGCCGCTAGCAGAAAAGGTGCGTCCTACAACCTTTTTAGATATTGTAGGGCAAGAGGACGGGATTAAGTCGTTAAAAGCGGCTCTTTGTGGTCCGAATCCGCAACATGTAATCATATATGGCCCACCAGGTGTTGGGAAAACAGCGGCAGCACGTCTTGTATTAGAAGAAGCGAAACGAAATCCTAAATCTCCATTTCGTACGAATGCAACATTTATTGAACTTGATGCGACAACAGCTCGGTTTGATGAACGTGGTATCGCAGACCCTTTAATTGGTTCGGTGCATGATCCGATTTATCAAGGTGCTGGGGCGATGGGGCAAGCAGGTATTCCGCAACCGAAAAAAGGGGCTGTAACAGATGCACATGGTGGTATTTTGTTTATTGATGAGATTGGCGAGCTCCATCCGATTCAAATGAACAAAATGTTAAAGGTGTTAGAAGATCGAAAAGTATTTTTAGAAAGTGCGTACTATAGTGAAGAAAATACAATGATCCCAACATATATACATGATATTTTCCAAAAAGGCTTACCGGCAGATTTTCGCTTAGTTGGAGCAACGACACGTTCGCCAGAGGAAATTCCTCCTGCTATTCGGTCACGTTGCTTAGAAGTATTTTTCCGTGAATTAGATACGGAAGAAATTCAAAAAGTAGCGAAAAATGCCGCGGAAAAAGTGGAAATGCAAATAGGTGAAAATGGTATTGAGATGATTGGGATGTATGCAAGGAATGGACGAGAAGCGATTAATCTCGTGCAAATCTCTGCGGGTATGGCGATAAATGAAGAACGTTCTTTCATTAAGGATGAAGATATAGAGTGGGTTGTTCACTCAAGTCAGCTTACACCGAAATATGAAAAGCGCATTTATCCGATTCCAAGGATTGGTCTTGTAAATGGTCTTGCTGTATACGGACCAAATACAGGTGCGTTATTAGAAATTGAAGTAACAGCAATTCCGGCGAAAGATAAAGGATCGGTAAATGTTACCGGAATTGTGGAAGAAGAAAGTATTGGTAGTCAAACGAAATCGATTCGTCGTAAAAGTATGGCGAAAGGCTCTGTTGATAATGTATTAACAGTACTTCGTTCTTTAGATGTGTTGCCAGAAGGATACGATATACATATTAACTTTCCAGGGGGTATCCCAATTGATGGCCCTTCTGCAGGAATCGCTATGGCAACAGGTGTATATTCTGCGGTGCACCGCACGTATGTAAATAATGAAGTAGCGATGACAGGTGAAATAAGTATACACGGAGAAGTAAAGCCTATTGGTGGCGTATACGCAAAAATAAAAGCTGCGAAAAAAGCGGGAGCTAAGAAAGTCATTATTCCTGCTGAAAATATGCAACCATTTTTGTATACGATCAAGGGAATTGAAATTATTCCTGTTCGTAAGTTAAAAGAAGTATTTGAGTTAACGTTTATGCAAGAAAATATGCATAGAGAGCTAGATGTACATACTCACGTAGACGAAACAGATGCACAATCTATGTAAAAATAAACAATAATAAAATTTGCCAGACTTCGTTTAAGTTTGTATGCTTAATCGGAGTCTTTTTCTTTTCGTGAGGTAGAAAAACAAGCTATTTACAATTGCGCGGAATCTCAGCAATTGCATCTAGGTGTATTGTAATATAAAATAGTTGAACAGGAGTTTAATTTATTATGGAGGTGCTATGTCTAGTATGAATACGAACGAAAGAATCGTGCCCCTCCTACCATTAAGAGGCGTTCTCGTATATCCAACGATGGTTTTGCATCTTGATGTAGGACGTGATAAATCGATACAAGCACTAGAGCAGGCGGCAATGGATGAAAATATCATCTTTTTAGCAATGCAAAAAGAAATGAATATTGATGATCCGAAAGAAGATGACATATATAGTGTAGGTACAGTGGCGAAAGTGAAGCAAATGTTAAAATTGCCGAACGGTACGCTTCGTGTCCTTGTGGAAGGTTTACATAGAGCAGAAGTAATAGAGTTTATCGAAGAAGAAAATGTAGTACAAGTTTCTATTAAAACGGTAACTGAAGAAGTAGAAGATGATTTAGAAGAGAAAGCTTTTATGCGTACGTTACTGGAGCATTTCGAACAATATATTAAAGTTTCGAAAAAAGTTTCAAATGAAACTTTTGCAACGGTAGCTGATGTGGAAGAACCAGGGAGATTAGCTGATTTAATTGCTTCTCACTTGCCGATTAAAACGAAGCAGAAACAAGAGATTTTAGAGATTGTATCTGTAAAAGAACGATTACAAACACTTATTTCAATTATTCAAGATGAACAAGAGTTACTTAGCCTAGAAAAGAAAATTGGGCAAAAAGTGAAACGTTCCATGGAGCGCACGCAAAAAGAATATTTCTTACGTGAGCAAATGAAGGCGATTCAAACTGAACTTGGCGACAAAGAAGGCAAGGGCGGAGAAGTAGAAGAACTTCGTGAGAAAATTGAACAGTCAGGAATGCCGGAAGAAACAATGAAGGCTGCCCTGAAAGAATTAGATCGTTATGAAAAGTTACCAGCAAGTTCTGCGGAGAGTGGTGTTATTCGCAATTATATTGATTGGTTATTAGCGCTTCCGTGGACAGAGGCAACAGAAGATATAATTGACCTTGCTCATTCGGAAGAGATTTTAAATAACGATCATTACGGTCTTGAAAAAGTGAAAGAGCGTGTACTTGAATATTTAGCTGTACAGAAGTTAACGAATTCATTAAAAGGACCTATCCTTTGTTTAGTAGGCCCTCCTGGGGTCGGCAAAACTTCGTTAGCGCGTTCAATTGCAACATCATTAAATCGTAACTTCGTCCGTGTATCTCTTGGTGGTGTGCGTGATGAATCTGAAATTCGTGGTCACCGTCGTACATATGTTGGAGCAATGCCAGGACGCATTGTTCAAGGTATGAAAAAGGCGAAAACAGTTAATCCAGTCTTCTTATTAGATGAGATTGATAAAATGTCTAACGATTTCCGTGGAGATCCATCAGCGGCATTACTTGAAGTATTAGATCCGGAACAAAACCATAACTTCAGTGATCATTACATTGAAGAACCATATGATCTATCAAAAGTTATGTTTGTAGCAACTGCTAATACACTTTCAAGTATTCCGGGTCCATTACTTGACCGTATGGAAATCATTTCGATTGCTGGCTATACAGAACTTGAAAAAGTACACATTGCTCGTGAGCATTTGTTGCCGAAACAATTAAAAGAACATGGCTTACGAAAAGGTAATTTACAAGTGCGTGATGAAGCGCTTCTTGAGATTATTCGTTATTATACACGTGAGGCTGGTGTTCGTACGCTAGAGCGCCAAATTGCAAAAGTTTGCCGTAAAGTAGCGAAGATTATCGTTACAGCAGAACGTAAACGTATCGTTGTGACAGAGAAAAAGATTGTTGATTTACTTGGTAAACACATATTCCGTTATGGGCAAGCTGAAAAAACAGACCAAGTTGGTATGGCAACAGGTCTAGCTTACACAGCAGCAGGCGGCGATACACTTGCCATTGAAGTTTCTGTAGCGCCAGGAAAAGGGAAACTAATTTTAACAGGGAAACTTGGGGATGTTATGAAAGAATCAGCACAAGCTGCGTTTAGTTATATACGTTCTCGTGCAGAAGAGCTTCAGATCGATCCGAATTTCCATGAGAAAAATGATATTCATATTCACGTTCCAGAAGGAGCAGTTCCAAAAGACGGACCGTCAGCAGGTATTACGATGGCAACGGCACTTATTTCTGCGCTAACAGGTATTCCTGTAAGTAAAGAAGTGGGTATGACAGGTGAAATTACACTTCGTGGTCGTGTATTACCAATTGGTGGTTTAAAAGAAAAAACATTAAGTGCTCACCGCGCAGGCTTAACAAAAATTATTTTGCCAGCAGAAAACGAGAAAGATTTAGATGATATTCCAGAGAGCGTAAAAGAAAACCTTACGTTTGTGCTTGCATCTCATTTAGATGAAGTATTGGAGCACGCATTAGTAGGAGTGAAACAATGAAAGTAACAAAAGCAGATATTGTAATTAGTGCTGTTAAACCAGAACAATATCCAGACAGTGATTTACCAGAAATTGCATTAGCAGGTCGTTCAAATGTGGGGAAGTCTTCCTTTATTAATAAAATTTTAAATCGTAAAAAGTTAGTGCGTATTTCTTCTAAACCAGGAAAAACGCAAACGCTGAACTTTTTCTTAATCAATGAGATGATGCACTTTGTTGACGTTCCAGGTTATGGATATGCAAAAGTATCTAAATCGGAGCGCGCTGCATGGGGGAAAATGATTGAAACGTACTTTACAACTCGTGAGCAATTAGACGCAGCTGTATTAGTAGTTGATTTACGTCACCAACCAACAAGTGATGACGTGATGATGTATGATTTCTTAAAGCATTATGAAATCCCAACAATTATTATTGCGACGAAAGCCGATAAAATTCCGAAAGGGAAATGGCAAAAGCATTTAAAAGTTGTAAAAGAAACGCTTGCTGTTGAAATTGGCGATGAAATTGTTCTATTCTCTTCTGAAACAGGACTTGGAAAAGAAGAAGCGTGGAAAGCAATTCATAAATTTACAAAAACAAAAAACGCGTGACGAATGTCGCGCGTTTTTGTTTTGCTAAATTTTTTAGCGTACGTTTAATGTAACTTCAATATTTCCTCGTGTTGCTTTCGAATAAGGACATACACCGTGAGCCGCTTCTACAAGTTCTTGTGCTTCGCTATGTGAAACGCCAGCCACATGTACATCAAGTACAGCAGATAGACCGAAACCACCATCTGTATCTTTTCCGATAGAAACGTGAGCAGTTACTTCTGTACTTTCTACTTTCACACGTTTTGTACGAATGACAAGTTGTAATGCACTATCGAAACAAGCTGCATAACCAGCTGCAAATAGTTGTTCTGGATTTGTTGCTTCTCCGCCTGCACCACCTAGTGCTTTCGGCATTTTTACATCAAGATTTAATATGCCATCATCTGAAACTACTTTCCCATTTCTTCCACCTGTTGCTGTTACTGAAGCAGTATATAATTTATCCATATTTATTCCCCTTTTCCATCATTAATTGTTTTCATTGTGCCAATTAGTTTATTTAGTTGAATTAATAAAGAGCGATATTCTTGCTCTGTAATTCCTAAGTTTGTAGCCATCGTTGTCGGTAATGAACAAGCCTTTTCCTTTAAATCTTTGCCTTGTTCTGTTAATTCAATACAAACTTTTCGCTCGTCTTCTTTGGAACGAACACGTTTTACAAGTTTTAATGATTCCATGCGTTTTAACATAGGTGTTAACGTACCAGAATCTAAAAATAGACGTTCTCCAATTTCTTTTACTGTTAGTCCATCTTGCTCCCATAGTACGAGTAAAGTAATGTACTGGGGATACGTAATACCCATTTCTTCTAAATAAGGTCGATAAAAACGAGTAATCTCTCTAGAGCAGGCGTAAATAGAAAAACAAAGTTGGTTATCTAGATGCAAAGAGTCTTCTGTCATAAATAACTCCCTTCTAATTAAGTTGTGCACAATTTAATTTTATAAAACCAATATAACGAAAAAGAAATACAATGTCAAATACATTGTATTGAGAAAGTCTTTGTTACATTTTGGAACAATCATACATATTTTCCTTCATGATGAAAGAAGATAGGGAAGATGATGTTATAATTTATATGGAATAGTTTCCATCACTTGATTATGAGGGCTTTTTTTGGTAACGTACAAATAGAGTTATTAATTTATAATCATTATAAAGTAGAAGTTTTTTTATTAGTGTTACTGAATCTCCTTTATTACATACGGAGAATAATTAAAAAATAATCAGTTGTTCACACGATTGTCAGATTCATAAGAGGAAAGTTGTATTATGATAGTAGATAAAGTGATAAAACGGGTGAAGGGGGACATGCTGCGTGCATATTCTTGTTGTTAGTGTAAATTATCGAACAGCCCCTGTAGAATTTCGTGAGAAACTCACATTTCAGGCAGCAGAACTAGAGCGAGCGATGACTACATTACAAAATCAAAAGAGCGTGTTAGAGAATGTCATTGTATCAACTTGTAATCGCACTGAGATTTATGCTGTTGTCGATCAATTACACACGGGACGGTATTATATTAAGAAGTTTTTAGCTGATTGGTTTCAGCTTGAAATAGAAGAAGTCGCGCCATATTTAACTATTTTTGAACAAGATGGTGCAATAGATCATTTATTCCGCGTAACGTGCGGTTTAGATTCTATGGTAGTCGGAGAAACGCAGATTTTAGGTCAAATAAAAGATAGCTTTTTAGAAGCGCAACAAGTTAAAGCAACAGGCACAATTTTTAATGAATTGTTTAAGCAAGTCATTACATTAGCAAAACGTGCCCACTCAGAAACAACAATCGGGGAAAGTGCGATGTCTGTTAGTTATGCTGCTGTTGAGCTTGGAAAGAAAATATTTGGCGAGTTAACAGATTGTCATGTGCTTATTCTTGGTGCTGGTAAAATGGGCGAACTTGCACTGCAAAACTTATATGGAAGTGGTGCTCGTAAAGTAACAGTTATGAATAGGACGCTTTCGAAAGCAGAAGTAATGGCTGAGAAATATATGGGACATGCAAAATCATTAAGCGAATTACAATGTGCATTATTAGAAGCAGATATTTTAATTAGTTCAACTGGTGCATCGGAGTATGTCATTACGAAAGAGATGATGACAAAGGTAGAGAAAATGCGCTCTGGTCGCCCTTTGTTTATGGTTGACATTGCAGTGCCACGTGATATTGATCCAGCGATTGATGAGCTAGAAGGTTCTTTCTTGTATGATATTGATGATTTACAAGGAGTAGTGGAGGCAAACCGTGCTGAGCGTTTGAAAGAAGCAGAGAAAATTCAATTTATGATTGAAGAGGAAATTGTTCTATTTAAAACGTGGTTAAGTACACTTGGTGTTGTTCCATTAATATCAGCTCTTCGTGATAAGGCACTTGCAATTCAAAGTGAAACGATGGTAAGCCTAGAGCGAAAAATACCAAACCTTAGTGATCGTGAGAAAAAAGTCATTAGTAAGCATACGAAAAGTATTATTAATCAATTATTAAAAGACCCAATTTTAGTAGCGAAAGAAATAGCTGCTGAAGAGGGAGCGAGCGAAAAATTAGCGTTATTTGCGAAGATTTTCGATTTAGAAACGGAAGACGTAGAGAGTTGTGCGGAAGAAGTAGAACATAAAAAAGTGTGGACACCATCCGTTCCATCTTTATAATTTGGAAGGATGATCGGATGAGTTTTTTAAATAACAGTATTATTTATCATATTGCAATTATTTTATATGCTTGTAGCATTAGTTTATATTTTATAGATTATTTCCAAAGTAACCGAAAGGCGAACCGATTTGCTTTTTGGTTACTTGCGATTGTATGGGTCCTGCAGTCTATTTTTATGTTGCTTAGGGCTACAGATTCAGAAACGAATCCAATTTTAACTTTATTATCAGGGATTTATTTTTATGTTTGGTTATTGATTACGATGTCGTTAGTCATTAATCGATTTATGAGAATCGACTTTTTAGTCTTTTTTACAAATGTTGTTGCATTTGGCGTAAGCGCTTTTTCTATTTTTACACCGCTCGGAAAGATGTCGCCAGTACTTGCGGAACAATTAGTTTCAGAACTTGTATACGTGCATGTCGGTATGGCAATTATTTCTTACGCAACGTTTACTGTATCGTTTATTTTTTCTATTATGTACTTATTACAATATCGCCTATTAAAAAAGAAAAAATGGAATGCGAGATTAAGAAGGTTAGGGAATTTACCGAAGCTAGAATCTATGTCTTACGGATTAAATTTATTTTCTGTTCCATTTTTCTTACTAGCAATTTTATTAGGATGTATATGGGGATATACAAAATTGGATAATTTCCATTGGTATGATACGAAAGTAATCGGATCTTTTGTCGTTCTATTTGTGTATTGCACAGGTTTATATTTACGAGCGGCAGATGTGTTGCAAGGTAAGAAAATTGTACAGTGGAATATCGGATCGTTTCTCGTAATGCTAGTAAACATTTTTCTATTAAGCAGTTTATCCAATTTCCACTTTTGGTATTTATAATGAGGAGAGAGAATTATGCGCAAAATTATTGTAGGATCACGAAAGAGTAAACTAGCATTAACGCAAACAAACTGGTTTATTGATCAGTTAAAAGCCCTAGGTCTACCATATGAATTTGAAGTGAAAGAAATTGTCACAAAAGGTGATGTTATTTTAGATGTTACTCTTTCAAAAGTAGGCGGCAAAGGCTTGTTTGTAAAAGAGATTGAACACGCGCTACTTACGAAAGAAATCGATATGGCTGTACATAGTATGAAAGATATGCCAGCCGTACTTCCAGAAGGTTTAATGATTGGTTGTACACCAAAGCGTGTTGACCCTCGTGATGCTTTTATCTCAAAAAATGGAGCATCGTTTAAAGAGTTAGCGGAAGGTGCTATTTTAGGTACGAGTAGTTTAAGACGTAGTGCACAGCTACTCGCTGCGAGACCAGATTTACAAGTTAAGTGGATTCGCGGGAATATCGATACACGTTTACGTAAATTAAAAGAAGAAGATTACGATGCGATTATTTTAGCAACAGCTGGATTACAAAGAATGGGCTGGGATGATGAAGTTATTACAGAACATTTAGATGAAACGTTATGTGTACCTGCTGTAGGACAAGGTGCATTAGCGATTGAGTGTCGTGAGGATGATAAGGATTTATTGCAATTGTTAGCGCATATTAATGATACGATAACAGAAAGAACAGTGGCAGCGGAGCGAGTATTTCTTCATAAACTTGAAGGTGGATGCCAAGTTCCAATTGCTGGATATGCAACCCTTACAGAGAACGATGCAATCGAATTAACAGCTCTTGTCGGCTCTATGGATGGCTCTGTTTTATTAAAAGAGACAGTAGTGGGTACTAATCCTGAGGAAGTAGGATTAGAGGCCGCGGACCGTTTAATTAAGCAAGGCGCCCAAGAACTCATTCTTGCTGCAAATAAGGAGCAACAATAAATATGAACGCTCTCGCTGGAAAAACGGTATTGATTACACGTGCCCAGCATCAAGCGAAACAAATGAGTGTAGCAGTGAAAGAAAAGAGCGGAATTCCATTGGAAATTCCGCTTTTGCGTATGGAAGGTATGTCTCATAGGCAAATTCAACATATTGAAGAGCAGCTACATTCATACGACTGGGTTATTTTTACGAGCAGAAATGGTGTAGCTTTTTTTCTAGATAGTTTAAAAAAGAAACTACCACTAACCATTAAAATCGCTGCGGTAGGTGTGAAAACAAAATTAGAGTTAGAAAAAAGGGGCTATCAAGTTCATTTTGTTCCGACTTCATTTGTTGCAGAAGCATTTGCAGAAGAGTTTCTAAAAGAATTAAGTGGAAATGAACGTATTTTATTTCCGAAAGGGAATTTAGCAAGAGAGGTAATTCCGGTTGCACTTCGGGAAATTGGTGTTTCTCTAGATGAGCTAACCGTATACGGTACGAAAGTGAATATAGAAAAAAAGCAAGAGCTTATAGCGGCATTGAAGTTAGGGAAAGTAGACATTATTACATTTACGAGCCCTTCAACTGTTACTAGTTTTGTTCGTTTACTTGAGGGTACAAACTGGAGAGAATGGACAAAAAAATGTACAATTGCTTGTATAGGACCTATTACGGAAAAAGAGGCAAGTCTTTATTTTCCGTCTGTTATTGTGCCGAAAGAGTACACTGTAGAAGCATTACTACAATGTGTTTGTGAATCTATAAAATGAAAGAATGGGGATAGAAATCTATGAACTCTTTACAATTTAATCGTCATCGTCGTTTAAGACAAAGCGGGGGCATGCGTGCGCTTGTGCGTGAAACGTTTTTACATACGGAAGATTTTATTTACCCTATTTTTGTATTAGAAGGTGAAAATGTTCGTAATGAAGTTCCTTCTATGCCAGGCGTATATCAAATGTCTTTAGATTTATTGCAAGCTGAAATGCAAGAAGTTGTTGATTTAGGTATTCGTTCTGTTATTGTATTTGGTTTACCTGCTGAAAAGGATGAAGTTGGATCATCAGCATATTGTGATCATGGAATTGTACAACTTGCTATTCAGCAAATTAAAGGTGATTTCCCTGAGCTAGTAGTAGTTGCAGACACATGTTTATGTCAATTTACAAGCCATGGTCATTGCGGTGTAATTGAAGATGGTATTATTTTAAATGACGAGTCTCTTGCAGTTCTTGCGAAAACAGCTGTAAGTCAAGCGAAAGCAGGAGCGGACATTATTGCGCCATCAAACATGATGGACGGCTTTGTAACAGCAATTCGCCATGCATTAGACGAAAATGGTTTTGGACACGTGCCAGTTATGTCGTACGCTGTGAAATATTCATCAGCATTTTATGGACCATTCCGTGATGCTGCGCACGGTGCACCGCAATTTGGTGACCGTAAAACATATCAAATGGATCCGGCAAACCGTATGGAAGCATTCCGTGAAGCAGAATCAGATGTAATGGAAGGTGCAGATTTCTTAATCGTAAAACCAGCTCTTTCTTACTTAGATATCGTTCGTGATGTGAAAAATAACTTTAATTTACCAGTTGTCGCTTATAATGTAAGTGGTGAATATTCGATGATTAAAGCGGCAGCGCAAAATGGTTGGATTAATGAAAAAGAAGTTGTTCTTGAAAAATTAATTAGTATGAAACGTGCAGGAGCAGATTTAATTATTACGTATCATGCAAAAGATGCAGCAAGATGGTTACAAGAAGGAGGCGCTAAATAATGAAAAAGTTTGATAAGTCAATTGCAGCGTTTGAAGAGGCGCAAGACTTAATGCCTGGTGGCGTAAATAGCCCGGTTCGTGCCTTTAAGTCTGTTGGGATGAATCCGTTGTTTATGGAGCGTGGAAAAGGCTCTAAAGTATATGATATCGATGGGAATGAATACATCGACTACGTATTATCATGGGGTCCTTTAATTCATGGTCATGCAAATGATCGTGTTGTAGAAGCGTTAAAATCTGTTGCTGAAAGAGGTACAAGCTTCGGTGCACCAACAGAAATTGAAAATAAATTAGCAAAACTTGTTATTGAGCGCGTGCCATCAATTGAGATTGTGCGTATGGTTAACTCTGGAACGGAAGCGACAATGAGTGCACTACGTTTAGCTCGTGGTTATACAGGTCGTAATAAAATCTTGAAATTTATCGGTTGTTACCACGGTCATGGTGATTCGTTATTAATTAAAGCTGGTTCTGGTGTGGCGACTTTAGGTTTACCAGATAGTCCTGGTGTACCAGAAGGTGTAGCGAAAAATACGATTACAGTAGCTTATAACGATTTAGAAAGCGTAAAATACGCGTTTGAACAATTCGGTGATGATATTGCTTGTGTAATTGTAGAACCAGTAGCAGGAAATATGGGGGTTGTTCCTCCGCAGCCTGGATTTTTAGAAGGTCTTCGTGAAGTAACAGAACAAAACGGTGCATTGCTTATTTTTGATGAAGTAATGACAGGGTTCCGAGTAGCTTATAATTGTGGCCAAGGTTATTATGGCGTAACGCCTGATTTAACATGCTTAGGTAAAGTAATCGGTGGTGGTTTACCGGTAGGAGCATACGGTGGTAAAGCGGAAATTATGCGCCAAGTTGCGCCAAGCGGACCGATTTACCAAGCTGGTACTTTATCAGGTAACCCACTTGCAATGGCGGCAGGTTATGAAACGTTAGTACAGTTAACGCCAGAATCATATGTAGAATTTGAGCGTAAAGCTGAAATGTTAGAAGCTGGATTACGTAAAGCAGCTGAAAAACATGGCATTCCGCACCATATTAACCGTGCAGGCTCTATGATTGGTATTTTCTTTACAGATGAACCCGTTATTAATTACGATGCAGCAAAATCTTCAAACTTAGAATTCTTTGCGGCTTACTATCGTGAAATGGTAGAACAAGGTGTATTCTTACCGCCATCTCAATTCGAAGGTTTATTCTTATCGACAGCACATAGTGATGCAGATATTGAAGCGACGATTGCAGCAGCTGAAATTGCAATGTCAAAATTAAAAGCGTAATGTATTAGAGAAAATCGCTCTCCATAAGGGGAGCGATTTTTTTTATTCATAAAGTAAGCTTTCTGCACATAAATCTGTAATGACATATAGTTTGGGAGGGGGAAAAGAAGTGGCTGCAGATCATTCATTACGATTTTCATTAAAAGAATCTGTGTGGTTCCAAAAAGGACAGGAAGTCGAAGAACTTTTGTCAATTTCGTTAGATCCAGACGTTGAGATAGAAGAGCTTGATCATGAAGTAATCGTGAGAGGACAATTAGATTTAACCGGAGAGTATGTTGCACGAAAAGATGATTCGGCGTATTCATTAAGAGAACTATCGCCAGCAAAGTCAATTGATTATGTAGAAACAAGAGAAGATGGGGTTAATGAACTTGTTCATTCCTTTCCACTTGAAATATCAATTCCGAGAAATCGAGTGAAAGTAATTGAAGAGCTATATGTATCAATCGAGGAATTTGATTATGAATTAAAGGAAAATGGTTGCTTACAATTATTAGCGGATATATCTATTACCGGTTTGTGTGATGAAGAGAGAGGCGAGGATGAAGTTGAAGAGGAAGAAACGGTGTATGCTGAGTTAGAAGAAGATTCAGCGCAAGAGGATGAAAATAGACCGGCGCCGCATGTAGAAGAACCAGCATATAAGGAATCAGATGAGTGGGAAGATTACGCATTTGAACCGTTCCAATTAGAGGAAAGAAAAGAGCAGGAATTAGAAGAAGAGAAAATAGAAGAAAATGAATTTGTGGAACGTGAAGAGGAGCAAGAAACAACGCCGCAATTTGAACTGTTCGGACGAAAAGATTTCAAGAAAGAAAAAGCGAAAAAGCAGGAAGAACAAGAAGAAGAGTACTCACAGCGAGATGAAAATGCGCTTTATTTAACAAAACTATTTACGAAAGAACCGGAAGAAGAATTTACAAAGTTAAGAATGTATTTCGTGCAAGAAGGGGATACAATTGAATCTATTGCAGACCGTTATGAAACGTCTGTACAAAATTTATACCGTGTCAATCAAACAGAAGATATATTTTTAAATACGGGGCAAATTATTTATATTCCCGTTTCAAGGGTAAAGACGAAATAAGGAAGTGAGTGTTTTCACTCACTTCCTTTCTTAGAGGCTATGTTTTGAATAGAAAGGGTTATTCGTATGGATATTGAGTTGCGAAATCACTATGAACCTATTGTGAGGCAATATAGATTGGATACGCAGCATATGGAAGAGCACGGAAATGTAATGAAAATTTATACGAATCAAGGTCCATATGCACTCAAGAAAATAGAAGGCAGAAAGTTAGAGCGGAATAACTTTCTGCATCATATTCAATATTTGAAGGAGAAAGGTTTTTCAAATTATGTACCTATATATCATGCGACGGATGGAAGTTATATTTTAAGTGACGGGACGTATAATTATTATTTAATGCCTTGGTTAGAACGTGCAGAAGGAAACGGTGAGGACAATGATCAATACCATAAAATGTTTCAGACACTTGGAACGTTGCATCAAAAAACTGTGAAGGAAGAAACGTATACGGAAGAAGATTTAGAAAAACATTATACAAGTATATCCGATCGTTGGGAAAATGATGGTGAGATGTTAGAAGAGTTTCTCGTAGAATCTGAATCAAAATGGTATATGTCCCCGTTTGAATTGCAATATTGTACGTACTATCATCATGTAATGAGAGCGCGTGAATTTGCAACGAAGCAATTAAATGAGTGGAACGATGCGATGAAAGAAAAAGAGAAAACGCGTATTACTTTTGTGCATGGTAATGTGTCACTTAATCATTTTTTATTTGACTATGAGCGGAATGGCTATTTTATTAGTTTAGAAAAATCGAAGTTTGCAACGCCTGTGCAAGATATAGTAGGTTTTTATTCACGGTCTTTAAACACATATCCAATCGCAAGAAGTGATCGGTTTGAATGGTTTCAAATGTATCAAAAAAATTTCCCTTTTACGAAAGAAGAGCAACTACTTATGTTTGCGTATATGACGTATCCATCGCAATTTATTCGGCAAATCCAGTCCTATAAGAAAAGAAGAGATAATCGCAACGAGGAAAATGAACTGCGCGGAGTAAAGAGTTTGCAACAATCGCATTGGCTCGTTAGCAATATAGAATATTTCCTGTCGCAATTACAAGCTGCCCAGCAAGGGAACGGATAAAGTAAAGGCATTCCCCGCTGATGATTAGCCTTCACCAATTGGGCGTTTACGGGCAGCAGGGCTCCCATCTAACTTCTTTGATTCAGCTGAGTTTTGAGGTGGAGGTCTTACTGCCCGCAAATAGCGGGGTAAAGAAGATAAGTAGAGGGTTCTACTTATCTTCTTTTTTTGCACGAAAAGCTGTAGTTTTAAATTTATCTTGACGAATAAGGTTTCGTTTTTTACACTATTGTATATAATAATTAACAATCATATAAATGCCTTGAAGGGGAAGAGTATAACATGAAACGTCTTCAGAGAGGAGAATCATTAGCTGGGAGATTCTCTAGATAGTTATGTTAGAAGGTAGCCCTGGAGCATCTTTTCTGAACGGAATAGTTCTTATTAGGAAAAGACGGATTTGTCCGTTATCAAATTAAGAGTATAAGCAAATTATGAATTTGTTTGTAAATAAAGGTGGTACCGCGATGTCCCTCGTCCTTTTTGGATGAGGGACATTTTTTATTTTAAGGAGGGAAAATAATGTCAAACACGGAAAAGAATTTACCAACTAAATATGATCATATGTCCGTTGAAGAAGGCCTTTATCAATGGTGGCTTGAAGGCAAATATTTTGAAGCAACAGGAGACGAGAAGAAACAACCGTATACAATTGTAATTCCACCTCCGAACGTAACTGGTAAGTTACACCTAGGTCATGCTTGGGATACAACTCTTCAAGATATTTTAACTCGTACGAAGCGTATGCAAGGATACGATGTGCTATGGCTTCCAGGAATGGACCATGCTGGTATCGCAACACAAGCGAAAGTAGAAGGAAAACTTCGTGAAGAAGGTATTTCACGTTACGATCTTGGCCGTGAAAAATTCCTTGAAAAAGCTTGGGAGTGGAAAGAAGAGTACGCTTCTCACATTCGTCAACAATGGGGAAAAGTTGGTTTAGGACTAGACTATTCTCGTGAACGCTTCACATTAGACAAAGGTTTATCAGATGCGGTTAATAAAGTATTCGTTCAATTATACGAAAAAGGCTTAATTTACCGTGGTGAATATATCATCAACTGGGATCCAGCAACACGCACAGCTCTTTCTGATATTGAAGTAATTCATAAAGAAGTTCAAGGTGCATTCTACCATATGAACTATCCGTTAACAGATGGTTCTGGTCACATTCGTCTTGCGACAACTCGTCCAGAAACGATGCTTGGTGATACAGCAGTAGCAGTTCATCCAGAAGACGATCGTTACAAACATTTAATTGGAAAAACAGTTACACTTCCAATCGTAGGCCGTGAGATTCCGATTATTGCTGATGAGTACGTAGAAAAAGATTTCGGAACGGGCGTTGTAAAAATTACACCAGCTCATGACCCGAATGACTTTGAAGTAGGTAACCGTCATGATTTACCACGCATATTAGTAATGAACGAAGATGGAACAATGAACGAAAAAGCTGGTAAGTATAACGGTATGGATCGTTTCGAATGCCGTAAAGAATTAGTGAAAGACTTACAAGAAGCTGGCGTATTAGTAGAAATCGAGCCACATATGCATTCAGTAGGTCATAGTGAGCGTAGCGGTGCAGTTGTTGAGCCTTATTTATCAACACAGTGGTTCGTAAAAATGGCTCCACTTGCTGAAAAAGCAGTAGCGCTTCAACAAAAAGAAGAAGAAAAAGTAACGTTCGTACCAGAGCGTTTTGAAAACACATATTTACGCTGGATGGAAAATATTCATGACTGGTGTATTTCTCGTCAATTATGGTGGGGACACCGTATTCCAGCTTGGTACCATAAAGAAACTGGTGAAGTATACGTAGGTACAGAAGCACCAGCAGATATTGAAAACTGGAATCAAGATAATGACGTACTTGATACATGGTTCAGTTCAGCGTTATGGCCATTTTCAACACTTGGTTGGCCAAATGAAGATTCAGCAGACTTCAAACGTTACTATTCAACAGATGCACTAGTAACGGGTTATGATATCATCTTCTTCTGGGTATCTCGTATGATTTTCCAAGGTTTAGAGTTTACAGGAGAGCGTCCATTTAAAGATGTATTAATTCACGGTTTAGTTCGTGATGAGCAAGGTCGTAAAATGAGTAAATCTCTTGGTAACGGTATTGATCCAATGGATGTTATCGAGAAGTACGGTGCAGATGCAATGCGTTTCTTCTTATCAACAGGAAGTGCACCAGGTCAAGATTTACGTTTCAGCATGGAAAAAGTAGAATCTACTTGGAACTTCATTAATAAAATTTGGAACGCATCACGTTTCGTATTAATGAACATGGATGATATGAAGTATGAAGAAATCGATTTAACTGGTGAAAAATCAGTAGCAGATAAGTGGATCTTAACTCGCTTAAACGAAACAATCGAAAGCGTAACACGTAACATGGATAAATATGAGTTCGGTGAAGCTGGTCGTTCATTATACAACTTCATTTGGGACGATTTCTGTGATTGGTATATTGAAATGGCGAAACTTCCACTATACGGTGAAGATGAAGCAGCTAAGAAAACAACTCGTTCTATTTTAGCTTACGTATTAGATCAAACAATGCGTCTATTACACCCATTCATGCCATTCGTAACAGAGAAAATTTGGCAACATTTACCGCATGAAGGCGAGTCTATTACAGTAGCTGCGTGGCCAACAGTTCGCGAAGATTTACAAGATACGGAAGCTGCGGCAGAAATGCACCTTCTAGTTGATATCATTCGCTCTGTTCGTAACATCCGTGCAGAAGTAAATACGCCAATGAGCAAAAAAGTTCAAATGCAAATTAAAGCAAAAGATGAGGCTGTACTTGCTCAACTTACGAAAAACAGCTCTTACATTGAGCGTTTCTGTAACCCAAGCGAATTAACAATTCAAACGGACTTACAAGCGCCAGAAAAAGCAATGACTGCAATCGTATCAGGTGCAGAGTTATTCTTACCGTTAGCTGATCTTATCAATCTTGATGAAGAGAGAGCTCGTCTTGAGAAAGAACTTGAGAAGTTCGATAAAGAAGTAGAACGTGTACAGAAGAAACTTTCTAACCAAGGTTTCGTAGCGAAAGCTCCTGCAGCGGTTATTGAAGGAGAGCGTGCGAAAGAGCAAGATTACCTAGAAAAACGCGAAGCAGTTCGTCAACGTCTAGCAGATCTTGAAAAGTAAAAATGTTTTTAGAGACTCACTATATTGGTGAGTCTCTTTTCTTTGCGTATAATAGAACTATGAAAGTTGTCTTTTGAAAGGGGAAAAATATACGTGATACATACATACGAAGAAGCGATAGGGTGGATCCATAGCCGATTGAAATTTGGAATTAAGCCAGGATTAGAAAGAATGAGATGGATGTTAGAAGAACTTGGAAATCCAGAGCGTCATATAAAATGTGTTCATCTTGCTGGTACAAATGGAAAAGGTTCAACGTTAACATATATGCGTTACATGTTAGAAGGCGCGAAATATAAGGTAGGAACGTTTACCTCTCCTTACATCGAATCATTTAATGAACGCATTAGTGTGAATGGAACACCAATTGTAGACGAAGAGATTACTGAACTTGTAAAGATGGTAAAACCAGTCGTTGAAAAACTAGATGAAACGGATTTAGGGGAAGCGACAGAGTTTGAAATTATTACTGTTATGGCGATTTGCTATTTCGGTAAAGTCAATTTCTGTGATGTTGTTTTATTTGAAACAGGGCTTGGTGGACGTTTTGACTCTACCAATGTTATACACCCTGTCCTCACGATTATTACGAATATCGGTCACGATCATATGCATATTTTAGGAAATACACTAGGGGAAATTGCATATGAAAAGGCGGGGATTATTAAGTCTGGCGTGCCGGTAATTACTGGTGTACAAGATGAAGAAGCTTTGCAAGTCATTCAAAATGTTGCAAAGGAAAACCATGCAAACTTATACGAACTTAGCAAGCATTTTACAGCGTTACATAAACAGTCTAATGAAGATGGGGAACAGTTTGATTTTACTTGTCCTTTTTCCGCATTTGAAGATTTGCAAATCTCAATGAAAGGCATTCATCAAGTAGGAAATGCAGCGTTAGCACTTATGGCAGTAATGTATGTAAAAACATATTTATCATTTTTAATTGAAGAAGAGGAAATAAGAACGGGATTACTGGAAGCATATTGGATTGGGCGCTTTGAAAAGTTGCAAAGTAACCCGGATATTATTATAGATGGTGCTCATAATCCAGAAGGTATCGAAAGCCTTGTGAAAACAGTAGAAGCGCATTACAAAGATAAAAATGTAATAGTGTTATTTACTGCCCTTGGTGATAAACAATTACATAACATGGTAGGCCAATTAGAAACCATTGCAGATGAAATTATTTTTACAACATTCGCCTTTGATCGTGCTATTTCTGCTGATAAGCTTGCATCATATTCACAGAAAGAATCAAAATTAGTTTTTGAAAATTGGAAAGAGGCAATTGATACAAAAGTTGAAATGATAGCAGAAAATGATGTTTTTATCATAACGGGTTCTCTTTATTTCATTTCTGAAGTACGAAAATATATTCGCGAGAAAAACTAGATAGTCTTTGCTATCTAGTTTTTTTGTTCTACAAATGAAGTCAAATGCATACATATAAGATAAATATATAGGGTTATTTGGCGAATTCCTCTGACAAATATCTCGTTTTTTTATGAAATGAATATGATATGATGCGGACAACGATAAGAGGTGAGGTGTGAGTGTATGGACAAGCAATCACGAACGATCTCAGTGAAAGTGAATGGAACAGAAGCGAAGTATGAGGAAAAAAAGAAAGATGAATTTGAATGGATGGTAGTAGAAAGTGAACGACCGAAAAATGTTGTTCCGTTTCAAAAAGCGAAATCAATGTCTGTGGAAAAATACCGAAAGAAGTGGAGTAATACATTAATTGTAATCGTTGCAACTGCAATCATTATCGGTACGGCGTTTGGAATGGGGATGCTTCATTTACTTACTGGACAAGGAACGACAGGAGGAAGTGAAGTGACAGCTTCAAGGCCGACTGGAAATGGAGAATCAAAGGTGGGTGGAACGGCAGAACAAACACCAGCACCGAAAGAAGAAAAACAAAAAGCACAGACAGGAACGTCATTGGATCCGATGAAATTATTTTTTGTTCAAGGGGGGCTTTATTCTTCTGAAGAAAAGGGACAGGCAGCTCTTGAAGAATGGAAAGGCAATGGGGGCATTGGTGCTTTGAGACCGAGCGGTGATAAGTATGCAATAGTTGTTGGTATTGCTAGCGATGAACAGTCTATAAATCAATTAATGACTAAGTATAAAAATGATGGTGTCTCCGTTTTAAAAAAGAGCTGGGATATAACAGATAAAGCATTGCTGAAAGATGATAAAGAAGTAGGGACATTTTTAACAAAAGTGCAGCCATTATACACTCATTTAGCAAAATATGCTTCTAGCGTACAAGTTGGTGGAAAAAGCAGCCCAAAAGATATAGAAGCAATTGAAAAAGAATGGAAAAAGGTTGAAAAAGAAGGGGAAAGTATGAAACGAGAAGAAGCAAAGAAACTGTATATGTATACGTCGGTAGCTGTACAAACAGTAAAAGATGGAAAGGTGGATAAGGAATCTTTGGCGAAATTAAATCAAGTTATTATTGATGGTTTACTCTCGTATGAAAAAATTGTTTCGTAGAAAGTGAAATGATAGGATAATAAAATGAGTAAGAAAGAAGTACATGTACTTCTTTCTT
Source organism: Bacillus cereus group sp. MYBK15-3 (assembly GCF_051916765.1). NCBI lineage: Bacteria > Bacillati > Bacillota > Bacilli > Caryophanales > Bacillaceae > Bacillus > Bacillus cereus group sp. MYBK15-3. The sequence goes on from NZ_JBQAHG010000002.1 coordinate 389,605, forward strand.
TTCTTTTGAATTTAGAGCAAAGTGCTTTCTCTATGACGGGAATATAATCGTATGCAATAAAGAAGTTTTATTTTAGTTAGAGAAATTAATATTTCTTTCATTTGTGGGCAAACTATTCCTTTGATACGATTAATATAAATTGTTCTGCTTCATGTGAGAAAGGAAGGAGAAAATATGAGAAAAATAATTTTAGCTTCAGGATCACCTCGGAGGAAGGAATTACTTGAGTTAGCTAGTGTGCCATTTGAAATCGTTGTAAGTGAAGTAGAGGAAACAATTGGTGCATATTCATCGCCTTCTGATATTGTAATGTCACTTGCCTTGCAAAAAGCATCAGCGGTGGCAGAAAATAATAGTGATCACATTGTGTTAGGTGCGGATACAATTGTTACATATGAGTCGCGTATTCTTGGTAAGCCTTCTAATGAGGATGAGGCGAAAGAGATGTTACAATTACTATCAGGGAAAACACATGAAGTGTATACAGGTGTTGCGATTATAGCAAAAGAAAAAACGGTTACTTTTTATGAGCGTACAGAAGTTACATTTTGGGAGTTAACAGAAGAGGAAATTGATACATACGTCGCGTCGAAAGAACCTCTTGATAAAGCCGGTAGTTATGGGATTCAAGGTAAAGGATCTATTTTCGTTCAAAATATTCAAGGGGACTACTATAGTGTAGTTGGCTTACCAATTGCACGTCTCGTTCGGGAATTAAAACAATTTGATATTGATGTAACCCATGCGTAAAATTGCATGGGGTTTTCTTTGAGAGAACAAATAAAGGGGTGGAGAGATGAACGGTATTCGTGATGTTGTAAGAGAAGAACAGCCACGGGAGCGTTTATTGTTAGAAGGTGCTGGAAGTTTATCAAATCGAGAGCTTCTCGCAGTGTTACTCAGAACAGGTTCTAAAGAAGAAACAGTTTTAAAGTTGTCAGATAAAATTTTACACCAATTTGATGGCTTACGTATGTTGAAAGATGCAACATTAGAAGAGCTAATTAGTATACATGGTATTGGGATTTCAAAGGCATCGCAACTTATGGCAGCCTTTGAACTAGGCAGAAGAATGGTACGTTTAGAATATCAAAATAGATATAGTATTCGAAGTCCAGAAGATTGTGCGAAATACATGATGGAAGAAATGCGTTTTTTACAACAAGAGCATTTTGTTTGTTTATATTTAAATACAAAAAATCAAGTTATACATAGGCAAACGATCTTTATTGGAAGCTTAAACACGTCAATTGTACACCCGAGGGAAGTTTTTAAAGAAGCCTTCCGTCGTGCAGCAGCCTCTATCATATGTCTTCATAACCATCCCTCAGGAGATCCCACGCCGAGCCGTGAAGATATTGAAGTAACCAAACGCTTAGTAGAATGCGGCCAGATTATCGGAATTGAAGTGCTTGATCATATTATAATAGGTGACCATAAATTCGTGAGTTTAAAGGAAAAAGGTCATATTTAAGACTATGCTTTTTACTTATTTTGTTTTATAATGTGATTTATGAGTTTTTTGTAGAAATTTATCTACAAAAAGGATAAAGATATAAAAAACGTACTGTTTTTATAATATAAATTAAGAAAAAATGAGTCCGTGAAAACAAGAAAGGAAGATAAATAATATGTTTGGATTTGGTGGATTTACTCGCGATCTTGGAATAGACTTAGGAACTGCGAACACGCTTGTATATGTAAAAGGAAAAGGTGTAGTTTTACGTGAACCTTCAGTAGTGGCGTTACAAACTGATACGAAACAAATCGTTGCTGTAGGTAGCGACGCAAAACAAATGATTGGTCGTACACCAGGGAACGTTGTGGCACTTCGCCCGATGAAAGACGGTGTAATTGCTGATTACGAAACAACTGCAACAATGATGAAATATTACATTCAACAAGCTCAAAAATCAAACGGTTTCTTCTCACGTAAGCCGTATGTAATGGTATGTGTACCATCTGGTATTACAGCTGTAGAAAGACGTGCAGTAATCGATGCGACTCGTCAAGCGGGTGCTCGTGATGCTTATCCTATCGAAGAGCCATTTGCAGCAGCAATTGGTGCAAACTTACCTGTTTGGGAACCAACTGGTAGTATGGTTGTTGATATCGGTGGTGGTACAACAGAAGTTGCAATTATTTCTCTAGGTGGTATTGTAACAAGCCAGTCAGTCCGTGTTGCTGGTGATGATATGGACGATTCAATCATTCAGTACATTAAGAAAAGCTATAACTTAATGATCGGTGAAAGAACAGCTGAAGCATTAAAATTAGAAATTGGTTCTGCAGGCGAGCCCGAAGGTATCGAGCCTATGGAAATTCGCGGTCGTGATTTAGTAAGTGGTTTACCAAAAACAGTACTAATTCAGCCAGAAGAAATTGCAGATGCATTAAAAGATACAGTAGATGCGATTGTAGAATCAGTTAAAAATACGTTAGAAAAAACTCCACCTGAATTAGCGGCTGATATTATGGACCGCGGTATCGTATTAACAGGTGGCGGGGCATTACTACGTAATTTAGATAAAGTAATTAGTGAAGAAACGAAAATGCCAGTTCTTGTTGCAGAAGATCCATTAGATTGCGTAGCAATTGGAACAGGTAAAGCATTAGACAATATCGATCTTTTCAAAACTGCTGCTCGATAATATTGCAAAATAAAAATCAGTGAAATTAAGAGGGTGTGAACGTGCCACAGTTTTTCTTAAACAAAAGATTAATTGTTTTGTTGGTTAGTATTATTCTTCTCGTGGCATTGATTGGAATCTCATTGAAAGAACGGAACAGTTTAACATGGCCAGAGCAGTTTGTTAAAGATACTGTCGGTGTTGTAGAACGTGTATTCCAAAAGCCAGCGAAATACGTAGCTGGATTCTTCGAAAATGTAGAGGATGTAAAGCGCACGTATGAAGAGAATAAAGAATTAAAAGCAAAATTAGATAATTATGCAGGTCTATCAGGGAAAGTAAAACAATTAGAAGATGATAACAAGAAGCTACAAGAGCTAACTGGTAAAAAAGAGTTAAATAGCGGGTATACTGAAATTCCAGCTACTGTTGTTTCTCGTAATCCAGATAAATGGTACGATTTAATTGGAATTGATAAAGGGGCACAGCAAGGAATTAAAAAAGATATGGCTGTAGTAACTTCACAAGGGTTAGTTGGAAGAGTGAAAAGTGTATCTCAGTTTACATCATCAGTAGAATTACTAAGTTCTATGAGCCGAACAAATCGCGTTTCTGCTATTGTACAAGGGCAAGAGAAAATCTTTGGATTGATTGAAGGTTATGACAAAGAAAAGCAATTACTTCTTTTCACAAAGATTGGCTCTGATGCACCGGTAGAGAAAGATCAACTAGTTGTAACATCTGGACTGGGTGATATTTTCCCGAAAGGTCTTGTAATTGGAAAAATCGTTGAAGTTCAGCCGGATGCATATGGCTTAACAAAAACAGCTTATGTAAAACCTGCCGCTGATTTAAATGACGTAGAGCATATTACGGTTGCTAAACGTGCAACACCTTCAGCGCCATTAGAATAGGAGGAGAAGAAGAGATGATGAAGATATTAAAAAGAGCAGCTCTTCCTCTTTTGCTCCTTTTTGTGTTTCTATTTGAAAATATGTTTGCTACTGTTGTTCCAACGGATGTGTTTTGGAAAGACAGCATAGCAGCACCGCATTTCTTTATAATCGTATTATGTTTTATTACAGTGTATTATAGTCCGGTCCAAGGGATTTATTACGGACTATTATTTGGCTTCTTATTTGATACCGTATACACAGAACTTGTCGGGATATATATTTTTGCTTATCCGATTTTAGCTTATTTAGTATATAGTGTGATGAAAGTACTACAATTGAATTTATTTATTGTTGTTTCTATCATATTAGCTAGTGTTGTAGCACTAGAGTATTATGTGTATGGATTCTTAACTTTATTAGGACGTACTCATATGCCAGCGTATGTCTTTTTCACAGATCGTCTCCTTTCTACTTTATTGTTAAATGCTATTTTCTTATTGATAGTTTGTTTCCCACTGAGACGATATATAGTGCGTCTTTCAAAAGCGATGGAAGAAAAAGAAAAAAGGATTTTCTAATTTTATGTCGAATTGAATCGGTGGGGTGAACTTTAGTGGAAGAAAAAAAGCAACAAAATGTAACGATAAAAGGGACAAAAGATGGGATAACGCTTCATTTAGATGATTGTTGTTCATTCTCAGAATTATTGGTGGAATTAGACGAAAAACTTTCTACACATTACTACGATGGTGATGGACGCTCTCTAATTGAAGTGCATGTGAAAGTAGGAAATCGTTATTTAACAGAAGTCCAACAAGAAGAGATTCGTACGTTAATTCGTAATAAAAAGAATCTTGTTGTGGATTCAATTGAAAGTGATGTTATCACTAAAGCAGAAGCAATAGCTTGGAAAGAAGAAACAGAAATTGTCCCTATTTCCAAAATTGTTCGCTCTGGACAAGTTTTACATGTAAAAGGAAATTTGTTGTTAATTGGAGATGTTAATCCAGGCGGAACGGTTATCGCTGGGGGGAATATTTTTGTCGTAGGATCATTAAGAGGAATTGCACATGCTGGGTATTATGGGGATTCGGATGCTGTAATCGCTGCATCTGTTATGAACCCGATGCAACTTCGAATTAGTGATGTGGCAATGCGGGCTCCGGAAGAGAAAGAAGACGGAGCGGAGGCGGCAGAATGTGCGTATATTAATGAGAACAATCACATTGTTGTCGATCGCCTGCAACTTCTCACTCATCTTAGACCTAATTTAACAAAGTTAGAAAGGGGAATTGTATAGCTGTGGGAGAGGCAATAGTAATTACATCTGGAAAAGGCGGAGTAGGTAAAACTACTACATCTGCGAACATTGGTACGGCCCTAGCGTTATCTGGAAAGAAAGTGTGCTTAATTGACACAGATATCGGTCTTCGAAATTTAGACGTAGTAATGGGGCTGGAAAATCGTATTGTATTTGATCTTGTTGATGTCGTTGAAGGGCGTTGCCGTTTACCTCAGGCTCTTATTAAAGACAAACGTTTTGATGATCTTTATTTATTACCTGCAGCACAAACGAGTGATAAATCAGCGGTAACACCTGAACAAATGGATGAATTAATACAAGTATTACGTCAAGATTATGATTACATATTAATCGATTGTCCTGCGGGGATTGAGCAGGGATTTAAAAATGCGGTAGCTGGTGCGGATAAAGCAATCGTTGTTACGACTCCAGAAGTATCCTCAATGCGCGATGCGGATCGTATTATTGGGCTTTTAGAAAAAGAGGATATTGAACCACCGAAACTTGTTATTAACCGTGTACGTAGTCATATGCTTCATGAACAGGATATGTTAGATGTTGATGAAATTGTACGTACATTGTCAATCGAGCTTCTTGGTGTTGTCGAAGATGACGATGAAGTTATTCGAGCTACAAATACAGGTGAACCTGTGGCGTTGCAACCAAGCGGAAAAGCAGCGTTGGCTTATCGTAATATTGCAAGACGCTTGTTAGGTGAGAATGTACCATTACAAGCATTTGAACAAGAAAAGGTATCGGTATTTGCAAAGGTGAAAAACTTCTTTGGAATCCGTTAAGAGCACTTCGCACATATGCGAGGTGCTTTCTTTTTTCTTCACACGAATATCTTTCTTTCTTAGCTCATACATATGTACAAACTGTATACAACTGTTTCTAATGAAATTAGCTTAACGAAAGAAAGGAGACAGTATGAAGAATAGACGCGTAGAAGAAATTAAAAAGCGGATTGCAAAAAGGAAGGCCGAGCAAGAAAGGATGGAGGAAGAGCAGTATTTTAACGGAGGGAATTTTGATAGTGAAGCGGTATTTATTGAAGATGGAGAAAAGGAAATGCATCCTTTATTTCGAAAGGAAGTCTTTTTCTTCAAAGTTTTATTATCAGCAATATTAGTTCTTTCGGTTGCTATTTTATATAAGAATGCTCCTTCTTCATTCAATGGAGCTAAAGCTGTTACAGAAAAAGTGATGAAAGAGGAATTTCAGTTTGCTACTGTAGCGAAATGGTACGAAAAGCAATTTGGAAAACCGCTCGTATTCTATTCGCCGAACGAGAAAAAAGAAGGAAGTATTCAGCAAAAAGATTATGCAATTCCTGCTTCTGGAAAGGTAATGCAAGGGTTTCAAAAAAATGGCCAAGGTGTATTTGTCCAAACAGCTACAAATGCAAAAGTGGAGTCAGTAAATGAAGGGTTAGTTGTTTTTGCAGGCAAGAAAGAGGAACTTGGAAATACAGTTCAAATTCAACATGCAGATGGTACGGAGTCATGGTATGCAAACTTAAACGATATGTCAGTGAAATTATATGATTACGTTTCAAAGAAACAAAAAATTGGAACGGTGAGTAATGATACAAATGATAAAAATGGAAAGTTTTATTTCGCGATAAAAAAGAATGAAAAATTTATTGATCCGATCCAGGTGATATCATTTGATTAAATATAGGGACGTTTTAACGAAAATTTCCGTGCATCCATTATTTTGGGTTATTATTGTCATTGGTATTTTTACTGCGCGTTTTAAAGAGTTACTACTGTTATTTTGTATTGTTCTTATTCATGAACTTGGGCATGCTTTTGCAGCAGCACACTATAATTGGCGTATAAAAAGAATTCAGCTTTTGCCGTTTGGTGGCGTTGCCGAGCTTGAGGAACATGGTAATAAGTCATTGAAAGAGGAACTTGTTGTCGTAATTGCAGGACCGATTCAACATGTTTGGATGATGCTGGTAGGTTACATGTTGTTCGAAGCCGGTTGGCTGAATACAGATTTATATTATTTCTTTATGTGGAATAATATAATTATTTTAGCATTTAATTTACTCCCTATTTGGCCGTTAGATGGCGGGAAAGTATTGTTTAATGTATTATCATATCGTTTCCCTTATTTACAAGCACATGAAAAGATGATGCAATTGTCATGTGTTTTTTTTGGTGTAATATTAGGATGGCAGTTACTCTGGAATAGTAACAATATTATGATGTGGGTACTACTCATATTTTTAGCAGTGTCATTATATCAAGAGTGGAAACAAAGACGGTATGCATTTATGCGTTTTTTATTAGAACGTTATTATGGAAACAAAAGAGGAATCGAAAAGATTGCACCTATTGAAGTGCAAACGGAAGATCGTTTATATACGATCTTCACAAAATTTCGTAGAGGATATAAGCATTCTATTATCGTCCGTGGAAAATATAAAGAGCATTACACATTGGATGAAAATGAATTGCTCTATGCATATTTTACTGAAAAACGAACAACTTCATCAGTTGAAGAATTAATCGGTTAGTGTTGACGATAGCACTAACCTTTTATTATTGTAAAAGCAAAGAAGATTATAAAGTGAGGAAATAATTTTGAAAACGTTATATGTGAATTACGCTGGTTCGGAAAAGCGGGTTGCAATTGAAGAGAAGAAAAAAATTGTTGAGTTTTTATGGAAACGTAATGAAGAGCAAGAGATTGTTGGGCATATTTATGTTGGACGTGTCGTAAGAACAATTGCTGGAATGAATGCAGCTTTTGTAAACATCGGTTTAGAAAAACATGCTTACCTTTCATACGATGATGTACCATCTTCTTATCGTATACATGAAGGGCAAGCGATACTCGTACAAGTTGTAAAAGAGGCAATTGATACGAAAGGGCCTAAATTGAAAGCGAATATAGAATTTACCGGGAAATATGTCGTTTATATGCCGTTTGATGAGATGCGCGCTGTTTCTCGAAAAATAAAAAATAATAAAAGAAGACAACAATTACTCCAAATTGAAATAGAGGGAACGGGGGGATACATTTTCCGTTCTGCTTCTGAAAAAGGAGCAATTGAAGAAATACAAGCTGAAATGCAAGAGTTACAACAGTTGTATGAAGAGTTAAAAAGAAAAGAGGGCCAAGGAAAGGCGCCGTTATTACTTCATCGACCGGCGACCTTTTTAGATCGTGTATTTCAAGAGAATCCAATTGAAACCATTGAAAAAGTAGTTGTAGATACAAGAAGTATAGTAAAAGAATTAGAAGACAAAGTTGGAAAAGAAAAAGTATCTTTTTATAATGAAAAGTCTTCGATGTTTAACCATTTTGGAATAGAGCGTGAAATTGAGAAAGCACTTCAAAAAATTGTGTGGCTTCCAAATGGTGCTTATTTAATTGTAGAACAAATGGAGACGATGACTATAATTGATGTGAATACGGGCAAGTTTACGGGAAAACAAAATTTACAAGATACAGTACTTCGCACAAATGAGATGGCAGCTGAAGAAATTGCACGCCAATTAAGACTTCGTGATATTGGTGGTATGATATTAATTGATTTTATTAATATGAAAAAAAGAGAAGATAAAGAAAAGGTAAGAGAATGTCTTATAGCTGCTATGCAAGATGACCGCACATATACAAGGGTGCTCGGCTTTACGGAGCTAGGGATTTTGGAAATGACACGTAAACGTAAAAAGCATTCTTTACGGGACGTATTATTAAAAGAGTGTGTACCTTGCAAAGCGACGGGTTATGTGATGTCGCATGAAACAATTGCGTATGAGTTAGAGAGAGAACTAATCACATATGGCAATATAGAAGATGAAGCGGTATTAATCGCTGCGCCTAAAGAACTGCAAAAACAGTTTTTGCAAAAAGAATTACAAAAAAATATTCCATTTGAAATTTATTTCAAAGATGATAATATCGAAAAGTATGCTATCGTTCGTTTTGGAAGTAAAAAAGAAATTGTAGAGCGGAAAAAATAGTTAGCAGAACATTTATTGACAACCGTCTATGATTCATGATAACATCTTTATGTTATAGTTTATAGCACCTAAACGGCTATATGCTACAACCGCACAAGACAGGTTCCCTAAAGGCATTTATGTCTACCTCGTTTTTGGCGAGTCTTAGTAATTAAGAGGAGGTGCAAGTATGTACGCAATTATCGAAACAGGTGGAAAACAAATTAAAGTTGAAGCTGGTCAAGCAATCTACATTGAAAAATTAGATGTTGAAGCTGGTGAAACTGTTACTTTTGACAAAGTTCTTTTCGTTGGTGGCGAAAACGTTAAAGTTGGTAGCCCAGTTGTAGAAGGTGCAACAGTTACTGCGAAAGTTGAAAAACAAGGTCGCGCTAAGAAAATTATCGTTTTCAAATACAAAGCGAAAAAGAACAATCGTAAGAAACAAGGTCATCGTCAACCTTACACTAAGCTAGTTGTTGAAGCTATCAACGCTTAATTCTGGTTAACATGATTAAAATTACGATAAGTCGCACGAAATTAGGAAGTATCCAATCATTTAAAATGACTGGACATGCCGATTATGCGCCACATGGACAAGACCTTGTCTGTGCTGGAACTACAGCGGTTGTGTTTGGTTCTATAAATGCAGTGGAAGAACTTTGTAATGTGCAAGCAACTATTGAACTCGGAAGTGATGGCGGATTCTTAACGTATGAATTGCCTAATGATTTAGACGTTCATACAGCAGAAAAAGCACAAACACTTTTAGAAGGATTAGTTGTTTCGCTTAAGACGATCGAACTTGATTACGGAAAGTATATCCGTTTAATAGAAAAAGTGCAGGAGGTGTAACGTATGTTAAGATTAGATCTTCAGTTTTTCGCATCTAAGAAAGGTGTAGGTAGTACAAAGAACGGTCGTGACTCTCAGTCAAAACGTCTTGGTGCTAAACGCGCAGATGGTCAAACGGTTACAGGTGGTTCAATTCTTTACCGTCAACGCGGTACAAAAATTTATCCAGGTGTTAACGTTGGTCGTGGTGGCGATGACACTTTATACGCGAAAGTTGACGGCGTAGTACGCTTTGAGCGTCTTGGTCGTGACCGCAAACAAGTGAGCGTATATCCTGTTGCTCAAGAAGCATAAGAACTCACGGAAAACTCTAACCTGAGTGCAGGTTAGAGTTTTTCTATATTAAGGGGTATCTAAATGAATGAAAAATGGACAATTATAGATGCATTGCGCCACTCAAGACATGATTGGCTCAATCGTATGCAGATGGTGAAAGGAAACCTTTCCCTTGGAAAAGTGGAAGAAATTCATAGTCTCATCGATCGTTTTGTCCAAGAAGCGAGACAAGAATCCAATCTGATGGGGCTATCAATGCCTTTATTTTCAGAGTGGATTTTAACATATAATTGGAAACAGCAGCCGTGCTTATTGGAGTACGAAGTATTAGGGAAATTACATAACTTATCTCACTTAGATGAGACTGTATGTACATGGACGAATCAATTTTTCTCGATGCTTCAGCATAGTTTAGACGTATATGTTGAAAATTATGTTTGTATCACAATTGAATGTGACGCGGATAATGCTCGTTTCTTTTTTGATTTTCGTGGTAAGCTAACGAGTGTAGAAGAACTACAGAATTGGCTTGCGACCCAAAACAATAAATGGTATTCCATTTCTTATACAGTGCGAGACGAAGAAGTCTCAGTTATATTACAACCAATTGAAAAAAGTGTGGTGAAATAATGTTTGTAGATCAGGTCAAGATATATGTAAAAGGCGGCGACGGTGGTAACGGTATGGTTGCGTATCGTCGTGAGAAGTATGTACCAAAAGGTGGCCCAGCAGGTGGCGACGGCGGTAAAGGTGCAGATGTTGTTTTCGTAGTTGAGGAAGGCTTACGTACATTAATGGACTTCCGCTACCAACGTCATTTCAAAGCTGATCGCGGTCAGCACGGAATGAGTAAAGGTCAGCACGGACGTAAATCTGAAGATTTACTTGTAAAGGTTCCACCAGGAACAGTAGTAAAAGATGAAAAAACTGGTCAAATTCTTGCCGATTTAGTAACACATGGACAAACTGCTGTAATTGCAAAAGGTGGCCGCGGTGGCCGTGGTAACTCACGTTTTGCAACAGCTACGAACCCAGCGCCAGAAATCGCTGAGAACGGGGAACCAGGTCAAGAGCGTGATGTTATTCTAGAACTTAAAGTACTAGCAGACGTTGGACTTGTTGGATTCCCAAGTGTAGGTAAATCTACATTATTATCTGTTGTATCATCAGCGCGTCCGAAAATTGCAGAGTATCACTTCACAACAATCGTTCCAAATCTTGGTGTTGTTGAAACTGGTGATAACCGCAGCTTCGTTATGGCTGACCTTCCAGGACTAATTGAAGGCGCACATGCTGGCGTCGGACTTGGACACCAATTCTTACGTCATATTGAGCGTACACGTGTAATCGTGCATGTTATTGATATGTCTGGTTTAGAAGGCCGTGATCCATATGAAGATTACGTAACGATTAATAATGAATTAAAAGAATACAATCTTCGCTTAACTGAGCGTCCACAAGTTGTTGTTGCAAACAAAATGGATATGCCAGATGCAGAAGAAAACTTACAAGCATTTAAAGAGAAAGTGGGAGACGAAGTAAAAATCTTCCCAATCTCAGCTGTAACAAGACAAGGTGTTCGTGACTTACTGTTTGAAGTAGCGAACTTAATAGAAACAACACCAGAATTCCCAATACATGAAGTTGCGGATGAGTCTGATACAAGTGTAATGTACAAATTTGATACTGAAGGTGTTAAATTTGAAATTACACGTGAAAGTGATGGCACGTTTGTTATCTCTGGTTACGATATTGAGAAGACATTCAAAATGACAGACTTCTCACGTGATGAATCTATACGTCGTTTCGCTCGTCAAATGCGCGGAATGGGTATTGATGAAGCGCTTCGTGCACGTGGTGCGAAAGACGGAGATATTGTAAAAATTCTTGAATATGAATTTGAATTTATCGATTAAGACTGCCGAAATACGGCAGTCTTTTTTTATATCGTAAAAATCGGATTTATATAGGAAAAAATCCCCACTAATTAAATTTTCAATTTATAATAAAAAGGGGAGTGGTTTTAGAAGAATTTTTTTATGGGGAGAAAATGAACATGTATAAAATATTAATTGTAGAAGATGATGAGAAAATCGCGGGAATATTAGAAGAGCATTTAGAAAGATATGGCTATCAATCATTTAGAGCAAGTGATTTACGTCAAATAAAAGATGAGTTTGTAAAAGTGAATCCTCATCTCGTGTTACTTGATATTAATTTACCGTACTTTGACGGTTTTTATTGGTGTCGTCAAATTCGTACTGTATCGAATGCACCAATTATTTTTGTTTCTGCAAGAACAGGAGAAATGGATCAAGTAATGGCGATTGAAAATGGCGGCGATGATTATATTACGAAGCCATTCCATTTAGATATCGTAATGGCAAAGGTGAAGAGTGCACTTCGCCGTGGTTACGGAGAGTATGCTTCTGCCGCTGAGAGTGATTGTTTAGGTGTAAATGGACTGTTGTTATTCCCGTCTCAGCATATTGTTGAGTGGCAAGGACAACAAACTGAACTGACAAAAAATGAGTTTTACTTATTAGAGTGTTTAATGAAACAGGTGAATCAATATGTAACGCGTGAAGAACTGTTAGAAGCTCTATGGGATGAAGTAGCATTTGTGGATGATAATACATTAACCGTAAATGTAAAGCGTGTAAGGAAGAAACTAGAGGAGTTAGGCATTAAAAATGCAATTGTAACGAAACGTGGATATGGTTATGCGCTTTTTACGGAGTGGGGCGAAGGGCATGAAGGTTAAAAATTACCTTATGGACCGCTTTTCTTTAATTCTTTCTTATATTGTTAGCCTTTGTTTATTTGGGCTCGTTTTACAGCTGCAAAGTCTTTTAGAAAAGAAATCCATTGATTGGAGTACGTGGTTATATGGACTTTTATTAGGAACAGTTGTGTTTACTGTATACCTCATTTACGATTACCGAAAACGGAGTGTGTTTTTAAAGAGGATCGAAAAGTATGTTACTGGTGGAAATACATTACATGACTCTTTACTTATTGATGAATCTTATACATCAGAGCAAGAAATGGTCGTTGAATCTTTTACGTTATTAAGACAGCAATATATGAATGAAGTTCATAAACAGCATGCGAAAGAGCAACAGCAAATGATATTTATGAACCAATGGATTCACCAAATGAAAACACCAGTATCTGTTATTGAATTATTGCTGCAAAAGTTTGGCAAAGAGCATCGTGAGGCAAGGGCAACAGTTGAAAGTATTCGTGAAGAAAATAACCGTATACTAAATGGTTTAGATTTAGCGTTACATATGGCAAGACTAGAGCAGTTTGCGAAAGATTATAAGGTAGAAGTAGTAAATGTTATAGATGTCGTGCGAGGGATTATTAATGAAAATCGGAAATCCTTTATTCAATCGTCTGTATTTCCGAAAGTGATGTTTGAAGAAGATACTTGTATGGTTGCATCTGATAGAAAATGGCTGAGTATTGCTATAGGTCAAATTGTTGTAAACGCAATCAAGTATACAAAAATTTCAGCGGCAGAGAAAAAAGAAATTCAATTTCAAATTGAAGAGAAAAATCAAAAGGTGTTATTACATATTAAGGACAATGGAATTGGTATTCCAGAGCAAGACGTAAAGCGCATATTTGATCCATTTTTTACGGGAATAAATGGACGTAAAACGAGAGAAGCGACTGGGATGGGCTTATATATTACGAAGGAAATTTGCGATAATTTACATCATGGAATGTATGTCCAATCGGCTGAAGGAGAAGGGACAACATTCACGTTCCAATTTGCAAAAGATGAAGAATATCATACATTGATGAGAAAAATGACAAAACTGTAAGATAACAAAACGTTTTGTAAGGGAAATCACTCGTTTCTTTTTCTTATTTTTCTTATAGTAAATGTAAGAAGAAAACACGTAGGGGGATTAGAAATGAGTGTTCTTGAAGTAAAAGGATTAACGAAGGTGTACCAATCAAAAGGTTCAGTAGCGACGACTGCTTTAAACGATATAAATTTTAAAATAGAAGAAGGCGAATTTGTAGGGATTATGGGTCCTTCAGGAAGTGGGAAAACGACGCTTTTAAATTTATTAGCAACAATTGATAAGCAAACTTCAGGTCATGTGCTTGTAAATGGTGAAGAAATTAATCAAATGCGTGCTGCAAAATTAGCGGAGTTTCGCCGTACACATTTAGGGTTCATCTTCCAAGATTTTAATTTACTTGATACGTTATCCATTAAAGAAAACATTATTTTACCACTTGTAATGGCGAAGAAATCTGTAAATGAAATTGATGCGAAAGTACTGGAAATTGCGAAGTTTTTAAACATCGAAGAAATTTTAAATAAAAAAGTATACGAAGTATCTGGGGGACAACAACAACGTGCAGCAGCAGCGAGAGCAATCATTCATGAACCGACGTTAATTTTAGCAGATGAGCCAACTGGAAACTTAGACTCGAAGTCAGCAAAATCGCTAATGGGCGCTCTGCAAGATTTACACGAGCAAAAGAAAGTAACGATTGCAATGGTTACGCACGATCCAGTAGCGGCTAGTTATTGTGAACGTATCCTTTTCATACGCGATGGAGAAATTTTCTCGGAAATACATAAAGGAAGAACGAAACAAGCCTTTTTCCAAGAAATTCTGGACGTACTTGCGATGCTAGGAGGAGAATATCATGAACTTTCGCCAGCTCGCGCTTAATAACGTAAAAGGAAATTGGCGTAACTATAAAGCGTTTCTTATAAGTAGTTGTTTATCAATTGTCGTATTTTTCATGTATGCTTCTTTTATTTATCATCCAGATGTCGTAAGCGGTAATATTAGTATGAGAAAGATGATCACAAAAGGATTAGAATCGATGAATTATATTGTGGTCATCTTTTCGGCACTCTTTATTTTATATGCAAATTCAACGTTTTTACGAGCAAGAAAAAAAGAGTTTGGTCTACTAACATTAATAGGCGGAACGAAATCGCAGCTCGGCCGAATGATTATATTAGAGCAACTGATGTTAGGTAGTATTGCAATTGTAGTTGGTATTGGGGTTGGGATGCTTTGTTCAAAATTATTTTTCCAAGCGTTAAGCGTATTATTAAAAATAGATAAGACACTTCCACTTGTTTGGAATAGTAAAGCAGTTCTTATTACAGCTGGTGTATACTTTATTCTATTTTTAATCCTATCATTGTTTAGTGTTTGGACAGTAGGACGCTTGCAAATTATTGATTTATTAAGAGAGGCAAGAAAGCAAAAAGTAGAGCCGTTTGCATTTACATGGTTATGTGTAGTTGGTATAGGATGTATTATTGTTGCATATGTACTTAGCTTCCAAGTAACGTTTCTGAATTTCCTCATCCTCTTTTTACCGGTGGTAGGACTGACAATTGGCGGAACGTATTTACTATTTACACAAGGTAGTACAGTTGTATTAAAAGCATTACAAAAAAGAAAGCAATCTTTTTATACGTACCCAAATATGTTCGTCCTTAGCAACCTTATTTATAAAATGAAAGATAATGCTCGTTTTCTATTTGTAATTTCTATCATTACGGCGGTAGTATCTTCAGCGGTGGGTACACTGTACGTATATTTTGAAAATATGAGTGCGAAAACGGTAGAACTTACACCACATGCTATTTCATATGAGGAAAAGGGGTTAAATACGCATAACCTTATTAATGAAGAAAAGGTACAGGAGCTTGTGAAGAGACACGGGTTTGAAGATGCGCGAAAAGTAACATACGTTAAACTACCGGCAACACAGAAAATAACGTTGTTTAATAGTGAACATGAAGTACCGATGACGATTATTTCAGAAAAAGAATATAATGCAGAAGTGCGCAAACAAAAGAGAGAGCAACCTACAGAAGTTCATAATGCACCAGGTAGTGCAACGATGGTTATGGTTGATATGTCAAATGAACTGATGAAGATAGATCGTACGAAACCGTATGAATTTATAATTGACGGACAAAAGCAGTCTGTTCAATTAAATGCCCCAACGCAGTATTCTGTTTTTAATGATAGTGAATATCTCATTGTAAATGATCAAGATTTTGAGAAATATGCAACACTCGTACCAGATGAAGAAAAGACAAAATATTATGGTTATTATATTGAGGATTGGAAAAGTACAGAAGATCTTGTATTAGATTTGAAAAATGAAATTGCACCAGAAAAGCAAGGGGAATTGAGAAATTCAGTGTTTGCGTATAAGGATATAAGAGAAGGTGGAGCAATTACAATGTTCATCGGTTTCTTCGTAGCGGTACTGTTCTTCTTCTTCGCTTGTAGTATGACATACTTTAAATGGTTTAACGATAAAGAACAAGATCGTATTCAATTTAAATCGTTAAAGAGAATTGGTATGACAGATAAAGAAATTCGCAAAATTGCGATTCGACAAATGGGAGTTATCTTCTTTATCCCGATTTTAATCGGTTCCATTCATAGTGGATTTGCTCTTCATACGTTAGGGAAAATGCTTTATATTAATTTATGGAAATCAGGTGCGCTTGTAATTGGAGCATACATTTTAGCTTCTGCCATTTACTTTATGATCGCGCAAAGAGGATATTTAAAACACGTAAAAAGCTAGGGGAACCTCTAGCTTTTTGCCTATGTAGTAAGTTACAGGAGGACGATAGATGAACATTCGGCAACTAGCGCTGCAAAATATAAAAGGAAATTGGCGTAATTATAAAGTGTTTTTCTTAAGTAGTTGTTTTGCAATATTTGCTTCTTACGCATATATGTCTGTCATTGTGCATCCATATATGCAAGAGACGATGTGGTATCAAAACGTACGCTGGGGACTTATTATATGTAATGTTATAATCATTTCTTTTTTCGTCATATTTATTTTGTACTCTACTTCTATTTTCATAGAAGCACGTAAGAAAGAATTAGGGTTATATATGTTAATGGGAGCAACGAAGTCTAACGTAATAGGAGTGATTATGACCGAGCAAATTTTAATCGGGGTCTTCGCGAATATTTTCGGTATTGGGCTTGGTATGATATTTTTAAAACTCTTTTTTATGGTATTTAGTATGTTACTGGGGCTTCCGAAAGAACTCCCTGTCATATTTGACGTAAGGGCGATTGGTGTAACATTTATTACATATATGGTCGTTTTTATTTTGTTATCTTTTATAAGTGCTTTACGTATATGGAATATAAAAATCATTCGGTTATTGAAAGAATTTCGAACAGATAAAAAAGAGAAGAAAACATCAAAGTGGCTCTGTTTATTCGGTTTTGCTTGTTTAGTGGGCGGGTATGCATTGGCGCTACAAGTGACGATGGCTACGATAGCGATATACTTTTTCCCTGTGTCTATACTTGTCTTTTTTGGAACGTACTTTTCTTTTACACATGGAGCTACCCAAATGTTAGAAATAATAAAGCGAAATAAAAAGATTATGTATACATATCCGTATTTATTTATAGTGAATCAATTGTCACATCGAATGAAGGAAAATGGTCGCTTTTTCTTTCTGATGTCTATGGCAACGACGTTTGTAGTTACAGCAACAGGTACGGTGTTCTTATATTTTTCTAGCATGCAAGATATGTGGCGAACTGGAGGGGTACACTCGTTTTCGTACATAGAAAAAGGTATTTCTACTCATGAAGTCTTTGAGGAAGGTGCGGTTGAAAAATTACTGCATCAATATGGGTATGACGATTTTCAATATATGAGTTTTGTTGGAGTGTATGCATCCTTTCAGTCTAGTAAAGGAGAAACAACAATAGTACCGCTTATAAAAGAAAGTGAATATAACCAAGAAGCAAGGAAACAAAAACAGAAAACGTATCGTCCTAAAAAAGGTACAGTGACACTCGTTTATTATAATAAATACAATAATTCGAATGTATATAATCAAAAAGAGATTCAATTGCAAGTAATGAATCAACCATATCAATTCGTATTTAACGGTCAGAAAGAAGGGGTTCAATTTAACCATCACCCTTCGTACATTAATGGTCTGTTCTTTGTTATGAATGATGAAGATTTTGATAGTATAGCAAATCAGGTTCCTGATTCTGAAACAATGATATATAGAGGCTACACATTACCAAATATCGAAAAGACGAAGAAATTAAATGAAGATTTACGGAAACATATGAAACAAGATAATAATAATGCATTTCGAAGCAATATGGAGTTGTATGTAAATATGAAAGAAGGCGGTGATATTACTCTATTTGTAGGCTCATTTATTAGTATATTATTCTTTCTTACTTCATGTAGTATCGTTTATTTTAAATGGTTCCATAATATTGCATCGGACCGAAAGCAGTATGGTGCACTCTCTAAACTTGGAATGACGAAGGAAGAAGTATGGAAAATTTCTCGTTGGCAATTATGTATGCTATTTTTTGCGCCAATTATAGTAGGGAGTATGCATAGTGCAGTTGCGTTATATACGTTTCATAATACGCTTTTTATGGATGGATCATTAAGAAAAGTAGGTTTGTTCATTCTGTTTTATATTGCAGCATGTATCATTTATTTCTTCTTCGCTCAAAGAGAATATAAGAAACATTTAGACTAGCGAACGCTAGTCTTTTTTTTAATATTCGAAATTTACATAGAAGAATATAAAAAAGTATGGTATAACAGTAAGAAAACGAAAAAGAGGGGAAAAGACGATGATTCGAGTAGGTTATTTAGGACCAGAAGCAACATTTACAAATATGGCGGTGAGTCGTTTTTTTCCGGAAGCAGAGCATGTACCATATCGAACGATTCCAGATTGTATAGATGCAGCTGCAAATGAAAATGTAGACTTCGCAGTTGTACCGTTAGAAAATGCAATAGAAGGTTCAGTGAATATAACGGTTGATTACCTTGTACATGAGCAGCCGCTTTCCATTGTAGGAGAAATTACAGTACCAATTCAGCAGCATTTACTTGTACATCCGCAGTATGCAGAAGTGTGGGATGAAGTATATGCAGTGCATTCTCATCCGCATGCCATTGCACAGTGCCATAAATTTTTAAATGAAGAATTAAAAGGAGTAACTGTTCGAGATATGACATCTACAAGTGCTGCTGCGCAATATGTGAAAGAACATCCTGAAGAGAAAATTGCCGCTATTGCAAATGAAGCGGCTGCAGAAAAATACGGATTAACAATTGTGAGACGTAGTATTCATACGCATAAAAATAATCACACACGTTTCTTGGTACTCCATAAGAAAAAGAAAGCAGTACTCCCGAATAACGGAGAGAATCGCGGAGAGAAAACGACGCTTATGATAACGTTACCTGCAGATTATGCAGGTGCCCTATATCAAGTGTTATCAGCTTTCGCATGGAGAAAATTAAACTTATCAAAAATCGAATCGCGTCCGATGAAAACAGGTCTTGGAAATTACTTTTTCTTAATCGATGTTGATAAAGCATACGATGACGTATTATTGCCAGGCGTAACGATGGAACTTGAAGCACTCGGTTTTTCTGTTACTGTGCTGGGGAGTTATTCTTCTTATTGGTTGTAGAGGGGAGCTGTTGTTAAAGTTGTTTGAAATGAAAAGCTGTTTCTCGGTTTGAGGCAGAGTAAGCTATCGATTCTATTGAAGTAAGTGATTAATTAAGCTAGCAAAATAAAGAAGCCGTCCTAAAAGATATTTAGGACGGCTTCTGTTAGGAATAGATAACTCTTTTGTCGGGTTTTTAGTACGCATCATTACAACTATTATAATAATAGGATTCATCATTGTTCGAATTACTGCAGCAAATACAATTCGTTTGTTGTATTAATAGATTGAGTGTAGATGGAGCTACAGTATCTGAGAAAGTAATACTCTCAACATCTTCTACTAAAAATGTTTTAATATCTCCTGGTGTTAAGGTAAATGTAAGTGGAGAGCGATGGTTTAATCTTGCGATTGTTAATCTAATCGTTGTTGCAAATGCAGGACTGAAACTAAATTTAATAAGTGTCTTATTATGATTTTTAGTGAAGTTTTCAAATATAGTTCGAGGAATTCCAGTTGTTATATCAAGATCTTGAGGGGTATTTCCCGTACCGAAAATAGTATAGTTCTGTATAAAACAGTTATTTGAATCTGAATTTGAAGAATTACATGGACGATCATTTTTCTTATAATATTTTTTTCCATTTTTTAAGAAGTAATCCGCCATAATTAATCACTCCCTTCACATATAAGAATTAAAGGTTGTCCATATATAATATGAAATATATTTTTATATGTTTGGACGTGAAGGAAGAGAAAATAAAAAGAGTCCATCTGGTATGATGGACTCAATACTGTTTTACCTGGTGTGATTCTTTATTTTAACTTCGCAAGACGATCTTCTAACTGACCACGCCAAATATCAGCTAGTTCTGGAACGGCAAGAATTTTTTCAATACCATCTTTATCTTTTCTATTATGAAAATAAATTTCGTTAGAGAACAAGACAGAAACATTGCTCGGTTGACGTTCTAGTAATGTAATTTTAGAATCTTTACGTACAGTACCTTCTTGAAGAACGCGGCATAGGTAGCCTGTAAATCCAGTTGCTACAATGCGTGGCAGTATGCCAGGGATGCCAAGACGTTTTGAAATTGTGCTACAAGGTACTCTTGCTTGTGTCACTTGAATGATTGTTTCACCTAGTTGATATGTATCTCCGATGCAAACATCACGCTCTAACATATTTGTTACGGTAATGTTTTCGCCAAATGTGGAAGCTGGAAGCGTAGTTTGAAATTCCTCTTCCCATAGTGCGTAATGCTCGTGTGGGTACACACAAACAGCACGATCAGGACCGCCGTGATGTTTTAAATCCGCTACGTCATCACCACGAAATCCGTCTTTTGAGAGAAAGGCCTCTTCTGTAGGGTCTTTACATATACCTGTTATCATTTCTTTATCTTCGCCATATTTCATTTGTTTCGGTTTGCCAATGCTAAAGTGAACGAGTTCAATTCCCATATTTGATCTCCTTTACGATTGATTACAATATTATAGCATTAAAAAAGCACAGAGAATGATAAAAACTCTGTGCCTTACATTAATAAACGAGAAATCCTGCTTTATCTAACGCCTCACAAGCAGCATCTAACTTTTCTTTAGAATCTGCCTCAATTGTATGTAAGTGAATACCATCTGTTAGTTGTGAAAGATAGGAAGCATTTGTGTTTTCGATTTTTTGTAAATATTGCTCTACATCAAAGCGATTGCTTACCATGATGGATGCTGTTAAGTCACCGTATACAGGATGCTCAACTTTTACATCTTTAATCGTAACGCCATGGTCAACAAGCATTGTAAGTTCTTGACGTACTTCTGCTGGTTTGTGCTGGCATACGATTACGCGTTCAAAAGCTTGTTGTTTCTCTTGTGGTTTTAAATATAAATAGCCTTGGGCAGTCGCAATAATTGGTTCGTTTCGTGCTTTAAGCAAGGAAATATCTTGCACGATAACTTGTCTACTTACGTTTGTCTTCTTCGATAGTTCATTCCCAGATAACGGCTCATTTGCAGCGAGAAGCCACTGAAGGATAAGCTGTCGTCTTTCTTCGCCTAAAATCTTTTTTTGGTCATTTTGTTTCATTATGATTTAACACCTCTATAAAATTGATTTCCAATTGTGTGTAGTGCATGAATAGTAGTATCAATTTGATCTTTCGTTGTTTGTTGTCCGAAAGAGAAGCGGACATATTGTTTGGCCTCTTCATACGTTTTTCCAATTGCAAGCATAGTTTTCGAAGGTTCTTGTTTACCGACTTGGCAAGCACTTCCGGTGGAAATAGCGATACCATGGCGATTACATTCTAGCATAGTATATTGACCTTCTATTCCTTTTATTGTAACCCCAACAATATGTGGTAAACAAGAAGTAGAATGACCTTCTACTTCAATTTCTAGCGGAAGTGTTTGTATTTGCCCTAAAAAGTAGGAGCGTAACTCTTTAAAACGTAAACTTTCTTCCCATTGAGTTTTTAATATATTTTCAGCAGCTGTTAAAAAAGATGCGATGCCGGGAACGTTCACTGTACCTGGGCGAAATCCTTTTTCGTGAGAAGTTCCCGGAAATACTTGCTCCCAGCGAGATTGCGGATTTATGTAGCAAGCGCCGACACCTTTTGGTCCGTATATTTTATGTGCTGAAACAGAAAGACTATCAATGCCCATCTCAAAAACATGGATAGGCAGTTTACCAAACGTTTGCACACAATCTGTATGAAATAAAACATTATATTTTTTTAAAAGTGCCCCGATTTCTGTAATGTTTTGAACGGTTCCGATTTCAGAGTTTCCATGCTGTATACTTGCTAGCACAGTATCTTCTGTAATAGCTGCCTCTAAATCTACTAAACAAAGGAGTCCGCTTTTATCAACAGGAATTTCAGTGATCGTATAGCCTTTTAATTTTAGAGATTGAAAATAACTTCGAATGGATGCATGTTCCATAGGTGTCGTAATAATATGCTTCTTAGTTCGGGCATTTAGAAGTGATTGAATCGCAAGATAGTTTGATTCCGATCCGCCACTTGTGAAAAATACTCCTTGTTCTTTTCCTCCAATCATTTCCGCAAATGTTTTTCGGCAAACTTGTAATAAAGAAGCAGCTGTTCCTCCAATATCATGTAAACTTTGTTCATTTCCGAAGTATTGCGACGCTGCTTTCATATATGTTTGTAACGCTTCCTCGCTCATAGGTGTAGTAGCTGCATAGTCAAGATATATCATCATGTAAGTTCCTCTCTCTAGTAAGAGTTACAGTTCTTTTACTTTTTAAATGGTAGTGAAAATAAGAATTATAAAAAAACTCTTGTCATTATTTTAAAACTATGTAAATATAGGTGTCAAGACAGTTGAAAAGTGTAAAGTAGGAGGCAACAATTATGCCAAGTGCAGATGTCTTAATTATTGGAAGTGGTGTTGCGGCACTTCGTGTTGCAAAAGAGATTTGTCACGAAAAGAATGTGATTATTATCACAAAGGAGACGAAACGTAATAATAATACACATTTAGCTCAAGGTGGAATTGCCGCAGCGGTAGCTACATATGACAATCCTAATGATCATTTTGAAGATACATTAGTAGCAGGGTGTCATTATAACAATGAAGAAGTGGTCCGTTATTTAGTCGAGGAGGGACCGAAAGAAATTAATAACCTTATTGAAAGAGGAATGAAATTTGATGGAGATGAAACAGGTCCTCATCTTGGAAAAGAAGGAGCGCATCGAAAACGTCGTATTTTACATGCAGGTGGCGATGCAACAGGAAAGAATTTATTAGAGCATCTTATTCAAGAAGTAGCTCCATACGTTACGGTAGTGGAACAGGAAATGGTGCTCGATTTTATTATAGAAAAAGATAAATGTGTTGGGGCTTTAACTCGCAACAATAAAGGAGAATTGAAACGTTACAATGCAGATTGTACGGTGTTAGCTTCAGGCGGTATTGGCGGTTTATACGCCTTTACTTCTAATGATGAGACGATTACAGGCGATGGACTTGCAATGGTGTACCGTGCAGGCGGAGAGCTTGTAGATTTAGAGTTTATACAATTTCATCCGACGATGTTATACGCGGGTGGGCGTTGTTCCGGCCTCGTGTCCGAAGCTGTTCGCGGAGAAGGAGCTGTCCTTATAAATGGAAAAGGGCAGCGTTTTATGATGGATATACATTCCGAACAGGATCTAGCACCTCGTGATGTAGTCGCACGGGCTATTCATGAACAGCTACTTGCGGGTGAAAAAGTGTACTTAAACATCGAAATGATTCAAAACTTTGAACAACGCTTTCCGACCGTGTCATCGATATGTAAAACAAATGGAGTCGATATAAATAAAAAACTTATTCCAGTCGTGCCTGGTACTCATTTTCACATGGGCGGCGTGAAAACGAACTGTGATGGAGAGACGTCTATTCCGAACTTATACGCAGTCGGTGAAGTAGCTTGTAACGGAGTTCATGGTGCAAATAGATTAGCGAGTAATTCATTATTAGAAGGTCTTGTGTTTGGAAAAAGAATCGGACGACACATTTTATCTAGAGAGACAAAAGAAAAGGTGAACATGCTAGCTGAAAAGGAAGAAAAGTTTATCGTTCTGAATCATTTACCGACGAAAGAAGAAATACAAAAATGCATGATGAAATATGTTGGGATTGTGCGAACAGAGCAAAGTTTATCTTATGCGAAGAGATGGTTTAGTAAGTATGGTGTTCGAAATATGATATTACAACATGATGTTCTTACGAATGAAGAGATAACGCTTATTAATATGTTAACGGTTTGTGAGCTTATAGTTGTGTCAGCCTTGCAAAGAGAAGAAAGTATTGGCGGGCATTACCGGAGTGATTATCCAGATAGAAATATAGGAAAGAAAGAGATTGTTCGAGTAAAGAGAAAACTACAACTTGTGTGATGAGGGGAAGAGGGGCTTTATGAACACGATAAAAGTTAAAGAAGCATTAAACCGATTTTTTTTAGAAGATATAGGAGAAAGAGATGTAACATCTCAGCTTATTTTTCCAGATAACTTGCTTTCGAAAGGAACGTTTCTTGCGAAGGATACAGGGGTCTTTGCAGGATGTTTAGTAATTGAATCAGGATTTAAATTAATTGATGAGAGAATTGAAATAGAGCTTCATAAAAAAGATGGGGATCTTGTAGAAAAAGGAGAAATTATTGCAACAGTGCAAGGTCCAATCGCATCGTTATTAACAGCAGAGCGCGTTATATTAAACGTTATTCAGCGTATGAGTGGAATAGCGACGATGACGCGTAAAGCGGTTCTTGCTTTAGATAGTAGTCATACTCGCATTTGTGATACGCGAAAAACGATGCCAGGACTACGTATGTTTGATAAGTATGCAGTCGTGTGCGGCGGTGGATTTAATCATCGCTTCGGTTTATATGATGGTGTCATGATTAAAGACAATCATATTGCTTTTGCTGGTTCTATTACAAAAGCTGTTACATCAGTAAAAGAAAAGTTAGGACATATGGTGAAGGTAGAAGTGGAAACAGAAACTGAGGAACAGGTGAGAGAGGCTGTCGCTGCTGGTGCGGATATTATTATGTTCGATAATCGTACGCCAGATGAAATCCGGGAGTTTTCAAAGATTGTACCAAGTGCCATCGTTACGGAAGCTTCAGGGGGCATCACAATTGAAGATTTATCGAAATACGGAAAAACAGGGGTAGATTATATTTCACTTGGAGCGTTAACACATTCAGTGAAAGCACTTGATATTAGTTTCAATATTGAAGAGTAAGGAAAGTGGCTTAGAGGGGGAGAAACGTATATGAGTATTTTAGAAAAAGTACAGCCGATTGAAACGATGTTACCAGAGCGTTATTACACAATGTCAACGGAAGATATGGAAAAGCGTGTTCGTGAAATTAAAGAGAAAATGGGGAAAATGTTATTCATTCCAGGGCATCATTATCAAAAAGATGAAGTGGTACAATTTTCAGATGCAGCAGGGGATTCACTTCAGCTTGCGCAAGTTGCAGCGAGCAATAAAGACGCAAAATACATTGTGTTTTGCGGGGTACACTTTATGGCGGAAACAGCAGATATGTTGACGACAGATGATCAAGTTGTCATCTTACCAGATATGCGTGCAGGTTGTTCGATGGCGGATATGGCAGATATTGAACAAACAGAAAGAGCATGGACAGAGCTCACTAAATTATTTGGAGATACGATGATTCCGTTAACATATGTGAACTCTACAGCTGCAATTAAAGCGTTTTGTGGTCGTAACGGAGGAGCAACAGTAACTTCTTCTAATGCAAAGCAAATGGTATCTTGGGCGTTTACTCAAAAAGAACGTCTCGTCTTTTTACCAGACCAACATTTAGGGAGAAATACAGCGTACGATCTAGGTATCCCGTTAGATAAAATGGCAGTATGGGACCCACACACAGATTTATTAGAGTACGATGGGGATATAGAAGAAATTCAAGTGATTTTATGGAAAGGACATTGTTCTGTTCATCAAAATTTTACAATGAAGAATATTGAGAGTGTACGAAAAAATCATCCGGATATGAATATTATTGTACATCCAGAATGTTGCTATGAAGTTGTAGCTGCTTCAGATTATGCAGGCTCAACGAAATATATTATTGATATGATTGAATCAGCGCCATCTGGTAGCCAATGGGCGATTGGTACAGAAATGAATTTAGTGAATCGAATTATTCAGCAACATCCAGATAAAGAAATTGTTTCGCTTAATCCATTTATGTGTCCGTGCTTAACGATGAATCGAATTGATCTGCCTCACTTATTATGGACACTTGAAACGATAGAAAGAGGAGAAGAAATTAACGTTATTAGCGTAGACAAACAAGTAACGGCAGAAGCAGTTCTTGCATTAAATCGTATGTTAGAGCGTGTGTAAAGCAACGGTATTCCCGTTGCTTTTTTTCATACATATAATCATAACGAGAACGAAATGGGCATACATTGTTTTGAAGAAATCATTGTGGTTCTTTATGCTTATTCCACTTCGAATGATATTGAAAATCGAAGAAGTGATAAAAGTGAAAAGAAGTTAATGTTATTTAGAAAGAGTTACTTCATGAGATTTGTTACTTATAGATAAGTTATACAGGAGGGGGAAAATTTGAAAATTCATATCGTGCAAAAAGGGGATACCCTTTGGAAAATTGCGAAAAAGTACGGAGTGGATTTTGATACGTTGAAAAAAACAAATACACAACTTAGTAATCCAGATTTAATTATGCCAGGTATGAAAATTAAAGTGCCATCAAAGAGTGTTCATATGAAACAACAGGCTGGAGCAGGTTCAGCACCTCCAAAGCAATACGTAAAAGAAGTGCAGCAAAAAGAATTTGCAGCAACACCAACTCCGCTTGGAATAGAAGATGAAGAAGAAGTTACGTATCAATCAGCACCAATTACACAGCAGCCAGCTATGCAACAAACACAAAAAGAAGTGCAAGTAAAACCGCAGAAGGAGATGCAGGTAAAGCCACAAAAAGAAGTACAGGTGAAACCACAGAAGGAGATGCAGGTAAAGCCGCAAAAAGAAGTACAGGTGAAACCGCAAAAAGAGGTGCAAAAAGAACAGCCAATTCAAAAAGAAAAACCGTCTGTTATTCAAAAACCACCTGTGATAGAAAAACAAAAACCGGCGGAAAAAGAAAACACGAAGTTTTCGGTAAATGTATTACCGCAGCCGCCACAACCACCAATAAAACCGAAAAAAGAATATAAAATTTCAGATGTAATAAAAAAAGGAAGCGAGTTAATTGCTCCTCAAATTAGTAAAATGAAACCTAACAATATCATTTCTCCGCAAACGAAAAAAAATAATATAATATCGCCGCAAGTGAAAAAAGAAAATGTAGGGAATATAGTGTCGCCGCAAGTGAAAAAAGAAAATGTAGGGAATATAGTGTCGCCGCAAGTGAAGAAAGAGAATGTAGGGAATATAGTGTCACCACAAGTGAAAAAAGAAAATGTAGGAAATATAGTGTCGCCGCAAGTGAAAAAAGAAAATGTAGGAAATATAGTGTCGCCGCAAGTGAAAAAAGAAAATGTAGGGAATATAGTGTCACCACAAGTGAAGAAAGAGAATGTAGGAAATATAGTGTCACCACAAGTGAAGAAAGAGAATGTAGGAAATATAGTATCGCCAAATGTATCGAAAGAAAATGTAGTTATTCCACAAGTCATACCGCCAAATATTCAAATGCCAAATATAATGCCAATCATGGATAACAACCAACCACCGAATATAATGCCAATTATGGATAGCAATCAAATGCCGAATATGATGCCAATTATGGATAACAATCAAATGCCGAATATGATGCCAATTATGGATAACAATCAACCACCGAATATGATGCCAATTATGGATAACAATCAAATGCCGAATATGATGCCAATTATGGATAACAACCAACCACCGAATATGATGCCAATTATGGATAACAACCAACCACCGAATATGATGCCAATTATGGATAATAACCAAATGCCGAATATGATGCCAATCATGGATAATAACCAAATGCCGAATATAATGCCAATTATGGATAACAATCAAATGCCGAACATGATGCCGATTATGGATAACAATCAACCACCAAATATGATGCCCTATCAAATGCCGTATCAACAGCCCATGATGCCGCCGAATCCGTATTATCAACAACCAAATCCATATCAAATGCCATATCAGCAAGGAGCGCCGTTTGGACCGCAATATACGTCTATGCCAAACCCGAATATGATGCCAATGGATAATAATATGCCGCCGCTTGTGCAGGGGGAGGAAGATTGTGGATGCGGAGGAGAAAGTAGACTATATAGTCCACAACCAGGCGGTCCGCAATATGCGAATCCTTTATATTATCAACCAACTCAGTCTGCATATGCACCACAGCCAGGAACGATGTATTATCAACCAGATCCACCAAATGTATTTGGAGAGCCCGTTTCAGAAGAAGAGGACGAAGAAGAAGTTTAAAAAGGCGGGAGTATTCCCGCCTTTTTTGCATTCTTGTTGATTAAGAAAATGCAGTTTTTTTATGAAGTGCTAGAAAATTCCCAGTGAAATATTAACAGTGTAAAAACCTTCTCTGTTACTCATCATAAGAGGGAGCTTTTCAGTAGAGAAGCTCATTCTAACAGAGGGGGTTTTTGTATTGAATACGAAAGTAAAAGTGATTGCTGCTTCTTTGTTAGTTACTAGTGCATTAGCTGCATGTGGTACACCAAAAAACAATGCAATGGATGGACGTAACTACAATTACGAGCGTACATCTTATAATGATACACACCAGTATCGTGATAATGTGACGCGTAATGATCGTTATACAGATTATGTAACATATAGAAATGGTCGTAACGATACAGGATACAATTATTACCGTGATGTAAATTACAATGGACAAATTGCTAATCCGCATCCAACTCGTAATATTACAATGAACAATTCATACATTAACAATGATGGTAAAACAGCTGAAAGAATAACAAATCGTGTGAAACGTATGAATAACGTAGACCGTGTGTCTACAGTTGTATATGGAAACGATGTAGCGATTGCGGTAAAACCACGTAACACAGTGACAAATGAAACGGCGATGGCGAACGAAATTCGTCAAGCTGTTGCAAATGAAGTTGGAAACAGAAACGTATATGTTTCTGTAAGAAATGATATGTTTACTCGTGTCGATGCAATGAGTACGCGTCTACGTAACGGTACAGTTACAAACGATTTTAATCGTGATATAGGAAATATGTTCCGAGACATTCGTTACGGTTTAACTGGTACAGTGCGATAGCAAAACAAAAGAGGAAGGGGGAGCCCTTCCTCTTTATTCATCTTCGTCTTGTAAACGACGTTTTTTAATAAAATAACTAATGGAATAAGAACCTAAAAAGCATATGAAGAGAATACCACCTGTTAAAATAGCTTCAAATAGGGGGCTTTCTGGACTGAAAATGATATAAATAATAGCCATAACGATTCCTACAATAAGAGAGCGTAAAACAATTTTGTAATAAGGAGTTAATTTTATCTCCTTTTCACTTTCTTCTACATCAATTGAAACACTTAACTGTAAATAACTAAGGATCATACTCGTAAGAATAAATACTAGCCATAATGGAGATTTCGTAATTTGATCTATTCCTTCAGTGAATCCGATATAGCCTAAAATACCGATTATACCAAGTGATTGAAAAAGAAAAGCAATACGTACGTTTTTTAACGTTTGCAGAATGAGACGTTCATCCTTTATTTTTTTTACACTACCCATCTCCTGTTTATTATAATTTCGCTGTTACATTAATTGTAACGTATATATTACATTTATCAATTTATAATTTACATATAATTTGTTTAGATGAAAGAGGAAATAAAATATTTTTATAAACATGTTGCACTTATACTTTATTAATGTTATATTAGCAAAGCGATGAGCTAATTTACGTAAGACGAGAGATATGCTTAAGTGCTAAACACGCGAATGTGGTCGCCTGGTCTCTCGCCGTAAACGCATCAAGACGCCTGCTTTGCAGGCGTCTTTCATTTTATATAAAAGTAAATGATACATGCAGATGAGGTGAATCCTTATCTGCATTTTTTATATTTTCGAAAGAAATGTAATATGGATAAAACCCCCATTTCCGGAAAAACTACTAATGAAAGTTTGATTTTGCCTAAAAGAGGTGAACGGAAATGAAATGGATACTGATTGCGATGCAAGCTTTCGTTATGATGTTTTGTTTCGTTTATGAAACGAATGTGAAGGCGGAAGGGCCAGTACCAGAGGTAACGAAAAAAGAACCTGAGGTTACAATTTTATTAGAGCGTATGTATGTTGATGGCGAAGTAAGCGAAGAAATACTTACAGAAAAAGTGACGGATTTAGAAAAGTTTTTACAGCAGTATAAAGAATGGCAGCTCGTTGATCGTGATGATGTACAAATTGTATTGCAAAAGAAAGTTGATGATATTTCTCCGTTATTGAAAACGAGCGGGTATTTTGGTGTTTCAGAGGAAGGGATATTACAAATTTTCAAAGGTGTGCCAAAAAATGATAATGCGATCCATTCTTTCTTTCAAATTGATATGAAAAAGCTTGAGAGCTATGAACGTGCGAAATTGAAACGTGGCATTCGTATTAAATCAAAAGAAGGTTTTGTGAAGACGATTGAAAAAATGAAGCAATACGCAGTTCAAAGTAAGAAAAAAAGCAGCTCATGGTGAGCTGCTTTTTTTCTTATTTATTTTTAGCTAAAATTTCTTTTGCGATTTCATCAATTAGCATATCTTTTCCGATTGGATTGAATGCTTTCGTATTGAAGACTTCATTTGATACTTCATATACGTGATTATTTTTAACTGCTTTATTGTCTTTCCAAACGGCACTGTTTTTGTAGTCTTCGTAAACTTTATCAGCTTCGCCGCCGAAGTTTACAATAAACATTTGGTCAGGCTGGAATGCAACTAGACCTTCTAGTGATACTTGCGCCATCGTTTGTTTTAAATCCGTACCTTTTGTTGCTGGAAGTTTTAAGTCATTAAAGATGATGTCACCGTATCCGAAGCTACCGTATACACGGAAGTTTTGTGGTGTAACTGCAACGAACATAAAGTTCTCATCTTTTGTTTTCTCTTTAATTTTTTTAGATAAAGAGTCTGCTTTCTTCTCGTAGTCTGCAATCCATTTGTCTGCTTTCTGCTCTTCGTCAAATAGCTTACCTACTTCTTTAAACTTACCACGCCAGTCTTCTAAGTTTGTTTCTAGAACAACTGTAGGTGCAACCTTTTCTAGTTGATCATAAATTTTTAATTGACGGTTGTTTAAAATAATTAAGTCTGGTTTTAAAGCAGTAACAGCTTCTAAATCAACTTTAGGTGCCCAGTACCAACCTACTGCTTTTACTCCATCTAACTTGTCTGTTAAGTGATTTTGGATTTTATCTTTATATGTATTTGCTGTACCAACAGGTTTATGTCCAAGAAGTAATAGTTCTTCTGTTGATCCAGATAAGTCAACAATTCTCTTTGGATTTACTGGAATTGTAGCTTCACCTTTAGCATGTTTTACAACTTTTGTTTTCGGTTGTTCTTTTGCTTTCGATTCTTCTTTTTGAGAAGAACAGCCAACGATAGAAAGAACAACAAGCATAATAGTAAATAAAATAAATAGCTTACGTTTCATCCTGATGTAACCCCTTTAATTAGTATTGATAATCATTATCGACTTCTGTATATTAAGGTGCTTTAACCTTTCTGTCAATGGAAAATAACAGAAGTTTCAAGTGGAGAACATTTGTTGGGGCAGTCTCGCTTTTCTATCATTAAATATGTTAAAATGGAATACATGATTTAAGAGGGAGAGATCGTATTTTGTTTGAATATGTTACAGGTTACGTGGAGTATGTAGGGCCGGAATATGTCGTAATTGATCATAATGGAATTGGTTATCAAATTTTCACACCAAATCCGTATGTATTTCAAAGAAGTAAGCAAGAAATCCGTGTCTATACATATCATTATGTGAGAGAAGATATTATGGCACTTTACGGTTTTAAAACACGTGAAGAGCGTTTATTATTTACAAAGTTGTTAGGCGTGTCTGGCATTGGGCCAAAAGGCGCTCTTGCAATTTTAGCTTCTGGTCAAACAGGACAGGTCGTTCAAGCGATTGAGCATGAAGATGAGAAGTTTTTAGTGAAATTCCCAGGCGTCGGAAAGAAAACAGCACGCCAAATGATTTTAGATTTAAAAGGAAAACTAGCAGATGTCGTACCAGATGCATTTGTTGATTTATTCTCAGACACAGAACGTTTTGATGAGAATAAAGGTTCATCAGCTGAGCTTGATGAGGCACTGGAAGCTCTGCGCGCACTTGGATACGCAGAACGCGAAGTTTCTCGTGTTGTACCAGAGTTATTAAAAGAAGCATTAACGACGGATCAGTATATTAAAAAGGCACTTAGTCTTTTACTAAATGGTAAGAGGTGAGTATAATGGACGAACGTCTCCTTTCAGGGGAATCTGCATATGAAGATGCGGATTTAGAATATTCATTACGGCCACAGACGCTCCGTCAGTATATTGGCCAAGATAAAGCGAAACATAATTTAGAAGTATTTATTGAAGCGGCGAAAATGCGTGAAGAAACGTTAGATCACGTGCTTTTATATGGACCACCAGGTCTTGGTAAAACGACGCTTGCGAATATTATTGCCAATGAGATGGGCGTTAATGTTAGAACAACTTCAGGTCCCGCAATTGAAAGACCAGGAGATTTAGCTGCTGTATTAACAGCGCTTCAGCCAGGTGATGTATTATTTATTGATGAAATTCATCGTTTGCATAGATCAATTGAAGAAGTATTGTATCCTGCGATGGAAGACTTTTGCCTTGATATTGTAATTGGAAAAGGGCCTTCAGCACGTTCTGTACGCCTAGATTTACCGCCATTTACATTAGTTGGAGCAACAACACGTGCTGGAGCATTATCGGCACCGCTGCGTGACCGCTTCGGTGTACTTTCAAGGTTAGAGTACTACACAGTAGATCAGCTTTCTGCGATTGTTGAACGTACAGCAGAAGTATTTGAAGTTGAAATCGATTCATTAGCTGCATTAGAAATTGCAAGACGTGCTCGTGGTACACCTCGTATTGCGAATCGTCTTTTAAGACGTGTACGTGATTTCGCACAAGTTCGTGGTAATGGAACGGTTACGATGGAAATTACACAAATGGCATTAGAGCTACTGCAAGTAGATAAATTAGGTCTAGATCATATTGATCATAAATTACTGCTTGGTATTATTGAGAAATTCCGTGGCGGTCCAGTTGGATTAGAAACGGTTTCAGCAACAATTGGAGAAGAATCTCATACGATTGAAGATGTGTATGAGCCGTATTTATTACAAATTGGCTTTTTACAACGAACGCCGAGGGGCCGAATTGTAACGCCGCTTGCGTATGAACATTTCGGAATGGAGATACCAAAAGTATGACGGAGATGCCAAAGCTGCTTATTACAGCCGGGATCTTACTCATCGTTGTTGGATTAGCTTGGAAGTTCATTGGAAGGCTTCCAGGCGATATTTTTGTGAAAAAAGGAAACGTTACCTTTTATTTTCCTATCATTACATGTATTGTGTTAAGTATTGTATTATCTTTTATTATGTATATAATAAATCGATTTAAATAAGAAATAGGTGGATATAGCTATGGATATAAATCTGTTTGATTTTCATTTACCAGAAGAACTTATTGCACAAGTCCCGTTAGAAGAGCGTGAAACATCAAGATTAATGGTGTTAGACCGTGAAACAGGTGATATTGAGCATAAACATTTTACGGATATTCTTTCTTACTTACATGAGGGGGATTGCTTAGTTTTAAATGAAACGAAAGTTATGCCTGCTCGTTTGCACGGTGTGAAAGAAGATACAGGCGCGCACATTGAAGTACTTCTTTTAAAACAAGAAGAAGGTGATAAGTGGGAAACGCTTGTAAAGCCAGCGAAACGTGTAAAAGAAGGAACTGTTATCTCTTTTGGCGAAGGGAAATTAAAAGCAACTTGCACAGGAACTGCAGATCAAGGTGGACGTCAGCTTGAATTTTCATATGACGGCATCTTCTATGAAATTTTAGATGAACTTGGGGAAATGCCACTTCCTCCATATATTAAAGAGACGCTAGAAGATCGCGATCGCTATCAAACAGTATATGCGAAAGAAATCGGTTCAGCAGCAGCGCCGACTGCGGGACTTCACTTTACAGAAGAGTTACTTGAGAAGTTAAAGCAAAAAGGCGTTCAGTTAGCATTCATTACACTTCACGTAGGACTTGGAACATTTAGACCAGTTTCTGCAGACACGATTGAAGAACACCATATGCACGCAGAATATTATCATATGTCTGAAGAGACAGCGGCATTATTAAATCGTGTGAAAGAGAATGGTGGACGTATTATTACTGTAGGTACGACATCAACTCGTACGTTAGAAACAATTGCAACAGATCATGAAGGTAAGCTTTGCGCCGCTTCTGGATGGACAGATATTTTCATGTATCCGGGATATGAATTTAAAGCAATTGATGGTTTAATTACAAACTTCCATTTACCGAAATCAACATTAATTATGCTTGTAAGTGCATTTGCAAATAGAGATAATGTACTTCATGCTTATAATGAAGCAGTAAAAGAAAAATATCGTTTCTTTAGCTTCGGTGATGCAATGTTCGTTGCATCTCACGCTAAAATGAGAAACAAATAAAAGGAGTAAGTTATGACAGCAATTCGTTATGAATTTATTAAGACATGTAAACAAACGGGTGCCCGTTTAGGTCGTGTGCATACGCCGCACGGTTCATTTGATACACCAACATTTATGCCAGTTGGTACACTTGCAACAGTTAAGACAATGTCACCAGAAGAATTAAAAGCAATGGATTCTGGCATTATTTTAAGTAATACGTATCATTTATGGCTACGTCCAGGTCATGAAATTATTCGTGAAGCAGGCGGTTTGCATAAATTTATGAACTGGGATCGTGCAATCTTAACAGACTCTGGTGGTTTCCAAGTATTCAGTTTAAGTGACTTCCGTCGTATTGAAGAGGAAGGCGTTCACTTCCGTAATCACTTAAATGGAGATAAATTATTCTTATCACCAGAAAAAGCGATGGAAATCCAAAATGCATTAGGTTCAGATATTATGATGGCATTTGATGAGTGTCCACCATTCCCAGCTACTTTTGAATATATGAAGAAATCTGTAGAGCGTACGAGCCGCTGGGCAGAACGTTGCTTAAAAGCGCATGAACGTCCGCAAGATCAAGGTTTATTCGGTATTGTACAGGGGGGAGAGTACGAAGAGCTTCGTCGTCAAAGTGCGAAAGATCTTGTTTCAATGGACTTCCCTGGTTACGCTGTAGGTGGTTTATCTGTAGGTGAACCGAAAGATATTATGAACCGTGTACTTGAGTTTACAACACCACTTCTTCCAGATAATAAGCCTCGTTACTTAATGGGGGTAGGTTCTCCTGACTCGTTAATCGATGGCGCAATTCGTGGTATTGATATGTTTGACTGCGTACTTCCAACTCGTATCGCTCGAAATGGTACATGTATGACAAGTGAAGGTCGCCTCGTTGTAAAAAATGCGAAATTCGCAAGAGACTTCGGTCCGCTTGATCCAAACTGTGATTGCTACACATGTAAAAACTACTCTCGTGCGTACATTCGTCACTTAATGAAATGTGATGAAACGTTCGGAATTCGTTTAACGTCTTATCACAACCTTCATTTTCTGTTAAACTTAATGGAGCAGGTGAGACAAGCTATTCGTGAAGACCGTCTTGGCGATTTCCGCGAAGAGTTCTTTGAACAGTATGGCTTTAATAAACCGAATGCTAAAAACTTCTAATACATAATTTAAAAGGAGGAACAAAAGATGAATGCAGGTATGATGAATATCGTTATGATCGTTGCGATGTTTGCGATTTTCTATTTCTTATTAATTCGCCCGCAACAAAAACGTCAAAAAGCAGTTGCTCAAATGCAAAGTGAGTTAGCAAAAGGTGATGCTATCGTAACAATCGGTGGTTTACACGGTACAATCGAATCAGTAGATGAGACGAAAATTGTTATTAAATCTGGTGGTTCACACTTAACGTTCGATCGCAATGCGATTCGTGAAGTTGTGAAAAACTAATTTGGAAGGCCCTGCATGAAATATGCAGGGCCTTTTTTAGTTACTTTGCTTTGACATATTTACACCGAAAATACCACCGAGTGTACTCGCCCCCATTAATGCTAATTGATAAAGTAATTGTGAGTTCGATAAAGTTTGAGAAAAGCCTAAATAGTTAACTAGAAAAACGAGTATAGTGAACGTGAGACCTGTTGTGAGACCTACTAGCCAACCTTTTCCTTGAGCCTTTTTGCCGGCAGTAAATCCAGACATAAGCATAGATAAAAGAGCGAGTATAAAAATAGTAACGGTTAATGTCCCTTCGTTTATATTCGTAAACTTTAATAAAAGAGCCATAATCATGCTAGTAATAGATGCGAGAATTAGTAGTGTAATAATACCGAAGCCAATTGCAGTTGATAATTTTTTCGTTCCATCCATTTATGCATTCCCCCTTTTTAATACAAGCATATTTTCCTTTTGTCTAAGTTAGACTAGTTTCTTTTTTATAGGGGAGTCTATACGTAAAAAAGGAGATGTAGAAATGGAATGGATATCAATAATTGGACGGACAATGCTTTTGTATATCATCATCTTAATTATTTTTCGTCTTATGGGTAAACGTGAGATAGGAGAGCTAAGTGTATTAGATTTAGTCGTATTTATTATGCTTGGAGAAATGGCTGTAGTGGCAATTGAAAATACCGATAAATCACTTTGGCATCAATTAGTTCCGATGACTTTTCTTATGTGCATCCAAATTATTTTGTCAGTCATTTCCCTAAAGTATCAATGCTTTCGGCATTTAATAGAAGGTGAGCCGGCTATTCTTGTAAACGCGGGAAAGATTGATGAAAAGAAGATGAGAAAGCAACGTTATAATATAGATGATTTAATGATGCAATTAAGGGAACAAGGAGTTGGAGATATTCGGGATGTAGAATATGCTATTTTGGAACCGTCTGGGAAGTTATCTGTCTTTCAAAAACAAAAAAATAAACAAGATACATTGCAGTTTACGCTTCCTCTTATTATTGATGGAGAAATTCAATCTAGTCATTTACAAATGATTGAACATACAGATGCATGGCTTATTGAGAAATTAAAAAACTTAGGTTATAACGATGTAACACAAATTTTATATTGTAGTTTTCAAAACGGAAAATTTTTTGTTGATGTAAAAGAAAATTAGAGACTTATTCTTTGAAAGAGTAAGAATGATTAGTGTAACTAATAATCAGTGGAGATTACCCCACTGATTAAAGTTTCACCTTATTTCAAAAATGAAAGTTTACGAATGATAGGGAGACGACTTAACTCTTCTTTTCGAATGAGTTTGAAAGTGAAGAGAAGTACGATATAAACAATTGTTGTTAAAGTGATTTCCCATAATGTTTGTATGCCAAGGGCATGAGAGAAAATAATATATTTATGAAGATAAAAACCGAAGGCGCCTGCGATACCGATGGCGAGTCCGCCGAAAATATAGTCTTTTGCGTAAATGGTAAATGTAATCTTTTTTAAAACAGTAGCGTAGTGAAGAAATGTTACTGTTACAATATTTGCAGCAATAGCGAGAGCAACCCCCATCATTTGAAATTCTGGCCTTGATGCTAGTACAAAAATAACGATTAATTTCACGATGGCACCAATAAATGTATTCATCATTGCAGCTCTTGCTAAGTTTAAAGCTTGCAAAACAGAGGTAAGTGGACTTTGGAAATAATGAAATAAAAAGCAAGGCGCAAGAAGTTGAATGAATGCTGTTGCGCTGTCTGATCCATACATAAGAGTTAAAACAGGAGAAGCGAATACGTATAATATAACGACAGACCATCCGCCAGTAATTAATGAAATTCGAAGTGCTTGTTGTAAACGGTGCTCCACTAATTTATGTTGTCTTTTTGCCATTGCTTCACTAATAGAAGGGACGAGCGCTGTAGAGAGAGCGTATGTAATAAAGGCGGGTAGTGATAGGAGCGGGAATGCATAACCGTTTAATATACCGTATTGCTGGGTTGCAACAGAAGCAGCGACACCAGCGATTGCTAAGCTTTGCATAACGACAATAGGTTCAAAAAAATATGAAACGGAGCCGATTAAACGACTTCCTGTAGTTGGAAGGGCAATATCCATCAGAGAATAAAATGTCCCTTTGCTTTCCTTTACAGTAGTGAAAAATCCAGAGCGTATTGATAAATGTTTTTCTCGCTGAAATAACGTGAGTAAAAATAATAACGATGCAACTTCACCGAGAACAGCTGATAACATAGCGCCGGCTGCAGCGTATTCTATGCCGTAAGGTAAAAATAATTGAATGCATATAGCAATAATGGTAATGCGGACGACTTGTTCTAGAACTTGCGCATAAGCGCTAGGTTTCATGTTTTGTTTCCCTTGAAAGTAACCACGCAAAACAGAAGAAACAGCAATAACAGGAACAACGGGCAAAATGGCCATTAATGGATAGTACGTTCTTTCGTCGGTTAATAATGTTTTTGCTAAAATAGGTGTGAGGAACATAATTCCGATTGTTAAAATGATACTAATAACGGATGTAACAGCTAGTGATACGGTTAATATTTTTTTAACTCTTTGTTTATCGTTCACAGCTTCCGCTTCTGCTACAAATTTTGCGATTGCGACAGGAAGACCAATTTGTGTCAATGTAATTGCTAAAATGAATGTAGGAACGGCCATCATATAAAGACCAACGCCTTCTTCTCCTAAAATACGTGCCATTACTATGCGGTTGATAAAGCCGAGTATTTTTGTAATAAAGCCGGCTATCATTAAAATAAATGCGCCTTTTAAAAAGCTTTGTCTCGTCATGTTCTTCTCCTACCTTCTCAAAATCAATGGAATGATTTACAATAATTTATATGCACGTACGAGACAAGAATGACAAGCATTTAAGAGAGTGAAATATGATAGTGCTCTTGAAAGTAGTTATTGCTGTCCATTAGAGCGGGAATAAAAGCGACTTTTCGTGCGAAATAAGAAGGAGATGTTATAGATGTTAGATAGAGAGGCTTTGGTAGAATCATACCGCGGACAGTTACAAGTCGTTTTAGAAAGTAAAGTAGAAGAGTTTCAAATGTTCGGCTACGACAGAGTGACAGATGATGACATTTGGAAGTTTCTTAAAGTAAAAAAGTGGAAGAAGATAGACAGCGATGTTAGATTGTATGAATTAGTTAATGACGTATTAACAGTAAGTGCTAATGAATATATGACATATTTAACTGTTGAAGCATATCAAGCGCCACTTTGGTCATTTGATGAATATGAAAATAAATAACCGACTGCAATTGGTTTGTTCTTCCTTTTGCAGTATAATGATAGGTATTGATAATCAGGAAATAATTATGTCTAAGATCATATATAAAGGAGGTAGTGAAGAGAGAAAACAAATAATGAAAGTGCAGGTATCGTGAAAACGTACCGGCACAGCTAGTGATGAGCTAGCAAAATTATAGAAAGGAAGTCTACTAACTAGACGTATGCACACGTGTAAAAGTGAATCGTAAGAGATTTATTTAAAGTGTTAGTAGCGGAAAGAGGGTACATATGGCAAAGCGTGGTACGAGAATTGCCGCCTTTTTCCTCATCGTTTTATTAATCGGTGGAGTAATTGGTGCGGCAGGAAAAGACATAGCAAAAGGAATTAGTCTAGGACTAGACCTTCGCGGTGGTTTTGAAATTCTGTATGAAGTAAAACCAGCCAAAAAAGGTGACAAAATCGATCGAGACGTACTTGTAAGTACAGTAGGTGCTCTTGAGAATCGTGTCAATGTTCTCGGTGTAAGTGAGCCGAACATTCAAATCGAAGGGCAAGATCGAATTCGTGTACAGCTTGCTGGTGTACAAGATCAGCAAAAAGCACGTGAAATGTTATCAACACAAGCGAAATTAACATTCCGTGATGTAGATGATAATCTTCTTATGGACGGAACGGATTTAAAAGGCGGCGGAGCGAAGCAAACATTTGATGAGCAAGGCCGTGCGAGCGTAGGTCTTACACTAAAGAGCGCTGAAAAATTCCGTGAAGTAACTGAAAAAATTTCAAAAATGCCACCACCAACGAATTTAATGGTAATTTGGCTTGATTTTGAAGAAGGAAAAGATTCGTACAAGGCAGAATCTGCAAAACCGAATCCGAAGTTCTTATCAGCAGCAACAGTAAACCAAGTATTTAACCAAGCTGAAGTATCTATTGTAGGTGGAAACTTCACAGTTGAAAGTGCGAAACAACTTTCATCTTTATTAAATGCAGGTGCACTTCCTGTTGATTTAAAAGAAATGTATTCAACATCTGTTGGAGCGAAGTTTGGTCAACAAGCTTTAGAGCAAACGATTTTCGCTAGTGCGATTGGTATCGCTCTTATTTTCTTATTTATGCTTGTATTCTACCGTTTACCAGGACTTGTAGCGGTTATTATGTTAGGTTTATACATTTTCGTTACATTACTTGTCTTTAACTGGATGCATGCAGTTCTTACGTTGCCAGGTATTGCGGCGTTAGTGCTCGGAGTAGGTATCGCAGTTGATGCGAATATTATTACGTACGAGAGACTGAAAGAAGAGTTGAAAATTGGTAAGTCCATGATGTCGGCATTCCGCGCTGGTAACCATCGTTCATTAGCAACAATTCTAGATGCAAACGTTACAACTCTTGCGGCAGCTGGTGTGTTATTCGTTTATGGTAATAGCTCTGTAAAAGGATTCGCAACAAGTTTAATCGTAAGTATTTTAGTTGGTTTTATTACGAACGTATTCGGTACTCGTTTCTTACTAGGTTTACTTGTAAAGAGCCGTTACTTTGATAAAAAACCAGGATATTTTGGTGTGAAACAAAAGGATATTATTCCATTAACAAAAGGTGTAGTACATCCGCCAACGAGATTTGATCGTATTAACTTCGTAAATATCGGTCATAAATTCCTTATCTTCTCGATTGTAGTTGTAATTGCGGGTGCAATTATCTTACCAATTTTCAAATTGAATCTTGGTATTGACTTTGCAAGTGGTACACGTATTGACTTGCAATCAAAACAAGCCGTTACGGTGTCTGATGTTCATAAAGATTTTAAAGAATTGAACATTGATGTGAAGGAAGAAAATATTGTACCGACTGGAGATGACAATAAAGGTTTCGCAGTTCGTACATTAGGTGTTTTATCAAAAGATGAAATTGCGAAAACAAAAACATTCTTCCACGATAAATATGGTACAGATCCAAACATAAGTACAGTTTCACCGACAATCGGTAAAGAAATTGCACGAAATGCATTTATCGCTGTACTGATTGCTTCTGCGGTTATCATTTTATACGTAAGTATTCGATTCCGATTTACGTATGCGTTATCTGCAGTACTTGCATTATTACATGACGCTTTCGTTATGGTTGTTATGTTTAGTATTTTCCAACTAGAGGTAGACTTAACGTTTATCGCTGCAGTACTAACAATCATCGGTTATTCTATTAATGACTCGATTGTTACATTTGATAGAAACCGTGAATTATACAAACAGAAAAAACGAGTGCGCGATATAAAAGATCTAGAAGAAATCGTAAATGCAAGTATTCGCCAAACGCTTGGTCGCTCGATTAATACCGTATTAACAGTGTTATTCCCAGTAATTGCACTGCTTATCTTCGGTAGTGAGTCACTACGTAACTTCTCGTTTGCGTTACTTGTTGGATTAATTGTAGGTACGTACTCTTCTGTTTTCGTTGCCTCTCAAATTTGGTTAATGCTTGAAAACCGTCGTTTGAAAAAGGGAAAAAACAAGAAGAAGGTTGAGAAAGTAGAATCTGAACCGCAAGTATAGAAAAGATGATGTCTCTTTATGAGGCATCTCTTTTTTCGTTTGTGGATACAATAAGATAGCAACTTTTTAACAGAAAGAAGATGGAAGAAAGTGTTGGTGTTATCGCTGTTTTTGTTAAAATAAAAAGATAGGTTAAGAAAAGAAGGGATTTTAATTATGGAAAAAGATGAACGTTTTAAACAGGCCGAGTTTGGTGCCATTGTCGGGATCGTTGGTAATATTATATTAGCGATTGTAAAGGCGGTAATTGGTTATATTGGGAACAGTAAAGCGCTATTAGCGGATGCCGTGCATTCTGCATCAGATGTAATTGGTTCGCTAGCTGTATTTTTTGGATTGCGAGCGGCAAAGCAGCCACCTGATGAAGATCATCCGTATGGTCATGGTAAAGCGGAATCGATTTCAGCGATTATTGTTGCGGTATTATTATTTATTGTGGGACTTGAAATCGCAATTTCATCTATAAAAGCTTTTTCGCAAGAACTAGAACCGCCGAAAGGAATTACGATTTTTGCTGTTGTTCTTTCAATCGTCGTGAAAGAAGGAATGTTTCAATATAAATTCCGATTAGGGAAAAGGGTAAATAGTGATGCAATTATTGCAAATGCATATGAGCACCGTTCGGATGTATTTTCTTCAATTGCAGCTTTAATCGGTATTTGTGCAGCTATACTCGGTGGTAAGCTTGGTATAGACTGGCTTGTATATGCTGATCCGATTGCAGGATTAGTTGTTTCGCTTCTTGTTGTAAAAATGGCATGGAGCATTGGAGCGGAAGCAATTCATGCAACGCTTGACCATGTTCTTCATGAGGAGGATGTTATTCCGCTTAGAGAAGCAGTTCTTCAAGTAGATGGTGTGAAAAAAATTGGTTCTTTATATGCACGGGAGCATGGTCATTATGTTATTGTCGATATTAAAGTGTCTGTAGATCCATACATTACTGTAGAAGAAGGACACCGTATTGGAAAACATGTGAAAGAAATACTTATGAAACAAGATAATGTACAAAATGTATTCGTACATATAAATCCGTATTCTCCAAATTAAACATCATTAACATTTTAGTATATAGATATTGCATCGTAGTTTGCATTATATTGTCACCCCTTAATCTGTCTTGTATAATGAACAGGTTAAGGGGTGATTTCGTGTTACAACCGAAGACGCGTTGGAAAGAAAAAGAATATAATGACGAGCGAGTGAGTGAATTAGCAAGTAAATTACATTTATCGCCACTTGTCGTTTCATTATTCCTCGGTAGAGGACTAGATACAGAAGATAAGATTTTAGATTTTTTAAATACAGAAAATCAAGAATTTCATGATCCATTTTTATTAGAAGGAATGGATAGAACGGTAGAACGTGTAAATAAGGCGATTCAAAATGGAGAGCAAATATTAATATTTGGTGATTACGATGCGGACGGAGTAAGTAGTACGACGGTTTTATATCTTGCTCTTCAAGAATTAGGTGCAGAAGTAGAATTTTACATTCCAAATCGTTTTACAGAAGGGTATGGACCGAACGAAGAAGCGTTTCGTTGGGCGCATAGCGCAGGGTTCTCACTGATTATTACTGTCGACACTGGCATCGCAGCAGTACATGAAGCGAATGTAGCGAAAGAGCTTGGAATAGATCTAATTATTACAGATCACCATGAGCCACCGCCAGAATTGCCAGAAGCGCTTGCGATTATACATCCGAAATTAGAAGGTGGCGTATATCCGTTTCACTATTTAGCTGGTGTAGGTGTTGCGTTTAAAGTTGCGCATGCACTATTAGGCCGTGTACCAGAACATTTATTAGAGATTGCAGTAATCGGTACAGTAGCCGATTTAGTATCACTTCATGGTGAAAATAGGTTGCTAGTGAAACGCGGTTTAAAACATATGCGTATGACGAGAAATATTGGTTTGAAGGCATTGTTTAAAGTTGCTAACGTTTCGCAAAGTGAAATTACAGAAGAGAGTATTGGCTTCTCAATTGCACCTCGTATTAATGCGGTTGGGCGTTTA
Organism: Bacillus cereus group sp. MYBK15-3; assembly: GCF_051916765.1. Classification (NCBI taxonomy): domain Bacteria; kingdom Bacillati; phylum Bacillota; class Bacilli; order Caryophanales; family Bacillaceae; genus Bacillus; species Bacillus cereus group sp. MYBK15-3. Next base: position 433,586 of record NZ_JBQAHG010000002.1, read on the forward strand.
GAAGATGCTGCGCCGGCTGTACACCTTTTATTATCAGATGATCCAGAGGAAGCGAAAGAGTTGGCCGAAGAAATTGATGAGCTGAACAAACTGCGAAAAGATATTGTAAAGCAAATTACAGAAGAAGCTATCGCTGAAGTTGAAAATAAATTCCCGCCAGAAGAAAACAAAGTATTAGTACTTGCAAAAGAAGGCTGGAACCCAGGGGTAATTGGAATTGTTGCTTCTAAATTAGTTGAACGTTTTTATCGTCCGACGATTGTATTAAGCATCGATCCTATAAAAGAAACAGCAAAAGGCTCAGCACGTAGTATTGCAGGATTTGATTTGTTTGCAAACTTATCAGATTGTAGAGAGTTATTGCCACACTTCGGAGGGCATCCGATGGCAGCGGGAATGACGCTACATATGAATGATGTAGATGAATTACGTCGCCGATTAAATGAACAAGCAGATGCGATTTTAACAGAAGAAGATTTTATTCCAATTACAGCAGTTGATGTTTTTTGCAAAGTAGAGGATGTAACGCTAGCGGCAATTGAAGATATGCAAAAACTAGCCCCGTTTGGTATTGGAAATCCGAAACCACGTATTGCAGTAAAAGATGCAGAGTTAGAAAGCATTCGCGCAATCGGATCAGATGGTTCTCATTTAAAAATGGCTCTTCGTGATGGACAAGCAACACTGGATACAATTGGATTTGGTTTTGGTGCATATGCGAAAGAAATCTCTCCAGTTGCAAAAGTATCTGTAATAGGAGAAGCATCCATCAATGAATGGAATAATTTTAAGAAGCCACAACTAATGGTACAAGATATTGCTGTAGAGGCGTGGCAATTATTCGATTGGCGTAGTATGCGTAATGCAGAAGCAAATTTAGCAGAACTTCCGAAAGAAAAAATAACAATGGTGTATTTTTCTGAAGAGGTATTGAATAAATTTTCTTTAGAGAGCTATAAAGAAAAGCTCATGCATGCTTCAGAAGTAACGCATTTAGATGATCAATATATCGTGTTACTTGATTTACCAAAAGGAACCGATGAATTACGTGAGTTATTTAAGGCAGGATTCCCAGCGCGGATTTATACGCTATTTTATCAAGAGAATAACCACTTATTTAGTACAGTTCCGACGAGAGAACACTTTAAATGGTACTATTCTTTCTTAAGCCAAAAAACACCATTTTCTTTAAGACAATATGGAGAACAACTATGTCGTCATAAAGGTTGGTCAAAAGATACAGTAAATTTTATGACACAGGTGTTTTTTGAGTTAGAATTTGTTACAATAAAAGATGGCGTCATTTTTATGGCAGACAAAAAACAAAAGCGTGATTTAATTGAATCGAACACATATCGTGAGAAAATGAACCACTTACAATTAGAAAAAGAATTGGTTTATAGCACATATCAGCAACTATATACATGGTTTGAAACGATTCGTAATCATAAAGAAGTAGAACAGTTAGGGTAAAGGATTTGTATTTACAAACCTTTTAGATCTGAGGAGGATTCAGAAATATGGATTTCAAGCAACATATCGCAATTGTACCGGATTATCCGAAAGAAGGTATTGTGTTTAAAGACATTACACCTTTAATGAATGACGGTAAAGCATACAAAGCAGCAACAGATGCAATCGTTGAATACGCAAAAGAAAGAGATATCGATGTTGTAGTAGGACCAGAAGCTCGTGGTTTCATTATCGGTTGCCCAGTTTCTTATGCGTTAGAAGTAGGATTTGCGCCAGTTCGTAAATTAGGAAAATTACCACGTGAAGTAATTACAGTTGACTACGGTAAAGAATATGGTAAAGATGTTTTAACAATCCATAAAGATGCAATTAAGCCAGGTCAACGCGTATTAATTACAGATGACCTATTAGCTACAGGTGGAACTATCGAAGCGACAATTAAGCTAGTTGAAGAACTTGGCGGAGTTGTAGCAGGGATTGCATTCTTAGTAGAGCTTACTTACTTAGATGGTCGTAAAATGTTAGATGGTTACGATGTATTAGTATTAGAAAAATACTAATCACTATATAGGTAAAACTACGGTGATAAAAAGTACCCGTGAATCTCTTGGAGAGGAGCGGGTACTTTTGTATAATTGAACAAAAAATCATGGTGAAATGTCAGTAAAATCTTTTCCTTTTCACAATTCACAATCATTGGGTTATAATGATAGAATATAATTTATTCTATTAAATAAAGATAAAGTCAATTTTCAATAAAAGGTGATTCGATGGCAAATGAGCAGGTACTAACAGCTGAACAGGTACTCGAGAAAGCAAGTCAATATTTAGTGGATGAAGATATTGAGCTAGTAGCACGTGCCTATGAATATGCACGCGATGCGCATAGCGAACAATACAGAAAATCGGGTGAACCGTATATTATTCATCCAATTCAAGTTGCAGGTATTTTAGTTGATTTACACATGGATCCAGCTACGGTATCAGCAGGTTTCTTACATGATGTAGTGGAAGATACAGAGATTACGTTAGAAGATATTGAACGGGAATTTAACAAAGAAATTGCTATGCTTGTTGATGGTGTTACGAAGCTTGGGAAGATCAAATATAAATCTCACGAACAACAACAAGCAGAAAACCATCGCAAAATGTTTATTGCAATGGCTCAAGATATTCGAGTTATTTTAATTAAACTAGCTGATCGTCTTCATAACATGCGTACATTGAAACATTTGCCTCAAGAGAAGCAGCGTCGCATAGCGAATGAAACGCTAGAAATCTTTGCACCTTTAGCACATAGACTCGGAATTAGTACTATTAAATGGGAGCTAGAGGATACGTCACTTCGCTATTTAAATCCACAACAATATTATCGTATTGTAAATTTAATGAAGCGTAAACGTGCAGAACGTGAAGAATACTTAGACGAAGTAATGACTGGTATTCGTGAGAAATTAAAAGAAGTTGCAATTCAACCTGAGATCTCTGGAAGACCGAAACATATTTACAGTATTTATCGTAAAATGGCACTGCAAAATAAACAGTTCAATGAAATTTACGATTTATTAGCTGTACGTGTTGTTGTAAATAGTATCAAAGATTGTTATGCAGTGCTTGGAATTATTCATACGTGCTGGAAGCCGATGCCAGGTCGTTTTAAAGATTATATTGCAATGCCAAAAGCAAATCTATATCAATCTCTTCATACGACTGTAATTGGACCGAAAGGTGATCCACTTGAAGTGCAAATTCGTACGAAAGAAATGCACGAAATTGCAGAATTCGGGATCGCGGCACACTGGGCATACAAAGAAGGAAAAACAGCAGAAACAACAGGTACATTAGAGAAGAAACTCACGTGGTTCCGTCAAATATTAGAATGGCAAAATGAAGCTTCTAATGCAGAAGAATTTATGGAGTCATTAAAAATTGATTTATTCTCTGACATGGTATTCGTCTTTACACCGAAAGGCGATGTAATGGAATTACCACTTGGATCGGTTCCAATTGATTTCGCGTATCGTGTCCATTCGGAAATTGGGAATAAAACAATTGGTGCAAAAGTAAACGGGAAAATGGTAACGCTGGATTATAAATTAAAAACCGGCGATATCATTGAAATTTTAACGTCGAAACATTCATATGGCCCAAGTCAAGATTGGGTAAAACTTGCTCAAACATCTCATGCGAAAAATAAAATTCGTCAATTCTTTAAGAAACAACGTAGAGACGAAAATATTGAAAAAGGCCGTGAACTTGTTGAAAAGGAAGTACGTGGTCTAGAGTATGAGATGAAAGAAGTATTAGCGCCTGATAACTTAAAACGCGTCGCTGAGAAATTTAACTTTGCAAATGAAGAAGATATGTTTGCAGCAGTTGGATATAGCGGAATTACAGCTTCGCAAATTGTTACGCGACTAACGGACAAGTTCCGCAAGCAACGCGAAGAAGAAGAAATTGTTGAAGTTAAAGAAGTTCGTAAACCGATGAAAATTCGAAAATGGGATTCTGGTGTAAAGGTAAGCGGTGCTGATAATTTATTAATCCGTTTATCGAAATGCTGTAACCCAGTTCCGGGTGATGATATCGTTGGGTATATTACGAAAGGCCGAGGTGTATCGATTCACCGCCGTGATTGTGTAAATGTTCATACAGAAGAAGCGATAGAACGTTTATTAGAAGTTGAGTGGGAAGGTAGCCCTGAAAAAGAAATAGAGTATAACGTTGATATTGAAATTTCAGGTTACGATCGCCGCGGTTTATTAAATGAAGTACTGCAAGCTGTTACAGAGACGAAAACATACATTTCAGCTGTTTCTGGTAGAAGTGACCGTAATAAGATGGCAACAATTAATATGTCAATCTCGATTCGTAACTTACAACACTTGAAAAAAGTAGTAGAACGCATTAAACGCGTTCCAGAAATTTATGCAGTACGACGCATGATGCATTAATAGGGAGTGTAGAAAGATGAGAGTTGTTTTACAACGATCAAAGAAAGCGTCTGTCACAGTAGACGGTGAGATCGTAGGACAAATTCCGTTCGGTTTAACATTACTAGTTGGCATTACGCACGAAGATACAGAAAAAGATGCAACTTACATTGCGGAAAAAATTGCAAACTTACGTATTTTTGAAGATGAGAGCGGAAAGATGAATCATTCTGTACTTGATGTAGAAGGACAAGTTCTATCTATTTCGCAATTCACATTATACGGAGATTGCCGCAAGGGAAGACGTCCAAACTTTATGGATGCTGCGAAACCTGATTATGCAGAGCGTTTATACGATTTCTTTAATGAAGAAGTTCGTAAACAAGGATTACATGTGGAAACAGGGAAGTTCGGAGCAATGATGGATGTTTCTTTAATCAATGATGGTCCGGTGACCTTAATTGTAGAAAGTAAATAGTGTTGATAAAAAAGAGAGGGTTATATAATCCTCTCTTTTTTATACATTGTTGTATGTTTTGTTCATTTATTTGGAATTAATAGCAGTTTTGGTTATGTATAACTCTTTCATCAATATGGAACAATAAAAAGTAAAACATCCATATTGAATGTGAGGGATATACGTATGCGTATGAATGAAAAAGGGCATTCTGTTACAAATGGTGCAAATCAACTATTTAACGTGAATTTTCATGATTTTATTTCAAAAGAGCAAAACAATACTTCAATGGAGCTTGCTTCCGAGTTTGGGATTTCTCTTCAAGATGTAAAGCGTTTAAAGAAGCAGATTGAACGTTCTTAGAGCACTTGACAATCCTACTTAACAAACGTATAGTAATTTTATATTTACATATGAATATAACCGTTGATAGAGAAGAGTAAATGAGACACACATGGAAAGAGAAGGAATGTCTTAGGCTGAAAACATTTCTACATGATGACTGATTGAATGACACTCTAGAGGTTTCAACTTGAACGGCATATACGCTTAGTAGGGATGAACGCATATTTAAGCGTTATTAAAAAAGTGGAAGCATAAGTGCTTCAATTAGGGTGGCACCACGGGTATAATACTCTCGTCCCTACTGTTCAAACAGTAGAGGCGGGAGTTTTTTTATTTTTATTAAGATTAAAACAATTTGAGGAGGAACTGAATATGTCTATTCAAATCCCACGCGGAACGCAAGATATTCTTCCAGGCACTGTTGAGTTATGGCAGTATATCGAAGGGCAAGCACGCGAAATTTGCCGTCGTTACAATTATAAAGAAATTCGTACACCAATTTTTGAGCACACTGAGCTATTTTTACGCGGTGTTGGTGATACGACAGATATCGTACAAAAAGAAATGTACTCATTCCAAGATCGTGGAGAGCGTAGCTTAACATTACGTCCAGAAGGTACTGCACCTGTTGTACGTTCTTACGTTGAAAATAAAATGTTTGGTGATGCAACACAACCAACGAAATTATACTATATCGGTCAAATGTTCCGTTATGAAAGACCACAAGCAGGTCGCTATCGTCAATTCGTACAATTCGGTATCGAAGCAATCGGCAGTAATGACCCTGCAATTGATGCAGAAGTAATTGCACTTGCTGTTGAATTTTACCGCGGCATGGGCTTGAAAAATATTAAAGTTGTATTAAACAGTTTAGGTGACGCGGCGAGCCGTCAAGCACACCGTGATGCGTTAATCGCACACTTTGAGCCACGTATCGATGAGTTCTGTTCTGACTGTCAATCTCGTTTAGAAAAGAATCCTCTTCGTATTTTAGATTGTAAGAAGGACCGTAACCATGAATTAATGGGAACAGCACCATCTATTACAGAATACTTAAATGAAGATTCAGCAGTATACTACGAAAAAGTTCAAGAGCTATTAACGATGATGGATGTTCCGTTTGAAAAAGATCCGAACTTAGTGCGTGGTTTAGACTACTACCAACACACTGTTTTTGAAATTATGAGTGAGGCAGAAGGTTTCGGTGCGATCACTACATTAAGCGGTGGTGGCCGTTATAACGGACTTGTACAAGAAATCGGTGGACCAGAAATGCCAGGTATCGGTTTTGCAATGAGTATTGAACGTTTAATTATGGCGCTAAAAGCTGAAAACATTGAATTACCACTTGAACATAGTATTGATTGTTACGTTGTGGCGCTTGGCGAAAAAGCGAAAGACCATGCTGCAAAAGTTGCGTTCGATCTTCGTAAAGCTGGATTGTCAGTTGAAAAAGATTATTTAGATCGTAAAATGAAAGCACAATTTAAATCAGCAGATCGTCTAAAGGCGAAATTTGTAGCTGTATTAGGAGAAGATGAGCTAGATAAAGGCATCATTAACTTAAAAGATATGGCAACAGGTGAACAAGAAGAAGTAGCGTTAGATGTATTTGCTTCATACGTAGCAGAGAAATTAATATAGGGGGAACTTACAGTGGCTGAAAGAACACATGCATGTGGAAAAGTAACAGTAGAAGCTGTTGGACAAACAGTTCAATTAAAAGGTTGGGTACAAAAACGCCGTGACTTAGGTGGATTAATCTTTATCGATTTACGTGACCGTACAGGTATCGTACAAGTTGTATTTAACCCAGAAACATCAAAAGAAGCGTTAGAAGTAGCAGAAACAATTCGTAGCGAGTACGTATTACACGTAGAAGGTACAGTTGTTGAACGTGGTGCAGGCGCAATTAATGACAATATGGCAACTGGTCGTATTGAAGTACAAGCAACAAAAGTAAATGTACTAAATGCAGCGAAAACAACGCCAATCATCATTGCTGATGATACAGATGCATCAGAAGATGTGCGTTTAAAATATCGTTATTTAGACTTACGTCGCCCAGTAATGTTTAACACATTCAAAATGCGTCATGACGTAACGAAAACAATTCGTAACTTCTTAGACACAGAAGAGTTCTTAGAAGTAGAAACACCAATTTTAACGAAAAGCACGCCAGAAGGAGCTCGTGACTATTTAGTACCAAGTCGTGTGCATGATGGTGAATTCTATGCACTACCACAGTCACCACAGTTATTTAAACAGCTTCTTATGGTCGGCGGATTTGAGCGTTACTATCAAGTAGCACGTTGTTTCCGTGATGAAGATTTACGTGCGGATCGTCAACCGGAATTCACGCAAATTGATATCGAAGCTTCATTCTTAACACAAGATGAAATTTTAGATATGATGGAGCGTATGATGACGAAAGTTATGAAGGATGCAAAAGGTGTAGAAGTTAGTGCGCCATTCCCTCGTATGAAATATGCTGATGCAATGGCTCGCTACGGTTCTGATAAGCCAGATACACGCTTTGAAATGGAACTAACAGACTTATCTGAGTTTGCAGCAGGTTGTGGCTTTAAAGTGTTTACAAGTGCTGTAGAAAGCGGCGGACAAGTAAAAGCAATTAATGCAAAAGGTGCTGCAAGTAAATATTCTCGTAAAGACATCGATGCATTAACTGAATTCGTGAAAGTATACGGTGCAAAAGGTCTAGCTTGGCTTAAAGTTGAAGAAGACGGCTTAAAAGGACCGATTGCGAAATTCTTCGGTGAAGAAGATGCAAATGTGTTAATGAGCACATTAGAGGCTACTGCTGGCGACTTATTACTATTCGTAGCAGATAAGAAGAGCGTTGTTGCAGATAGCTTAGGTGCACTTCGCTTACGTCTAGGTAAAGAGCTTGAGTTAATTGACGAAAGTAAATATAATTTCCTATGGGTAACGGATTGGCCACTTCTTGAGTACGATGAAGATGCAGATCGTTACTTCGCAGCTCACCACCCATTCACAATGCCATTCCGTGAAGACGTTGAGTTACTAGAAACAGCACCAGAAAAAGCACGTGCACAAGCATATGACCTTGTATTAAACGGTTATGAGCTTGGTGGTGGATCACTTCGTATTTACGAGCGTGACGTACAAGAAAAAATGTTCAAAGCACTTGGATTCTCACAAGAAGAAGCGCAAGAGCAATTCGGATTCTTATTAGAAGCATTCGAATACGGTACACCACCACACGGCGGAATCGCATTAGGTTTAGATCGTCTTGTTATGTTACTTGCAGGCCGTACGAACCTTCGTGATACAATTGCATTCCCAAAAACAGCAAGCGCAAGCTGCTTATTAACAGAAGCTCCAAGCCCAGTTGCAGAAGCACAGCTTGAAGAGTTAAACTTAAAATTAAGCTTAAAAGAAGAGAAGTAAGAATAGGGTCTAGATGGTTATACTAATACCATCTAGACTTTTTTTGAGAGGTTGTTTAAAAAGTCCGGTTTAGATAACTGTCGCATCTCATCGTTGCTTCGCCAGTCCGGTGCTCGAGTAGTATTTTTCTACACTGCGCTCCTCCTGGCTTCAGCGCCTCGATCTGCTTGGTTCTCTAAATCCTCCTTTTTAAACGTGTATTGAAAGGAAGTTTAAAAAGTCCGGTTCAGATAACTGTCGCATCTCATCGTTGCTTCGCTAGTCCGGTGCTCGAGTAGTATTTCTACACTGCGCTCCTCCTGGCTTCAGCGCCTCGATCTGCTCGGTTCTCTAAATCCTCCTTTTTAAACGTGTATTTAGGAAGAAATGAAATTCTGGTCTATGTTTTCATTTTCGAAATATGTATTTTTAGGAATTCTATAACTTTTTCTATACAAATAGTCGGAAAAACGCTAGAATACATGGTAGACCATTTTTGTAATAGGAGTGTAGAGCTGAATGTTACATCAATTTTCACGTAATGAATTAGCCTTCGGTAAAGAAGGACTTGAAATATTAAAAAATAGTACAGTCGGTATTTTAGGAATTGGCGGCGTAGGCTCTTTTGCAGCTGAAGCGTTAGCACGTTCTGGCGTTGGACGTCTTGTATTAGTTGATAAAGACGTTGTAGATATTACAAACGTAAACCGTCAAATTCACGCTTTAGTATCTACTGTAGGACGTTCAAAAGTAGAATTAATGAAAGAGCGTATCGCAGACATTAACCCAGAGTGTGAAGTAATTGGACTTGAAATGTTTTATACAGATGAAACATATGAAGAGTTCTTTAAGCACGGTTTGGATTTCGTAGTGGATGCATCTGATACGATTACGTTCAAAATTCATTTAATTAAACAATGTTTACGTCGTAAAATTAAAATTATCTCCAGTATGGGTGCAGCAAATAAAATGGACCCAACTCGTTTCCGTATTGCGGACATTTCTAAAACACACACAGATCCGATTGCGAAAGTAATTCGTACGAAGCTTCGTAAAGAGGGTATTAAAAAAGGTGTAAAAGTTGTCTTCTCTGACGAAAACCCAATCGTAATTCGTGAAGAAGTACGTAAAGAAATCGTACCAGACGAAAATGCAAAAATTCGTAAAGCGAAATTACCGCCTTCATCAAATGCATTCGTACCATCTGTGGCAGGCTTAATTATGGCAAGTCACGTTGTACGTGAACGTATTAAAAATGTAGAAGTGAAACGTGTAGGGCAAGAATAAAAGAAAAGCATATATCCATTTTGGATATATGCTTTTTTATATGTATTAAAGAAATATGGATATTTGCATTACTACTAGTTCAAATGTAAGTAACGCTAGTAAGTAATGATCATATTTATCTGATGTATAGGCGGACGTCTTTTTTAAACTGTTAATGGTGAAAAGAGCCAAAGTTAGGACGAGAACACCGAGTGTTATTTTGAAGACTATTAAAGAAATAGTAACCAGCTCCCTTTAAAATTATATGTTTATAATAACATTTTAGTAAAAAATATCTAATCCGTTTTAGGAGTTTCCTTGTATGAAAAGGAGGAATGTTATTGTCAATCTTTGTCGTTAAATCGATATCCTTTATTAAATCGTTGATATATTGCAAGTTGTGATAGATATATTCGAAAAATCGTTGATATATTGCAAGTTGTGATAGATATATTTGAAAAATCGTTGATATAATTTCATTTACCGACATGTATATATATGATTTACCGAAAACAAACAGGGATGTCACTCAGTCAAAAAAGTGACATCCCTGTTTTTAATTCTCAGCAGAATAAATAATATCTAAATTCCCGTTTTGATCGGTTTTGAAAATCGGGGCAATTTGCTCTTCTTGCTCTTCGACCGAAACAAGTTTTCGAGCACGATCCATAATTCGAACAAGCATCGCGTAATCTTCTTCGATTGCTTGTTGTTTTTTTGTGAGTACCGCTAATTTCGTTTCAAGTTCATGATTCGTTTTTTGCAGAGAAGTGAGCTGAGCTTGTAATACATCATTTTCAGTTTGCAACTTTGCGAGTGAAGGGTTATTATGCTCCAAGTTTTGCAAAAATGAGATGACATTTTGCATCGTAAGTTCTTGTTTACTTGGCGTAATATCTTCAGAAAACTCAGCATCGATTACGAGTTGTTTCGTTTTCGTGAACTGATTTTTTTCTATTTTAGCTTCAGAGCGCTTTAATTCTTTACGTTGTTTCTTCGCAAGCTGCACAGCATCTTCGTAATTCGGCCTTACTTCAGCATTCCATCTAAAGCCGCAAGCTGCTGAAGTCCGGTTCAACGTATCGCCGACTTCATCAAATGCTTTTATTTGTGTACTTCCGCTGCGAATATGTCGTAAAACAGTTTCTGCTAAAAGGAGATCATCTTCTTTTGTCCATGCATCTTGACGTGTTTTCATAAGCGAAGCCTCCATAATGGTGACGTTTTCGTTTATGTTACCCTTTATTTTTCGTTTTATTCGAAGTTTGTAATCTTTCATAAACAGTAGAAAGTGCTTGCTCAAATTTCCCTGTCGTTTTCGGTTTATAATATTGCTTGTTTTTTATTTTATCAGGTAAGTATTGTTGCCTTACCCAGCCGTTTGGATGGTCGTGTGGATATAAATATCCAATGCCTCTTCCAAGTGATTCTGCGCCTTTGTAATGACTATCTTTTAAATGGCTTGGAATGTCACCTGTTTGACCGTTGCGTAAATCGTGTAATGCAGCATCAAGTGCTTTATAAGCTGAATTTGATTTTGGTGATAAGCATAGCTCGATAACGGCATTTGCAAGTGGGATGCGTGCTTCTGGGAATCCAACTCGTTCAGCTGATTCAATTGCAGCTAGTGTACGTGGTCCAGCTTGTGGGCTAGCAAGTCCAATATCTTCATAAGCCATAATAAGAAGGCGTCTGCCAATACTTTGTAAATCACCCGCTTCAATAAGGCGTGCTAAATAATGGAGCGCTGCATTTACATCACTTCCGCGCACTGATTTTTGAAATGCTGATAATACGTCATAATGAGCATCGCCGCCTTTGTCGTGAACGAAGCTCTTTTTTTGTAAGCATTCTTCTGCAATCTCGAGTGTGATTTCAGCCGCTTGATCGTCTGTAGTAAAGCTAGATAATACAGCAAGCTCAAGTGCGTTATAAGCAGAACGCATATCACCACCAGAGGCGTTTGCAAAGTGATGTAGTGCTTCATCTGTTACCGTTACAGCATATTCTCCAAGGCCTTTTTCTTTATCTTCTAAAGCTCTTTTTAACCCAATTAAAATATCATCTTCTGTTAGTGCGTGTAATTCGAAAATTTGACACCTGCTTCGAATAGCGGAGTTTATTGCATGGAATGGATTACTTGTCGTTGCGCCAATTAAAGTAAGAAGTCCGCTTTCTAAGTGAGGTAATAGAAAGTCTTGCTTTGCTTTATCTAGACGGTGAACTTCATCTAAAATTAAAACGAGGTGTCGATGCATCTTCGCTTCTTGTACGACAACTTCCATATCTTTTTTATTGTGAGTAACAGCATTCAATAGACGAAACGGGGTACCGGTACTTCCAGCAATTGCACTGGCAATGGATGTTTTTCCTGTACCTGGAGGACCGTATAAAATCATAGATTGAAAATGATTGGCTTGGACCATTCGCCATAAAATCTTTCCTTCACCAACTAAATGTTGTTGCCCAATAATTTCTTGAATATTTGTAGGGCGCATTCGATGTGCGAGTGGTTGTTTCATTTGGACCGTCTCCCTTAATATATAATCTCGTTCTATCGTATCATTTTTTTCTACGAAATTTGAAATAGGATGCTGTTTTATGGGAAAAATAAAGGATAATATTTTCATTTTTCTTTCAATTGTAATAATTCCCGAGTTTTTCAATGTGATTTTATGTTATCATTTTGATACACAAGTTGAAATTTCTTATAATACTATATTATGCTATAATTTCATAGGATTTTAAATTGTGTTCTTTTTATAAATAAGATATAACCAATAGAAGTGAAAATTTGAAAAGAGGTGCAAAATAGATGAAAATTTCAACGAAAGGCCGCTATGGCTTAACAATTATGATTGATCTTGCAAAAAAGTTTGGTGAAGGTCCGATTTCATTAAAATCAATTGCGCAGGCGCATGACTTATCCGAGCATTACTTAGAGCAATTAATTTCACCACTTCGTAACGCTCGTCTTGTAAAGAGTACGCGCGGGGCATATGGCGGATATGTATTATCTGATCAACCGGCTAACATTACAGCTGGGGATGTAATCCGTGTATTAGAGGGACCGATTAGTGTTGTAGAAATGATAGAAGAAGAAGAGCCAGCGCAGCGCCAGTTATGGATGCGTGTTCGTGATGCGGTGCAAGAAGTGTTAGATAGTACAACGTTAGAAGATTTAGTACGTTATGAGGAAGAAAATCACGGGGGCTATATGTTTTACATTTAATTCCTTGTGAAACGATTTGGAAAGAAGGAGATTTAATGGAACGCATTTACTTAGATCATGCTGCGACATCTCCGACTCACCCAGAAGTGGTCGAAAAGATGATTCCATATATGACAGAAATATTCGGGAACCCGTCTAGTATTCACTTTTATGGACGTCAAACTCGTCACACAGTAGATGAGGCGAGAAGAGTGTGTGCACGCAGCATTCATGCGAATCCGAATGAAATTATATTTACGAGCGGTGGTACAGAAGCTGATAATTTAGCGCTTATCGGTGTAGCACGTGCGAACCGTCATAAAGGTAACCACATTATAACGACGCAAATTGAACATCATGCGATTTTGCATACGTGCGAATTGTTAGAGCGTGAAGGGTTTGAAGTGACATATTTACCTGTCGATGAAACAGGGCGCATTCAAGTTTCTGACATACAAAAGGCATTAACAGAAGAGACGATTCTTGTATCTGTTATGTTTGGGAATAATGAAGTAGGGACGATGCAACCGATTGTGGAAATAGGAAAGCTGTTAAAAGAGCATCAAGCGTATTTCCATACAGATGCGGTACAAGCTTACGGTTTAGTAGAAATTAATGTGAAAGAGTTTGGTATTGATTTATTATCAATTTCAGCTCATAAAATTAACGGGCCAAAAGGTGTAGGTTTCTTATACGCTGGTGCAAATGTGAAATTTGAACCGTTATTAATAGGCGGAGAGCAAGAAAGAAAACGCCGTGCTGGTACGGAAAATGTGCCTAGTATTGCTGGGCTTCAGTATGCAATTCTTATAGCTGAAAAAACTCGTGAGCAAAAAAATGCCCAATATGAAGAGTTTAAAGATATAATGGTATCTGTCTTCAAAAATGAAGGCATTACTTTCGAGGTAAACGGAAACTTAGAACATCGCTTACCGCATGTACTTAATGTAAGTTTTACAGGAATGAACATTGAACCTTTCCTTGTGAACTTAGACTTAGCTGGCATTGCAGTATCAAGTGGTTCTGCTTGTACAGCTGGTTCGATTGATCCATCACATGTATTAGTAGCGATGTTTGGAAAAGACTCCGATCAAATACGTTCATCCGTACGCTTTAGTTTTGGACTTGGAAATACGAAAGAGCAAATTGAAAAAGCGGCGTACGAAACAGTGAAAATCGTGAAGCGATTAACACAAAATTAGCATGGGAGGTGACATGATGAACAAACTACCTCACGAAACACGCGTTGTCATCGGAATGTCCGGTGGCGTCGATTCATCTGTAGCAGCACTTTTATTAAAAGAGCAAGGTTATGATGTAATCGGAATTTTTATGAAAAACTGGGATGATACAGATGAGAATGGTGTCTGCACAGCAACAGAAGATTACAATGATGTAATTGAAGTGTGTAACCAAATTGGTATTCCGTATTATGCAGTAAACTTTGAAAAACAATACTGGGATAAAGTATTTACGTACTTCTTAGATGAGTACCGAGCTGGTCGTACACCAAACCCAGATGTAATGTGTAATAAAGAAATTAAATTTAAAGCATTTTTAGAGCATGCAATTGCGCTTGGTGCGGATTATGTGGCAACAGGCCATTATGCACGCGTTGCTTATATGGACGGCGAATATAAAATGCTTCGCGGTGTTGATGACAATAAAGATCAAACATATTTCTTAAATCAATTAAGCCAAGAGCAATTATCAAAAACAATGTTCCCATTAGGTGAATTAAAGAAACCGCAAATTCGTGAAATGGCGAAAGAAGCTGGCTTAGCGACAGCGGCGAAAAAAGATAGTACAGGTATTTGCTTCATTGGTGAGCGTAACTTTAAAGATTTCTTAAGTAACTACTTACCGGCACAACCAGGTGTAATGCAAACATTATCTGGTGAAGTGAAAGGGAAGCATGACGGTTTAATGTATTATACAATTGGACAACGTCATGGCCTTGGAATTGGTGGTAATGGTGATCCATGGTTTGCTGTTGGGAAAAATCTAAAAGAAAACATTTTATATGTTGATCAAGGATTCCATAACGAACTTCTATATGGTGATGAAGTTATTGCTACGAATGTAGGATGGGTAAGTAACAAAGAAAAAGAAACAGAATTTAAGTGCACGGCGAAATTCCGTTATCGTCAAGAAGACAATAAAGTAACGGTTCAAATCGTTGATGAAAATACAGTTCGTATTCTTTGTGATGAGCCAATTCGTGCAATTACACCAGGACAAGCAGTCGTTTTCTATGATGGAGATGAGTGCTTAGGCGGTGCTACAATTGATGAAGTGTACCGTAGTGGTAAGAAATTGGATTATTTAGGATAAATGAGAAGCCTCTGCCGATTAGCGGTTAGAGGTTTCTTTTACATAAAGCGAATTTTCGTTCGCTTGGAAAATACATTCTTTGTTATAATTTGTTGTAGAGGTGAAGGACATGTCAAACAAACTTGAAACAGGTATTCAATATATGCAAGAAGGAAACTGGGAAGAAGCAGCTAAAAATTTTACAGAAGCAATCGAAGAAAATCCGAAAGATGCGCTTGGGTACATTAATTTTGCAAATTTATTAGACGTATTAGGTGATAGCGAGCGAGCGATTTTATTTTATAAACGTGCACTAGAGTTAGATGATAAATCTGCAGCAGCCTATTATGGTTTAGGAAATGTATATTATGGCCAAGAGCAATTTACTGAAGCGAAAGCTGTATTTGAACAAGCAATGCAAGCTGGATTACAATCAGCTGATGTAACATTTATGTTAGGTATCACACATGTACAGCTTGGAAATGATCGTCTTGCACTACCATTCTTACAAAGAGCAACAGAATTAGATGAAAACGATGTAGAAGCTGTATTCCAGTGCGGACTTTGCTTCGCGCGATTAGAACACGTTCAAGAGGCGAAACCTTATTTTGAAAAGGTATTAGAAATGGATGAGGAGCATGCAGATGCGTATTACAATTTAGGTGTTGCGTACGTATTTGAGGAAAATAATGAGAAGGCTCTCGCTTTATTTAAGAAAGCAATTGAAATTCAGCCAGATCACTTTTTAGCGGGTAATGGCGTTCGTTTATTAGAGCAAGAAGCTGAATAAGATAAAAATATAGTTTAATGGGTAGTTATCCCTCATCTAAAAAGGTGGGGGATGTACTGCTCATTAAAGTGAAAATACCGGAAAGGAGAGGAAAAATGGGAAATCAACATGCAATGGATTTGTTTGAGGAAGAGAAAAAGTTTATAAAAGCGCAAGTTCTTCATACCATTTTCCACAACGAAGAAAACCTCTATTCCGTTGTCAGTATGAAAGTCATTGAAACGAATGAAACGTATGACGAAAAGAAAGTAATGATAAACGGTCATTTTCCCCGCATGCATGAAGATGAAGTGTTTACATTGACAGGTCATTTTAAGGACCATCCAAAGTATGGAAAACAATATATGGTTGAAACATTTAAAAAAGAATTGCCGCAAACAAAAGCAGGTATGGTGCAATATTTAGCGAGTGATTTATTTAAAGGGATAGGAAAGCGTACAGCTGAAAAAATTGTGGACCATCTCGGAGAACATGCTATTTCTAAAATTATGGATGACCCTGAGGCATTAAATGGTGTTGTTAATAAACAAAAGGCTCAGGAAATATATGAGACAATTGTTGAACATCAAGGGCTAGAGAAAGTAATGAGCTTTTTAAATGGCTACGGTTTTGGAACGAAACTTTCTATTAAGATTTACCAGCAATATAAAGAGATGACATTAGAAGTGATTCGTAATAATCCGTATCAACTTATCGAAGAAGTGGACGGGATTGGTTTTGGAAGAGCGGATGATATAGGGCGTGCGTTAGGGATATCGGGTAATCATGACGACCGTGTACGCGCAGGATGTTTTTACACATTAGAGAATGTCTCATTACAACTTGGTCACGTTTATATGAGGAAAGATCAACTTGTAAGAGAAACGATGTCACTTTTAAACAATCAAGAAGGAAGAGTGACTGAGGAAGATATTATAGGTTGTATTGAAACGATGCAAAGTGAAGGGAAAGTCATCATAGAAGAAGAACGAGTGTATTTAGCAACGTTATTCTACTCTGAGAAAGGTGTTGTAAAGTCTATTCGCAGGCTTATGAATCAAGAAGAAACACCTTCATTTCCAGAAGCAGAAGTGTTAAAAACGTTAGGTGAAATTGAAGAACAACTGAACGTACAATATGCACCGTTTCAGCAAGAAGCAATTCAAACGGCACTTCATAAACCGATGATGTTATTGACAGGTGGACCAGGAACAGGGAAAACAACAGTTATTAAAGGGATTGTTGAAATGTATGCATCACTACACGGGTTATCGTTAAATCCGAATGAATACAGTGATGATAATCCATTTCCAATACTATTAACAGCTCCAACAGGAAGAGCAGCGAAGCGGATGAGTGAATCGACAGGACTTCCAGCTTGCACAATTCACCGTTTACTTGGTTGGACGCCAGAAGGATCTTTCCAGCGTAATGAAACGGATCCTGTCCAAGGTAAGCTCCTTATTATCGATGAATTTTCAATGGTTGATATTTGGCTTGCAAATCAGCTATTTAAGTCGTTGCCGACGAACATTCAAGTTATCGTTGTAGGTGATGAAGATCAGTTGCCATCTGTAGGACCTGGACAAGTATTAAAAGATTTATTAAATGCAGGCGCAGTTCCGACAGTGAAGCTTACTGAAATTTATCGTCAAGCGGAAGGCTCATCAGTGATTCAACTTGCCCATGCGATAAAAAATGGAACTCTACCACCAGATTTAGCACAAAATCAAAAAGATCGTTCATTTATCGGCTGTACAGGAGCTCAAATTGTTGAGGTTGTGAAAAAAGTTTGTGAAAATGCTAAAACAAAAGGCTTTAGCGCAAGAGATGTACAAGTATTAGCACCGATGTACCGCGGGCCTGCTGGTATTAATGTATTAAACGAAGCGCTGCAACAAGTATTTAATCCGAAGAGGGAAAAGAGTAAAGAAATTGCTTACGGTGATGTTGTGTACCGAAGAGGCGATAAAGTACTGCAACTCGTGAATCAGCCGGAGAGCCAAGTGTTTAATGGTGATATTGGGGAAATTGTTTCGGTGTTTTATGCGAAAGAAAACGTTGAGCAACAAGATATGATTATCGTTTCATTTGATGGAATTGAGGTAACGTATACGAAGCCCGATTTAAATCAAATTACGCATGCATATTGTTGTTCCATTCATAAATCACAAGGTAGTGAATTTCCGATTGTTATTATGCCAATCGTGAAAAGTTACAACCGTATGTTACGTCGTAATTTAATTTACACGGGCATTACAAGAAGTAAGAAGTTCCTTATTATTTGCGGAGAGGAAGCAGCTTTCCAATCTGGTGTAAATCGCCTTGATGATGCAATGCGTCAAACAACCTTAGCTAGTCGCTTGCAAGAATCACAAGGAGAAGTACAGATGGTCACAGTTAATGGCGAGGAAATGGACGTGGAAAACATTTCACCGTATGATTTCATGTAACAAGGTGAAATTATATAGTGAAACTTTCAAACGCATAGCGTTGAAAGGCTCCAGTAAAATGTATAAATGAATGCAGTTTGGACATAATGGCGAATAGAATCTGGGAGACTGTAAGGAGATGAAAGCCATATGTTTATTTGTCCAAATTGCAAAGGGAAAGACATTGGAAAAATAGGTGTCAACCAATTTTATTGCTGGAATTGTTATATCGAATTATCGGTTTCAAAGGGGAAAATCCATACGCATCAAGTTGAGGAAGATGGTTCACTAAGCTCTCTTGATGATTTATTTGATGAGAATGAAAGAACGATCGGATAACGAAAAGGGGGATTTACTTTGAATCTACGCAATTCATTAATCGCATTAGGTGTTGGAGCTGCAGCATATCAATATGCTCGTAAGCAAGATGTATTTTCAAAACGCAATATGAAAAAAGCACGTAAGATGATTAAGTCTTACTTATAATCATTTCGATAAAGTGAAAAACTCCCTTGTAGACAAGGGAGTTTTTTTATGCACCCATATGCAAATAAAAAAGTCCGATCTCTGAGAAAAGATAAGATAGACCGTAGCAGCCAACGCCAAGTATTCCATACTGCCATAATTGCTTCGCTTTTTCTTTACGTGAGGAATGAATAAAGAACCCCTTCCAAATACCGAACCCGATACAAATCCATTCAAGAATCATAAAAAGTGCTGATAATCCAAGCATAAATAAAACCATAATTAGCCCTCCTGATTATATTAATTCATGCTGTATTCTCAGGGGTGGTTGTCCTTGTTATGTTATTTATATGTACGTCTTTAAAAAACAGTATGGTCCGTATGAAAAGATTTTAAAAGTTTCGCACATAACCTACCCCATTTATTTTCAAAATAAAGGTGGAGGAGGTTTTTCATGTGAAGAATCTTAAAATCATTTGGATATATCGTTTAGGATTATTGTTACTTGTTTTTCTTTGTCTGCTCGTCTTTTTAAAAATTAAGCCGCTATGGGCACCGATTATTTTTGTATTTAAAGTAGCAATCACGCCGTTTCTTATCGCGTGTTTTATTGCGTATTTATTGCACCCTTTAATTGAAAAAATTCATAAGGAAGGGATGCCCCGTACACTTGCCATTTTGCTCATTTATATCCTTTTCTTTGGCGGAATTGGTTATGGGATTTATAAAGGAACACCAGTCGTTATTAAACAGTTACAAGAGATTAATGAACAATTTCCGCAGTTTACAAAAATGTACGATTCGTGGATGGATGGCGTTACAGAACAAACGGCGAATTTCCCTTCGTTCATTCATGAAAAGGTGAAACAACTTTTTGTGGGTGTGGAAACGAAGATTCAAGCGCTTTTAAATAAAGTGATGAGTACAGCTCGTGGTGTACTCGATTCATTGCTCATTATTTTCTTAATACCGTTCATTGTATTTTACATATTAAAAGATTATGGTGAGTTTTATCATATCTTTTGGAAACTAGTCCCAAGTAAATGGCGAGGTACGGGGCAAATGCTTGCGAAAGAAATTGATAAATCACTTGGAAGTTATATTCGAGGACAGTTATTTGTTTGTTTAGTATTAGGGGGAGTATCAGCTCTTTCTTTTTGGTTTATCGGTATGAAATATCCATTATTGCTTGGCATTATTATTGGGGTAACGGATATAATCCCGTACTTCGGTCCTATTTTAGGAGCAATCCCGACGTTAATGATTGCAGCAACAGTATCAACGAGTTTACTTATTAAGGCGGGGATCACAATTGCGATTTTGCAATTTGTGGAGAGTAACATTTTATCGCCTTACATCGTTGGTAAGTCACTTCGTATGCATCCCGTTATTATTATGCTTGCCTTACTAGTTGGGGGAGAGGTAGCTGGGATTGTAGGGTTGCTAATATCGGTTCCGATTTTAGCAGTTATTCGCACTGTCATTGTTCATGTGAGACCGCTCTTGAAAAAAGAAGATGTGTAAGTATAGAAGCCCTCTATGTAAGAAATAGAGGGCTAATCATATATTTATTTAGAAAGCTGCTCGTGTATCTTTTGAACGAGGGAGCTCACATCATTTGTTTGAATATGTTTTATTTTTTTCCATTCGTTATCATACATAAATACAATTTGATTGTTGAAAAGACGCTTTTGTTCTTTTAGATTAGAAATTTTTGCGAAAGAGTACTCTTCAAATATTGGATTCTTACTTACATCTGGCCCATAAAAGAATAGCCTTTTGTTCGTTAAAATTAGCAATCCTGGCCTTGCGACGGAACGATAAATAAATATGTCTAATGAACATGCTGCGTAAAATAATATCGTTTCGTCAGTCGCTAATATGTTTTTAGCTTTGCTAAGTAAGGTTGTCATTGTGATCGCTCCTTTATTTTATTAACAATAATTTAATTATAACAAAAAAAGGTAATATTTAGAAATTTATATAAATTATTCTTATAAGGAGATTCCGATTTATTAATAAATGCATACTATATGAAAAGGCTGTTAAGAATGAATAGTAGAATACTTATGATTAATAAGTAATTAATCCAATATAAATGATTATCTACATTGACAAACTTAAGAGAATTCTATTATATTTAGTCATATAATACATTAAATCAATGACGGAACAAGTACGTTACAGTCCATTTATAGAGAGAAGCTTCCATATGGCTGAAAGAAGCTTTAAATGAAGGGTAACAGAAAGCTAATCCTGAGAGCAGCTAATCACTGCCGTCTTGCCACGTTACGGCACCATGAGGTGATGAATTGATTGTTATTGTAATCAATTCATAATTAGGGTGGTATCGCGAGTTAACTCTCGTCCCTTTTATAGGGACGGGAGTTTTTTATATTTAAGGAGGAAAATACAATGAAACAACTAACAGGCGCACAAATTCGTCAAATGTTTTTAGACTTTTTCCAAGAAAAAGGACATGCAGTAGAACCTAGTGCATCACTAGTTCCGCATGAAGATCCATCTCTTCTATGGATTAATAGTGGTGTAGCTACATTAAAAAAATATTTTGATGGACGTGTAATCCCACAAAATCCACGTATTACAAATGCTCAAAAATCAATTCGTACAAACGATATTGAAAACGTAGGGAAAACAGCTCGTCACCATACATTCTTTGAAATGTTAGGAAATTTCTCAATTGGTGATTACTTCAAAGAAGAAGCAATTACATGGGCTTGGGAATTCTTAACGAGCGACAAATGGATCGGATTCGATAAAGAATTACTATCAGTTACAATCCATCCAGAAGATGAAGAAGCATTCACAATTTGGAATGAGAAAATGGGCGTTCCAAAAGAGCGTATTATTCGCTTAGAAGAAAACTTCTGGGATATCGGTGAAGGACCAAGTGGACCAAATACAGAGATTTTCTATGACCGTGGAGAAGCTTACGGTAATGACTTTAGTGACCCAGAATTATATCCAGGCGGAGAAAACGAGCGTTACTTAGAAGTATGGAACCTTGTATTCTCTCAATTTAACCATAATCCAGACGGTTCATATACACCACTTCCTAAGAAAAACATCGATACAGGGATGGGTCTAGAGCGTATGACATCTATCGTTCAAGATGTGCCTACAAACTTCGATACAGACCTATTCATGCCGATGATTGGTGCAACAGAAACAATTTCTGGTGAAAAATATCGTAATGGCGATTTAGAAAAAGATATGGCATTCAAAGTAATTGCTGACCATATCCGTACAGTAACATTCGCTGTTGGTGACGGTGCTCTTCCATCTAACGAAGGCCGTGGTTATGTATTACGTCGTTTATTACGCCGCGCTGTTCGTTATTCGAAGAAATTAAACATCAATCGTCCATTTATGTTTGAATTAGTACCGGTTGTTGGAGAAGTAATGAAAGACTTCTATCCAGAAGTACTTGAAAAGAAAGATTTCATTGCGAAAGTTGTGAAGAACGAAGAAGAGCGTTTCCATGAAACACTTCATGATGGTGAAGCGATTTTAGCTGAAGTAATTGCAAAAGCAAAAGAAGAAAAAACAACTGTTATTTCTGGAGTAGATGCGTTCCGTCTATATGACACATACGGTTTCCCAATTGAATTAACAGAAGAATATGCAGAAGAAGCTGGCATGACAGTTGATCATGAAGGCTTTGAAAATGAAATGGAAAAACAACGTGAGCGTGCACGTGCTGCTCGTCAAGACGTTGATTCTATGCAAGTTCAAGGTGGTGTCCTTGGAGAAATTAAAGTAGCGAGCGAATTCGTTGGTTACGGTACAGTTGCAACAGAAAGTAACGTTGTTGCACTTGTGAAAAATGGCGAATACACAGACAGCTTACAAGCTGGTGAAGAAGGACAGTTAATTCTTGATGTAACACCATTCTATGCTGAGAGCGGTGGACAAATTGCAGACCGTGGTTACCTTCTTGCTGATGGCGTGAAAGTTCTTGTAAAAGACGTACAAAAAGCACCAAACGGCCAAAACTTGCATAAAGTTGTTGTCGAAGAAGGAACATTAACGAAAGATGCGGCTGTAAAAGCTATTATCGATACGAAAAATCGTAGTAGCGTTGTAAAAAATCATACAGCAACTCATTTACTACACCAAGCATTAAAAGACGTACTTGGAACACACGTTAACCAAGCAGGTTCTCTTGTAACTTCTGAACGTCTACGCTTTGACTTCTCTCACTTCGGTCAAGTACAAGCTGACGAATTAGAAAAAATTGAGCGTATGGTAAACGAGAAAATTTGGGAAAGTATTGATGTTGAGATTTCTCAAAAAGCAATCGAAGAAGCGAAAGAAATGGGTGCAATGGCATTATTCGGTGAAAAATACGGTGATGTTGTACGCGTTGTACAAGTTGGCGATTACAGCTTAGAGCTTTGCGGCGGTTGTCACGTTGATAACACAGCTTCTATCGGTATTTTCAAAATCGTTGCTGAGTCTGGTATCGGTGCAGGAACTCGTCGTATTGAAGCAGTAACTGGTAAGTCTGCATACGAATTAATGAACGATCAAGTAGGTTTATTAAAAGAAGCAGCAGGAAAAATGAAAACAAATCCGAAAGATATTTTAACAAGAGTTGATGGTCTATTTGCTGAAGTGAAACAACTGCAAAAAGAAAATGAATCTCTTGCTGCGAAATTAAGCAATATCGAAGCTGGAAACTTAACTGATTCTGTAATGACAGTTGATGGTGTGAATGTATTAGCAGCGAAAGTAAATGTTGCAGATATGAATAACTTACGTACGATGATGGATGATCTGAAAAATAAATTAGAGTCAGCAGTTGTTGTATTAGCGTCTGTTAATGACGATAAAGTAAACATCCTAGCAGGTGTAACGAAAGACTTAATTAGCCAAGGTTACCATGCTGGTAAACTTGTGAAAGAAGTAGCTTCTCGTTGCGGCGGTGGCGGTGGCGGCCGTCCTGATATGGCACAAGCAGGCGGTAAAAACCCAGCTCAAGTCGAAGAAGCTTTAGCATTTGTACAAGAGTACGTTAAATCTGTTTCAAAATAAAGAGATAGTAGTGTACAATGGTAGGGAGAGGAGAAGTTCTTCTCCCTATACTTACTATATAAGTGAGGTGCTTGAAATGGACGGTTTTGATAAAACAATGAAGTTTAGCATTCAAGATGAAAAACAGAGTGTCCATGTAAATGATGTACTTTTAACTGTGTATGATGCACTTCAAGAAAAAGGCTATAATCCGATTAACCAAATCGTCGGTTACTTATTAAGTGGAGACCCAGCATACATACCTCGCCATAAAGATGCACGTAGCATCATTCGCAAGCTTGAACGTGATGAGTTAATTGAAGAGCTTGTGAAGTCTTACTTGAAACATCATCGTGAGGAGTAGTTTATGCGGATATTAGGTTTAGATGTAGGTACAAAAACAGTCGGAGTTGCAATTAGCGACGAAATGGGCTGGACAGCACAAGGATTAGAAACAATTAAGATTAACGAAGAACGAGGTCACTTTGGTTTTGATCGTATTTCTGAGTTAGTAAAGCAGTACAATGTGGACAAGATAGTAGTAGGTTTACCTAAAAATATGAATGGTACAATTGGCCCGCGTGGTGAAGCGTGCCAACAATTTGCAGAAAACCTACGAGAGCTGTTACAATTAGACGTTGTAATGTGGGACGAGCGTTTGTCAACAATGGCAGCGGAACGTCTGCTCATTTCAGCCGATGTAAGCCGTAAGAAGCGAAAGCAAGTAATTGATAAGATGGCTGCAGTCGTAATCTTACAAGGATTTTTAGATAGTAAATAAGAGGTGACCAAAATGGAAGAAAATCAAATTACAATTGTAGACGAAAAAGGTAATGAACATTTATGTGAAATTATTTTCACTTTTGACGCTGAAAAATTTGGAAAAAAATCATACGTAGTCTTCTCTCCAATCGGTGAAGTAGACGAAGATGGAGACCAAATTTATGATGCAATGGCTTATGAGCAAAATGAAGAAGAGGGCGGAACTTTACTTCCAATCGAATCTGAAGAAGAGTGGGAAATGGTACAAGAAATGTTCAACACTCTAGCTGATGAGCAAGAAGCTGAATAATAAGTACTGAAAAGATGGACGACATACAGTCCATCTTTTTTTGTATTTATATGTAAAATGAAAGATTTTTTGTCGAAACTGTGTAAGTCTTTGTAGTATAATGAGACGGATTGTAGAAAAATAAAGTGTCAATTAAAAAAGATAAGTGAATTTTTAGCGTTTTTACATCGTGCTGTATAGAAAGGTGTACATACGGTCTACAATTAAGTAAGGAGGAAATGTTTTGATAGAGAATCAAGTGAAAAAGAAGCGTAGACGCATCTTTTTATTTTCGATTATTGCACTGCTTTTAGTTTGTGGTTCAGTCTATGCGTATATTTCATCCGCATTAGGACCAGTTGATAGCGGGAATAAAAAAGAGATTGAAGTAGAAATTCCGAAAGGATCATCTACAAGTAAAATTGGAGAAATTTTAGAAGAAAAAGGCGCTGTAAAAAACGGTACAGTTTTTAGTTTTTATACAAAGGCTAAATCGAAAAGTTTACAAGCAGGTACATATTTATTAAATCCTTCAATGAATGCTGAAGATGTGATCGAACAAATGTCATCTGGCAATGTGCATCGTCCGCCTCTTTATAAAGTGACGATTAAAGAAGGGGCGCAAGTAACTGAAATTGCAGAAACGATTGCGACAGAACTAAAGTGGAATAAAGATGATGTTACGCGTCAATTAAACGATAAAGCATTTATTCAAAAAATGCAGCAAAAGTATCCGAAGTTATTAACGGATAAAATCTTTGATAGCAATATTAAATACCCATTAGAAGGTTATTTATATCCTGCAACGTATTCGTTTTATAAGAAAGATACGACGTTAGAAGAAATTGTAATTCCAATGCTTGAGAAAACAAATGCAATCATTGTTCAAAATGAGGCGAAAATGAAAGCGAAGAATTGGGATGTTCATCAGCTTTTAACATTATCTTCACTTATTGAAGAAGAGGCAACTGGTTTTACAGATCGTCAAAAGATCTCTAGTGTCTTTTATAATCGTTTAGCAAAAGGTATGCCGCTTCAAACGGATCCAACGGTATTATATGCACTTGGAAAGCATAAACAACGTGTATTATACGAAGATTTAAAGGTCAACTCACCGTACAATACGTATGTTGTAAAAGGATTACCGGTAGGGCCGATCGCAAACTCTGGTAAACATTCAGTAGAAGCTGCGTTAGAACCTGCGCAAACAGATTATTATTATTTCTTAGCTGCACCAAGTGGTGAAGTGTACTATGCGAAAACATTAGAAGAGCATAATGCATTAAAGCAAAAATACATTACGAAAAAATAGTGAAATGGGGAGGGATAGCGAAAAAAGTCGCACATCCCTCTTTTTTGTGGTAAAATATATCGGGTTAAAAACTGGCAGAAGAATCGTTTTTAATATCAAAACGGGACGTACAAGCTAAGGATAAAGCTGGCTTGTATTTTTATTGCATTCTATGTGTGAAAAGACGTCATAGAGGCACTTCTCCATGTAAATAAGGAGGACCATTTATGGAGGATGCAGTTAACGAGTACCTATTATCATTTATTGATCCGAAAGATAAATTAATTCTTGAAATGGAAGAATATGCAACAGAAAATCATGTGCCGATTATGGATCGACTTGGAATGGAATTTATGCTGCAATTTTTACGTTTAATTGGACCGAAAAGCATTTTAGAACTTGGAACAGCAATCGGTTATTCTAGTATTCGTATGATGCAAGCTATTCCAAATTCACGTATTGTGACAGTTGAGCGCAATCGTGAGCGATATGAAAAAGCACTTGAATATATAGAACGTTCCCCAGTAACAGATCGTATTTCAGTTATTTACGGTGATGCGTTAGAGACAGGTGAACAAGTAAAAGAACACGGGACATTTGACGTTATTTTTATTGATGCAGCAAAAGGACAGTATCGTCGCTTTTTTGACTTATATGAACCGTTATTAAATCCTGGTGGCGTAATTATTTCAGATAATGTTATGTACCACGGTCTTGTAACGACAAAAGAGAAAATTGAAAACAGACGTACACGTGGTTTAATCCGTCGTATTAAGACGTACAATGAGTGGCTTATGAACCATGAAGGATATGATACAACGATTTTCCCAATTGGTGATGGAGTAGCTGTTAGTAAAAAGAGAGGGTGACCAAGGTATGAAGAAACCTGAATTGTTAGTAACGCCAAGAGCGGTGGCGGATATCGAACAACTTGCGAAAGCAGGAGCAGATGCGGTAATGATCGGTGAGCAAAAGTTTGGTTTACGTTTAGCAGGGGAGTTTTCACGTGAAGATGTAAAACAAACTGTAAAGATTGCACATGAAAATGGTGTGAAAGTATACGTAGCCATGAACGCTATGTTCCACAACGATAAAGTAGAAGAATTAACAGATTACGTTTCATTTTTAAACGAAGTAAATGTAGATGCAATTGTTTTCGGAGATCCAGCGGTATTAATGGCTGTTCGTGAAGTAGCACCAAATATGCAGTTGCACTGGAATACAGAAACGACAGCAACAAACTGGTTCACTTGTAATTACTGGGGACAAAGAGGATCAAAGCGTGCTGTATTAGCTCGTGAGCTTAGCTTAGATGAAATTGTTGATTTAAAAGAAAATGCTGAAGTGGAACTGGAAGTACAAATTCACGGTATGACTTGTATGTTCCAATCGAAGCGTTCATTAGTAGGAAACTACTTTGAGTATCAAGGACGTAATCTTGACATTGAAAAGAAAAAATATGAAGAGAATATGTTCTTATATGACCCAGAGCGTAACAATAAATATCCAATTTATGAAGATGAAAATGGTACTCACATTATGAGTCCGAACGACATTTGTTTCATCGATGAATTAGAGGAACTAATCGATGCTGAAGTTGATAGCTTAAAAATCGACGGTGTACTAAAAAGCTCTGAATACATTATTGAAGTAACGAAGAAATATCGTCAAGCGATTGATTTATGCGTAGAAGATCGTGATGCATATTATGACGTGAAAGATGATCTATATAAAGAAATAGAAGAAATGCAACCAGTAAATCGTCCGTTAGATACAGGATTCTTCTTTAAAGAAACGGTTTACTAAACGAGGAGGGTGTAGGAAATGACTGTACAAGAAATTTCACGAGTGATCGATGGCAAACGTGTTATTGTGAAGAAACCTGAACTGTTAATCCCTGCGGGTAACTTAGAAAAATTAAAAGTAGCTATCCATTACGGGGCAGATGCTGTATATTTAGGTGGACAAGAATTTGGCCTTCGTTCGAATGCAGGTAACTTTACGCTAGAAGAAATGGCAGAAGGCGTTGAGTTTGCAAAGAAGTATGGAGCAAAAATATACGTAACAACAAATATCTTTGCACATAATGAAAATATGGACGGGCTAGAGGAATATTTAAAAGGGATTGAAAAAGCTGGCGTAACGGGAATTATCGTTGCTGATCCGCTTATCATTGAGACTTGTAAACGCGTAGCGCCTTCTGTTGAGGTGCATTTAAGCACACAGCAATCACTATCCAACTGGAAAGCAGCACAGTATTGGAAAGAAGAAGGTTTACATCGTCTTGTATTAGCTCGTGAAGCAAGCTATGAAGAAATGAAAGAAATTAAAGAAAAAGTGGATATTGAAATTGAAGCGTTCGTCCATGGTGCAATGTGTATCGCATATTCAGGAAGATGTACATTAAGTAACCATATGACAGCGCGTGATTCTAATCGTGGTGGTTGTTGCCAATCTTGCCGCTGGGATTATGATTTAGTTCAAACAGTATCACAACATAAAGATGCAAAAGAGCTTCCTCTATTCCAAGAAGGAGATGCTCACTTTGCGATGAGTCCAAAAGATTTAAATTTAATTTTATCAATTCCAAAAATGATTGAAATCGGAATCGATAGCTTAAAGGTAGAAGGACGTATGAAATCAATCCATTACGTAGCGACTGTAGCAACTGTATATCGTAAAGTAATTGATGCGTATTGTGCGGATCCAGATAACTTTGAGTTTAAACAAGAATGGTTAGATGAGCTTGATAAATGTGCAAATCGTGATACAGCTCCTGCATTCTTTGAAGGGGTTCCAGGACATCAAGAGCAAATGTTTGGAAATCATAGTAAGAAAACAACGTATGATTTTGCTGGTTTAGTGTTAGATTATAATGAAGAAACGGGCATCGTAACGATTGAGCAACGTAATCATTTCAAACCAGGACATGAAGTGGAGTTCTTTGGACCAGAAATAGAAAACTTTACGCAAACGGTGGAGAAAATTTGGGATGAGGATGGAAACGAATTAGATGCAGCGAGACATCCGTTGCAAATCGTGAAATTCAAAGTGGATCAACGAGTGTATGTGAATAATATGATGCGCAAAAGCATACTTCAATAAGAAAGAGTGATAGTCGAATGGGGACGAATAAGCCTGTTGTAATTGGAATTGCTGGTGGTTCGGGATCAGGTAAAACGAGTGTAACGAAAGCGATTTTTGACCATTTTAAAGGTCATTCTATTTTAATCTTAGAGCAAGATTATTATTACAAAGATCAAAGCCATTTACCAATGGAAGAGCGTTTAAAAACAAATTATGATCATCCGCTTGCGTTTGATAATGATCTGTTAATTGAACATTTGCAGCAGTTGCTTGCATATGAGCAAATTGATAAGCCTGTATATGACTATACATTGCATACGCGTTCAGAAGAAATTATTCCGGTTGAGCCGAAAGATGTAATTATTTTAGAAGGAATTCTTATTTTAGAAGACCCACGTCTTTGCGAGTTAATGGACATTAAATTATTCGTTGATACGGATGCTGACCTTCGTATTCTGCGCCGCATGCAACGTGATATTAAAGAGCGCGGTCGTACGATGGATTCAGTTATTGATCAGTACGTAAATGTTGTACGTCCAATGCACAATCAATTTATTGAGCCTTCTAAGAAATTTGCGGATATTATTATCCCTGAAGGTGGACAAAACCACGTTGCAATTGATATTATGGTGACAAAAATTGCAACAATTCTTGAACAAAAAGTAAATTTGTAATAGCATAGTAAAAGATATACGGTAGGAAGGGATTTTTTCCCTTCTTATCGAATACAATGAAACATGCAACCTCATCTATATATAGGTGAGGGCATATTTATATCAACTTTCCATACATATCTTCTTTATATAAAGAAGAATTGGAAATACGGGGTTGTATGTGACAACTCCGCTAGTGCAAGGGTACTAGAAACCTCCGCTAACAATGGAAGCGGAGGAGTTTTCATATGGAACTCCTCTTTTTTTTCGGGGGATTGGTATATAAAAGGAGTGGAAAATATGTCAACAGAAAAAACATACCCTATGACGCAAGAGGGTAAGCAAAAACTAGAGAACGAACTTGAGCAATTAAAAACAGTAAGACGTAAAGAAGTAGTAGAACGTATTAAAATCGCACGTAGCTTCGGGGATCTTTCTGAGAACTCTGAGTACGATGCAGCGAAAGATGAGCAAGCGTTCGTAGAAGGACGTATTACACAATTAGAAAATATGATTCGTAACGCAGTTATCATTAAAGATACTGGCGAAGTATCTACTGTTGTTACATTAGGTAAAACAGTAACATTTAAAGAATTACCAAACGGAGATGAAGAAGCGTATACAATCGTAGGTAGCGCGGAAGCTGATCCATTCGAAGGAAGAATTTCTAACGATTCTCCAATCGCAAAAAGCTTATTAGGTAAGCAAATTGGTGAGAAAGTAACAATCCAAACACCAGGCGGAGAAATGCAAGTAGAGATTGTCTCTGTAAAATAAAAAAAAGATTCTCCTATCGGGAGAATCTTTTTTTTATCCCGCTATTTGCCAGACAGTAAGACCACCATCTCAAAATTCAGCGGAAGCAAAGAAGTTAGGTGGGCGTCGGACTGCTCGTAAACGCCCGCTTGGTGAGGGCTAATTAAAGTTTCTTTTTATCTGTAGAATAGAAAAATTTGTGTAAACCTTAGAGTGATTCGACAAAAAATGTCAAAAAAACATTTTAAGCTTTGATATCATAATTAGAGACCATAGTTTTTAAAAGGGAAAAGGGGCTAATTATGAAACATAAAATCTTTACAGGATTGGTTTGTAGTATCTCTATATTAGGACTTGCTGCATGCGGAACGAATGAAGAAACTACATCATCAAAGGGAGAAAAAGTAAAGCAAGAAGAAAAAAAGGATATTAAAGCAACTGAGAGTTCAAAAGCCTTAGAAAATCCACAAGATAAAAAGGAATTTAATGATTTTGATGTAGCGTATCAATTAGCAATTGTCATGAAAATATTTCAAGATGTAACGATTAAGTATGATTACGCAATTGGGAATCCAGATTATTTATTGCGAGATTCGATGGATCAAAAAACAATAGATGATATGAAGAATATGTTACAAGAACAGGCGAAGAATAATGATAAAATTTTAAAAGATGAAGTGAATCAAGCATATACATATTTAAAACAATCGAAAGTAAGTAATAAAGATGATATTCAAAAAATAATAGATGCACAAAATAATTATTTACATATTGTAGATAAGATGATTACTTGTATTGATTCTGTAACAGTTGAGAATGCAAAAGAAAAAAGAAATGAAATGGATAATCTTAGTAAGGATTATTTACAAATAGCGGCTAATGTAACAACCACTGTAATTGAAGTTGCTAAAAACACTGGAGTGAATGAAACTGAATTTAGATCGCTTCTTATGAAATTTTTAGAGAAGCCAAAGAAACAATAATAGCCTTATATAATATCTGTTTTTGTTTTGGAGATTGTATAAATAAAATAGTACCTCGTCTAAACTACAATAGGCGAGGTGTTTTTTATGAAAATAAAACGGAGAATTACAATTGTTTTAATTTGTTTTATGTGCGTTATGTTTGTATTGCTTTGTCGTTTAATCCA
This sequence comes from Bacillus cereus group sp. MYBK15-3, assembly GCF_051916765.1. Lineage (NCBI taxonomy): Bacteria > Bacillati > Bacillota > Bacilli > Caryophanales > Bacillaceae > Bacillus > Bacillus cereus group sp. MYBK15-3. The sequence goes on from NZ_JBQAHG010000002.1 coordinate 465,686, forward strand.
AATTCAAATTATAGATACAGAATCATTTACTGATCGCAAAATAAATTTAATTGAAAAAAGTGTTACGCAACGCACACAATCCATTACAGTAGACGATGGACGTGGGCAGTTTATAGATCGTAATGGTAAAAAAATAGGTGAGGAAAAATATCCTGTTTTAATTATTTTTCCATTTTTACAAATAAAAAATGACATGTTAGAGAAAATCGCGCATATCATTGGTGTGTCGAGACAAGAGATTAGAAGACAAATGAAAAATAATAAAAATGCATTTACACTACAAGGAGAAACTGCTCCATTTCGAGTGACACGAGAACAGATGGAGAAGGTAAATGAATTACATGTATTAGGTATTGTAGCAGCTGAAGTGCGATTAAAACAAACTGGAGAGATAAATCATTTAATTGGTGATGTAGGGGAGAACGAAAGGGAGTTTCAAAAGCGATATGGAGAATTGAAAAGAATCTCAAAAGAAACGCCGATAGGTATTTCAGGATTACAGCAATCATTTGATGAATTTCTATTGACTGATGGAGAGGCAAAAGTATTATATCAAGTAGATAGGCAAGGAGAACCAATTTTCGGAAAGCAAGCGAAATACACTTCACCAGGAAATCCATTTTATCCAGTTAGGATTCAAACTACTTTACATAAAGAGTTGCAGCAAAAAGCAGAAGAAGTGATTGAAGCGAATGAAATAAAGAAGGGGGGACTAGTATTACTTGATGTAAAGACAAATGAAATATTAGCGATGGCTAGTAAGCCGTCTTTACAAGTAAGGGATGAGAATTTATATAAAACTACACTTGAAAATCAAATGTTAACGCCACATTTTCCAGGCTCTGTTTTTAAAACAGTAGTTGCAGCTGCAGTCATTGATCAAAAAGTAAATTTGTTTAATCGGACATTTAACTGTAATAAAGATTTATATGGTGAAAACGACCCGCAAGTTAGGATGGGTACACTTAACTTTAAAGAGAGCTTTGCTAGGAGCTGTAACAGGACATTTTCCGAGTTAGGTAACGAGCTATTACAAAAGGATAAGACGGTGCTAGAAACATACGTAGCAGCTTTAGGAGCAAATGAAAAGGTTGGATGGAAAGGTTCTGTATTTCATACACCTCATTTTGAGCAAATGCCAGAAGAAAAGGGTACTACTATTTGGGGGAATGAAGAAAATAAAAATAGTAAAAAAGCGGTAGAACAAACAGCAATTGGACAGAAAGATGTACGTATATCACCTCTAGCAATTGCAAATATGATGGCGACGATTGCGAGGAATGGAGAAAAGATGGAAGTGAAAGCAGTTGAAAAAATAGTATATAAAAATGGAGCGGATTTTTTTACATTTGAGAGCCATACGTTAAATGGAAAACAGCTTTCGTATGAAACAGTGAAAACATTACAAGAGTTATTAAGAGGCGTTGTAACAAGGGAGAAAGGAACAGGAACGGCATTCCGTTCGTTGCCACTAAGTGTCGCTGGAAAATCTGGGACAGCGCAAACAGGGAAAGGGACGAGGGTGAATCGCTGGTTTGCAGGTTATTTTCCGTATGAGAATCCAAGATATGCTTTAGTTGTTGTTGATCTAGAGACTGATAGCAAAGTGAATAAAGTTACACCTATTTTTAAAGATATGGTAGGAGCAATCTATCAATTGGAGAATGAAAAGTAATCTTGCAATTTATAGTGAAATGTCTTCATTTCATGAAAATATCATTGTAAATGTTCAACCTTTCTAGATTTAATGTTACAATAGCAATTAGGAAAAACTGCATGGAGGTTTGGAGAATGGCAGGAGGATCAAGATTCCAACAGAAACAACAAAAACGTCGTCAAAACGGTGTTTTAAATATTGCAATCGCTATTGTATTACTATTAGTAGCTATTGTAGCATATCAATTGTTCGTTCCTAGTACGAAAGAGCAAGCATCTTCTACTGATAAGAAAGTCTCTCAACAAACAACAAAGAATGAGAAAGCTGGGAAATCAGAAGATAAAGAATCTGCTAAGAAAAAAGAAAAAGAACAAGAGCAAGCAGAAGCTAAGAAAAAAGCTGAAGAAGAGAAGCTAAAGGCTGAAGAAGAACAGAAAAAAGCTGAAGAAGAAGCGAAAGCTAACGAGAAAGTATCAGCTGAGAAAACTGTATCTAAGGCAAAAGAGGCGTATACAAAACCTTCTTGGAAAGCTGTAGGAACAGAACAAGGTTCATCACCAGCGATGACGTTTAAACAGGGTTCATCAGATTGGAATGAGATGCAAAGTGCAATTGCTGCAGGTGTTGAAGTACCGAAAGAGCAATTAGTATTCCATTTTGTTGGAAGAGACAAAACTGGAAAGAGCAAAGCTTATGGTGATGTTCAAGATAAGCAAAGTGGGAAAAGATATTATGTAAATATTGATTGGGTAGACAATGAGGGCTGGAAACCAGTACTTGTTCAAACTCTAAACTAAAAAAGAGAGGCTCCTTAGGAGCTTCTCTTTTTTGTTAACGCAATTTCTTTAATTTAAAATGAACAACCGCGCTATAATACGGTCTTTTGCTTTCAGGATCCATAACCATTTGATGTGAGATGTGATGAACTTCAAGCATAAGTGCTTTATTATTATCAATTTGTTCACTAATTTTTCGTTCTAAAGAAGCTAAGTCTCCCGCTTCAAAAAACTCTACTTTATCTTCTAACATTTCAAAGGTAAATGACATGAAGACGGCCCCTCTCCTATGTAATCAACTATAGTGTAACAAAGAAAAGAAGGAAATACCATGTACATTTCAATTGACATTTTTAGAAAGAGGGAATATCATACTGATAAAACCGATAAGAAAAAGGGGAATTTTTATGGGTACAGAATTTAATGGTTTATTTGATGAGTGGGCTCATACGTACGACTCATTTGTACAAGGCGAAGATATACAATATAAAGAAGTTTTCGCCCATTATGAGGACATTCTAGAGGATGTAGTTAACAAGTCATTTGGTAATGTATTAGAATTTGGTGTCGGTACAGGTAATTTAACAAATAAATTATTACTTGCTGGCCGCACAGTTTACGGTATAGAACCGTCGCGTGAAATGCGCATGATTGCAAAAGAGAAATTGCCAAAAGAATTTTCAATTACAGACGGTGATTTTCTTTCGTTTGAAGTTCCAAATTCAATTGATACCATTGTAAGCACCTATGCATTTCATCATTTAACAGATGATGAAAAAAATGTAGCGATTGCGAAGTATAGTCAATTGCTAAACAAAGGTGGTAAAATAGTGTTTGCTGATACGATATTTGCAGATCAAGATGCATATGATAAAACTGTTGAAACAGCAAAACAAAGAGGTTTCCACCAGTTAGCAAACGATTTGCAAACGGAATACTATACACGTATTCCAGTTATGCAGACTATTTTTGAAAACAATGGCTTCCATGTAACGTTCACGAGATTAAATCATTTCGTTTGGGTAATGGAGGCAACTAAGCAATAGAAAGAGGGATTAGATTGAGAATTGCTGTAATTGGAGCAATGGAAGAAGAAGTACGTATTTTACGTGATAAATTAGAACAAGCAGAGACAGAAACGGTTGCAGGTTGTGAATTTACGAAAGGGCTATTAGCAGGGCATGAAGTAATCTTGTTAAAGTCTGGTATTGGTAAAGTAAACGCAGCGATGTCAACGACAATTTTATTAGAAAAATATAAGCCTGAAAAAGTAATTAATACTGGTTCAGCTGGTGGATTCCATCATTCTCTAAACGTTGGTGATGTAGTTATTTCCACTGAAGTTCGTCACCATGACGTAGATGTAACAGCATTTAACTATGAATATGGTCAAGTACCAGGAATGCCGCCTGGATTTAAAGCTGATGAGGCGTTAGTTGCATTAGCTGAGAAATGTATGCAGGCTGAAGAAAATATTCAAGTTGTAAAAGGTATGATTGCAACAGGTGATTCATTTATGAGTGATCCGAACCGCGTTGCAGCCATTCGTGATAAATTTGAAAATCTTTATGCGGTAGAAATGGAAGCAGCAGCTGTTGCACAAGTATGCCACCAATATGAAATTCCGTTTGTTATCATTCGCGCACTTTCTGATATTGCTGGTAAAGAATCAAATGTTTCATTTGATCAGTTTTTAGATCAAGCAGCTCTTCATTCTACAAACTTTATCGTAAAAGTGTTAGAAGAGTTAAAGTAATGTAACAAAAAGGCAACTGTCTCATATAAAGAAAATACATACAGTTGCCTTTTCTTTATTGGCAAACAAGGGGGAGAACACGATGAATGTATATCGTGGAGTTCATGAGTTAATTGGTCATACACCAATTGTAGAAATTACTCGTTTTTCACTTCCGAAAGGAGTCCGTTTATTTGCAAAGCTTGAATTTTATAACCCAGGCGGAAGCGTTAAGGATCGTTTAGGAAGAGAATTAATCGAAGATGCGCTAGAAAAAGGGCTTGTTACCCGGGGTGGAACAATTATTGAACCGACTGCTGGGAATACTGGTATTGGACTGGCACTTGTAGCATTAGAACATGATTTACGTGTTATTGTTTGTGTACCAGAGAAATTTAGTATTGAAAAACAAGAATTAATGAAAGCACTAGGTGCAACGGTCGTGCATACACCGACTGAGCAAGGAATGACCGGTGCAATTGCTAAAGCAAAAGAGTTAGTAAATGAACTACCGAATTCATACTCTCCAAGTCAGTTCGCAAATGAGGCAAATCCTCGTGCATATTTTAAAACACTAGGACCTGAACTGTGGGACGCATTGAATGGAGAGATTAACATATTTGTTGCTGGAGCAGGAACTGGCGGTACGTTTATGGGGACTGCATCTTATTTGAAAGAAAAAAATATAGATATTAAAACAGTTATCGTAGAGCCAGAAGGATCTATTTTAAATGGTGGTAAGGCTGGTTCACATGAGACCGAAGGAATTGGACTGGAATTTATCCCGCCATTTTTGAAGACATCTTATTTTGATGAAATTCATACGATTTCTGATCGAAATGCATTTTTACGAGTGAAAGAATTAGCGCAAAAAGAAGGACTTCTCGTTGGGAGCTCTTCAGGAGCAGCATTTCATGCGAGCTTACTGGAGGCAGAGAAGGCAGCACCAGGTACAAATATTGTAACGATTTTTCCTGATAGCAGTGAGCGCTATTTAAGTAAAGACATATACAAAGGATGGGAATGAAAAATGAGAGCAAAGACAAAGTTAATTCATGGTATTCGCATAGGAGAACCTTCAACTGGATCTGTAAACGTACCGATTTATCAAACAAGTACGTACAAACAAGAAGCAGTTGGTAAGCATCAAGGATATGAATATTCACGTACAGGTAACCCAACACGTGCAGCTTTAGAAGAAATGATTGCTGTATTAGAAAATGGGCATGCTGGATTTGCATTTGGTTCAGGAATGGCTGCTATTACAGCGACAATTATGTTGTTCTCAAAAGGTGACCACGTTATTTTAACAGATGATGTTTATGGCGGAACATACCGCGTTATTACGAAAGTATTAAACCGTTTCGGTATTGAGCATACATTTGTAGATACAACAAACTTAGAGGAAGTTGAAGAAGCGATTCGTCCAAATACGAAAGCAATTTATGTGGAAACACCAACGAACCCACTACTAAAAATTACTGATATTAAGAAAATATCTACTCTTGCTAAAGAGAAAGACCTATTAACAATTATTGATAACACATTCATGACGCCATATTGGCAGTCGCCGATTTCTTTAGGAGCAGATATTGTGCTTCATAGTGCAACGAAATATTTAGGAGGTCATAGTGATGTAGTTGCAGGTTTAGTAGTTGTAAATAGCCCACAACTAGCAGAAGATCTTCACTTTGTACAAAACTCAACAGGAGGTATTCTTGGGCCACAAGATAGCTTCTTACTACTTCGCGGTTTAAAAACATTAGGAATTCGTATGGAAGAACATGAAACGAATTCACGTGCTATTGCTGAGTTCTTAAATAATCATCCAAAAGTAAATAAAGTATATTACCCAGGTCTTGAATCACATCAAAATCACGAATTAGCAACAGAACAAGCAAACGGGTTTGGTGCTATTATCTCATTTGATGTAGATAGTGAAGAAACATTAAATAAAGTACTTGAGAAACTACAATACTTTACACTTGCTGAAAGCTTAGGAGCGGTAGAAAGTTTAATTTCTATTCCATCTCAAATGACACATGCATCAATCCCAGCTGATCGCCGCAAAGAATTAGGAATTACAGATACATTAATTCGTATTTCTGTCGGTATTGAAGATGGTGAAGATTTAATTGAAGATTTAGCACAAGCGCTAGCATAATAAAAAACGCACTGCTCTATATTAGCAGTGCGTTTTTTTATTACGTCTTTTTGTGAAACATTTCACAAAATAGACATACACAAACGAAATGATTTCATGTATATTGAATTCAGGAAACGTTACTCACGAACAAACTTGTGAAACTTTTCACAAACAATGAAATTCATGTAGGAAAGCATCTCTATTTTTTTGTGTTAATTGGGACTTATTTTGACCTACAGGGACATATAAGGACCGTAATAGTAGAATAGGAGGAAATTCACATGGTAGTCAAAGAGAAAGTTGTAAATGAAATGCAGGAAGTAAAAAAGATGATTGATACGCTAGTAAATAATGGTCAACAAGCTTTACAAGCATTAGAAAGTTTTACACAAGAGGAAATTGACAACATTGTTCATGAAATGGCATTAGCAGGTGTTGATCAACATATGCCGCTAGCAAAATTGGCAGTTGAAGAAACTGGCCGTGGTGTATATGAAGACAAATGCATTAAAAATATTTTTGCCACTGAATATATTTGGCATAGTATAAAGCAAGATAAAACGGTAGGGATTATTCACGAAGATCCTCATGAAGAAATAATAGAAATCGCGGAACCTGTCGGTGTAGTAGCTGGAGTAACACCAGTAACGAATCCAACGTCGACAACAATGTTTAAAGCGTTAATTGCGATAAAAACAAGAAATCCAATTATTTTCGCATTTCATCCTTCCGCACAAAAATGTTCTGTGGCAGCAGCGAAAACCGTATATGATGCAGCGATGAAAGCTGGTGCACCAAAACACTGTATTCAATGGATTGAAAGACCGTCTGTTGAAGCGACGAAACAATTGATGAACCATGATGGTGTAGCACTCGTTCTAGCAACTGGAGGCGCTGGTATGGTGAAATCAGCTTACTCTACTGGAAAACCAGCGTTAGGCGTTGGTCCTGGTAATGTACCGTGTTATATAGAAAAATCAGCACATGTAAAACGAGCTGTTAATGATTTAATTTTATCAAAAACATTTGATAACGGTATGATTTGTGCATCGGAACAAGCAATCATTGTCGATAAAGAAATTTATGATGATGTTAAAACAGAAATGATTGAAAACAGTTGTTACTTTGTAACAGAAGAAGAAAGAAAAAAATTAGAAAAGCTCGTTATAAATGAAAATACATGTGCAGTAAATAGTGATATTGTAGGGAAATCAGCACAGTATATTGCCGATTTAGTTGGGATCACTGTTCCTGGACATACAAAAATGCTTGTAGCTGAAATTCAAGGTATCGGAGCAGCATATCCGTTATCCCGTGAGAAACTGAGTCCAGTATTAGCTTGTGTGAAGGCAAATTCATTAGAAGAAGGATTTACATATTGCGAAGAAATGTTGAACCTCGGTGGTTTAGGACATTCAGCAGTTATCCATTCTACAAATAAAGATGTGCAAAAGCAATTTGGGTTACGTATGAAAGCTTGCCGTCTCATTGTAAATGCACCTTCATCACAAGGTGGAATAGGGGATATATATAATGGATTTATTCCATCACTTACACTTGGTTGTGGTTCATACGGAAAGAATTCAGTTTCCCAAAATGTAACAGCGACTCATTTATTAAATATAAAAAGGCTGGCAAATAGAAAAAAGAATATGCAGTGGTTCAAACTGCCACCAAAAATTTATTTTGAAAAACATGCTACAGCTTATTTAGCAAATATGCCTAACATTTCACGTGCATTTATTGTAACGGACCCCGGAATGGTTGAACATGGCTATGTCGATACAGTCGCGCACTATTTAAACAAGCATGCAAATGATGTGAAAGTTGAAGTTTTCTTTGAGGTCGAACCAGATCCATCAGATGAAACTGTTTTTAAAGGTGCGGAAATGATGAAAAGCTTTAAGCCAGATGTAATTATCGCACTTGGTGGTGGTTCAGCTATGGATGCAGCAAAAGGAATGTGGTTATTCTATGAGCATCCAGAAACGACATTCTATGGCATTAAACAGAAATTTTTAGATATAAGAAAACGTACATGTAAATATCCGGAATTAGGAAATAAGGCGCAGTTTGTTGCGATTCCAACGACATCAGGAACGGGATCAGAAGTGACACCATTTGCGGTTATTACAGATAAGAAAAATAATATAAAGTATCCGCTCGCAGATTATGAATTAACACCAGATGTAGCAATTGTTGATCCACAATTTGTAATGACAGTACCACCACATGTAACAGCAGATACTGGTATGGATGTTTTGACACATGCAATTGAGGCGTATGTGTCTGTTATGGCAAATGACTATACAGATGGATTAGCATTAAAAGCTATTGATCTCGTATTCAAATATTTACCGAGAGCATATAAAGATGGAAATGATGAAGAAGCAAGAGAAAAAATGCATAACGCTTCTGCAATTGCAGGGATGGCATTTGCAAATGCTTTCCTCGGTATTAATCACAGCTTAGCACATAAGATTGGACCAGAATTCCATATTCCGCACGGACGCGCAAATGCCATTCTAATGCCGCACGTAGTCCGCTATAATGCTATTAAGCCAAGAAAACACGCATTGTTCCCAAAATATGAGCACTTTGTGGCAGATGAAAGATATGCACATATAGCGAGAATGCTCGGGCTTCCAGCAAGTTCGGCAGCAGAAGGGGTGGAATCACTCGTCCGAGCAATTATTGAGCTTGGAAAAAGCTTAAATATTAATATGAGTATTGCGGGACAAGGAGTCGATAAAGAGCAATTTGAAGAGGTTGTTGGAGTATTAGCAGAAAGAGCTTTTGAAGATCAATGTACAACTGCTAATCCAAAGTTACCGCTTATTTCAGAGCTGAAAGAAATTTATATGGAAGCATATAAAGGTGAATAATGATAAAAAAAGAGCCGCAGTAAAAGCGGCTCTTTTTTTATTGGAAAACATCTCCCAGAATGGCTGTATTTACTGGTCTTTCAGTTTCATAGAATATGATACAGTGAAATGGAGGAGTGAGAATATAATGAAAGAATTAAAAGGAAAAATAGAAGATTATACTCGGTTTGGACAAATGCTTCTCGCTGTAAGTACATTGTTAATGGTTGGCTTATTGATTCCGAGTGGAGCAAAAGAGACAATCCAATTTTTTGTTATGATGGGGAGCATCGTTATATTTTTAAGCTTATCGTTCTTTTTCTTTCAGCGTGTGAAAGTGATGCGTGACCAGCTAGAGGAAAATGAATGTGAATAATATTGTTAACTAGAGCGCAGCGAAAAGAAAAAATCTTTTTGTCGCGCTTTTTGTTTTTTTTGTAGGAAAATATATGCCTTTCGTGTTGACAATGATAATCCTTATCAATTAAAGTAGAATAGTAGTTGATGATTATCATTATCAATTAGAGGTGAAGGAATGAAAAAATCTATTACGCTATTTACAGCGATTTTATCTATTTTTTTCTTGTTAATAGGTTGCAGTGCCAAAGGGGACGAAAAAGCGTCTGCAACCAAAACAGAAAAAGGAAAAGAGAAAATCGAAATTACCGACCTATCAGGAAGAAAGGTAACATTCGATAAAGTGCCAGAAAGTTTTGCAACATTAAGTATGGGGGACATGGATATTATTCATGCTTTAGGTGGAAAAATAGTAGGTCGCCCGGATACGAAATTAACTCTTCCGGATGAGCTAAAGAAAGCACAAGTAATTGGGAATGCACATCAACCGAATTTTGAGCAAATTGCTAGTTTAAAGCCCGATGTACTTGTTGCTAACAATGGATTCCAAAAGAATGTGCCAACGGTTGAAGGACAAGGAACGCAAGTTATCATTTCTTCTGCGAATTCTGTACAAGATATTCAAAAAAATATTGAATTATATGGAACGGTAATGAAGAAAGAAGATAAAGCAAAAGAAATTAATCAAAAAATGAATGATCAAATGAAGAAATATGAGAAAAAGAGCGATGCGAAAGCATTGCTAGTGTATGGCGCACCAGGAACTTATTTAGCGGCATTACCAACATCTTTATCAGGTGATATTTTAGAAAAAACAGGCGGAAAAAATATTGCTTCTGATTTTCCAGAAACGAAAGAATATCCGCAATATGCACAGCTAAGTGTAGAACGTATTATTGAGGCGAATCCAGATGTGATTTATTTAATTACACACGGAGATCCAAAAAGTGTGAAAAAAGCATTCGAAGGCGAAATGATGAAAAATGAAGCGTGGAAAAATTTAGAGGCAGTAAAACAAAACCGCGTAGTTATTTTGCCACCTGATTTATTTGGATCTAATCCTGGTACAAAAGTTACAGAAGCAATGGACTTTATGTATAAAAGTATACAAGATGTAAGGAAATGATACTATGGAAAGTAGTGAAGTAGTAAGAGAAAAGGAACATCCTTTTGCGAAAAAAAGATGGATAATAGCAGTTACTTTAGTTGTATTAACAATCCTAGGTCTCTTTTACGGTCTTTTCGCAGGAAGTTTATCCTTTTCTGTACGAGATATTCTAACGGGTATACAAGATGAAGGTTCGACAGTTCATCGAATTGTATGGGATCTTCGCATACCGAGAGTGCTCATTGGGTTTATAGTAGGAACATGTTTAGCTGCATCTGGTACACTGCTACAAGGAGTTATGAGAAACCCTCTTGCAGATCCTGGTATTATCGGAGTTTCATCTGGGGCAGGCCTTGTAGCAATTGTCATCATGATTTTATTCCCACAGCATCTAGCTTTTTTACCACTAGGGGCGTTTTTAGGAGCTTTCATAACAGCGATGGTTATTTATGCTTTATCATGGCAAAAAGGGGCACCACCTTCAAAAATCGTCTTAGTAGGGGTGTCGATCAATGCATTAATTGGTGCAGCAACGTCAGCATTAATGTTATTACATAGTGACAAAGTACAATCGGTGTTACCGTGGCTAGCGGGTGGTATTGGTGGTGTAAGTTGGGCACATTTAAATATGATTATTTATTATGCAATATTCGCCATTATATTAGCTTTCTTTGGTATTAAGCATATTCGAGTGTTAATGCTTGGAGATGAAATGGCAAAGTTATTAGGACATAACGTGGAAAAAAGTCGGTTTTATTTAATCGTAGTAAGTACATTATTAGCTGGAATTGCAGTAAGTGTGTCTGGTCTTATTGGATTTGTCGGTCTTGTCGTACCACATATGCTACGTTTATTAGTTGGAAATGATTATAGATATTTGCTACCTTTATCATGCCTTGGCGGCGGGGTATTACTTGTTTTTGCGGATGCAATAGCTCGAAGTTGGTTTGACCCAATCGAATTGCCTGTTGGTATTTTACTGTCCTTCTTAGGTGGTCCGTTCTTCTTATATTTAATTCATAGAGGAGGAAAACAAAGTGATTTCCGTTAACAAAGTGTTTTACGCACACTCTGAAAGATTTCAAATGCAAAATATGAATGTACATATTAAGGCTGGAGAAATCGTTAGTTTAATTGGTCCGAATGGATCGGGAAAATCTACTTTGCTTCGTTTAATAGCAAGGCTACTGAAACAAAGCGAAGGGGACATCATTTTAGATGGGAAAAATATTCATATGATGAAGAGTGCTGATGTAGCGAAGCAATTAGCAATGTTACCACAAATGCATGATCATCAATTAGATTTAACAGTGAAAGAACTAATTGAGTTCGGAAGAGGTCCACATAAATCATGGAGTAGCCACTTAAATAAAGAAGATGAAGAAATTGTTGATTGGGCATTGTCTGTTACAAATCTTGAAGGGTATGAATATCGTCTTTTACATTCTTTATCAGGAGGGGAACGGCAACGTGCTTGGATTGCGATGACGCTAGCGCAACGTACAAATGTCTTATTATTGGATGAACCAACAACCTTTTTAGATATCGTTCACCAGTTGGAAGTAATGGAACTTGTGAAACGATTAAATGAGGAGTTTGGAATGACAATTATAATGGTTTTACATGACATTAACCAAGCTGCTCAATATAGCGATCGTTTACTTGTATTAAAGCGAGGAAAAATTCAGTATGATGGTATACCAGAAGAAGTACTATGCCATGAAATGTTTCAACATGTATTTGGCATAGATGTAGATATTTTTCAGGGAAGTGACAAGCCTTTTTTTACACCGAAACGAATTTCTAAAAGGGGAGAAGAGCGATGCAAACAGAAGAGCGTATTACCATTGAATTAGTAAGAGAATTTGTTATGGCAGCTCACGGGGATTTAGAGAAAGTACAAGAGCTATTGGTTGAATCACCAAGCTTACTTCACGCCTCTTATAATTGGGGTGGATCAGATTGGGAAAGTGCGTTAGGCGCATCGGCACATGTAGGTCGTAAAGATATTGCTCTTTATTTACTAGAAAAGGGTGCTCGGATGGATATTTTTGCAGCAGCTATGCTTGGTGAATTAGAAGTTGTACAAGCTATTTTAGTAGCTCAACCAGAAGCATTGCGCGCATCTGGTCCTCATGGTATTTCTCTTCTTCAACATGCACGAATGGGTGGAGAGAAATCTAAGCGTGTATATGATTATTTAGCAATACTATCTTAATGAACGAAGGAAGTTCTTATGTGCGGTAAACTTTTCACTTGAAACAATTGGAAAGTTTACCGCCCGTTAGAACGGGATAAGTATCTAGTATATTTGAAAATCCTACACCCCCCTCAATTGTAGTTTTCTTTATGCTAGTTATGATATGGATGCAGTGGACAATATTTGTCTACTGCTTTTTTTGTTTCTATAAGATTGAATATTCTGTGTTATGTGGTTGATTCATTTATAATAAATGGTAACACTTATTGTGCATACAAAATATGATTGTGAAATTAAGAAGAAATTAGTAGAAAGGAGTGAAGGAATGTTTCATACAGACCGTTTACAAATTCGTAAATATACAATGGATGATTTACAGTTCTACGCTTCACTATGGGGAAACGAAAAAGTAATGCGCTATATTGGAAATGGGAATTTAAAAACATATATGCAATGTAAAAAAAGTTTGGAAGAGTGGGTAATTCCTAGCTATAAAAACGGCCTCGGTTTATTTGTATTAATTGAAAAGGAAACGGGGATACGGATTGGTCATGCAGGATTAGTAAAGCAGCAGATAGATGGAAAAGAGGAAATTGAAATTGGTTATTGGTTATTACCTCAGTATTGGGGAAAAGGCTATGCGAGAGAAGCAGCGGCAGCATTTCGAGACTATGGCTTCCAAGCGTTACGAATGAATAAATTGATTTCTCTTATTAATCCGGACCACCCCGCCTCAATCTTTGTTGCTAGAAAAACGGGGCTTAGTTATGAGAAAACAACTTCATTTCATGGGATGGATGTTCTCGTTTATTCCATTAGGCGCGTTGGATGAAAAAAGGTTAATTGCATTTTTTGAAGAATGGTATATAAAAATAAAGGAGGGATTACATGTACATTTATCATAATGGACTTATTATTCGTGAGGGGACGAATGGTGTACCTGCATATGCAATTAAGACTTTATTCGAAGATGCCGGTTGGAGCAATGATAATATCCCTTCTTGGCAAATTGAAAAATTCACGATAGCATTTGAAAATTCAACATGGGCATTCACAATTTGGGATGAAGAAGAGATGATTGCCATGGTTAGAGTCATTTCTGATGGAATCATGGTCGCGAACATAGTAAATTTAGTTGTGAAATGTGAATATAGAGGGAAGGGATTAGGTAAGAAACTTGTCGCTCTTTGTTTGCAAAAGCTACCACATGGTGACTGGTTTGCACATACTTCTGCGAACAATTTTGATTTTTATAGAAGCTGTGGATTTGAAGTTAGAGAGCTATCGAGAAATGGAACATGTGCGTATTATGGATATCAAGTCGCGAAAAGAGATGGTCACCGATAAATGAATGAAAAGTAAAAGTTTAGCGAGGTAATTTTGAGGATTTGATAATAGAGAATGGATTGAGGATCGTTTTATGATAAAATAAAAGAAAATTCTGTTTATTATTAGGGGGATAAAAATGAGTATAAAAGTTGGGGATGTATTTAAATATGAAAGAAGATTTACTGAGGAAGAGGTGTTTGAATTTGCAAATATTACCGGAGATAAAGGTAGACACCATGTGGAATATGATGAAAATGGAAGATTAATGGTCCATGGTTTATTGACTGCTAGCATTGGAACGAAAGTAGGCGAAGAATTACATTACATAGCAAGAGAATTAGTAAGTGAGTTTATTAGACCAGTTTTCACAGGAGATACAATCACTTGTGAATTAACTTTAACAAATGTTGAGCAAATGGAAGGTTATAAAAAAGTTTCAATCGAGTCAGTTTATCGCAATCAACACGAAAAGACTGTACTAGTGGGGACAAGTTATGGAATTATAAGGGGATAAAAAAGAAGCCTGTTTAGCAGGCTTCTTTTTTATTATTTAGTAAACACGTTTTCGATTTTCTGCATAACTAGAGATGAGTAATAATGCAGTTTCTTCTCCTATATTACGAACAATATGAGGAACGCATGCATTCCATGAGAAAGAATCACCTTCTTCTACAATTGCAATATCTTCACCGTGCTGAACTTCTAGTTTTCCGCGTAATACAAGGTGACATTCTTCCCCTTCATGGGCATTTGGTGAGTTTTCTTTCGGGAATCCAGTAGGGATTTCTACTAAAGATAGGCGAAGGCCCCCTTGCTCCGCAACATGTTCAATTCTTTGCTCATCTTTGCCGTATACACTGTATTTCCGTTCTTCTTTTTTGACAATTTTTAATCGATCTTTTTGCTCTAACAATAGATAGGGAAGGGGAACGTTTAAAAAATTGGAGATCGTTTCTAAAGTTGAGATAGATGGTGATGTTTTATTATTTTCAACCTGACTCATAAATCCTTTAGAAAGACCTGTTCCCTCACAAATTTGTGCGATTGTTATGCCCCTACGTTGACGAATTTCACGTATTGCAGAACCAATATTCATAAAATCAAGCTCCTTTTTGTAAACAACTATTTGTATCATAGCAAAAAAAATATATTTTTTCCCAGTGAAAATGAATTGACGAATAAAAAAAATTAGTGTATGTTTTGTAATATAAATAAAAGTTTTGTATAAGAAAACTATAAAGGAGAGAAAGAAATGAATCAACATATTGGTAACTTAATTATTCGTATCGTGTTAGGGGTAACATTCTTCATGCACGGTTTAACAAAATTCCAATCAGGAATTGACAATATTGCAGGGTGGTTTACAAGCATTGGTTTACCAGGAGGACTTGCATACGGTGTAGCAACATTTGAATTAGTTGGAGGCCTATTATTAATTCTAGGTTTAGGTGTAAGATATATTGGATTATTATTTGCACTTGTTATGGTTGGAGCAATCGTAAAAGTAAAATGGTCAGCTGGTTTATTGGGAGATGGAAAAAATCCTGGTTTCGAATTAGAACTTGCATTATTAGCAATGGGTGCATACTTATTTGTTGCAAAAGCTGATGGTTTTGTAGATAATTTCTTAAAAGAAAAAATGTCAAAGAAGAACTAATTTAAATGGGGGGCTAACAAGATGAGTTTTCAACTTCATCCCGATACAACACTGGATGTTGTTCATTTATACGTATCTAATGTAAAGAAATCACTAGAGTTTTATACGGAAGTACTAAGTATGAAGGTGCTAAAAGAAGAAAAAGCAGTCGTTACATTTGGGAATGAAAATGATGAACCACTTCTTATCATTGAAGAAAAGAAAGAAGCTTTTCCGAAGCAAAGAGGAAGAACAGGGTTATATCATTACGCAATTTTATTACCAAGTAGGCAGGATTTAGCGAATGTTCTTCGTCATCTTGTAGAAATGGTATATCCACTACATGGCGGGGCCGATCATTACTTTAGTGAAGCTCTTTATTTAGCTGATCCAGATGGAAACGGGATTGAAATTTATCATGATCGACAAAAAGAAGTTTGGCGTGATGAGAATGGAGAGCTCCCATTTGTTAGTAACCCGTTAGCTGGTGAAGAATTATTGCAGCAAGGAAGTACATGGAGTGGATTTCCAGCTGGTACTGTGATGGGGCATATTCATTTCCATGTAGCTGATTTAGAGGAAGCGAAACGTTTCTATGTTGATGGTCTTGGTTTTGAAGTAACAATCCCAGCTCGTAATGGAGCGTTGTTCGTATCAGCAGGTGGCTATCATCACCATATCGGTTTAAATACATGGCAAGGTGAAGGGGTACCACCGCAAATGCCAGGTTCTGTTGGTTTGAAATATTTCACAATTGTATTAGCGGATGAAAAACAAAAAGAGCAAGTATGTGAAAGCTTAAAAAATATTGGTAAGATTGCTACGTACAAAGATGGAATATTACAAGTCGAGGATCCATTTGGACATTGTATCCATTTCCAAATAAAAGGAGAAGCCTAAAAAGGCTTCTCTTTTTTATTTTCTTATAATTGCATTTTCGTTTTGTAAAAATAGTTCATCAAATTGTTTTGCAAGCTCAAAATCTAGTTTCGTTAAACCTTTTGCATTCCAAGATGACAAAGTAATAATAACTGCTTTATACTGGATAAGGATAAATGGATGGTGATTATGTTCTTCTGATAGTTTGGCGGCTTCAGAGACAAATTCGACTCCTTTTAAGTAGTCGGAAAACATATATTTTCGTTCAATCCATTTCTCATCTTTTACCATCCATTTATCTACCTTCAATAATTCCTCGTGAACTTCTTCTTCAGTTAATCTTAGCATCATTTTTCACATCCTTTATTGGAAGTAACGCAAGACCATTGTTAATAAGGCGTGTTACAGCTTCGTCAGTTGTGAAAGTAGAAAGTTGATGTAGTAATGCTGCAGATGTTTCATGCCCTTTGTTATGCTCTAAAAGTAACTCTAATACTTCAAGGCGCAGCAACCATTCTTTCGCATAAAATTTATTTAATACTTCTTGGATTGCTACTAATTGATCGATATGCGCGTCGTGTAAAATCCCCTCACTTCGAATATCTCGAACTGTTTGATACATACGTTCAAGTTCATTCAGCACAAGTGGAGCAGGAATTTCTTGAATTTCTTCATCCATTGGGAAGAATGCTGCAGCATCTGCGGCACCTGGGAATACTGAAGTGATTTGTGAGCCAACAGCCATATCAAATGCGCCCCATGAAGCATCAAATAAAACGCGGGCGTTATAAGTAACTGTGCAATCGATAAAGGAAATAAGAGCAATTTTCTTATCATTTTTCACAATATCTGTTACTGTTCCTTTTACATGAATACCACTTGCAAAAGTAAACTCAGCGATAGTTCCAATTGTAATTCCTAATGATTGTAGTTGTTCGTCTGTACAATTTTCTAATGCAATATTTTCAGTAAGTAATCCAATCGGTGTTCCAAATCCGTCATTGTGTACAGAAGTAGAATGATTCGCTAACTGTTTATTATGAAGCGCTAATGCCGTTGGCGAATTTGTTCGCATGTAAATTAATTCACCTGCATCGTTTTCAATTGTCTCGCTAAATGTACCTGTAATTTGTAATCCACTATTTAGCTCAGCTGTTGCATAGTTCTCAGAGCGAATTGCTTTTTCTAATCCTTCTTTACCACCAGTTTTAAAGGCCATCGTTTCAGAGAATTTCTCAAGTGCTTCTGTTAATTCTTCAAATGATTCGCAAACAAATAGTTGTGGTTGCATTTTTGTTACGTCATAAGTTGTACTTGTACATGCCTCTATAGAGAATGGAACCTTTTCTACAGCGTCTGTTAAGCAATGTTTGCTTTCGCCAACAGAAGAAAGGAGACCAGCACCATATATCTTTGGATCATCTATATTTCCGATCAATCCATATTCTACTGTCCACCAGAAAAGACGTGAAATTTGTTCAGCTTCCGATAAACCAGAAACTAAGTTTTGTTTTTCAATTACAGCATTTTCAGCAGCCTTAACTTCATCAGGAGTAGAAGTAGGGCTTTCTTTTACTATCGTTAATGTACGAACAGCTTCAAATGCATCATGTTCTTCTTTTGTAGAGAAAGCTTTTGCACCAATTTGCCCAAAACGTTTCACATATTTTGCATATGTAGGATCAAGTAAAATCGGTGCGTGTCCTGCGGCTTCATGTACGATATCTGGAGCTGGTGTGTACTCGATATTTTCTACTTTCCGGATATCTGTTGCAATCGGTAGTAATCCGTGTCCTTGAAAATCGAAGAATGCTACGCCAGGAATAAGTCCGTCAATTGTTACAGCGCCCCAGCCGCTTGGTGCCAAACACTCATTCATTTCTTCTACTTTTGGAATTGCATCTATATTAATACCAGATGATTGTAGTCCGTTCACATAGGCTGGATGAGCAACGTCTTTTAAGAAGCTATGATTTTGTCTCATAATATAACGCCACACAGCGTGATTCACCGGTGTGTATTGATCATAATGTTGTGTGGATACAAATGGTTTTAAATGCGATGGAATTTCTGTTTTCTTTGTCATTTAGACATCCTCCTTTTTTTCAATAAAATTGAATATTGATTTCGTATAGCTTGTATCACCCCCTTTCATTTTTTGTAAGCGCTTATAAAATTTTATCATAAGATTCGGAATTATTTAACATATGTTTCTGTGATAAATAGAAAAAGCCCCTATCGGAAAATCCGATAGGGGCGAAAGAATCGCGGTACCACCCTATTTGTAAGTGAAAATATACTTACATCTCAATTAATGATAACGGAAAAATTCCGTCTTTTCCTTCATGCATAAAAGCACTACGAAAAAGAAGCTCCAGAATTGTAATTCATACTTATATATGTGCTAATTTCCACCGACCATTAGCTCTCTGTAACAGGGATATAAGATACTACTGCGATTCTTTCAACGCGTATATATGAAATTGTGTAAGAGGATGGATGCAAAAAAGTCCCTATCGGAAAATCCGATAGGGACGATAAAAATCGCGGTACCACCCTATTTGTAAACAACTAATTGTTTACCACTCACTTTACGATAACGGAAAGATCCGTCTTTCTCTTCATGCATAAAAAGCATTACGGGAAAGAAGCTCCAGAATTGTAATTCACGCTTGTATATGTACTGATTCGCACCAACCATCAGTTCTCTGGGACAGTGATATAAGTCGCTACTAGCATTCCTTCAAAGCCGATATATAATTCGTTCAACTAAACTATGTTTTGTATTATAAAACTATATTAAAAAAATTGTCAACAAAAATTTTTTATCCCGTGTTAATGAGCAGTAAAATTCCTACCTCAAAATTCGGTGGGAGAATAACTGCCCGTAACCCCCGATTGGTGAAGGCTAATAATCAGTGGGGATGAACAAAATCTCTACTGATTAAGGCTTCACTTTATTTCACTTCTAAATTAACAGTTAAATTAGAGGTATTGCCAGCTGCATCAGTTGCTACAATGTGAATAGTATTTTTTTCTTCGTGTAATTGAGTGCGATCGAAATAAATGTCATAGCTTTTCTCCCAAGGGTTCAGGAATGCCTGTTCCCATACACCATTTCCGTTAATTTCATATTGCATTCTCACTGGAATACCAGGTGCTATCCAACCAGATTCTGACATCCAATCTAGTAGAATATCATCAACTTTTCCTCTAATTACGAGATTTTCTTGGTCAACTTCGTGTGTTAACTTAGGTGCAGTTCGATCAAGAAATACAGCAGCTGTTTGTTTTGTTTCTCCACCAGAATTAGAAGCAACTGCTTCGATTTGATATAGCCCGTCAGCTAAAGGAGTGCCATCTGCTTTTGTACCATTCCATTTGAAAGGTTTGTATCCAGGAGTTGCATTTTTAGCTTGATGGATAATCCCTTGATACGTTACACGTTCTTTCGTAACTAAATTTGCATGTAATGTTACATCATCCACAGGCGCAACTAAATAGTAGTTGATGAGATTATCATCTAGTACGTGGTCGCCATTTGGGCTAAAAGTAGAATTAATAATTTCAAGTCCATCGATACGTTTATAATCTTTAGGATCGATACTAAATGTGAATGGAATTCGAATTTCTTCTTTTGCCCCTTGTTCTTTTACATATACATTTCCAGTATACACACCTTGTGGTAGTGAGCTATCTACCGTGATAGTAAATGGTTTTTCGGTACTACTATTCGGTTGTATGCTAATCGATGAAGGGACAGAAGCTTTTACTTTTGTTTTTGTGTTGGCATCTAGTAATTCCACACGAGTTGAAAAACTTTTCTTTTTACTAGAAAGGTTTTGTAATGTAACATTTTGCGTCAGTTTTACTTTTCCGCTATTTGGCTTAATAAGACCAAAGCTGACATTGTTAGGTTTTACTAATACATTTGTTTGAGCTGCTTTCGGAATGTTAATTAAACCAGATCCTTGTGCCATAACAGGGTATGTATTTTCATTGACATCATGTAATGTTTTTGCATTGTTAGCAAGAGCCGCTTTCAATTGTTCTGTCGTCCAATCCGGATGCATTTGACGCAAGAGGGCAACCGCTCCAGCTACTTGCGGAGCAGCCATACTTGTTCCGTTATGCGATTCATAGCCGCCTCGCGGTACTGTACTAGTAATTTGTACTCCAGGTGCAACAACATCAGGCTTTATTAGCCAACTTCCTTGTGATGGTCCTCTTGAACTAAAGTTACCGATAAGTTCTGTTTGCTTTGGTTGTCCAATTTTTATATTTTTCTTTCGTTTTGTGATTAAAGTTTTTAATTCTTCCCCATTTGTATTTGATAATTGCATTACTGGGATAGCCAGATGTTCACGTGAAAAATATTCCGGCATCATATTAATTTCTTTTTCGTTAGAGATTAATAACACACCAAGTGCCCCAGCTTGCTTCGCTTGTTCTGCTTTTACTAATGTACTAGAAGTACCTTGTAAAATAAGTGCGAATTTCCCTTTCACATCTTGTTTTGCATAATCACTTGGATTGCCATAACCAACATATACAAGAGGGGAATCATTTCCTATTGGAAAATCGGATTTTGATAACGGTAACCCTTGATATGTTTTGCTGGAACCAGCTACTTGGAATGTTGGAAACGGGATAGAAACCGTAGATGCTCCAACAGAAATGACACTACTTGCGTTACCGGGAGCATCAACAGACCAAGGTTTTGGTCCGTCATTTCCATTTGAAACGACAGTAGTAACACCAAGTTTCGCTGCTCGTTCTAACGTTAATGTTACAGGCTGATCAGGTACATTTAAATCTTGCCCAAGGGAGAGGTTTAACACATCCGCACCATCTTGAATCGCTCGCTCAATCCCTTGGATAATATCATCTGTTGTACCAGTTCCACCGTCATTCATTACACGATAGGCTAGAATAGAAGCGTTTGGAGCAACGCCTTTAATTTTTCCATTACCCGCAATAATTCCAGCTACATGAGTACCATGTACGTTACCATCCATTGGATCGCTATCTTCATCAACCGTGTCATATCCACCGATATAATTTGCCTTTAAGTCAGGGTGTGTATAGTCTACGCCAGAGTCGATAATGGCTACTTTCATGCCTTTTCCATCAAGCGGTTTGCCAGATGGATCTTTTAAATTCCACGCTTCAGGTGCACCAATTGTCGGTCCACCGATATTTGGTGCTTCTTCGTTAGTAGTACT
The DNA here is from genome assembly GCF_051916765.1 of Bacillus cereus group sp. MYBK15-3. Taxonomy (NCBI): domain Bacteria; kingdom Bacillati; phylum Bacillota; class Bacilli; order Caryophanales; family Bacillaceae; genus Bacillus; species Bacillus cereus group sp. MYBK15-3. The sequence continues at coordinate 487,598 of NZ_JBQAHG010000002.1, forward strand.
TTTTGATGTTTCATGCAATTTATATGTTAAGTTCGGATAGACTGCTTTTACTTCAGGTAAAGAGGCAAGAGAGGTAATTTGATCTCCAGGAACTGAAATAGAGAATCCGGAAAATAACGTATTATACACTTCTTTAATTTTTGCACCAGGTGCTTTTTCTTTTATTTTCTTAGTCGTATCTTCTTGTGCTTTTTTTAGCTCAGCATGATAAGACTGAGCATTACTATTTTGTAAATCTGGAGCATGCTGAATATTACTTTGAGCAGCGAGAGGTGCATGTTGCAATTCTACAATTACTGATATTTCTTTTGTTGTTTTCGTTTCAACATTTTGAGCAATTTTATGTTCTCTCCACTGTTCAATCGTTGTTTTTAATTGTGGACTAAATTGCTTCTCCTTTTGTAGTGATTCAGCATGAGCGCTTAAAGCTCCAAAACTAGAAAAGACAAGCGCCATGCTTAATAGTGTAGATGTAGTTTTTTTCATTGATACTCCCCCCTGATAAAAAGTGCCAATATTCAGAAATAAAATCTTACATTTTAGTTATAACTTATAAATATAAATGTTGGCTAAACTATACTTTCGACATAATTCATACCAATACTCTATGAATTGAAAATTTCTTGGGAAATTTTTTCTGATTATGTCGAATCGATATTTTTCACATATTGTAGGAAGAAAGTGAGGAATGCTATGAGGGAAATGGAGTGATGGTATGAAAAGGCTAATAGTAAGTGGTAGTGTAGTGTTGTTTATGTTTTTGTGTTCTATCACTATTACTAGCGCAGAAAATAATAGTGTGAAAGTTGCTTTTATTCGTCATCATAACCTTTGGATTAAAGTTGAGGGGAAAGAAAAACAACTTACAAAAGGAGAGAACATAACAGGGCCAAAGTGGTCACATGATGGAGAATGGCTGGCATATGTAAAAGGGAAGAAACAAAATATTCTTGAGTTATATCGGCTGAAAGATGGAAAGAAAGTTACGCCGTTTCACTCAGAAGCATCGAATTATCAATGGTCACCAACAGAAAATATAATTGCATTTATATTTACAGGTACATTAAATACATTTGATGTAGAAAAAAAGAATGCAGATTTTGAAAATGTATCGGCTGGTGTAGGGGATTATGAATGGTACCCCGATGGAAAGAACTTTCTTGTATCCTCTGAAGCGCACTTACTTCCAACAGGATGGACAGGGGCTCAGCTATATGAAGTGCAAAAAGATGCACATATGAATCCTCACAAAATGAAGCATTTGTATGCATTGCCAAATGAACATGATGATTTCCTAGCGCTAGTAGCAAGTGGCTTTAAGTGGTCACCAGATCAAAAGTGGATTTCATTTTTAGCAGTACCGACAGCTTCATGGTCAGCTGATAGTAATACGCTTTGCTTAGTTCGTGCAGATGGCAGTCGGCTTGAAAAAGTAGATCAAATGTTACTAAACGCACAATGGTTTCAATGGGCACCAACAAAAAATATATTAGCTTATATTGAAGGGAGCGGAAGAGTTGCATTAGAAAATAAGCATTTAAAAGTAAAGGAATTGCCAGCACTTCAGCAGAACATATTTACGCCGAAAGGATATGTTGATTGGGATTTTGTATGGAAGAACGATAGAGTAATTATCGTTTCACGAGCAAAGGAGGCAGGGATAGAAACTCCACCAGAAAAAAGGCCACTACCATCTTTGTATGAGGTCGATAGTACAAGTAATGCACAGCATCAAATCACAAAGAAAAAGAACAGGCAAGGGGATTACCACCCGATCTTCATGAAGAAGAGTAATCAATTAATTTGGATACGTTCAGACCGTAAGAAAGCGGATGTATGGCTTGCTCATAAAGATGGGAAACAGGAAAAGAAGTGGATTGAAAATATAGATGTACCAGCGTGGTATTATGAGAAATGGAATTGGGAAAATGTCATCTCGGTGAAATAACAATAAAAAACTGCCTAAAAGATCATTTTAGGCAGTTTTTTATTGCTATTTATGCGTTTTATTTGGCTTTTTTTTCGCTGGGTTTCCGTTCCCTTGGCGCTTTCTATTTTGTTCATCTTTTGCTTGTTTTTCATGTAGTGTATCTAAAAATTCATTCGAGTTACTCATTTTTCTATCGCTCCTTTCATTTCGTCCTAATTACTATAACCATTTAGGAGGATAATCATGAGTTAGAAGTTAGGCACTTAATTTTCTTCGATAATGTAAGTAAAATATTCCATACATAACAAATAGCATGAGTAAAACTTGTAACTCTACATTTTCCTTTAAAATAGCTGCGATAGGGTCTGGTAAGTACGGTGATTTATCGTTTGTGCTTAAACCTAACCATTTATTTAAGAGGCTAATGGTACAAAACATAAAAACACCGGACCAGCTTGCCGTAATTGCTTTTTGTTTAATTTTTGTTTCACGTTCATCATCTGTAATCCAGGGATTAGCAGTTTGATCACTACTAAAGAAGCCGTTTATATATCCCCATACAATCATTCCAATAAAGACAATTATCCATTTCATATATGTAATTCTCCTTTCGGTGTAAAAAGTATTTTACATGTAATATTGTAATATTTTACAAAGATTAGTGTCAAATGTTTTTTACATATCGGTTTTTATACAGCAGGAATAAAGAATGCAATAGGGAAGAAATATGTGTGAGGATTTTATAGTAAGAGGAGGCTGAATATGAAAATCGTTTTTGTTCGGCATGGTGAAGGTGAACATACAACGGATTTACCAGAAAGTTTACAAGTGTTTGACCCACCATTGACGAGAGTAGGAAAGGCTCAAGCTAAATTACTTCAATGCAATGTGCCATTGCAAGAGACGGATATATTAATTGCTAGTCCTACACTTAGAACTTTGCAAACGGCGACAATATGGAGTGCGAAAGTTGCTTGTCAAAAACTAGTCCATCCATATGTATCCCCACGTATTTTTCCTTATCGAGAAGGAGCGAAAACATTACCGTGCGATTATATAGTAGATCAGGGAATGATAACAAAGTTATTTCCGCATTTTTCGATAGAGAAAAGCTCAAATAATCAGTTATGGAAGGAAGGTATAAACACTATTTCAGAGAATAGTTTTCAGCAAATAGTAGATAAATTTCTTCTTTGGTGTTATGAACTGGGTGCTGAAAGAATTTGCATTGTATCTCACGATGGAACAATTACAGCATATAGGCAATATTTACAGAAAGTCGTTTTAACTAGATCAGATTTTTTGAAAGAAACGGGCATATATGAAATGGATTTATCCCATAAAATTCTGATTGATAAGGGCTGATTATAGGATGGGGGTTGTATGTTGAATATTGCATTAGTAGTTGGTTTTAATTCGGATTTAGAGGCGCAATCAATCCGAGCATCTCTTGAATATTTTGGTGCAAGGGTTGTGACATATTGGATTGGTAGACCGAAAGATTTTGTGGAAGTTCTTTCTGGAAAGAACTTATTTAACAATATTAATTATATTATTTTTTGCTTTCATGGTGAAGAAGGGAAGTTTGTCATGGAAGAGTTAGGCGAAGAAGTATATGAACAAGATGAACCGAGAGGGTATTTTGGTACAGAAGAAATTTATAAATATGCAAAATTGCATAATACACATATTGTAAATAGCGGGTGTACGTTAGGGGAGCAAAATCTAGCAAAATCTTTTTTACATAGTGGTGCGAAATCATATATTGGATCGATTGATTATGTAGATGGAAATGCAGCACTTATGTTTACTATACGCTTATTTTATGGGGTTATTAACCATGGGAAAACGTTAGAAGAAGCGTTTCAAGAAGCGAGTTTAATTGATGAGGAGACACATACATTTCGATTCTATAATTAGTGTGAAACACGTTTATTCTATATTCGAATAAACGTGTTTCACATTTAACTCGCATTTTTTTTACATTTTTTTCAATGAAAATGGTTATCACTTGTGGTATGATATGTTCAAGTTTTTACAGGTAATAAAAGTTACTATATAAACGTTAGTTTTTAATGTTTCATACGCATGTCACAGATTATTCATAATTAACGTTTGAAAAATAAGTAACTAATGTTATTATATTATCTGTAACTAACTTAATTACAACTTTAGGAGGAAGATATGGTTATTCAATTTTTAAGAGAAAACAAAGCAGTTTCTTTTGCATTAGCAGTAATTCGAGTATATCTTGGTTACACATGGTTAATGGCTGGAATAGGTAAACTACAAGGAAAAGGATTCGATGCAACAGGTTATTTGCAAGGGGCAATTGAAAAATCTAAAGGTGCACAACCGGCTGTTCAATCTTGGTGGGCATCATTCTTACAAGAATTTGCAATTCCAAATGTAGATTTGTTTAATACACTTGTAACATGGGGAGAAATTTTAGTCGGAATTGGTTTAATTGTAGGCTGTTTAACAAAAACAGCGGTCTTTTTTGGTCTTGTAATGAACTTTTCCTATATGTTTAGTGGGTCAATTGGTGTGAACCCTGAGATGGTTATCTTATCTATGTTTGTTCTTGTTTCCGGTATGAACGCTGGGAAATTTGGAATGGATGGCTTCGTTATCCCGAAAGTATTAGGATCAAAAACTCCAAAACGCCAAAAGCAAGCTGCTTAATATATGAAAACGGGTATCTCATTTTGAGATACCCGTTTATGTTATTTTTCAACTTTAATCGGATTGTTCTTAAAGAAATCTTTTACATACCCGACAAATTCTTGTGGTTCTTGGCGAAATGGTGCATGATAACCTTTTTCAATAATATGTAAAGTGCTATTTTTTAAGAATTGATGATACGTTTCTCCTTCTTTCCAGGAAACGCTACTATCATTTCTGCCCCATATAATTAAAGTTGGCTGTTTTATTTCATTTGCATTAATTTTAAGACGTCTAGGCCATAATTTCATTTTATTATAATGCTCTTCATCATTACGTTTGAATTTCACTTTGCTTTCATCATAATCTGTAATAGAAGAAACGGCATTTAAATCAGTCGACAATTGTGGTTTTGGTGAGCCTTGTTTATTAACGAATGTATGAGGGCCACCTGTAGCATCAGTTAAAATAAGGTGAGTAACTGCTTCAGGATATAAATATGTTAAATTTAGAGAAATTTCTCCCCCCATGGAATGCCCCAGTATTGCGAATGAATCATACCCTAGTTTTTTCATTAATTTATAATACAAATTTGCATGAGTTGGAAAAGAATAATAAAAATCCATTGGCTTAGATGAGCGCCCGAATCCTAAAGCATCTACAGAAATAATTGTATGATCTTTTGCTAGATCGGAGTAAATCTTTTGAAAACCATCTGATGACCCTCCAAAGCCATGAATCATAAGTAAAGGTGGTTTTTCATTACCAATCTTTTTAAAGTAAATGGTTTGACCATCTATTTCTACCATTTTTTCCTCGGTAGCTAGTTTCGCTGTAATTGTATTTTCAACTTGTTTTACTTGTTCTACTGGCTTTTCTGCTGCACTACATCCTACTAATAGTGTAAGAGTAAGACAACCTACCATAAAATAGCTAAATCGCTTCAATTAGGTGTCTCCTTTCTAACATAACGCTGTATCTATCATAGCAAATAGCATATTACGATTTCCAGGAAGTTGGCTACCATTTTTTATCATAAGAGGTGAAAGGAGCGTTTCTTGGAAATTTTCTGTTTGAAGAAATTGACGAAATGTAAATTGTGAGTGTGGAACATCAATTCGTACTATACCATTCCAACATTCACATATCTTTTTTAATAATTGGATAGCATCTTCTTCTTGCTTGGCGATAAGTGGATTGATACATAATATATTGCCCTTTTGTATGCATAATGAAAAAGCTTCTATACAGTTATTTCTTTCAATTTTAAAAGAGTGTACGGTCCTTGGTAATAGCAAAGAGTAAAGTAGAGAACGATTCATACCAGTTGCAATTTGATCCAGAGAAGTAACAGATATAAGGTCTTCTTCTTGTACTTGTTGTAAGTGAGAAGGGTACGTCTTAATAGTTTGCTTTTCAAAACGATGAATCGTTGTTGCTGTTTGAAATCCGCATGATGTGTATAGAGGTTCGCCAGCTTTTGTCGCAATAAGTGCAATGGGTTGTTTTGGATGAATTTGTTCCAAGCAATGATTTAGCAACATGCGCCCTATTCCGCGTCCTTGAAAATTAGGGTGAACGATTAACATACCAATGGAAGCGAAGTTACTTGTAAAGGGAAATACTCCTCCAGTCGCAATGAGTTTGTTTTCATGAATGTAACCTACAAGTGTGCCGATAGAAAGATACATTTCGAATTGTTTTTTCATAAAAATTTCATCGTGTAACCATCCAACAGATTTGCAAAGATTAAGTAATTCAAAAATAAAAGATTCATTTAGCTTTACTATTTTCATAAAGGCTCACCGCATTTCTATTTATTTTCATAAACATAGAGTCAAAATGTAAAAAAAGAGATTTACGTTAAATGAAATCCAACTTGTTTATATTTAAATTGTAAAGGGCGGAATGATTGATACAAAAAGACAAACTTATACAAATTATAACTGATATTTACATAAGTTAACAAAAAATTTACATACAGCTAATTTTCTCTTAATAGTCTTCCATTAAATTTGATAGTGGGAAATGAATAACCTAATTAGGGGGATAAGACAGTGAAAAAGTTTGTGAAAAAAGCATGGCCATTTGCAGTTGTGGCATCATTAGCAGTTACTTCGGTAGCAACATGGAATTTTACTCGTTCTAGTGAGGTTAATGCAGATGAGAACGGAAGCAATGCAAAGATTAAAAATGTTATCGTATTAATTGGGGATGGTATGGGTCCTTCATATATGACGGCTCACCGTTATATGAAAGATAATCCAAAAACCTTTGAAATGGAATCTACAGAATTTGATAAGCATCTTGTAGGAACACAAAAAACATACCCAGAAGATGAACATGAAAATATTACAGACTCTGCATCGGCAGCAACAGCTATGTCAGCAGGAATTAAAACATATAATGCTGCAATTGCAGTTGATAATGATAAAGCGGAAGTGAAAACAGTTCTTGAGCAAGCGAAAGAAAAAGGGAAATCAACGGGACTCGTTGCAACTTCTGAAATTACACATGCAACACCAGCTGCTTTCGGTGCGCATGACATTAGCCGTAAAAATATGGATGCAATTGCAAATGATTATTTTGATGAGAAAATTAAAGGGAAGCATAAGGTAGATGTTATGCTTGGCGGCGGCGTAAAGAACTTTGTTAGAAAAGATCGTAATCTTACAGAAGAGTTTAAGAAATCTGGTTATAGCTATGTAACGGATCGAGATCAATTGTTAAATGATAAAAATGATCAAATTCTTGGTTTATTTGCACCAGGTGGATTAGATAAAATGATTGACCGCAATGAGAAAACACCTTCATTAGAAGAAATGACTAATGCAGCAATTGAGCGTTTGAACAAAAATAAAAATGGTTTCTTCTTAATGGTGGAAGGAAGTCAAATCGACTGGGCTGGACATGATAATGATATTGTTGGTGCAATGAGTGAAATGGAAGACTTCGAAAAAGCTTTCAAAGCAGCGATTGAGTTTGCGAAAAAAGATAAAAATACGTTAGTTGTTGCAACGGCAGATCACGCTACTGGTGGCTTATCTTTAGGTGCCAATGGCGAGTATAACTTTAAAGTAGATCCAATTAAAGCTGCAAAACGCACACCAGACTTTATGGCAAATGAGATTGCAAAAGGTGCAAATGTAGAAGAAACATTGAAAAAGTATATTGATTTACAATTAACTCCAGAAGAAATTCAAGCTGTAAATGATATAGCTCCGTCAAAAGATGTAACAAAGATTGATAATGCAATTGAAGATATTTTCAATAAGCGCTCGGTTACAGGCTGGACAACAGGTGGACATACAGGGGAAGATGTGAACGTGTATGCATTTGGTCCAGGTAAATACTTGTTCTCTGGCGTTCAAGAGAATACAAATATAGCGAAACGTGTCTTTGATATTGTTGGCGGTGGTGATCCGAATAAAGGAAGACGCTAATTAAGAGCGAAAGTGAGGCGAACTGCCTCGCTTTTCTTTTTAGGAGTTGGAAATATGAAAAAAATATTTGCGAAATTAAGATTCCTTCTAGCATTTGTAGTATTACTAGTTGGATGTCAACAAGAAGAGAATAATGTAGCACAAAAATCTACTACTAAAAAAACTGAGGAAAAGGTACAAATAACAAAAGAAGAAGAGAAATCTATTCAAGATATTATTCATACATTTGTGCGAACGACCAATGAAAAAAATCTTGCAGAACATATGGAGTTATTTTCAAAGAAGATGCCTAGTGCTGAAGACTTAAAAACACAAAAAGAAGCCGCATTTCAAAAGGGAAATAAGAAAATTGAATTGGAACATATAGATATGAATGTTAGTAAAGTAGGGTATGTTATTGTTGAAACGAAAGAAAAGGAAGTAGACGACAGTATTACTCTTCAAAAGAAAGTACAGTATGCCCTTGGAAAAGAAGAGGGTAAATGGAAGATTGAAGAGGTTCGAACAATAGAGAAAAAATAACGTGAAACTTTAATAAGTGTGGAGTCGTACTTCCAAAAAATGATATAAAAAAGGTTCTCATTGGCGAGAACCTTTTTTTATAGTGGTAGCATAATTTGATTTGAACATGCCTCAATATCATCAATATCTTGACGAATTGTGGCCATTTTATTATCCAGATCTTCAGCTTTCATTGCTGCATCATGTAGTTCATCTTTTAAATACTCCGGTATTTTTCCTTCATATTTATAATAAAGTTTGTGTTCTAAACTTGCCCAAAAGTCCATTGCCAGTGTACGTAACTGAATTTCTGCAAATACATCTTTTGTACCAGAATTTAGTGACAAAGGGTATTTAATGATCATGTGTAAACTTTTATATCCGTTTCGTTTTGGGTTAGCGATATAATCTTTTACTTCTATGACTTCCATATCTTCGCGTTTTTGAATGACTTCTTTCAAATGATAGATATCTTCTACGAAGCAACATGTAATACGAATACCAATAATATCTTGTAAATGTGTTTGAGCATTTTCAACTGTTGGTAATAAGTTTTTGCGCTCTAGTTTTTTAATAATACTTTCAGGTTGTTTTAGTCTTGTTTTTATATGTTCAAACGGGTTGTAATCCTCTAGAAATTGAGCTTCCCGGTTCATAATTTCAAATTTAGTTTTTAACTCTTCTAAAGCAAATGTATATGGTAATACAAAAGCTTTCCAGTAGTTAACTGTTGATTGATTATATTCCATTTATATACACACCTTTTCCTATTTGCAAGTGAGGTCGTTATTATACTAAATACCAAATCATATAAGCGCAAGCAGCAAATGATGAGATCATAAAGCGATATTTAGTTTTCATACTTTCAACTCCTTTCGAGTAAGATTTTATATAAATAAACGTGATTGTTAATAAGTTCACTATGTACAGTTTCTATAGTAATAGATTCGTGTGAATTTCGTATGAACTAATTGTTTCAGCTTTTTGTCTTTTTTGCTGTTAATCATAATTATTATTCGGATTTAAAGTGTTTTTATTTGATTTATCTATTTTTATAAATTAATGTATATTTAAATTTACAGTTATCGAGGAGGATATATGGTGAACTTTGAAGAATTAGCAATTGCTAGACGTTCTGCAATGAAATTTATACAAGGTATAGAAATCCCTGATGAGGATTTTAAAAAAATATTTGAGTTAACTAAGCTTTCTCCATCTTGCTATAATTTGCAGCACACACATTATGTTGTAATTCGTGATCAAGAGCGAAAAGAAAGATTAAAAGAATTAGCTTTTGGTCAATATAAAATATCGAGTGCATCAGCGGTAGTGCTCGTTTGTGGTGATAAAAAAGCATACCAAAATGTTGAAAATATTTACTTCGGTATGAAAGTTTTAAAAATGATTGATGAATGTGAATATGAAGATACAATTAGGCAAACGAAAGGTTTATATGAAGGAAAAGGAGAGCGTTTCATGGAGGATGAAGCGATTAGAAATGCTTCGTTAAGCGCGATGACTTTTATGTACGCAGCTAAATATTATGGCTATGATACATGTCCAATGATTGGTTTCGATGAAAAAGCAGTACAAAGTGAATTGAATATGCCGGAGCATATAGTACCTGTTTTAATGATTACGATAGGAAAAAGTGATACGACTAAAACTCGCCCACGAGGATATCGAAAGCCGATTAGTGAGTTTGTTACATACGAATCGTTTTAATAAAGTGAAACTTTTAATCAGTGGGGGTCTTACTGCCCGTTAATGCGGGAGAAAATTTATTTAACTATAAAAACAAGGGGATTCTAAATGGAATCTTCTTGTTTTTGCAATTGACAAATAGAATGAAGTTTTATAATATATAAATCGTAATAATTACGTTTTAGTTGCGATTTTTGAAAAAAAGGAGAATTAAATATGCGTGTAAATATTACATTAGCTTGTACGGAGTGCGGTGATCGTAATTACATTTCTAAAAAAAATAAACGAAACAATCCAGAACGCATCGAATTAAAAAAATATTGTCCACGGTTAAAGCGAGTAACGTTACATCGTGAAACGAAGTAGAAGACTAGAGATATCTCTAGTCTTTTTTGTTAATAAATTTTAGTTTTCTTTGTTATAATTACCTTAAATTGTAAGATTGAGGAGGGGAATAATGAATCAAAAAGATAAAGAGAGAAAAGAGCGAGTGGCTCATATTATTGATATTCCAGGTGATTATAGGCTTGTTGTAGATGATCAAGAAGGGGTTGATGACCCGTATCATTTATTGTGGTGGGCACATAAAGATGATGAGGAGAAACAGATACAAATTACATTAAATAGACATACTGGTAATTTAATTGAATTTAGGATAGATGATGAAAATTCTTTTTCAAGTGGCAAGGAAGCGATAGAGGAGAAGAAGGCAAGAGAGATTGCAAATGCGTTCTTGAAAAAATATACAAAAGAAGGATATGAATTCTATACATATGTAACGGTTAAGGACGACAGGCGCGGTTGGAAAGAAGTAAATTATATGCAAGAAGTGAATAGCTATCCATTGCCGAATACAGGGTGCGTTGTGCGAGTGCACCCTTCAGGTAATGTTGTGCATTTTCATTACAATGGACAAAAAGCTATAGAGAAAAAAACGTTATGGCCAAGTGAAATTGTTGAGGAGAATATCGTTTTAGAAAATTTGAAAGCTAGACAAGATATGAGACTTGTATTTGTAGATTTAACATACTCTTCATGTGAGTATGAAAGCGGGGAAGAAGTAAAAGGGTACCAGCTTGTATATGAACCAGAGCCTAGTCATGCGTTTATTGATGCAAGTACAGGTAAAGATTTATTTGGACTAGATCATTATAAATTACCTTCGGCTGTAGCTGTTGAAAAATCGAAAAAAGGTAACGAACGAGGTGACGTATTCGAATTATTTGACTGGAATAAAGAAGGTTTTACAAAAGTAGATGAGACAGAAAATGATGATGAAATAAGGATGAAATTTGTTCCGAAAGAGGAATTACAAAAACAGAAAGAAGAAAAGGATCCATATTTAATGAATGAATTCTTTAAAAAGCATTTACCGATGTTGAAATATAATAATTTAGTTAGCGTTAAAATTGATAAATTAACCAATGAATTAACTGGTTTTATAAAACTGACAGATGATAAAGAAGTAAAGCAAATACTGTCTAGAGAGGAATGTTTACAAAAAGCACTTCAATTTTTAGAACGAGTTATTCCAGATATCACACAATATCTGCGTCTTTGGGAGGAACGTGAAGAAGCAGAAGATGGGATTGAAAGATTTATCTTTTCTGTATATATAAATGATATTCCGGCAGAGTATAACCAATTTATGATTAACATCAATGCAGAAAATGGTGCTGTTATGCACTACTCGGGGGAGTCTAGCAACTTTATAAAAAAATTGCTCACATATGAAATAACACCAAAAGTAACTAAAGAAAAAGCGTTAGAAATATACAGAGAGGCTATCCGAGTTAAATTAGAATGGTTTTTAGATCATGATGCAGAGGAAACGAAATACAAACTACTTTACAAACAAACGACAGATGAAAAACATAAAGAACCTTTTAATTGTAGGCGGGAAATTCGTTATATTGATGCCCAAGCGGGGAGAAAGATTTGGAGTAAGTAAAATAAAAAGAGTTATTTTTCAAAGAAAATAACTCTTTTTATTTTTATACTTTGCCTGTTCGTTTTTCAAAAGTAAATGTGATAGGAAGATTGGAATGAGAACTATCACTTTTAAATATTACTTTCCATTCTTTAGTATGGGCTTTAATTTCAAAATTAAGAAGATTCATCGCTCTACGTTTATCTATTTCTAAAAACATATTATGAATTTCTGGTTCTTGCTGTAAATTAAGAGCCTTTAGTGTGACTGTAAATGTGAAAAAATTCTGCCCTTCATATACTATTTTTGATATTTTTGTTTTTTGTTTATTTAACAGCACATAAAAACGGTCTGATGGAGTTAATTGTACAGAGTCATCAGTAATTTCATTTTCGCTATTATGAAGTTCAACTAAGTAAGATGTACTATGGGAAGAATCTTTTTTGCTTGTAATCTGTAATTCAGTAGGAATCATCGGTATTTCATAAAAATCATTTCTTATTATGTTGTTGTAATCCTCTGAAAATTTACGAACTTCTTTTGGAAAAGAGTCTTCTTGTGTACTTAAAAAAGTTTTGTTTTGCTTTGGAATTTTTTTACTAAAATTTAATGTTTCTTTAAAGTAATAATTGGATCCAGTTAAAAATAAACAACTACAGATTAATAAAAAAATTCGATACGGATTTTGAAAGTGAAAGAATAATAGTATACATGTAATAATTCCAATTACATAGAAAATAAAGATAAGTAGTTCTAGTTTTGAGTGAAAGGAGAAACCATAGTTATGAAAAAATTTTATTCCAGTTATAATTTGAGCTCCAAAAAATAAAGAAATTCCAAATTGAAAAAATAATAAATCAGGCCCTCTTTTAATAACAAAAGTAATGAACGAAATGAAAAGTAAAAATACCCCTAAATAAATTGTTACATTTAATAATCGTTCTAATGTAATCATGAATAGTGTCCCCTTTAATAGCATATTCATATATAAATAACAATTTTATTTAATTATAATATAACGATAAAATATTTTAAATGTTAGAAGTGTTGAGTTTTATAAATAAACTGTACAGACACAAACAACCTCACGCCCACATACACATAATAAAGACCACTATTTTGGCGGAGGTGAAAGGTTTGAGTCTATTCGCCGCAATTGGATATATGGTTCGAGAAGTGTTTGTCTTTGTTTCTTATGTGAAGAACAATGCGTTCCCGCAGCCGTTATCATCAGATGATGAGAGAAAGTACTTAGAGTTAATGGAGCAAGGTGATGCTCAAGCGAGAAATCTTTTAATTGAACATAATTTACGGCTTGTAGCTCATATCGTTAAAAAATTTGAGAACACAGGAGAAGATGCAGAAGATTTAATTTCAATTGGTACGATCGGGCTCATTAAAGCGATCGAGAGCTATTCTGCAGGAAAGGGAACGAAGCTTGCGACGTATGCAGCACGCTGTATTGAAAATGAAATTTTGATGCATTTACGTGTACTAAAGAAAACGAAAAAAGATGTTTCACTTCATGATCCGATCGGGCAAGATAAAGAGGGCAATGAAATATCGCTTATTGATATATTAAAATCAGAGTCTGAAGATGTAATTGATATGATTCAACTTAGTATGGAGTTAGAAAAAATTAAAGAGTATATCGATATTTTAGACGAAAGAGAAAAAGAAGTGATTGTGAAACGTTTTGGACTTGGGCTAGATAAGGAGAAAACACAGCGGGAAATCGCTAAGGCGCTTGGTATTTCTAGAAGCTACGTATCACGGATTGAAAAGCGTGCTTTAATGAAAATGTTCCACGAGTTTGTAAGGGCAGAGAAAGAGAAAAAAGCGAAAGAGTAAAGTGTATTAGAAGCAGCCATATTTAAAATGGGCTGCTTTTCTTATTGTAAATAAGAAAAGAAAACGCGTTATGCTAAGAAGAAATACATGTTCACTGTTGAAAATGACGGATTCTATCTGTAATATTAGAAGGTGCTAAATAATTTAAGAATAATACCATACTTAGTTTTCTGTATATATAATAAGGCTGCTTTATATGATATGTGGGAATAAGAACCAATTTTACATATGATATAGAAAGAAAAGAAGGGAAAACTAAAGTTATAGACTGATTAGGGGGTTTCGCAATTTGCGACGTACATTATATCGACTTATGATAGAACTTACAAATGGTCGCTTTACTTCTTATATATTACGTAAATTTGCACAATCTCGTTTGAGCTCTATCATTATTCCATCGTACGCGAAAGTTTTTCAAATTAATCAAGATGAGATGGAAAAGGGTTTGAAGGAATATAGAACATTGCATGAATTATTTACGCGTAAGCTAAAAGAAGGAAAGCGTAGTATTGATACAGATGCATCGAGTATCGTTAGTCCTGTTGATGGTGTTTTTGCAGATCATGGTCCTATTGAGGATACAAAAACATTTGATATTAAAGGAAAGCGCTATTCAATCGTGGATATGCTAGGTAATGAAGAACGTGCAACGCGATATGCAGGCGGTACATATATGGTAATTTATTTGAGTCCAAGTCATTATCATCGCATTCATAGTCCGCTTTCTGGTTCTGTGACTGAAAGATTTGTACTCGGTAGAAAATCATATCCGGTAAATGCAGCTGGTATGGAATACGGGAAAGAACCACTGTCAAAAAATTATCGTTCTGTTACAGAAGTAAGCAGTGATGGCGAGCATATGGCTCTTGTAAAAGTAGGTGCTATGTTTGTTAATAGTATTGAGCTTTTGCATGAGAGAGACACTGTTCAAAAAGGTGAAGAAATGGCATACTTTACATTTGGTTCAACAGTTGTGTTATTGTTTGAAAAAGATATGATAGAAGTAGTGCAGGAATTAAAGAGTGGACAAGAGCTTCGTCTTGGTGAAAAAATAGCTACTCGCTTAGCTCATAAATAAAGAAAAGCTTTTATAACCGTAAGTAAGAGTTATGGGCAAAGATACTTAATGATGAAATCCCCTAGATGGGAGTACTTGTTTATTCGAGAGCCATCGTAGGATGGCTCTTTTTACAGGGCATCTAATAATTTATCCTTTAACTGTTTGATTGGTAAGGGCTGATTAAACTTTCACTTTATATGTAATCAAGATGATTTGACAAGCTTGTCCTCTAATGAGCGTCTAATGATTTCTTGTTTTATAAGTAAAATGAAGTCGGGATTTAATTTTAGTTCTTTTGCTTTATAATAAGACTCAGTGAGTAACTCAGTGGATAACTGTTCCATATGTTTTGTTTTCAAGGTGAGTCACCTCCTAATAATATAAGGATTGATTCGTTGATGCATTTAATGTACCAAAAAAATATGACAGTCACAAACGAGTGGTTATCCACATACCTAGGTGGATAAAGTGTGTATAGTTTGTTAGTAAATTCCAAATTAACTGAAAAATTAATGTGGAAAATGTGTACAATTTTATCCACAGGTTATATATCGAAAAATGTTGTCGAAAAATTTTATGAAAAATCCTCAAAGAGGTGAAAGAAATTGAAACTATTTTTACCAAATGAATATGTGAAAAATGTATATCATGTTCAACCAGAAGATTTAAAAAAACGTGGGATTAAAGGCGTTATTACTGACTTAGATAACACTTTAATTGAATGGGATCGTCCCAATGCAACGCCGCAACTTGAAAAATGGTTCTTGGAAATGAAAGAGCAAGGCATTCAAGTAACGGTCGTTTCAAATAATAATGAGCAACGTGTGAAAGATTTTGCTGATCCATTAGGTATTCCATTTATTCATAGTGCACGTAAACCATTTGTTCGCGCATTTAAGCGTGCGATACAAGAGATGCGTTTGCAGCCAGATGAAGTTGTAGTAATTGGAGATCAGTTACTGACTGACGTGCTTGGTGGAAACCGAGTAGGTCTTCATACAATTTTAGTTGTACCGGTAGCACAAACGGACGGATTAGTAACGCGCTTTAATCGAAAAATTGAACGAAGAATTATGAAAAATATGAAGAAAAAAGGTTTAATTAACTGGGAGGAATAAAGTTTGACTGAAACAATTAAATGTATTGGTTGCGGTGTAGAAATTCAAACAGAAAATAAAAACGAAGTGGGGTATGCTCCTGCCTCATCTTTAGAGAAAGAACAAGTTATTTGTCAACGTTGTTTTCGCTTGAAGCATTACAATGAAATTCAAGATGTATCGTTAACAGATGATGACTTCCTACGCATTTTAAATGGAATTGGAAAATCAGATGCATTAGTAGTCAAAATTGTAGATATTTTTGATTTTAATGGTAGCTGGTTACCTGGCT
The DNA here is from genome assembly GCF_051916765.1 of Bacillus cereus group sp. MYBK15-3. Lineage (NCBI taxonomy): Bacteria > Bacillati > Bacillota > Bacilli > Caryophanales > Bacillaceae > Bacillus > Bacillus cereus group sp. MYBK15-3. The sequence goes on from NZ_JBQAHG010000002.1 coordinate 504,070, forward strand.
TACATCGTTTCGTAGGGAATAATAAAGTATTACTTGTTGGAAATAAAGCTGATTTAATTCCAAAGTCAGTAAAACATGATAAAGTAAAACATTGGATGCGCTATAGTGCAAAGCAGCTAGGATTAAAACCAGAAGATGTCTTTTTAATTAGTGCAGCGAAGGGACAAGGAATTGCTGAACTAGCAGATGCTATTGAGTATTATCGCGGCGGCAAAGATGTTTATGTTGTTGGATGTACGAATGTAGGGAAATCGACATTTATTAATCGTATGATTAAAGAATTTAGTGATGAGACTGAAAATGTAATTACAACATCTCATTTCCCAGGAACAACACTGGATTTAATTGATATTCCATTGGACGAAGAGTCTTCTTTATATGATACGCCAGGTATTATTAACCACCACCAAATGGCTCATTATGTTGGAAAGCAAAGCTTAAAGCTTATTACACCAACAAAAGAAATTAAGCCGATGGTATTCCAATTAAATGAAGAACAAACGTTATTCTTTAGTGGATTGGCACGTTTTGATTATGTAAGTGGTGGTCGTCGTGCATTTACTTGTCACTTCTCGAATCGCTTAACAATCCATCGTACAAAGCTTGAGAAAGCAGATGAATTATATAAAAATCATGCTGGGGATTTACTAAGCCCACCAACGCCAGAAGAATTAGCAAATATGCCTGAGCTAGTGAAATACGAATTTAATATTCGTGAACCTAAAACAGATGTTGTATTCTCTGGATTAGGATGGGTTACTGTGAACGAACCAGGAGCAAAAATTGTTGCACACGTACCAAAAGGAGTAAGTGTTTCACTACGTAAATCTTTAATTTAATATGGAGAGGGATTTATGAAACAATTATATGGTGTAATCGGAAATCCAATTGGACATTCATTATCACCCGTTATGCATAACGATGCATTTGAACACTTGAATATGGATGCCCATTATCATGCGTTCCTTGTTGAAGAGGAATTGCTAGGGGAAGCAGTAAGAGGTTTAAAAGCATTAGGTATTTCAGGATTTAATGTAACAACTCCGCACAAGGTTGCTATTATGGAGTATTTGGATGAGATTGACCCATTGGCAAGGAAAATCGGTGCAGTAAATACAGTGGTTCATAAGGATGGAAGATTAATTGGCTATAACACAGACGGGATTGGTTTTGTTCGAGCGCTGCAGTCAATTAGTAATGAACCACTTCAAGGGAAACGTATTTTGTTACTTGGTTCAGGTGGTGCTAGCCGAGCTATTTATTTTTCTCTTGCTGATGTAGGTGTAAAAGAGATTGATGTAGCCAATCGTACAGTAGATAAGGCAAAGGAACTTATTGCTGCACGTACGGCCGATGTTAATTCTGTTGCTTTGTCATTAGAAAAAGCGACAGAAGAACAAGGAAATTATGATATTATCATTCAGACGACAACGATAGGTATGCATCCACACGTAGAACATACGCCATTACAAATTTGTTCGTTAAAAAAAGGAACGATTGTATCAGATATAATTTATAATCCATTTGAAACGAAAATTTTATGTGAGGCAAAAGAGCAAGGTGCAATCATTCAAAATGGTATTGATATGTTTATTTATCAAGGAGCACTTGCATTTGAAATGTGGACAGGACGCACGCCAAATATCGAGAGAATGAAACAATTAGTTATAGAAAAGCTTGGAGGCTAACATATATGTTAACAGGAAAACAAAAAAGATTTTTACGTGCACAAGCACATCATTTAACACCAATTTTTCAAGTAGGAAAAGGCGGAGTAAATGAAAATATGATTAAACAAATCGCAGATACTTTAGAAGCTCGTGAGTTATTTAAAGTAAGTGTATTACAAAACTGTGAATTTGATCGCCGTGAGGTTGCGGAAGAACTTGCAAAAGGTGCACGTGCTGAAATCGTTCAAGTAATTGGAAGCACAATCGTTTTATACAAAGAATCAAGAGAAAATAAACAAATTAAGCTTCCTCGATAAAAAGACTAGCATGCGCTATTTTTATCGTTTATGCGTAATGATGTAGAGAGCGAAACCAATTGAACTTTTATTAATAGCAACTCTCTTCATTCCTAACCGAGGAGAGTTGCTGTATATAAAAGGAAGGGGCGTTTCTTTTGAGAAAAATTGGCATCATTGGCGGTACATTTGATCCGCCTCACTATGGACATTTGCTAATTGCAAATGAAGTATATCACGCTTTGAACTTGGAAGAAGTATGGTTCTTGCCAAACCAGATTCCGCCACATAAACAAGGGCGGAATATTACAAGTGTAGAAAGTCGTTTACATATGTTAGAGCTCGCGACTGAGGCAGAAGAGCACTTTTCTATTTGTTTAGAAGAGCTAAGTAGGAAGGGCCCATCTTATACGTATGACACTATGTTACAATTGACGAAGAAGTATCCGGATGTGCAGTTTCACTTTATTATTGGTGGGGATATGGTTGAGTATTTACCGAAGTGGTATAACATTGAAGCTTTACTTAATCTTGTAACGTTTGTTGGAGTTGCAAGACCTGGGTATACATTGCATACACCATATAAGATCACTACAGTGGAAATTCCGGAATTTGCAGTTTCTTCATCCTTATTACGTGAGAGATATAAGGAGAAGAAAACGTGTAAATATTTACTTCCCGAAAAAGTACAGGTATATATCGAGAGGAATGGGTTGTATGAATCGTGAGAATGCACTGCATATTGTCAAACAACAAATGCATGAAAAACGTTATATACACACAATTGGTGTAATGGAGACAGCGATTGTGCTTGCTAAGTTATACGGTGTGGACGAAAAAAAAGCAGAGATGGCAGCTATATTCCATGATTATGCGAAATGTAGAGCAATTTCAGAGATGGAAGAGATTATTAAACGTGAAGATTTGCCGAAAGATTTACTTTGCTATAACAAAGAGTTATGGCATGCACCTGTTGGGGCATACTTAGTAGAAAAAGAAGTAGGCATTACGGATTCTGAAATTTTGCAAGCTATTACATATCATACAAGTGGTCATGAGAATATGACGATGTTAGATAAAGTGATTTATGTAGCTGATTACATTGAACCTGGGCGAAAGTTTCCAGGAGTGGAAGAGGCTCGTAAACTCGCATATACGGATATAAATCAAGCTTTATTATTTGCGTTAAAGAGAACAATTCAATTTTTAATGGAAAAAGATCAGACGATTTATCCATTAACATTCCAAACATACAATGCAGTTATCAAGGAGGAAATGAGTAAATGAACGATAAAGATTTATTAGTATTAGCGGCAAAAGCAGCTGATGATAAGAGAGCAGAAGATATGGTTGTCCTAAATATGCAAGGTATTTCACCAATTGCAGATTATTTCATTATTTGTCACGGGAATTCAGACAAACAAGTGCAAGCAATTGCACGTGAAATTAAATCAAAAGCACATGAGTTCCAAATCGACGTACAACGTATGGAAGGGTTTGACGAAGCACGTTGGGTATTAGTTGATCTTGGAGATGTAGTTGCTCATGTATTCCATAAAGATGAGCGTAATCACTATAATTTAGAGCGTCTATGGGGCGATGTGCCACGTGAAGATATTACAGAAGAGTTAGGCCAATGAAATACGAACAATTTGCATTGTTGTACGACGAACTAATGAATGATGTCCCTTATGATAAATGGGTGGAATTTACAGAGGAAAGTTTACAGCAGGCAGATATGAAAGAGGCAAAAATTCTTGATGTAGCATGCGGTACAGGTAATGTAACCCTGCCGCTTGTGCAAAAGGGTTACGATTTAATAGGTGTCGATCTTTCAGAAGAAATGTTAACAGTCGCTCAGCAAAAACTAGGAGGAGAGGGATACTTTATTCCTTTTTATCAACAAGACATGCGAGAGCTTGATGTTCCAGGTGAGTTTGATTGTGTAACCATCTTTTGTGATTCATTAAATTATGTATTGCAAGAAGATGGAGTACAAGAAACATTTAGAAGAGTATTTCATCATTTACGTCAAGATGGTTTGTTTTTATTTGATGTACATTCTTTATATAAAATACATCATGTATTTCAAAATGAAACGTATACAGTGAATGGAGAAGAAATATCTCTTATTTGGAATTGCTTCCCTGGTGAAGAATCAAATAGTGTAGAGCATGATTTAACATTCTTTGTTCAAGATCCGGAAGAAGATGTGTACCATCGGTTTGACGAATGTCACGTGCAACGTGCATATCAAGTGGAAGAGTTAACGAAATGGCTTGAAGAAGCAGGTTTTACAGTGCTTCGTGTAACAGGTGATTTTGAGCGACTTGAAGTTACAGAACAAACAGAGCGTATTTTCTTCATGGCGAAGAAAAACGGATAAAACAAAAGCAACCGAGAAGGTTGCTTTTGTTTTATAAAGAAAATGTATTTTTAGTTCTAGCATAATCTGAAGATTGTATGCGTAAAGTGTGGGAATAGTAGTTGACGTGAAAATGTATTGTAAAAAAGTAAGTATTTATAAAAAGGATTTGGAATGAAAATGACGTATTTATTATGTGTGTTTATTGAATTGCTGATCAACGCATTCTAAATCTTCATCAAATTTTTCATGTGTTCGCTCGATTAACTTATGGAACATATCTCCAACGTGTTCTTCTAAAACCCGAATGCCTTCCCCAGTAACGCCGCCTTTCACGCAAACCTTTTCTTGTAAGGTAGGTAATGTGAAGATTTCTTTTTCAAGTAATTTCCCCATCCCCACGACCATTTCACTTACTAAAGTAGTAGCCTCTTCGTGTGTAATATTTGTTTTATCTACAGCAGCGTTAATGAAGCATTGTAGTAAATAACTAAAGAAAGCAGGACCGCAACTTGCTATATCAGATGAAACGCGCGTTATATCTTCTTTTATTACAAGAGGTGTAGAAATGTTTTTGAATAGACGAAGTAGTTTTTGTTGCCATTCTTCAGAGCAATTATCTCCAAATGTAAATAGTGAGGCGCCAGAGAGAGCGCGATTTGTGATACTTGGAATGATACGCGCGACGTGGCAAGGTACGAGAGTCTCTAATTGTGATGGAGATATTGGACTTGTAATAGAAACTAAGCACGTTTCATCAGAAAAATGTTCAGCGTATTTTTTTAGGATAGGGTATATATCTATCGGCTTAACACAAATAAAAATAAGTTGTGATTGTTCGATTACTTCCGGGATTGTTTTTGCTATCTGAACAGAAGGGTATTTTTCTTTTATATGATATGCTTTTGCAGGCGTCCGATTAATGATTGTAAGGCAAGAAGGTTTGACAGCACGGGTTTCTAAAAATGCATCGATTAGTATATTTCCCATGTTTCCTGTCCCTATAATTCCTATGTTCAAAGTTTCATCCCTCCTTCGTAACAGCTTTCTCCTAAACAATATGAATGATGTTATAAATTTATGATTAGAGGTGTAAAATGATGTGGGATTTTCCGAAAAAGTGGTTAGGTTTAGTAGCTATTATTGGAACTTTACTTTTTCTTGTTTTTTGGAAAACGAATCAGAGTGTAGAACGAACGCCTATTACAATGAATGTACAAGAGAAGGAGATAGAAAAAAAGGGTAAACCGAAAATATCGGATACAAAGGAACAGAAAAGAACAATTATAATTGATGTGAAAGGAGCGGTCAGTAAAGAAGGGGTATATGAAATGAAGGAAGGAGATCGCGTAAAGGATGCGGTTCAAAAGGCTGGTGGTTTTTTATCAGAAGTAGATATGAAAAAAGTGAATTTAGCACAAATTGTACAAGATCAAATGCTTCTTTATATACCGAGTAAAAATGAGTCAGAACAAGGGGTGCTTACTTCTTCTAAGGAAGATGGTAAGATTCGAATAAATACAGCGGCGAAAGAACAACTAGAAAAAATTACAGGGATTGGCTCTCGAAAGGCAGAAAGTATTTTGAAATATCGAGAAGAACATGGTCCGTTTCAGAAAATAGAAGATTTATTAGAGATTGATGGGATTGGTGCGAAGTCTCTTGAAAAGATAAAAGATCAAATTATTATTCCGTAAAAGATTGACGAAGTTTTTCTTCTTTCGCTACACTACAAGTAGACAAAAAAGTAGGTGAAAAATATGGAACGAATTTCATGGGATCAATATTTTATGACGCAAAGCCATCTACTATCTTTGCGTAGTACATGTACAAGGCTTGCGGTAGGAGCGACGATCGTTCGCGATAAACGAATTATTGCTGGTGGGTATAATGGTTCAATTAAAGGTGGCGTACATTGTATAGATGATGGTTGTTACGTAATCGATAATCATTGTGTTCGGACAATTCATGCCGAAATGAATGCTTTATTACAATGTGCCAAGTTTGGTGCGAAAACAGAGGAAGCAGAAATTTACGTTACGCATTTCCCTTGTTTACAATGTTGTAAGGCAATTATTCAAAGTGGTATTACAGCGGTTTATTATGCGCAGGATTATAAAAATCATCCATACGCCATAGAGTTATTTGAACAAGCGAACGTAACAGTGAAGCACGTTCCGCTAGAATATGATATTGCTGCATTAGAGGAGCAAAAACGTTATACAGAGTTGAAAGAATTATTTGCGTCTTTAGAAAAAGATAATTTATCAATGGAAGAATTACAGCATGTATTCACGAAAGCAAAAATGATGCTATAAGGAGTGAGTATAAGTTGCAGGAACAATGGGGGTATGTTGCAATCTCATTTATAATAGGGGTTGCAATTGCCTTTTCCTCGTCACTTTTATTGATAGTTTTTTGCCTCTTTTTAAATGTTTTCTTCTGTTTATATCGCACTTCGCGTAAAACCTTCATTTTTTGTATTGTAGCGTGCTTTAGTAGCGCCATATACACTTCCTATGTTCAAACGTGGAATAAGCCTCTAGGGGAGTCCTATGGAGTTACAAGAGGGGTTATACAAAATGCACCGCTTGTTAATGGGGATCGCCTATCTTTTCAATTTGAAGATCAGAATAAAAATATAGTGCAGTTAAGTTATAGAATCAAATCAGTCTTGGAAAAGAAAAAAATGCAACAATTATACGCAGGGATATCATGTGTATTCGAGGGTGAGAGGAAAGAACCGGAAACAGCTCGGAATTTTCATGGTTTTAATTACCGTGATTATTTATACAAACAACATATTCATTTCACATTTGAGGCTACATATATTGCTGAATGCTATAAAACATCACTGTCGCTCACGCAATGGATTCTTCTTTTGAGGCAACAAGCAATCTCGAAAGTTACAGAAATGTTTCCAGAGCAATCAGGTGCTTTTATGAATGCATTACTATTTGGTGATAGACAACAAATGACGTTTGAAGTGGAAGAGCAATATCAACAATTTGGTCTTGTACATTTGTTAGCAATTTCAGGTTCGCACATTGTAATGTTAATGGTGATAGTATATTTTATTTTGCTAAGAAGCGGTGTGACAAGGGAGGTAGCAACAATTTGCCTTATCGTTTGTATTCCCTTGTATATGGTTTTAGCAGGGGCGTCACCCTCTGTTATAAGAGCTTCTATAACAGGAGTTTTGATGTTGATTGCTTTTATGTGCTCGATTCGTTTATCTAGTTTAGATGCTTTAAGTGTAACAGCTATATGCATGCTTATATATGACCCTTATCTTGTTTTTAATATTGGATTTCAGTTTTCTTTTGTAGGTAGCTTCGCTTTACTTTTGTCTGCTCCGTTATTGTTAGAGAGTAGCAACGGAATAATCCGAAATTCTATTTATATTTCTATCATTTCACAGCTCGTTAGTACTCCGATTTTGTTATATCACTTTGGTTATTTTTCTCCATATAGCATTCTCCTCAATCTCTTATACGTTCCGTTTTTATCTATCATTGTATTACCATGTAGCATTATTATTTTACTGTGTATGCCAATTGTCCCGTTTCTCGCAAAAGGATTTGCCGATGTATTATCAATAGGCTTGAGTATGTCTAATGATTTTCTAAGTCATTGTGAAAGTTTACCATTTACCCAGCTTATCTTCGGGGAAACGCCCTTCAATCTTGTAGCTGTATATTGCGCCAGTATTGTCAGTATATTGATGGTTTGGGAACGGAGAGCGCCGAAAAAAATAGTTTGTATAGTTGCGAGTGTATTTCTTTTTATTAGCACATGTCATTATATATATCCATATTTTAGAGGCAGCGGAAGTGTAACATTTATTGATGTTGGACAAGGTGATGCAATATTAATTCGCCTTCCGTATGATAAAGGGATTTATCTTATTGATACAGGTGGAACGCTTCGTGTAAATAAGGAAGAATGGCAACAAAAAAAGCATGAATTTTCTGTTGGAAATGATGTTTTAATACCCTTTTTACAAAAAGAAGGTATTAAAACAATTGATAAATTAATCGTAACGCATGGAGATGCAGATCATATAGGTGCTGCGCAAGAATTATTATCATATATACCTGTAAAAGAAGTGGTATTTGGCCGAAAGGGAAAAGATGCAGTATTAGAAAAAGTAGTCAAGAAACGGGCATTAGAAAAGGAAATGAAAATAACTGAAGTGGGGGAAGGGGAGAGTTGGAGTGTAAATGAAGCGGAATTTTTCGTTTTAGCTCCAAAAGGAAAAGAAAAAAGCGAAAATAACGCTTCAATTGTAATATGGGCAAAATTTGGAGGGGTGAAGTGGCTATTTACAGGCGATTTGGAAGAAGAAGGGGAAAAGATTTTAGTAGAGGCATATCCAGATTTACAAGTGGATGTTTTAAAAGTTGCTCATCATGGGAGTAATACGTCATCTATAGAGCCTTTTTTGAACGTCATACAGCCTCGTGTAGCGATTATATCTGTTGGTAAGCAGAATAGGTATGGACACCCGCATAAAGAAGTGATAGAGCGTTTTGAGAAGATGGGGAGTGCGATATGGCGCACGGACAAGCAAGGTGCTATTTCCTATGTTTTTAAAGGGGAAAATGGAACCTTTAAAAGTAAAATCACATATGATAAAACACATAATAGATGAAAAAGAGAAGACTGCCATGAAGTGGCAGTCTTTAAGAACCGATAAATTTAATAACAGTTGCAATGATGAAAAGTGTTGCGAAAAAACCAAATGAGACGATAAATCCTACCCCTGAATCAATAGCGTCATTGCGTTTACTTTGAACGTTTTGTTCAAAATCATTCATTTAGAATCCCTCCCCAACATTCCACTTTAGTATAAAATATTGTCAGAAAAAAATCTACAATTTCCATATGAAGAGAAAACGAGCTTTTTTGTTACTTGTAAATCATGAAGTAATGTGAGTTTTTCGTTTCCAAGCATGTTAACAGTTGGCACTTATACTCAAATTTTTATTGCGAATAATAAAGGGAAGGTGATTACCGCACACCAATAAGAAACCCGGGGCTTATTGCGTGGCGTTTAATATAAATAAAGGGACGGGTTATAAAGCCTGTTCCTTTGTACTTGTAAAACAAAAGCTAGGGCATTAGTATAAATATATATTGCCAAGTTAGGGAGTAGGAAAAAGTATGAGTGATATACATAAAAAAATTAAAAAGAAACAGTTTGCTCCGTTATATTTAATATATGGAACGGAAGCTTTTTTTATAAATGAAACGATAAAGCTTATTACGACAGAAGCACTTGAAGAAGAAGATCGAGAGTTTAATGTTGTGACATACGATTTAGAAGAAGCGTATTTAGAAGATGTGGTTGAGGATGCGCGTACGCTTCCTTTCTTCGGAGAACGAAAAGTACTGTTAATAAAATCACCGCTATTTTTGACTTCGCAAAAAGAAAAGTTAGAGCAAAATATAAAAATTTTAGAAGAATACATTGGTGAACCTTCTCCATTTTCTATTCTTGTTTTTGTTGCGCCTTACGAAAAACTTGATGAGCGAAAAAAAATTACAAAACTATTAAAGAAAACAGCAGATGTAGTAGAAGCGAATGCGATGCAAGTACAGGATGTTCAGAAGTGGATTGTTGCTCGTGCAGATGAAGTGCATGTGCATATTGATAACGCGGCTGTTAGTTTGTTGCTAGAGCTTGTGGGAAGTAATGTAACGATGTTGGCGAAGGAAATGGACAAGTTAACGTTATACGTTGGTATGGGTGGAGAGATTACGACGAAACTTGTTGCAGAGCTTGTGCCAAAATCAGTTGAGCAAAATGTATTTGCTTTGACAGAAAAAGTGGTGAAAAAAGATATTGCAGGTGCAATGCAAATTTTGGATGGATTATTTACGCAGCAGGAAGAGCCGATTAAATTGCTTGCGTTATTAGTGAGTCAATTCCGCTTGTTGTATCAAGTGAAAGAGCTACAGCAACGTGGTTATGGACAAAATCAAATTGCGTCTCATATTGGTGTACATCCGTATCGTGTAAAGTTAGCAATGAATCAAACGAAGTTTTTCTCTTTTGAAGAATTAAAAAAAGTGATTATAGAATTAGCGGAAGCTGATTATAGTATGAAGACGGGAAAGATGGATAAGAAGCTTGTGCTCGAATTTTTCTTAATGCGATTAAATCATATGTGATGACACAAAAAAGTTCATGCACTTAGTGCATGAACTTTTTTGTATATAAAAAAACGATCCAAATGGATCGTTTTTTAAACGCCTTACGCGTTTACTTGTTTCGCTAAGCGAGATTTTTGACGAGCTGCAGCGTTTTGGTGGATAAGACCTTTACGAGCTGCTTTGTCAAGTTTTTTAGAAGCAGTTTTGAAAGCTTCTTTAGCATTTTCAAGATCGTTATTAGTAACTAAAGCTTCTACAGTTTTAACAGCAGAACGCATGTCAGACTTGATAGAAGCGTTATGTGCACGACGCTCTTCGCTAAGTTTAGCGCGTTTGATAGCAGATTTGATGTTTGCCATACTTTTCACCTCCCTGGTGCAATCGAATGACTCGATTCTTACATAGAACAAGTGATATTCTATCAAACGGTGAAGAGAATTGCAATAGTATATCCATGAAATTTCACGTAAAGGAAAGAATGACCTTATATAACTTTGGGAAATCTAACGATATTTACTATGAATTACGGAGGAGATACGATGAAAGAACCATTAGATTTAAGTAAATATAGCATTAGAACTGACCTTGCTGTAGAAGCTCATCAAATGTTGCAAGAAAGCCAAGAAGAACAAAAAGGGATACAGGGAGTTATTGTAAAAGAGAGAGAAGAAGAAGGTACTATAATTACAAAAGTAACGATTGATGAAGCTGCCTCTGAAGCGATGGGGAAAAAACCTGGAAATTATTTAACACTTGAAGTACAAGGGATACGTCAGCAAGATACAGAACTTCAACAAAAAGTGGAGCGTATTTTTGCAAAAGAATTTTCTTGTTTCTTAGAAGAGGTTGGAGTTACAAAAGAAGCAAGCTGTTTAATTGTAGGTCTTGGGAATTGGAATGTAACACCAGATGCTCTTGGACCGATAGTTGTAGAAAATGTATTAGTAACGAGACATTTGTTTCAATTGCAGCCTGAAAGTGTAGAAGAAGGATTTAGGCCTGTTAGTGCAATTCGGCCGGGGGTAATGGGGATTACAGGAATCGAAACGAGCGATGTTATTTATGGAATTATTGAGAAGACGAACCCGGACTTTGTAATTGCAATTGATGCATTAGCTGCTCGTTCTATTGAACGAGTAAATAGCACGATACAAATTTCTGATACTGGAATCCATCCTGGATCAGGGGTTGGGAATAAACGTAAAGAACTAAGTAAAGACACATTAGGTATCCCTGTTATCGCAATTGGTGTTCCGACTGTGGTCGATGCTGTTTCGATTACAAGTGATACGATTGATTTTATTTTGAAACATTTTGGTCGAGAGATGAAAGAAGGAAATAAACCTTCACGATCTTTGTTACCAGCGGGATTTTCATTTGGAGAAAAGAAAAAATTAACAGAAGAAGATATGCCGGATGAAAAGAGCAGAAATATGTTTTTAGGTGCTGTTGGTACGTTGGAAGAAGAAGAAAAAAGAAGGCTGATTTATGAAGTGCTATCTCCTCTTGGTCATAATTTAATGGTAACCCCAAAAGAAGTAGATACTTTTATTGAGGATATGGCGAATGTAATAGCGAGTGGTTTAAATGCAGCGCTACATCATCAAATTGATCAAGATAATACGGGAGCATATACACATTGAGGGGAACAGATGATTATGGTTTGAGTCGCTTTGCGCTTTTGTGTATATGTAGTGTAGCTTTATGTTTACTTATGATGATAGCAGGAGTGGCACTTGCTAATCATGGTTTGAAAAGTATGAAAGGCTATCAGCAATTGTCATATGAACAAATAGCTCATATGACAGGGACAGAAAGTACAGGTGCTGAATCAGAAATTTTGGGTAGCTCGTTTTCGGCCTCAGAAAAACAACAGCAATTAGAACGTTTAAGAAGTTTTAATGTTGTAGAAGGAATTGGGATGGCGGTAGCAAGTGTAGCTTATGAAATGACGAAGTTCGGGACGGATATAGTTGTTGGGAAAATAAAAGGAATTTTTAGCTAAGAGTAACATGGGAGGCGGTTGTTTTACTGATTTGTAAGACAGCCGTTTTAAAATTTGAAAAGGGTTTGTCTCTTATGGTTTATTCGCATAAGATATAGATAGAATGATTTGTATCGTAAGCAGCACGAGTTTTCATTGAATCTTTGTTGCTCTATTGATATAATCAGTGCTAGTGTATATTGGCGAGACTATTAGGAGTTGAGAACATAGATGAATAAAGAAGAAAGAGCAAAAAGACAGTCCAAAATTCGTAATTTCTCTATTATTGCTCATATTGACCACGGAAAATCAACGTTAGCAGACCGTATTTTAGAGAAAACAAACGCGTTAACACAACGCGAAATGAAAGCTCAGTTGCTTGACTCTATGGATTTAGAGCGTGAGCGTGGTATTACAATCAAATTAAACGCAGTACAATTAAACTATAAAGCAAAAGATGGTGAAGAGTATATTCTTCATTTAATTGATACACCAGGACATGTCGACTTTACGTACGAAGTATCTCGTAGTTTAGCGGCTTGTGAAGGCGCGATTCTTGTAGTAGATGCAGCGCAAGGTATTGAAGCGCAAACGTTAGCAAACGTATACTTAGCGCTTGATAACAATTTGGAAATTTTACCAGTTATTAATAAAATCGACTTACCAAGTGCGGATCCAGAACGTGTACGTCAAGAGGTAGAAGATGTAATTGGTTTAGATGCATCAGAAGCGGTACTTGCTTCTGCGAAAGCTGGAATTGGTATTGAAGAAATTTTAGAACAAATTGTTGAAAAAGTACCAGCTCCGTCGGGTGATTCAGAAGAGCCATTACAATGTATGATTTTCGACTCTTTATATGATCCGTACCGCGGTGTAATTGCTTATATCCGTGTTGTAAATGGAACAGTAAAAGTTGGCGATAAAGTACGTATGATGGCAACGGGTAAAGAATTTGAAGTAACAGAAGTAGGTGTATTTACACCGAAAACTACGCAACGTGACGAGTTAACAGTAGGTGATGTAGGTTTCTTAGCAGCATCGATTAAAAATGTTGGTGACACACGTGTTGGTGATACGATTACACATGCGAAACGTCCAGCTGCAGAGCCGTTAGCAGGTTACCGTAAGTTAAACCCGATGGTATTCTGTGGTCTGTATCCAATTGACTCTGCTCGTTATAACGATTTACGTGATGCATTAGAAAAATTAGAGTTAAACGATTCTGCTCTTGAGTTTGAACCAGAAACATCTCAAGCGCTAGGATTTGGTTTCCGTTGTGGTTTCTTAGGGCTTCTTCACATGGAAATCATTCAAGAACGTATTGAACGTGAATTTAAGATTGATTTAATTACAACAGCGCCAAGCGTTATTTATAAAGTTTATTTAACTAACGGTGAAGATGTTATTGTTGATAACCCATCTAATATGCCAGATCCACAGTCTATCGATCGTGTAGAAGAGCCGTTTGTGAAGGCTTCAATTATGGTTCCGAATGACTATGTTGGAGCTGTAATGGAGATTTGCCAAGGTAAACGTGGAACGTTTATTGATATGCAATATTTAGATGAAACGCGTGTTACATTAACATATGAAATCCCGTTATCAGAAATCGTATATGACTTCTTCGATCAATTGAAATCAAATACGAAAGGGTATGCATCGTTTGACTACGAGTTAATTGGCTATAAACCATCTAAACTTGTGAAAATGGATATTCTTTTAAATAATGAACAAGTGGATGCTTTATCATTTATCGTACACCGTGATTCAGCGTATGACCGTGGTAAAGTAATCGTAGAGAAATTAAAAGAATTAATTCCGAGACAACAATTTGAAGTGCCAATTCAGGCGACTATCGGAAATAAAGTTGTAGCACGTTCTACAATTAAAGCGATGCGTAAAAACGTACTTGCAAAATGTTACGGCGGTGACATTTCTCGTAAGCGTAAACTTCTTGATAAGCAAAAAGAAGGTAAAAAACGTATGAAGTCTGTTGGTTCTGTAGAAGTACCGCAAGAGGCATTTATGGCTGTACTGAAAATGGATGACAACTAATATTTGAAATAAAAAAGAAGTCGTTTGTGCGGCTTCTTTTTTCTGTATAATTACTTTTTAGACATCTGAGCAGCTCTCATTTACAATAATGAGAGAGCTTTTTAGTTCATATAGAGTTAGGAGATTGTTAATGTCCGAAAATATTCGAAAAGATATTCAAGATAAAATACAAAATGGTAATTTTAATTGTGAAAAGGAATTGACGCTTTCTATTATTAGTGGAAAGTGGAAAGTTGTGATACTGTGGCACCTTGGTGTGGAAGGACCACATCGTTTCAGTGAATTACAACGGTTATTCCCAAGCATTTCTCATAAAGTTTTGTCGAACCAATTAAAAGAGTTAATGGAAGATGGAATTGTTGATCGGACAGTATATCCCGAAATTCCTCCTCGCGTTGAGTATTATATGACGGAACTAGGCATGTCGCTTTTACCGATCGTTGAAATGATGTATGATTGGGGAAAAATGCGAATGGAACAAATTCGTAATACGTTAGAGAAGTAGAGAACCCTCCGGAGTGCGGAGGTTTTCTTTTTAGAAAGGTAGGAGTTATATTTGGTACAAGCTGCATATATTCATATTCCGTTTTGTCAGCACATTTGTCACTATTGTGATTTTAATAAAGTGTTTATTGAACGCCAACCGGTTGATCAATATTTAGATTATTTAGAGAAGGAAATAATAAATACGGTTCAAAAAGTTCCGTTTGATAGTATAAAAACGATTTTTGTGGGCGGGGGAACTCCGACAGCGTTAAATATGGAACAGACAAAAAAATTACTCGAGATTATTAATCGTCATTTGCGTCCGTTCGCCCCAAATTGTGAATTAACATTTGAAGCGAATCCAGGAGATCTGCCGAAAGAGAAGTTGAATGTACTGCTAGAAGGTGGAGTGAATCGAATTAGTTTTGGTGTGCAAACGTTCCGTGATGAACTGCTTGAGAAAATCGGGCGCAAGCATACGAGGGAAGATGCATTCCTCGCGATTCGAGAAGCACAGGAAGTAGGATTTAAAAATATTAATGTAGATATTATTTATGCTTTGCCAGGACAGACGATAGAAGATGTAAAAGAAACATTAGATATTGCTTTTACGCTTGGTGTACAACATTTCTCTGCATATTCATTAATTGTGGAACCTAAAACAGTGTTTTATAACTTAATGAACAAAGGGAAATTGCGTCTTCCGGGTGAAGACCATGAAGCGAAAATGTATGAAATAGTAATGGATGAAATGGAGAAACACGGTTATAACCAGTATGAAATTAGTAATTTCTCAAAAGGTGACAATAAAAGTAGACATAATCTCACATACTGGAATAATGAAGAGTATTATGGATTTGGAGCTGGAGCTCATAGTTATGTGAACGGGGAACGTATTCAAAATGTAGGTCCGCTGAAGCAATATTTTAATAAAATTGATGAAACAGGATTTCCGTATTTAGATGTTCACAAAGTGACGGAGAAAGAAAGAATGGAAGAAGAGCTGTTCTTAGGGCTTCGAAAAACAAAAGGTGTTTCTAAAACGGCGTTCCGCAATAAATTTAATGTAGAGATGGATCAAGTTTTCGCGAAGCAGTTACAAAGCAACCAAGAGCAGGGATTGCTTGAAGAGGAAGATGGACATGTGCGTTTAACGCGAAAAGGAAAATTATTAGGGAATGAAGTATTCCAATCATTTTTGATTGACTAATTAAATGTTCCATAGGCGTGAAAAAGTTTCATTATTTCGTGACGTTTCCGTTGACAATTGAATGTCAATTTTGGTAAGTTATTAATAGATTTAGCACTCAAAGACAAAGAGTGCTAACAGAGGTGATGATGAGATGCTTACGGAACGTCAGCTCTTAATTTTACAAACAATTATTGATGACTTTATTGGATCAGCGCAGCCCGTTGGGTCTAGAACGTTGGCTAAAAAAGATGAAATTACATTTAGTTCAGCTACTATTCGAAATGAAATGGCGGACTTAGAAGAATTAGGTTTTATTGAAAAAACGCACAGTTCTTCTGGACGTGTTCCTTCTGAGAAAGGCTACCGATTTTATGTAGACCATCTTTTAGCACCGCAAAACTTACCGAACGCTGAAATTGTACAAATTAAAGATTTATTTGCTGAAAGAATTTTTGAAGCGGAAAAAATTGCACAACAATCTGCTCAAATTTTATCAGAACTTACGAATTATACGGCCATTGTTCTTGGACCGAAGTTAAGTACAAATAAACTTAAAAATGTACAAATTGTGCCGCTTGATCGTCAAACTGCTGTCGCTATTATTGTAACCGATACAGGGCATGTACAAAGTAAAACGATTACCGTTCCGGAATCTGTTGATTTATCAGATTTAGAAAAAATGGTTAATATTTTAAATGAAAAGCTATCTGGCGTACCGATGGAAGAACTTCATAATAAAATCTTTAAGGAGATTGTTACAGTTTTACGTGGGTATGTTCATAATTACGATAGTGCAATAAAAATGTTGGATGGTACATTTCAAGTTCCGTTATCGGAAAAGATATACTTTGGAGGAAAAGCAAATATGCTTTCGCAGCCAGAGTTCCATGACATTCAAAAGGTTAGATCTTTACTTACCATGATTGATAATGAAGCCGAATTTTATGACATTTTGCGTCATAAACAAGTCGGGATTCAAGTGAAAATTGGTAGGGAAAACTCTTCGACGGCTATGGAGGATTGTAGTTTAATTTCTGCAACATATTCAATCGGCGAAGAGCAACTTGGAACAATTGCTATTTTAGGTCCTACGAGAATGCAATATTCTCGTGTAATTAGTTTGTTACAGTTATTTACGAGACAATTTACTGATGGACTTAAAAAGTAAATGAGAGTAATACATTCGCTCAAGTGATGAAATTTTCATTGCTGTGTGTAATATATAATGCTTAGGTAATCATGCTATGCATGATACCTAATACCTTTTAAGGAGGTGAATATTGTGGAAGAGCGTAACGAACAAGTGGTAGAAGAAGTAAAAGAAGCGCAAGTTGAAGAAGCTGTCACGCCAGAAAACAGTGAAGAAACTGTAGAAGAAAAAAGTGAGGCTGCTCTTTTACAAGAAAAAGTAGATGAGCTACAAGCGAAACTAACGGAAACGGAAGGTCGCACATTACGTCTACAAGCTGATTTTGAAAATTATAAGCGCCGTGTCCAAATGGATAAACAGGCTGCTGAAAAATATAGAGCACAAAGTCTAGTTTCAGACATCTTGCCAGCTCTTGATAATTTTGAAAGAGCAATGCAAGTGGAAGCGACTGATGAGCAAACGAAATCCTTGTTACAAGGTATGGAAATGGTGCATCGTCAATTGTTAGAAGCGCTGACTAAAGAAGGTGTGGAAGTGATTGAAGCTGTTGGTAAACAGTTTGATCCTAATGAACACCAAGCTATTATGCAAGTGGAAGATAGTGAATTTGAATCAAACGCGGTTGTGGAAGAATTCCAAAAAGGTTATAAACTAAAAGACCGTGTGATTCGCCCATCAATGGTAAAAGTAAATCAATAATTTACATAAAACTAGGAGGATTCGCCATGAGTAAAATTATCGGTATTGACTTAGGTACAACAAACTCTTGTGTAGCTGTTATGGAAGGTGGAGAACCAAAGGTTATCCCAAATCCAGAAGGAAACCGTACAACACCTTCTGTTGTAGCTTTCAAAAATGAAGAACGTCAAGTTGGGGAAGTTGCAAAGCGCCAAGCAATTACAAACCCAAATACAATCATGTCTGTTAAACGTCATATGGGTACAGACTACAAAGTAGAAGTTGAAGGTAAAGATTATACACCTCAAGAAATTTCTGCAATCATTTTACAAAACTTAAAAGCTTCTGCTGAAGCATACTTAGGTGAAACAGTAACGAAAGCTGTTATTACAGTACCTGCATACTTCAACGATGCAGAGCGTCAAGCAACGAAAGATGCTGGTCGTATCGCTGGTTTAGAAGTTGAGCGTATTATTAACGAGCCAACAGCAGCAGCACTTGCTTACGGTTTAGAAAAACAAGACGAAGAACAAAAAATCTTAGTATATGACTTAGGTGGCGGTACATTTGACGTATCTATCCTTGAGTTAGCAGACGGCACATTCGAAGTTATTTCAACTGCTGGTGACAACCGTCTTGGTGGCGATGACTTTGACCAAGTTATCATCGATCATTTAGTAGCTGAGTTCAAAAAAGAAAATAACATTGATTTAAGCCAAGATAAAATGGCGCTTCAACGCTTGAAAGATGCAGCTGAAAAAGCGAAAAAAGATCTTTCTGGTGTAACACAAACTCAAATTTCATTACCATTCATTAGTGCTGGAGCTGCTGGTCCATTACACTTAGAATTAACGTTAACAAGAGCGAAATTCGAAGAGCTTTCAGCAGGTCTTGTTGAAAGAACATTAGAGCCAACTCGTCGTGCATTAAAAGACGCTGGTTTTGCTCCAAGCGAATTAGATAAAGTTATTCTTGTTGGTGGATCTACTCGTATCCCAGCTGTACAAGAAGCTATTAAACGTGAAACTGGTAAAGAGCCATATAAAGGTGTAAACCCTGATGAAGTTGTAGCATTAGGTGCTGCAGTTCAAGGTGGCGTACTTACTGGTGATGTAGAAGGCGTTCTATTATTAGACGTAACTCCACTTTCTTTAGGTATTGAAACTATGGGTGGCGTGTTCACGAAATTAATCGAGCGTAACACTACAATTCCAACAAGTAAGTCACAAGTATTCTCGACAGCTGCTGATAATCAACCAGCAGTAGACATTCACGTATTACAAGGTGAGCGTCCAATGTCAGCTGACAACAAAACGTTAGGTCGTTTCCAATTAACTGACCTTCCACCAGCACCACGTGGTATTCCACAAATCGAAGTAACATTCGATATTGATGCGAACGGTATCGTTAACGTACGTGCGAAAGACTTAGGAACAAGCAAAGAGCAAGCTATTACAATCCAATCTTCTTCAGGTCTTTCTGATGAAGAAGTAGAACGTATGGTACAAGAAGCGGAAGCAAATGCTGACGCTGACCAAAAACGTAAGGAAGAAGTAGAACTTCGTAACGAAGCTGACCAACTTGTATTCCAAACAGACAAAGTTGTAAAAGATTTAGAAGGTAAAGTAGATGCAGCTGAAGTTGCAAAAGCAACAGAAGCGAAAGAAGCATTACAAGCTGCAATTGAGAAAAACGAGCTTGAAGAAATTCGTGCGAAAAAAGATGCTTTACAAGAAATCGTACAACAATTAACTGTTAAATTATACGAGCAGGCTCAAGCAGCTGCCGGTCAAGCAGAAGGTGCGCAAGGTGCACAAGACGCTGGCGCAAAGAAAGACAATGTAGTTGACGCTGAGTTTGAAGAAGTAAAAGAAGACAAGTAATTCAACTGTAAACATAATAAGTAAGATGACAAAAAGTCAAAGTCAAGCGTGCCTTGACTTTGGCTTTTTTCACGAATGAGAAGCGATGTGTGAGGATCTTAAGTTTTTCGCTTTGCATACTGTAAGTGAGGAAACTTTGTTGCAAAGCACTTTCTTTCGGTGTTAAAATTACGTTTATGTGAAAGATTCGGGGGTTGTAAATTTATGAGTAAACGAGACTATTATGAGGTCCTTGGACTTAGCAAGGGCGCTTCAACAGATGAAATTAAAAAAGCGTATCGTCGTTTGGCTAAAAAATACCATCCAGACGTAAGCAAAGAAGAAAATGCAATTGAAAAGTTTAAAGAAGTACAAGAAGCATACGAAGTGTTAAGTGATGATCAAAAGCGTGCACAGTACGATCAATTTGGTCATGCTGGTGCAAATCAAGGATTCGGTGGATTTGGCGGCGGAGGAGACTTCGGCGGTGGCTTCGGTTTTGAAGATATATTTAGTTCTTTCTTTGGCGGTGGCGGCGGCAGACGTCGTGATCCAAATGCTCCGCGCCAAGGTGCTGACTTACAATATCAAGTCACTTTAGATTTTGAAGAAGCTATTTTTGGTAAGGAATTAAATGTGGAAATTCCAGTAGAAGATCCATGTGATACTTGTAAAGGTAGTGGAGCAAAACCAGGAACTTCAAAAGAAACATGTAAACATTGTTCAGGCTCTGGTCAAGTGAGTGTAGAACAAAACACACCGTTTGGTCGTATCGTAAACCGTCAAGCTTGTGGTCATTGTTCAGGAACTGGACAAATTATTAAAGAAAAATGTACGACATGTCACGGTTCAGGTAAAGTTCGTAAACGTAAAAAAATCAATGTTAAAATTCCAGCGGGTATCGATAATGGTCAACAAATTCGTGTGTCTGGAAAAGGTGAAGCCGGCGTAAATGGCGGACCAGCAGGAGACTTATATGTTGTCGTTCATGTAAGAAATCATGAATTCTTCGAGCGTGAAGGAGATCACATTATTTGCGAAATGCCATTAACATTTGCGCAAATGGCGCTTGGTGATGAAGTGGAAGTTCCTACTGTTCATGGTAAAGTGAAGCTGAAAATTCCAGCAGGAACACAAACTGGAACAGAATTCCGCTTAAAAGGAAAAGGTGCTCCGAACGTACGTGGATACGGCCAAGGAGATCAATATGTAGTCGTTCGTGTTGTTGTACCGACGAAATTGACTTCGCAGCAAAAAGATTTATTACGTGAATTTGCAGGACAAGAAGAGCAGGATGATAGTTTATTCGGAAAGCTTAAACGTGCTTTCAAAGGGGAATAATGGAAATAAAAAATGGAGTTGGTAAATTGTGAAATGGTCAGAAATTAGTATTCATACAACAGAAGAAGCAGTAGAAGCTGTCTCTCATATTTTACATGAAGCTGGTGCTAGTGGAGTTGCGATTGAGGATCCAGCGGAGTTAACGAAAGAGCGCGAGCAACAATATGGTGAAATTTATGCATTGAACCCAGATGAATATCCGGCGGAAGGTGTATTAATAAAAGCGTATTTCCCGCAAACGGATTCTTTACATGAAACGATTGCAGGTGTAAAATCATCTATTGATGTGCTTCCATCTTACGACATCGAAATTGGTACTGGAAATATTACCGTTAACGAAGTCAATGAAGAAGATTGGGCTACTGCTTGGAAAAAATATTACCATCCAGTACAAATTTCTGATACATTCACAATCGTACCGACTTGGGAAGAATATACACCATCTTCTCCTGATGAAAAAATCATTGAATTAGACCCGGGTATGGCGTTTGGTACAGGAACTCATCCAACAACAACGATGTGTATCCGTGCTTTAGAAAAAACAGTACAGCCAGGTGACACTATTATTGATGTAGGAACAGGTTCTGGTGTACTTAGTATTGCGGCTGCAAAATTAGGTGCGTCTTCTGTTCAAGCATATGATTTAGATCCGGTTGCGGTTGAAAGTGCAGAAATGAATGTACGTTTAAATAAAACAGATGATATCGTGTCTGTTGGACAAAATAGTCTTTTAGAAGGCATTGAAGGTCCTGTTGATTTAATCGTAGCTAACTTATTAGCAGAAATTATTCTATTATTCCCTGAAGATGCAGCAAGAGTTGTGAAGTCAGGTGGATTATTTATTACATCGGGCATTATTGCTGCGAAGGAAAAAGTAATTTCTGAGGCGTTAGAACAAGCTGGATTTACAATTGAAGAAGTGTTACGAATGGAAGATTGGGTAGCAATTATTGCACGAAATGCGTAATATAGATTTTAGTCTATAATGAAAAGGGGAGTCTCTCACTATAAGGTGAGAGACTTGCCGTTTGTTATATGAAAAATGATAACGTTTCGTTCTTTTCGTAAGTGTTGACTTACGAAAGGAACGAAACTCTACTAAGGTGATTATATGCAACGTTATTTTGTAGAAGAGAAATATGTAAATGAGACAAGTATTCGCATTGTAGGTGATGACGTACATCATATCGCAAGAGTGATGCGTATGTCAGCTGGTGATCATATTTATTGCTGTGTAAACGGAAAAACAGCAGTATGTTCAATTGATGAAATTACCAGTGAATTTATTAATACGGCTATTGTAGAATGGGTAGAGGCGTCAAGTGAACTTCCTGTTTTCGTGACGATTGCAAGTGGACTGCCAAAAGGAGACAAGCTAGAGTTAATTTTTCAAAAAGGAACTGAGCTTGGGGCAGCTGCATTCTTACCATTTCAAGCATCTCGCTCTATCGTAAAATGGGATGCGAAAAAAGCTGATAAAAAAGTTGAGCGTTTAAGAAAAATTGTGAAAGAAGCTGCGGAACAATCACATAGAAGTGAAATTCCAGAAGTACATGCTCCGGCATCATTTAAGCAATTGCTTTCAATGAGTGGTGAGTATGATGTTTGTCTTGTTGCTTACGAAGAGGAAGCAAAACAAGGTGAGAAATCTAATTTTGCGAAAGCTTTAACGACAATGAAACCAGGTCAAAAGCTATTGATTGTATTTGGCCCAGAAGGCGGTTTAGCTGAGGAAGAGATTACAGCGCTTCGTGAACATAAATTTGTACCATGTAGTTTAGGACCAAGAATTTTAAGAACAGAAACGGCGCCGTTATACGCGTTAAGTGCTGCTTCGTATCATTTTGAATTGATGGGGTGATGATCAATGTCAACTGTTGCGTTCCATACGTTAGGTTGTAAAGTAAACCACTATGAAACAGAAGCCATTTGGCAATTGTTTAAACAAGGTGGTTATGAAAGAACAGAATATGAAAAGAAAGCTGATGTATATGTTATTAACACATGTACAGTAACGAATACTGGGGACAAAAAAAGCCGTCAAGTAATCAGACGTGCTGTGCGTCAAAATCCAGATGCAGTTATTTGCGTAACGGGATGTTATGCACAAACATCTCCAGCTGAAATTATGGCGATTCCGGGTGTAGATATTGTAGTTGGTACACAGGATCGTGAAAAGATGTTAGGTTACATCGAAGAATTCCGTAAAGAGCGTCAACCAATTAATGCTGTCCGTAATATTATGAAAACACGTGTGTACGAAGAACTTGATGTACCTTATTTCACGGATCGTACACGTGCGTCTTTAAAAATACAAGAGGGTTGCAATAACTTCTGTACATTCTGTATCATTCCTTGGGCGCGTGGTTTAATGCGTTCTCGTGATGGAAAAGAAGTTATTAAACAAGCACAACAATTAGTGGATGCAGGCTATAAAGAAATCGTATTAACGGGTATTCATACAGGTGGATACGGCGAAGACATAAAAGATTATAACTTAGCTGGATTACTTCGTGATATGGAAGCGGAAGTAGGCGGATTAAAACGTCTTCGTATTTCTTCTATTGAAGCGAGTCAAATTTCAGATGAAGTAATTGAAGTGTTAGATAAATCTGAAGTAGTTGTACGCCACTTGCATATTCCGTTGCAATCTGGTTCTAATACTGTATTAAAACGTATGCGTCGTAAATATACGATGGAGTTCTTCCAAGAGCGTTTAGATCGTTTGAAAGAAGCGTTACCAGGCCTTGCGATTACATCTGACGTAATCGTTGGTTTCCCAGGTGAAACAGAAGAAGAATTCATGGAAACATACAATTTCATTAAAGAGAACCGCTTCTCTGAGTTACATGTGTTCCCTTACTCAAAACGTACAGGAACACCTGCAGCACGCATGGAAGATCAAGTTCCTGAAGATGTGAAGAATGATCGTGTTCATCGTTTAATTGAGCTATCTAATCAATTAGCGAAAGAATATGCATCAGCGTTTGAAGGTGAAGTGCTTGAAATCATTCCAGAAGAGCAATTTAAAGACGGCGACCGTGAAGGGTTATATGTAGGGTATACAGATAACTACTTGAAAATTGTATTTGAAGGATCAGAAGAATTAATTGGTAAGCTAGTGAAAGTGAAAATTACGAAAGCGGGTTATCCATATAACGAAGCGCAATTTGTTCGTGTTCTTGAAGATGATGTAAAAAAAGAATCAGCTAGCGCATAAAAAGAGCGTGCAACCGGAAACGGTTTGCATGCTTTCTTTATTTGAAGCGGTTAAGTACTATAAGGTGGGGAGGCGTTTCATGCATCCCTGTATGAAAAAAGGTGAAATGATAAAAATATAGTTGTCTTCATCAGTAAAGGATACTAGCTATTTGCATAACTTTTGAAAAGGAAATGCTTCTATTCTTCTTTTATTCTGCCAAATAGTTGACCTGAAGTGATAAAATGTATTATAATCGTAAAAGACATGCTGAAGAAGTGTTTCTTTTTGCATGCTGAAGTTAGTATGTAAGTGTGATGTTTCGGAGGGAGGGAAAGAGAATGTCAAAAACAGTCGTTCGTAAAAACGAGTCTTTGGAGGATGCACTTCGCCGTTTTAAAAGATCGGTTTCTAAAACTGGTACACTTGCTGAAGCAAGAAAGCGCGAGTTTTATGAAAAACCAAGTGTAAAACGTAAGAAGAAATCTGAAGCGGCAAGAAAGCGTAAATTCTAAGAGAGGGTGTAAGTTATGAGTCTTCTCGGTCGTTTAAACGATGATATGAAACAAGCGATGAAGAATAAACAAAAAGAAAAATTAACCGTTATTCGTATGGTTAAGGCTGCTTTACAAAATGAAGGTATTAAACTGCAACATACTCTTACTGAAGAAGAGGAAATAACAGTTTTAGCTCGTGAAGTAAAACAGTATAAGGACTCCCTCCTTGAATTTAAAAAAGCTGGTCGTGAAGACCTTGTTAATAAACTGCAAAGTGAAATTCAGATTTTAAGCGCATATTTGCCAGAGCAATTAACTGAAGAAGAACTAGTTGATGTAATCAAGCAAGTTATTTCTGAAGTTGGTGCGACTTCTAAAGCAGATATGGGTAAGGTGATGACTGCTGTTATGCCGAAAGTAAAAGGTAAAACAGACGGATCACTTGTGAATAAGCTGGTTATCCAGCTATTAGCGTAAAAAAACGTCTCATTTCGTATGAGACGTTTTTTTATTGTTCTTATTAAGGAGAAACGCTATATTGCTTAAAAAGGGTTTCTATAAGTGATAGAAACCCCTCTAGTTAAAGTTTCAATTTATTATTTCCTTGTATAATTCCGATTCTACACCTATTCTTACTTCCTTGACTAAAACTTCTTTCGCAAATAAAAGCTAAGTACCGAACCTTCTGAAAATCAGATTGAAGTTTTATAGCTTGCTCTTCAGCATAATCCTCAAAGGTAACGAAAGAGATTCTAACTATTTTAGATTTTGCATCAGTTGCATAAAATGGCCGGATATTACTGTCGATAATTTGTTTTATAACATTCGAAATTTCTTGACTAAAGCCAATTTACTTTCGTATTTCCTCATTTATTAATTCATTTTTTAATGAACCCTAATATTTTTTGAAATTCATATAACAACCATCTATAAAATATTCTTACTTACAACGTAACATTCAGAGTGGAGAAATTTTCTTTTTTTTGATTTTATCCCTCATTAACGGGCAGCCCGATTGGTGAGGGGGGATTAAAGTTTCACTTTATCTCATTTGTCCAATAAATGACAACTACTTATTCTATGGTCAGTATGTCACATCCAGAACGAATTGTAACAGTTTTTTTCAAGTTTCTAACTTCTCGCTAGGCTCAATTTCTTAATGTAACTTGTACTGATATCCTGTAGGGGCGCATATTCTTGTATTAATACTTCTATTATTAAAGGTAACATCCTCTGATCCATCATTGTCCTGACAAATATGATTTCATATAGCGACTGTTTTAATTAACATGATATGAACTCTTACAGAATATAGTTATGTTAGTGAAGACGTTATAACACGATAGGCACTTGTGAAGAAATACATATATATGGGATGAGAGGGGGTCTTTCGAGATGAAGAAATTAGAACAAATGAAAAATTGGTTGACAAAACAAGTAGACCTACCAGTGGATGTATTAATGGATCTACCTCGGATTACTCTTGTTGGGCAAATACATATTTATATAGAAAATCATCGGGGGTTATTAGTGTTTTCAGATAAAGAAGTGCGATTGCTTTTAAAACACGGTCAATTATTAATTAAAGGACAATCCTTTGTTATTAAAACGATTCTTCCAGAAGAGCTTTTGCTCGAAGGGATAATTGAGCAAGTAACATTTTTAGAAAATGAAAAAAAAGGTGATTGAAGTGAAACTTCCATTTGTGAAGTTTTTCTTCTTTATCCTGTAAAAGTTCCGTTGATAGAGACTGATTACAGTTTTACTCGGTTTCATTTTAGTACGAGCTATTTTAATGTTTCAAATAAAAAGTAGTATATCTACTTTTAGAAAGGTAGTGAAGGTGGTAAATGAAAAATAAATGGTTTATAAAGTGGCTTGGATATGTAAAAGTGCGAATTGAAGGTAGAGGAGCGGAACGGTTTGTTAATGAATGTGTACGGAGGAATTTATTAGTTTGGGATGTTAAAAAGATAGCTGATGAAACGTTAGTTTTTTGTATGTTGTTACGCGATGTGAAAAAAATAAAACCAATTTATAGAAAAAATGAATGTAAATTATATTTTATTGGACGTTATGGTTTTCCTTTTTGGAATAAGCGTTTAATTAAAAATAGTGGATTTTTAATTGGTTTTTTAATTTTCTTTTTTGGTGTAATTGCAATGTCAAATATGGTTTGGAAAATTGAAATTACAGGAGCAAAACCTGAAACGGAATATATATTGATGAAAGAATTGGATAAAATGGGTATTAAAAAAGGGAAACTACAATTTCAAATGCCGAATGTAGAAGATGTACAACGCCATTTGACAGATAATATTAATGCCATTACTTGGGCGGGACTAGAAGTAAGAGGAACGACGTATCATTTTAAAATTGTTGAAAAAAACGAACCGAAGAAAGAAAAGGAACAAAGGCCGCAAAATTTAGTAGCAAAAAAAGAAGCGATTATTACAAAGACGTTCGTAGAAGTTGGAAAGCCGGTTGTACTGAAAAATGATCATGTAGAAAAAGGGCAAATTCTCGTATCAGGAATATATGGTAATGAGGAAAGTCCGACGATTGTTTCAGCGAAAGGTATTGTGTATGGAGAAACGTGGTATACATCTAAGGTGGATGTCCCGTTAAAGACGCAATTCCAAGTGTATACTGGTAATGTATACAATGAACATTTTCTTAAATTTGGGGATACGAAAATAAAAATATGGGGATTTCAGCATGATAAGTATAAACGCTCTCGTACTGAAAGTGTAAAGCATGATGTGAAATTATTTGGTTTTACACTGCCGATTGCATATGAAAAAGATGTTGTGAGAGAAGAGGAAGAAGCGAATCGAGAATATACAGAAAAGCAAGCGCTGAAAGTAGCGAAAGAGATGGCCGAAAAAGAACTAAAGAAAAAATTGGATGAACATGCTATGATTGTAAGTGATAAGATTTTGAGTAAAGAGGTTGAGGCGGGTCAACTAAAGGTCACATTGCATTATACTGTGGTTGAAAATATTGCAGAGCCACAACCAATATCCGAATCCGATATTCAAGGAGACTGAGTAATGGCAGAACAATTAGTAGAAATGAACCAACAATTGGAAAATACTAACGAAGCAATCGCTCTTTTTGGAGTCAATGATGCACATTTAAAAGTAATTGAACGAGAACTGAATGTATCGATCGTAACTAGAGGAGAAACTGTTCATGTATCTGGGGCAGTTGAAACGGTGACACTCGTAGAAAAAATCTTACAGCAATTACTTGTTGTAATTCGTAAAAGTATATCAATTTCAGAGAGAGATGTTGCGTATGCAATTCAGCTTGCACAACAAGGGAAAATTGCTCAATTTGAAGAGTTATATGAAGAAGAAATTTTCAAGACTGCAAAAGGTAAATCCATTCGTGTAAAAACAATGGGGCAAAGACGATATATTCATGCGATGAAGAAGAATGATATTGTCTTTGGGATAGGGCCTGCAGGAACTGGAAAAACATACTTAGCTGTAGTAATGGCTGTGAGGGCTTTAAAACAAGGGTATGTAAAGAAAATTATTTTAACAAGACCTGCTGTAGAAGCTGGAGAAAATTTAGGTTTTTTACCAGGGGATTTGAAAGAGAAGGTAGATCCATACTTACGCCCATTATATGATGCCTTACATGATATTCTTGGACAAGAATATACGCAGCGTATGATGGAGCGAGGAGTAATTGAAATCGCGCCGCTTGCTTATATGAGGGGGCGTACGCTTGATGATTCATTTGTTATTTTAGATGAGGCTCAAAATACAACGGGTGCTCAAATAAAAATGTTTTTAACAAGATTAGGTTTTAGTTCTAAAATGGTTATTACAGGGGACCCTTCACAAGTAGACTTGCCAAAAGGGGTAAAATCAGGGCTATCTATAGCTGCTAATATTTTATCTGGTGTATCAGGTCTGTCATTTATTACATTAGAACAAACGGACGTTGTGAGACATCCATTGGTGCAACGTATTATTGAGGCATATGATAAAATGGAATGATCCTATTTGTCAGGATCATTTCTTTTTGTATGATAAGGTTGGCGAACGTCATATTTTTTACTATCATGAAAGATAAGGAAAATAAACTATAGGTACTAGTGTATAAAATGTTGCCTCAAAGTATCGTTTGGTAGAAGAAATGAAAGCTATAAATAGTTTCACTTTATTTCTGGAGAGGAGAAGGTATTGAAATCATGTCAAGATCTCAAGAAATTTCTAAGTGGTTTCGTAATTTACAACATTCGAAAAAACTAAGTTGGATTTCTTACGTTGTATTAGGAGCAGTGCTGTTTTTTGCGCTTATGAATAATGTAAAACCAGAGCAATTAGATGTTAATATGTATTCTATTGCGAAAAAGACAATCCATTCTCCTATAAAAATTGAAGATAAAGTTACAACGGATAAAAAGAAAAAAGAAGCCGCTACAAAAGTTGAAGATCAATATACATATAAAAGTGAGTATAAACAAAACAAAGTTGATATTGTGAATGACGTCTTTGCTAAAGTGGATGAAGTGGTGCAAGAGATTAAAGCTGTTGGACCGGATGATCAAAAAAAGATGACTGATGCTGAGAAAGTGGAGAAGTTAAAAAAGAAACTACCCGCTGACTTAACGAAAGAATTATCTGATTCAAACTTACTAAGTTTGATTAATGCAGATTCGAGCCAATTAGTATTAGCGAAAGATGCTGCGGTCACAGCGATTAATAGTATCATGACTGAGCATATTAAAATGGACGAATTGAAAGATGCGAAAGAACGATATGTAAGTGAGATGAATAGTGTTAATGTTGATAATGGTTTAAAAGAGTCAATTAAGGCGCTAGGAAGATATGCAATTTCAGCAAACTATTTTTATGACCCGATCTTAACGAAAGAGAAGAGAAAAGCAGAGGAAGATTTAGTTCCACCTGTTTATATTCTTCAAGGACAAGTTCTTGTTAGAGAAGGTGAAACAATTTCAAGTGATGTGTATAATCAGTTGAAATTAGTTGGTTTGTTAGAAAAAGGGAACGGCTTTCAACCTTATGTTGGATTAGCGGTACTCATTGGTGTGTTACTATACTTTATGCATAAACAATTTGAATTATTTTTAAAGAGAAAAAGAGAAGATAGACCGTATGTTTTAGCGTATATTACAATTTTGTCTATCACAATCGTCTTAATGAAAATCATTAGTTTGTTTCAAAAACTTGAATACGCGGGGATTGCATATGTTGTCCCAGTTGCGATGGGAACAATACTTGTAAAACTAATGATTGGTGATCGATTTGTCTTTTTAACGAGTATGATTTTTTCTGTATGCGGAAGTATTATGTTTAATGAAGGAGTAACGAGTACATTAAATTATAGTGTAGGGATTTACGTATTGTTAAGTTCATTATCGGTTAGTATTTTCTTGCGAGAAAAAAATCGTCGTACAATGATTTTACAAGCTGGTATACTCGTTTCTGTATTAAATGTAGTCGTATTGGCGGCGCTCTTATTATTACGTAATGGGAATTTTTCGCCTCTTGAAATTGGTACGCAATTATTAATGGCTTCACTTTCAGGGATTATATCATCCGTTTTGGCTATGGGGATTTTACCATATTTAGAAAGTGGACTTGGAATCGTATCAAGCATGAAGCTTATGGAACTATCAAGTCCAAATCATCCGCTTTTACGCAGAATTTTGTTAGAAGCGCCAGGGACATATCATCATAGTGTAATGGTAGCGAATCTTTCTGAGGCTGCTTGTGAAGCAGTCGGGGCAAATGGTGTATTAGCGCGTGTAGGGGCATATTATCATGATGTAGGAAAAACAGTACAACCGCAATTTTTTATTGAAAACCAAATGGGAATTGAAAACCCGCATGATAAATTAGATCCTGTAACGAGTAAAGATATTATAATTGCTCACGTAACGGATGGAGTAAGAATGCTCGAAGAATATCATATTCCACAAGAAATTATTGATATCGCTGGGCAACATCACGGTACAACGTTACTGAAATATTTTTATTATAAAGCTATTAAAGAAGATAAAGAAAAATATACAGAAGAGATGTTCCGTTATCCAGGTTCAAAAGCAACTTCGAAAGAATCGGCAATTGTTGGTATTGCTGATAGTGTAGAAGCTGCGGTACGTTCTATGAATCACCCAACGCCAGAACAAATTAATAATTTGGTGCAAAGTATTATTAAAGATCGACTACAAGACGGTCAATTTAGTGAATGTGATTTGACGTTTAAGGAACTACAAATCGTTGGAAAAACGTTGTGTGAAACGTTAAATGGTATTTTCCATTCGCGTATTACATATCCGGAACTTCCGGAAGAAAAGGAGAAAGAATGAGTTTGTTAATTGATTTTATTGATGAAACAGAAGAAGTAAAAGAAGCGTATATGAGTTTAATTCGTGAAGTGTTAGAAAAAGCAGCTCAAATGGAAAATATCGAGGATGGTGCGGAGGTATCGGTGACATTTGTAGATAATGAGCGCATTAGAGAAATTAATCGTGATTACCGAGATAAAGATCAACCTACAGATGTAATATCCTTTGCGATGGAAGAAATGGGAGAAGGAGAAATGGAGATTGTTGGTGCAGAGATGCCACGCATGTTAGGTGATCTTATTATCTCTATTCCAAGGGCGAAAGAGCAAGCTGAAGAGTACGGACATTCTTTCGATCGTGAACTTGGATTTTTGGCATTACATGGCTTTTTACATTTACTTGGTTATGATCACATGACAGAAGAAGATGAAAAAGAAATGTTCGGAAGACAAAAAGAAATTTTAGAAGCTTTTGGATTAGGACGATGAAAAAAGGAAAACTTATAGATAGTTTTGGATATGCTATAGCTGGTATATTCTTTTGTTTTCGTCATGAGCGAAATATGAAAATCCATTATTTAGCCGCAGTCATTGTTATATGCTGCGGCTTTTATTTCCATATTACGAGAACAGAGTGGATGATATTACTTATTGTAATAGGGAGTGTAATGAGTTTAGAAATGGTAAATACGGCTGTGGAAAAAACAGTAGATTTAGCGACTGCCGATATTCATCCATTTGCAAAAATTGCAAAGGATGTTGCGGCAGGAGCGGTTTTATTGTTTGCAATTATAGCTGTTATAATTGGTGCTATTATCTTTTTACCGTATATGGTATAGTTGCATTCCGAAGCTTTTATTAAGCTTTGGAAGTGCCGTAAGGGGCTTTAATGAGAGAGTGTACCTCTTCATAGCTGTGAACAGGAAGGATGCGGGAATATGAATAGTAAACAATTAATTCTAGAAGCAATCGAAGCGCGTAAACAAGCGTACGTACCATATTCTAAATTTCAAGTAGGTGCAGCACTATTAACGCGCGATGGAAAAGTATATCGTGGATGTAATGTTGAGAATGCATCATATGGCTTATGTAATTGTGCTGAAAGAACAGCTTTATTTAAGGCGGTTTCTGAAGGAGATAAAGAATTTGTAGCCATTGCGGTTGTAGCAGATACAAAGCGCCCAGTACCTCCTTGTGGAGCATGTCGACAAGTTATGGTAGAATTATGTAAACAGGATACGAAAGTATACTTAACAAATTTACATGGTGACGTTCAAGAGACGACAGTCGGAGAGTTGTTACCAGGAGCATTTTTAGCGGAGGATTTACATGAATAGAAAAGGTTATAAATCAGGTTTTGTCTCTATTATTGGCAGACCGAATGTTGGGAAATCTACATTTTTAAATCGTATTATCGGCCAGAAAATTGCTATTATGAGTGATAAGCCACAAACGACTCGTAATAAAATTCAAGGTGTATATACAGAAAATGATGCACAAGTTATTTTCATTGATACACCAGGAATACATAAACCTAAACATAAACTAGGCGACTTCATGGTGAAGATGGCGCAAACGACATTAAAAGAAGTTGATATCGTTCTGTTTATGGTTAATGCTGTCGAAGGCTTTGGTCGTGGTGAAGAATTCATCATCGAGAAGTTAAAAGAAACGAAACAACCAGTATTTTTAGTAATTAATAAAATTGACCAACTTCATCCAGAGCAATTACTAGAGTTAATTGATCAATATCGTAAACTACATGAGTTTGCAGAGATTGTACCAATTTCTGCGTTAGACGGTAATAATGTGGACGCTTTAATTGGAACAATTAAAAAGTATTTACCAGAAGGACCACAATACTATCCAGATAATCAAGTAACGGATCATCCGGAGAGATTTATTATTGCAGAGCTTATTCGTGAGAAAGTACTACATTTAACACGTGAAGAAGTGCCGCATTCTGTGGCTGTTGTTATCGATGCGATTCAAAAGCGTGAGGGCGGGGCAGTTTATATAAATGCAACGATTGTTGTTGAACGTGCATCACAAAAAGGAATCATCATCGGAAAACAAGGGAAAATGTTAAAAGAAGTTGGTAAGCGAGCTCGTTTTGATATTGAAGCGCTACTTGGTTCTAAAGTATTTTTAGAAGTATGGGTAAAAGTGCAAAAAGATTGGCGTAATAAAATGTCTCAGCTTCGTGACCTAGGTTTCCGCGAGGATGAGTACTAAAATAGAGTCAAGCTGTAATCAGTGGATGGTTGGTTCATCCACTGATTATTGGTTTTTATGAACTTTGATAAATTAGGAAAAATTTTTCTCACATGAAAATGGACAAAATGGGTCAATTTAATAACAACAAAGGAAATTGGTTTATAGGCTACGCTTATTGAGAAAGGTGGATTCTTATGCTAGATTTTACCTGGAAGTTTTTCTCCAAAACAGGAAGCATTGAAACGTACTTGCTTTTGAAAGAAATGGAAAAAGACGTAAACGATGAGATGGATCAACATGAAGAGGAGCTAGCGCATCTAGACTCTCCAATTTCTTGACCCGTTTTGTTCAAACCTTGGATGGTGACGAACATGTTTCAAAAAGTTGAGGGCATCGTTATCCGTACGACAGATTACGGAGAAACGAACAAGATTGTTACAATATTCTCAAGAGAACTTGGTAAGGTAAGTGCAATGGCAAGAGGGGCAAAAAAACCGAAAAGCCGATTAGCATCTGTGTCGCAATTAATGACACATGGCCAGTTTCTTATTCAAATGGGATCTGGGCTTGGAACATTGCAACAAGGCGAGATTATTTCAACTATGAAAGAAATTCGCGAGGATATATTTTTAACTGCTTATGCATCATTTATTGTTGAATTAACTGATAAAGCAACAGAAGATAAAAAACATAATCCGTATTTATTTGAAATGTTATATCAAACGTTGCATTATATGTGTGAGGGTGTTGATCCAGAAGTATTATCATTAATTTATCAAACGAAAATGCTTCCGGTATTAGGGATGCGCCCGTACTTTGATACATGTGCGATTTGTCATCAAGAAACAGACTTTGTCGCCTTCTCCGTTAGGGAAGGCGGTTTTCTGTGCTCACGTCATGCAGAGCAAGACCCGTATCGTATACCGGTAGGAGAAGCTGTTCATAAATTATTACGTCTTTTCTTCCATTTCGATTTACATAGGCTCGGAAATGTATCGGTAAAGGATAGCACAAAAAAACAAATGCGTTTAGTATTGAATACATATTATGATGAATATTGCGGAATTTATTTGAAATCAAGACGTTTTTTAGAACAACTTGATAAGTTTCAAATATAATTTTGGGCCGTATACGGTCCTTTTTACATACTTTCTTTTTCGAATAGCATATTTAGTATATAATATTTAAGAGATAGTATAACTTTTTTCGTTGTGCATTAAAGGTGGTGATTATCATAGAGCTGAATAAACGGCAAGAACATATCATTCAGATTGTAAAAGATCACGGTCCTATTACAGGGGAATCAATTGCAGCGCAATTGGGTCTAACACGTGCGACGCTAAGACCAGACTTAGCAATTTTAACGATGGCTGGTTATTTAGAAGCACGTCCACGCGTAGGTTATTTTTATACGGGTAAAACTGGGGGGCAGCTATTATCTGAAGCTGTTAAGAAAATTAAAGTACAAGATTATCAATCTAGACCGGTTGTAATTGATAAAAATGTTTCCGTATACGATGCAATTTGTACGATGTTTTTAGAGGACGTTGGTACATTGTTCGTTGTAGATCAGATGACTCTATTAGTTGGTGTTGTGTCTCGTAAAGATTTATTAAGAGCGAGCTTAGGAAAGCAGGATTTAACCTCTCTTCCGGTTAATATTATCATGACAAGGATGCCAAACATTGCGATGTGTCGTAGAGAGGATTCTTTATATGATATTGCGATGGAATTAATAGAAAGACAGATTGATGCAATGCCAGTTGTAAAAGATACGAAACAAGGTTTAGAAGTGATTGGGCGAATTACAAAAACAAATATTACACGTGCGTTTGTAAATTTAGTAAATAACGAATAAGTGTAATTTGTTTAAAGTGAGGTAATGTAATGGATAATAAAATCGTATATGTCGTATCTGACTCTGTAGGGGAAACGGCTGATTTGGTTGTTCGAGCAGCAATGGGGCAATTCCCGTTTGCTCCTGATATTAGACGTGTACCATATGTAGAAGATACAGGGACATTAAAAGAAGTGATTTCGATTGCTAAGAGTAATCAAGCACTTATATGTTTTACGTTAGTTAAGCCTGATATGCGCAAATATTTAGTAACAGAGGCTGCAAAAGAAGGGGTAGAGGCATACGATATTATCGGCCCTCTTATTGATCAAATAGAAGAAATTACGGGGCAAGTGCCGAGATATGAGCCAGGCGTTGTCCGTAGGTTAGATGAAGAATACTTTAAAAAGATTGAAGCGATTGAGTTTGCTGTGAAGTATGATGACGGCAGAGATGCACGAGGTATTTTAAAAGCGGATATCGTGTTGATTGGTGTTTCGCGTACATCAAAAACACCACTTTCCCAATATTTAGCTCATAACAAACGCTTGAAAGTTGCGAATGTACCACTCGTGCCAGAAGTTGACCCACCTGAAGAACTATATCAAGTGGCAAAAGAAAAATGTTTCGGTTTGAAAATTACGCCAGATAAGTTAAATCATATTCGAAAAGAACGATTAAAATCACTTGGATTAAGTGATGGAGCAACATATGCAAATATTAATCGTATTCAAGAAGAAATTAATCATTTTGAGGAAGTAATTAGTAAAATAAATTGCCAAGTAATCGATGTATCGAATAAAGCGATTGAAGAAACAGCAAATATTATTGTGAATGCAGTGCAAAACCAAAAAATGTTTTAGCACATTTACCAAAGGTGAATGTGCTTTTTTCGCTCGTGTGAAATATGATACCTATGGATTTTGTAATAGATTGTAGTGTAATGGTTATACTTATACTCCTTTGTCTTTTAGTATATTCAAGGTGTGAGTTTGTCATCCTGAAATGTAAGATGAAAAAATAAAGGGATATGTAGCGTAGTTGAAGAAAATATATTATAATAAAAAATTGTGATAAAAACCTATATTTTACGTTTAGACTTTAATTTTTCAGAATAAACTAGGGATAGGATTTACGAAAAAGACATGTAATTACGTTAAATCGACAAAATCTATACAAGAAAACGCACATTATGGAAGGATTCGCAGAAGGGATGTAGAATACAGAAATATGCAAAGCATCAACAACATATTAGTTGGTGTAGATGTATATCCCGTGAAGGCTGAAATTGTGCAAGTTGGAGTGGAATTTCATGTCGGAATTTTGTTTGTCGCATCATATGCTCATCCTTTAAGGAAATAGCAAGGCAATTGGATCTTTGTAGATACTGAACAAAATGGAGTTGATCGTTATATGGATCAACATGAAAAAGTTACAAATCTCAAGATCAAACAGTATATGTGGCTTGCTACTCTTCTTATAAAAAGGTGTATATGTATTGTTTCTAAGAGATACATTTGTAACAGATGAGCGAATGTATACAATTTTATATAGCAAGTATGTATATGCGATTTATGCAGATAAAGGACCTATAGGAAAGGTTCAAAATCGTTTATACAATGTAATCGGCAACACTTTCTAACAAGTTTAGAAAAATATTGTCGAATTATAAAGGAATTTTTTAATTTATATCGAATACAAAATACGACACGGAGATGGAGTTATGGGGAACAGAATTCCCGAAGAAGTTGTTGAACAGATTCGGACATCATCCGATATTGTAGAAGTCATTGGTGAATACGTTCAACTTAGAAAACAGGGGCGTAACTATTTCGGCCTTTGTCCATTTCATGGTGAGAATTCTCCTTCATTCTCTGTTTCATCTGATAAGCAAATTTTTCATTGCTTCGGATGTGGAGAAGGTGGAAATGTATTTTCCTTTCTAATGAAAATGGAAGGACTGGCTTTTACCGAGGCTGTTCAAAAGCTAGGCGAAAGAAATGGAATTGCGGTTGCAGAGTATACATCAGGGCAAGGACAACAAGAAGACATATCTGATGACACTGTCATCATGCAACAAGCTCATGAATTATTGAAAAAGTATTATCATCATTTATTAGTAAATACGGAAGAGGGAAATGAAGCACTTTCATATTTATTAAACCGTGGTATTACGAAAGAGATGATTGAGAAGTTTGAAATTGGTTATGCATCACCTGCTTGGGATGCAGCGACGAAAATTTTACAAAAAAGAGGTTTATCGCTGTCTAGTATGGAACAAGCTGGCCTTCTAATAAGAAGTGAGAAGGATGGTAGTCATTATGATCGCTTCCGTGGAAGAGTTATGTTTCCGATCTATACGTTACAAGGTAAGGTGATAGCGTTTAGTGGAAGGGCGTTAGGAGATGACACTCCGAAATATTTAAATAGCCCTGAAACACCGATTTTTCACAAAAGTAAATTGTTGTATAACTTCCACCAAGCAAGACCGTTTATTAGAAAGCGTGGGCAAGTGGTTCTTTTCGAAGGATATGCCGATGTACTAGCTGCGGTAAAAAGTGGTGTGGAAGAAGCTGTTGCGACAATGGGAACAGCTTTAACTGAAGAACAAGCAAAACTTCTGCGACGTAACGTTGAAACTGTTGTTCTTTGCTATGATGGTGATAAAGCAGGGCGAGAAGCGACGATGAAAGCAGGGCAATTATTGCTAAAAGTTGGTTGCCAAGTGAAAGTCACATCCTTGCCAGATAAGCTTGATCCTGATGAATATGTGCAACAATATGGGACTACTGCTTTTGAAAATCTTGTGAAATCAAGTGTGAGTTTTGTTGGTTTTAAAATAAATTATTTGCGTTTAGGGAAAAATTTGCAAGATGAGTCTGGCAAAGAAGAATATGTGAAGAGTGTTTTAAAAGAGTTATCGTTGTTACAAGATGCGATGCAGGCAGAGTCATATTTGAAGTCATTATCGCAAGAATTTTCGTATTCAATGGAAACACTTTTGAACCAATTGCACCAATATCGCAAAGAACAAAAGGTACAGCAAAAACAAATAAAGCAGGTTGCTAAACCGTCTCAAGTCGTTCAAACAAAACCGAAGTTAACAGGTTTTGAAAGAGCGGAAAGAGAAATTATTTACCATATGTTGCAAAGTGCAGAAGTAGCTGTTCGTATGGAATCCCATATAGAAGATTTTCATACAGAAGAACATAAAGGGATTTTATATGAACTATACGCATATTATGAAAAGGGAAATGAACCTTCAGTTGGAACATTTTTAAGTTGGCTCTCTGATGAAAAGTTGAAAAATATTATCACTGATATTTCGACGGATGAATTTATTAATCCAGAATACACAGAAGAAGTGTTGCAAGGCCATTTGGAGACGCTTAGACGGCATCAGGAAAAACTTGAAAAGATGGAAATTATCTTTAAAGTGAAACAAATGGAAAAAACAGATCCTGTAGAGGCTGCTAAATATTATGTAGCATATTTACAAAATCAAAAAGCGAGAAAATAGCTTTTTTGATAAAGTTTTAGTATAATGAATGTTTGTATCTCGCGTAAGGAGGGGAACAGATGGCTGACAAACCAGCTCGTTCTAAACAAATTGAAACTGAAATGACCCTTGAGCAAGTGAAAGAACAACTCACTGAGCTCGGAAAAAAACGTGGCGTTCTTACATATGAAGAGATTGCAGAACGCATGAATGGATTTGAAATTGAATCCGATCAAATGGATGAATACTATGAATATTTAGGTGAACAAGGCATTGATTTAGTTGGTGATAATGACAACGAAGAAGGCCCTAATAATCGCCAAATTACAAAAACAGAAGAAGAGTTTGACCTCAATGATTTAAGTGTACCACCTGGGGTTAAAATCAACGATCCTGTTCGTATGTATTTAAAAGAAATTGGTCGTGTAGACTTACTATCTGCAGAAGAAGAAATTCGACTTGCAACGCGTATTGAAGAAGGCGATGAAGAAGCGAAACGTCGTCTTGCAGAAGCAAACTTACGTCTTGTAGTAAGTATTGCAAAGCGCTATGTAGGCCGTGGTATGCTTTTCTTAGACTTAATTCAAGAAGGTAATATGGGTCTAATTAAAGCTGTTGAAAAGTTCGATTATCGTAAAGGTTTCAAATTTAGTACGTATGCAACTTGGTGGATTCGCCAAGCTATTACACGTGCCATTGCAGACCAAGCGCGAACAATTCGTATTCCAGTTCATATGGTTGAAACGATTAATAAGTTAATTCGTGTACAACGTCAATTATTACAAGATTTAGGTCGCGAACCATCTCCTGAAGAGATTGGTGAAGAAATGGATCTTGCTCCAGAAAAAGTACGTGAAATCTTAAAAATTGCACAGGAGCCAGTTTCTCTTGAAACACCAATTGGTGAAGAAGATGACTCCCATTTAGGTGACTTTATTGAAGACCAAGAAGCAACATCGCCTGCGGACCATGCAGCCTATGAATTGCTAAAAGAACAATTAGAAGATGTGTTAGATACACTAACAGATCGTGAAGAAAATGTTCTACGTCTTCGTTTCGGTTTAGATGATGGACGAACTCGTACGCTTGAAGAAGTTGGGAAAGTATTCGGCGTAACGAGAGAGCGTATTCGTCAAATTGAAGCAAAAGCACTTCGCAAATTAAGACATCCAAGCCGTAGTAAGCGTCTTAAGGATTTCTTAGAATAGGTTATTTTTTAAGTTTACTTCACTTTTGTGAAGTAAACTTTTTTATTTTGTTAATTTTTGTTAAAATTTAGCTATGGGCAACGATTACAATTTCTTGTAATTTATTTTACAGAATTGTCTTTTGATTTGCAAATGCTCATTTTTCGATTTTTCGATTAATTTTGTTTATTATATACAAAAATATATGTAGAAAAGCGAAAAATATGATGAGAAACGTTAATAATTATCGAAATAATAAGCGATATGACAATAAAAAACAATAAACTGAATTTATGGAATATTTTTAACAAGTAGTAGTTTGCTCTTTTCTGATAGAGCGTTTTCAAGTACAATATAAATGACTGAATCATCTAACTATTTAGGGGTATAGAGGGGGGAGAAGAGATATGAAACGTAATCCGCTGATTCCGTTCGCTCTTATTGCAGCATTGGGTATTATCGTTATGTTTGTATTTTCATTTCAGGGGCTAAATAAATCTAAAGAGTTAGCTGATGCAAAAAATGGCGGGAAGCCAGCACAAACGGCATCAAAACCAGAAGATATTGTGAAGCAAAGCTGTACGAGCTGCCATGGTGATCAGTTACAAGGGGCAGTTGGACCTAACTTACAAAAAATTGGTGGGAAACTTTCAAAGGATGAAATTAAAGAAATTCTTTCGAAAGGAAAAGGCAATATGCCTGCCAATATAGTTCCAGCTGATCAAGCCGCTAAAGTAGCTGATTGGTTATCGAAGAAAAAATAAAGTTCCGTATGACAAGCCTTTTGCTTATGCAAAGGGCTTGTTTTTCTATATTTTCTAAAATACGATGAATGATAGAGCGGTGAATTGTTGTTATGGGCTTGCAACAACTACTATAAATTCATTATCATGGAGACAGACTGACAAGAGAAGGAGTAATGGAAATACATGAATGAAGTAAAGCTTTCAAAACGATTAGAAGAAGTTGTACGTGAAATACCAGTAGGATCTACAGTTGCTGATATTGGATCGGATCATGCGTATTTACCGTGTTATACAATTATAAATAATATTGCTACAAAAGCAGTTGCAGGAGAGGTTGTAGATGGACCATTTCGCTCTGCGCAAGCAACTGTAGCTGAAAGTGGTTTACAAGATAAAGTAGATGTACGTAAAGGGAATGGATTAGCGGTTATCGCACCAGGAGAAGTAGATGTAATTACGGTTGCCGGAATGGGCGGAGCGTTAATTCGTGACATTTTAGAAAGTGGTAAAGAAAAATTAGAAGGTGTAACGCGTTTAATTTTACAGCCTAATATTGCAGCGCATCATATTCGTGAATGGTTTATTGAGAATGGTTGGGAGCTTATCCATGAAAAAATCGTAAAAGAAGATGGGAAAATTTACGAAATTTTAGTAGGGGAGCGCGGAAATGTTGCAGCGCCTTACTCTGAAAATAAACAAGCTGAATTGTTTATGGGACCATTTTTAATAACAGAAAAAAGTGAAGCTTTCGTAGAAAAATGGGAAGGAGAATTAAAAAACTTCCAAAATATTTTAAAACAGTTAGAACGTGCGGCTGATTCTGAAGAAACAAAAGCGAAGCGTGGGGAAGTAGAAGCGAAAATGAAAATGATAGGGGAGGTTTTATCATGAGTAAAATTCCAAATGGCCATGAAATTATTTCTTTATTTGAAAGTATGTATCCGAAGCATTTGGCGATGGAAGGAGATAAGATTGGTCTGCAGATTGGAGCGCTTAATAAACCCGTGCAGCACGTATTGATTGCGCTAGATGTAACGGAAGAAGTTGTGGATGAAGCAATTCAATTAGGGGCAAATGTCATTATTGCTCATCATCCTTTAATTTTTAACCCGTTAAAAGCGATTCATACAGATAAGGTGTATGGGAAAATTATTGAAAAGTGTATTAAAAATGATATTGCAATCTATGCAGCGCATACAAATGTGGATGTTGCTAAGGGCGGGGTAAACGATTTACTTGCTGAGGCGTTAGGATTGCAAAATACAGAAGTTTTGGCACCGACATATGCAGAAGAAATGAAAAAAGTTGTTGTGTTTGTGCCAGTCACTCATGCAGAAGAAGTAAGGAAAGCATTAGGAGACGCAGGTGCTGGTCATATCGGCAATTATAGCCACTGTACGTTTAGTAGCGAGGGTACAGGCACATTTGTACCTCAAGAGGGGACAAATCCTTATATCGGGGAAACTGGACAGTTAGAACGTGTAGAAGAAGTGCGAATCGAAACGATTATTCCAGCTTCCTTACAGCGGAAAGTGATTAAAGCAATGGTAACGGCGCACCCTTATGAAGAAGTAGCGTACGATGTGTATCCGCTTGATAATAAAGGTGAAACGTTAGGCCTAGGAAAAATAGGATACTTACAAGAAGAAATGACGCTTGGCCAATTTGCAGAACATGTGAAACAATCATTAGACGTGAAGGGCGCAAGAGTTGTCGGTAAGTTAGATGATAAAGTGCGTAAAGTAGCTGTACTTGGTGGAGATGGTAATAAATATATAAACCAAGCGAAATTTAAAGGAGCAGATGTATATGTAACTGGTGACATGTACTATCATGTTGCTCATGATGCGATGAT
This sequence comes from Bacillus cereus group sp. MYBK15-3, assembly GCF_051916765.1. Classification (NCBI taxonomy): domain Bacteria; kingdom Bacillati; phylum Bacillota; class Bacilli; order Caryophanales; family Bacillaceae; genus Bacillus; species Bacillus cereus group sp. MYBK15-3. The sequence continues at coordinate 546,675 of NZ_JBQAHG010000002.1, forward strand.
GCTCGGTTTAAATATAGTTGACCCAGGACATAATGTTGAAAAAGTAATGAAACAAGGTGTGCAAAAGCAATTACAAGAAAAAGTGGATGCAAAGAAACTCAATGTACACATTCATGCTTCGCAGTTACATACAGATCCATTTATATTTGTATAAGAAAAATAAAAACCGTTGCTCATGTAAGCAACGGTTTTTATTATTGTTCTTTTTTCACTTTCACGCGAGGTAATATTTTTTGTAACGGTACTTTTCGAACTCTTTCCCATGTAGCGGGATTCATTGGGTCATATTGCTCTAAGAAAGCGATAACTTCTTTCGTAATTGGCGTTGGAGTAGAAGCACCTGCTGTAACAGCTACGTTTTCTACACCTTGTAGCCACTCTAATTGAATTTCGCTTACATCAGCAACTCGATATGCTTTTGTACCCGCGATTTCTTGTGATACTTGTGCTAAGCGATTTGAATTGTTACTTTTCGGATCACCAACAACAATTGTTAAGTCTGCAACATCAGCTTGTTTAGCGACAGCTTCTTGGCGAACTTGAGTAGCTAAACAAATTTCTTTATGGAATTCTGCTGTTGGGAATTTTTTTTGAATGTCCTCCATTAAATGTTGAACATCCCATTGACTCATCGTTGTTTGATTTGTTACTAAAATTTTATCTGTTGGGATTTCTAATGTTTTTAAATCATCGGCTCTTTCGATAAGGTGAACGATGTCAGGTGCAATACCAACTGCGCCTTCTGGCTCTGGATGATTTTTTTTACCGATATAAATGACATGATACCCTTCCGCTTTCTTAGCTTCGATAAGGTCATGCGTCTTGGTAACATCTGGGCAAGTGGCATCGATTGTTGTTAAACCTTTTTCTTTTGCGCGTTGTTTAACTTCTGGAGAAACACCGTGTGCTGTGAAAATAACAGTACCAGAATCAATTTTATCTAAAATTTCTAAGCGACTTGGACCGTCTAATGTGATGATTCCATCTTCTTCAAAAGCGTCTGTAACATGTTTATTGTGAACAATCATACCTAAAATATAAATGGGTCTCGGCAATGATTTATCTAATGCAGCATTACGTGCAATTACCATTGCATCGACAACACCGTAGCAATAACCACGAGGGGAAATTTTAACAATTTTCATATGAGTAATCCTCTCCTTCTAAACAAGGGATACTTTTGTGCATAGTCTTTTACATTATAAAGGAGGAGTGGATAGAAAACAAAGGATTGTTACACATATAGTTTTGGTTTTGTTGCTGTTTGTTGAACTGGTTCTTTCGGTAACTCTTTTTCTATTACAGGTTCAATCACTATTTTCTTTCGTTTTCGTTTCTTTTTTTGAGGTGCAGGAGGCGGACTTTCTACCTCAACTGGCTCTGTTACATTTTCCGTTTGATTTTCTTCCGTACTTTTTCCAGAGGTGAGGATTTTAACAATGCTTGGTAGACTACGCATAATAGGACCATACTGTTCGACGACAGGACCTACAGATTGAACGACTTGGGATACTTTTTCGATGTTGTTTATCATATTAGTGGGATTTGAAATTAAGTTCGAAAAGAAACTGCCGATGCCACTGCTTGCTGTTGCCGCAGCTGTAGTTGCGCCGCCGCGCGTTTCATTTGATTCATACATTTGAGGCGGTATCATTTGCTCAGGGTGTTGCTGCATGTATGGTTGATATTGTGGATGTTGCTGCTGATATTGTTGGTGGTATTGCTGCTGATATTGCTGTTGATATTGTGGCGGTGGTGGTTGCTGATGCATCATCGGTTGCCCCTCCATTTGTCGGTAAGGTGGAACCATTTGCATAAAAGGCTCGGTTGGATCGTGTTTTTTAAAAAGCTTAGCAAGAAAACCTTTCTTTTTTTGTGCCATTGGTGGTAGTTGTGGAATTGGATATGGTGTATAAGGTTGTTGCCCTGGATTCGGATACATTTGCCTTGTAGGGGATTTCGGAAACATGTGAGAAATCCTCCTTTCTTCAGTTAGGTATATACACATACAATATGCAATAAAAGGGAAGAAGGTTAGTTTTTGAAGTGAAAACCTAAACTAAAGATGGATTTTACTTGTAGATTTCGATATAATGTAGACTTGACTGATTTGTGCGCGCAGTAGAAATTTTAGAAAGAAGGTGTAACTTATGACACAACAAACTTTTACACAGTATGATTTTAAACCATTTTTAATAGATGCAGTTCGTGAACTACGCTTTACAGAGCCGACAGGAATTCAGCAGAAAATTTTCCCGGTCGTGAAAAAAGGTGTAAGTGTAATTGGACAATCCCAAACAGGTTCTGGGAAAACACATGCATACTTACTTCCTACATTAAACAGAATTAATGCAAGTCGTGAAGAAGTACAACTTGTTATTACAGCGCCTACTCGTGAGTTAGCACAACAAATTTACGAAGAAATCGTGAAATTAACAAAGTTTTGTGCGGAAGACCAAATGATTACAGCACGTTGTTTAATTGGTGGAACTGATAAACAACGCTCAATTGAAAAGTTGAAAAAACAACCTCATATCGTAGTTGGAACACCAGGACGTATTAAAGATTTAGTAGAAGAGCAAGCATTATTTGTTCATAAAGCAAATACGATTATTGTCGATGAAGCAGACTTAATGCTTGATATGGGATTCATTCATGATGTAGATAAAATTGCAGCACGCATGCCTAAAAACTTGCAAATGTTAGTTTTCTCTGCAACAATTCCTCAAAAACTAAAACCGTTTCTGAAGAAGTATATGGAGAATCCAGAGCATATTCATATCAATCCAAAACAAGTTGCAGCTGGAAACATTGAACACTATTTAGTGCCTTCTAAACATCGTAATAAAATTGATTTAGTGCATAAAATGCTACTTCAATTTAAACCGTATTTAGCAGTTGTTTTCACGAATACGAAAAAGATGGCAGACCAAGTTGCTGATGGATTAATGGAACGCGGCTTAAAAGTTGGACGAATTCACGGGGATTTATCACCACGTGATCGTAAAAAAATGATGAAACAAATTCGTGACCTTGAATTCCAATATATTGTTGCGACTGATTTAGCAGCACGTGGTATTGATATTGAAGGGATTAGCCATGTTATTAACTATGAGCTACCATCAGATTTAGATTTCTTCGTTCACCGCGTTGGAAGAACAGCACGTGCGGGGCATTCTGGTATTGCAGTGACGATATATGATCCAGCAAACGAAGAAGCGTTAGATAGTTTAGAAAAACAACGTCATATTGAGTTCAAGCATGTAGATTTACGCGGAGATGAGTGGGCCGATTTAGGTGAGCGTCGTCGTCGTAAGAGCCGTAAAAAACCAAATGACGAACTTGATGTTATGGCAACGAAAGTTATTAAAAAACCGAAAAAAGTAAAACCAAACTATAAACGTAAACTTGCAACAGAACGTGACAAAGTGAAGAAAAAATATGGCAATAAAAAAAGATAAGGGGTTTCCCTTATCTTTTTTTTATCCCGCTATTTGTGGGAGGTGTAATCAATATGGATAGAAAAGTATTGATTAAAGTTTCACTTAATCCAGCTAATTTAAATGAAAAGTATAGTCTGTATAAATAGTCATATAAATTTGTGTAGTGCATCTTTTGTGAACAAACAATTCACTACATATTTCTACAAATTATGCTATCATTATATCTATTGTATATTGAAGAGGTGATTGTATGTTAAAGATTGGATCTCATGTTTCCATGAGTGGTAAGAAAATGTTATTAGCAGCAAGTGAAGAGGCTGTTTCATACGGTGCAACAACGTTTATGATTTATACAGGTGCACCGCAAAATACACGAAGAAAACCAATTGAAGAATTGAACATAGAAGCAGGAAGAAAACATATGGAGCTGAACGGAATTGAGGAAATTATCGTCCATGCGCCGTATATTATTAATGTTGGGAATACGACGAAGCCAGAAACATTCCAATTAGGCGTAGACTTTCTTCGCATGGAAATTGAAAGAACATCGGCATTAGGTGTAGCGAAACAAATTGTTCTTCACCCAGGAGCGCACGTTGGTGCTGGAGCGGATGCTGGTATTCAACAAATTATTAAAGGGCTTAATGAAGTATTAACGCCAGAACAGACGGTTAACATTGCGTTAGAGACGATGGCAGGAAAGGGAACAGAATGCGGTCGTAGCTTTGAAGAAATTGCAAAAATTATTGATGGTGTAAAATATAATGAAAAGCTATCTGTATGCTTTGATACATGTCATACGCACGATGCAGGATATGATATTGTAAATGACTTTGACGGCGTATTAAACGAATTTGATAAGATCGTTGGTATAGATCGTTTACAAGTACTTCATATTAATGATAGTAAAAATATACGCGGAGCAGGAAAAGACCGTCATGAAAACATTGGATTTGGTCACATTGGGTATAAAGCATTGCATCACATTGTACATCATCCACAGTTAATGCATGTACCAAAAATTCTTGAAACACCGTATGTAGGGGAAGATAAAAAAGATAAGAAGCCGCCATACAAATTGGAAATCGAAATGCTGAAAAACGGCACTTTTGATGAAGGGCTTCTTGAAAAAATTAAAGCGCAATAAGGAGGGGGAAATCCCCTCCTTATTTTAGTAGTTGCTGAAATAATGTATTTACTTGTTGGGCAGTGGCAGGGGAAGTTACTTTTGCGATTTGTTTTAAGAGCTCTAGTCGCTCGTTGTTATCGTAAATATTAATATTTTTACCCTTCATAAGTAAAACGATTTGATCAGCTTGTGCGGCTGTAATGGGAACTTCATATTCTTTGCTATATTTTAATAACTCTTTTGTAGAAATATGATTTAATTTTTTATTAACAATTTGTTTAATGAGGTTCATCTTATTATCCTCCTTCACGCGTTCTTCTATCGAAATATATGAGCATATAGCTTGTACATATTCGTATGGAGTTTCTTTTTTCATGAGGAAAAGAAGCGTATGTTATAATATAAGGACAAAACTACAGAAAAAGAGTAAAGGGAGGACTTATGGAGCAAAAGCAACATCGAAAAGAAAGTGTTATTCATCTCATTTATCGTTTAGTTATGATTATTTTTGGAGCAGCATGCGCGGCGGTAGCAATTGAACTATTTTTAATGCCAAATAAAATTATTGATGGTGGAATTATTGGTATTTCTCTTATATTAGATTATCTTACTCCTAACATTTGGTGGTTAAGTTTTTCTACTTTAGTCGTTGTTCTCAATATCCCATTTATGTATTCCGGTTATAAGCAAATTGGAAAAACATTTATGTTATCTTCGACATTTGGTATTGTAGCATTAGCTTTCATTGAGTCAACGTTACATGCGGTACCACCATTTACAACAGAACCTATTTTAGCGACAGTGTTTGGTGGTCTTATTTTAGGTCTTGGTGTAGGACTTGTAATTCGTCATGGTGGATCGCTAGATGGAACTGAAATTATGGGGATTTTATTAACGAAGAAATTACCGTTCTCTGTTGGTGAATTCGTAATGTTTGTGAACTTATTTATTTTTGCATGGGCAGCATTTGTGTTTGGTGTGGAACAAGCGATGTATTCTGTTATGACGTACTATATCGCATTTAAAACGATCGATACAGTAATTCAAGGGCTAGATGAAACGAAGGCGGTTTTAATTGTATCTGATCAATATGAGGAAGTATCAAACGCGATTTTGCATCGTCTTGGCCGTGGAACTACAAAGCTTGTAGCGAAAGGTGGTTACACGGATAAAGAAAAAGAAGTTATTTATGCAGTTGTAACGCGTCTAGAAGTGACGAAGTTAAAATCAATTGTGCATGAAATTGATGAAAATGCGTTTGTTACGATTATGAGCACGCAAGAGACAAATGGTGGTAAGTTTAAATCGGCTATTCACTAAAAAGTTTATAGGAATATTTTTCGAAAGCAGAGAATTTTTCTCTGCTTTTTGTTATAATAGTAAGGTTTCTTGAAAAAATAGATATATTTTAGGCAGATTGGTTTACAACTATAATAAGCTGTACTATAATTCAAATAGATATAAATCGGAATCATTCTGAATTAAAATAGGTGAGATGCTATGAATAATATATTAGAAATTGAAGGTTTAACATTCCGATACGAAGATCGGAATGTGTTAGAAAATATTAATTTGCAAGTTCCGAAGGGAGCTTTTTTAGGTTTAGTGGGACCGAATGGTTCAGGTAAATCAACTTTACTTAAGTGTTTATTAGGTGTTTTAAAGCCAAAAGAAGGAAGCATTCGCGTGTTTGGCGTTGATAGTAAGAAGTTTAAGGAATGGAACAAAGTTGGTTATGTATCCCAAAAGGCAAATAGTTTCAATTCTGGTTTTCCAGCAACTGTTTCTGAAGTTGTGTCAATGGGACTTGTTTCGAAAAAAGGGCTTTTTCGCTTTTTCACAAAAGAGGATAAGAAAAAGGTAGAAAAAGCAATTGCTGATGTAGGGATGAGTGAGTTTCAAGGTCGTAACATTGGAGAGCTTTCTGGTGGACAGCAACAGCGTGTATTTATTGCTCGTGCGCTCGTTAGTGATCCTGAATTGCTTATTTTGGACGAGCCTACTGTTGGAATCGATGTGAAAAATGTGGAAAGTTTTTACGAAATATTAGAGGATTTAAACAAAAGGCTCGGGATCACATTAATTCTTGTTACTCATGATATGGGAGCTGTTACTGAAAAAGTAACACATGTTGCATGCCTAAACCAACATCTACATTTCCATGGAAATGTAGAGAAGTTCCGAGAGTTAGAAGATGCAGAAATGTCCGTCTTATATGGACATCATGTTCATCGTTTAGAACACGAACATGAGCATCACGGGAGGATATAATGATACAAGATTTTTTACAATATGACTTTTTACGTAATTCTTTATACGCAGGTATTTTAATTGGACTTGTTGCACCGCTAATTGGTGTGTTTGTTGTTATTCGTCGTTTATCTCTTATTGCGGATGCATTAAGTCACGTGACGTTATCGGGTATTGCAGCAAGTTTATTACTTGAAAAAACCATTTTTACAGGTGGGTTTTTAAACCCCTTATATATGGGGATGATTTTCTCGATTGGTGGAGCGCTACTAATCGAAAAGTTACGAACTGTATATAAGCACTATCAAGAATTAGCAATTCCAATTATCCTTTCGGCAGGTATGGGGGTTGGAGTTATTTTCATTTCACTTGCAAATGGATTCAACACAGACTTATTTAGTTATTTATTTGGTAGTGTCAGTGCTGTAACAAGTACAGATTTAATTATTATTGGGATTGTAGCAATTGTTGTTGTTGCGACAATTATTTTATTATATAAAGAGCTGTTTCTATTATCATTTGATGAGGAATACGCAGTATCAACTGGTTTAAGAGCGAAATGGATTCACTTTATTTTCATTATATTAGTTGCTCTTGTCATTGCAGTATCAATGCGTGTAGTGGGGGTTCTTCTTGTATCATCATTAATGACGTTACCAGTTGCAGCAAGTATTCGTATTGCTAAAGGATTTAAACAAACAATTTTCTTTTCCATTTTATTTGGTGAAATTGCAGTAATTGGTGGAATGTTTGCTTCGTATCAACTTGATCTAGCGCCAGGTGGTACAATTGTTATGATAGCAGTTCTTATTTTAATCGGTGCGATTTTATGGAAGAAGAAAAAAACTGCATAAAGTAGGGATAGGTATGAATCTAACAGAAGCTTTACGCCTAATGAAAGAAAAAGGATACAAACATACTGGAAAAAGAGAAGAGATGCTCAGATTATTTGCAGCACATAATCGTTATTTAACTGCGAAAGACGTTTTAGAGCATATGAAGGACGATTATCCGGGGCTTAGTTTTGATACGATTTATCGTAACTTAACAGTTTTTGCTGAGATTGGTGTTTTAGAACAAACGGAATTAAATGGTGAAAAACATTTTCGTTTTACTTGTTCTATTATGGAACATCATCATCATTTTATTTGTTTGGATTGTGGGGGAACGAAAGAGATTACTTCCTGCCCAATGGATTTTATGAATAAAGATTTTACCGGTTATGAAGTAACGGGTCATAAGTTTGAAATATATGGTCGTTGTCCAAAATGTGCAAAGTAAAAGCTCGTCGGTTAAACTGACGAGCTTTTTTACGTAGAAAAGAAGGTTGCTCACAAATATTGTGGCAACCTTCTTTTTATTGTTCTTGTGTCTCTTTTTCTTTTTCTCGTTCAGCAGCCATTTCAGCAGCAATTACGTCGATTTCTTTTTTCAGTTCTTCTACCATTGTTTCTTCTGGTACTTTACGAACGACTTGCCCTTTACGGAATAATAATCCCTCTCCACGTGCACCGGCAATACCGATATCAGCTTCACGAGCTTCACCAGGGCCATTTACAGCGCAACCAAGTACTGCAACTTTAATTGGTACTTGAAGTGTAGAGATGTATTCTTCCACTTCGTTAGCGATGCTAATTAAATCAATTTCAATACGACCACAAGTTGGACAAGAGATAAGTGTTGCTGCGTTAGACGCAAGACCGAATGATTTTAATAGTTCACGAGCAACTTTTACTTCTTCAACTGGATCAGCACTTAATGAAATACGTAGTGTATTTCCGATGCCTTTATTTAAGATTGCTCCAAGACCAGCAGCACTTTTTACAGTTCCGGCAAACAATGTTCCAGATTCTGTAATACCTAAATGTAATGGATAATCAAAAGCACGAGCAGCTTTCTCGTATGCTTCAATTGCTAAGTTAACATCAGAGGCTTTCATAGATACGATAATATCGTGGAAATCTAGGTCCTCTAAAATTTTAATATGATGTAGCGCGCTCTCAACCATACCATCTGCAGTTGGGTACCCATACTTTTCTAAAATATGACGCTCTAATGAACCAGCGTTTACACCAATACGGATTGGAATACCGCGCTCTTTTGCTGCATTTACAACAGCTTCTACTTTATGGCGACGACCAATGTTACCTGGATTGATACGTACTTTATCAATGCCGCCTTCAATTGCTTTTAAAGCAAGGCGATAATCAAAATGAATATCAGCAACAAGTGGAATGTTGATTTGTTTTTTTATATCAGCAATAGCATCTGCTGCGCGTTCATCTGGAACGGCAACGCGGACGACTTGACAGCCGGCTTCTTCTAAACGCTTAATTTCAGCAACTGTTGCTTCAACATCATGTGTTTTTGTTGTTGTCATACTTTGTATAATTAATTCATTATTACCGCCGATTGTTAAATTACCGACTTTAACTGGACGTGTTTTTGTACGATGAGTCATTTCATTCACGAATAGATCGCTCTCCTTATAAAAGAAGTTTCTTATTTAGTCCCTCATATCAATGATAGTATACGTGATATAGGGCTATAGAAACCGAAGTACTCGGTTTCACTTTTACTATTGTATCAGCGCCTTTATGTAATTGACAAGGATTAAGTGATAGCTTATTGATATAAGGGGAATTTATAAGACTTTCCAATTTGTATTTTTGTAGCAGATGTACTTTTGTTTAATTGTTTAAAGTCGTCAATGACTTTTTCTATGGAAGGAATTTTTTTCTTGTTAATTTGTTCTGTAATAGAAAGAACTGTCTCACCAGTTTTTACTTCAATTGTTTTATAAGATACATCCGTTTCTTTTTCTGTTTTGTTCTCTTTATTCTGCTGACTGTCTGTGTTTTCTTTTTTAATCGTTTGAGCAGCAGTTGTTTTTTTATATGAACTTAACATCGGTAAAGTACCGATTTTTATATCGTAATAAAATATATAACCGAGAACAAGCACGAATAGGAATATACCTAATCTCTTCATATTCTTCACTCCTTTGCTAGGAATATATGCTTGTCCAAAAAAAAAATGCCTATTTAGGCATTTTTTTTCGTTCTTATTTTTCTTTCGGTTTTGGAACTTCTTTAATCGTTAAGTACAGAACAATTAAAACAACTGCGATATAGATGAATGTTGATCCAGGTACGACAATCTTACATGCATCCATAATCATAAAGAAGATTGTTGGGATTGTGTAGCTGTATGCAGTTAGTGTCCAAACTTGTTTATAGGATAGTTTACGTTGACCGCTCATAGCAGAACCGATGAACGCAAGTAAAGTCACACCTACAAAAGTGATGAATAATTGGAATAGGTACACTAAGAATCCAATAACAAATAATAAAATTGGATAAATATTATCGAATAAAGAAATAAATTCTTGTAGATCTTTTTTCTCAAGAGATGCACCTAACAAATCGTTATAAGAATACGTTTGTATTTGACCATTTCCCATAGAGACTACTTTATCTTTTAAAACAAATAAACCTGTTTTATTTTGATATTTTTCTAGGTCTGTTGAATTTGGATCAAATACGAAAAGTGCATTTCCTTCTTCTTTTTCAATAGGTTGATCAATATCGGCTTTTAGTTCGCCATTTTCAATTTTAAAATCAGGTAAATCTTTATCGATGACTTGATTTACCATGCTTACACCATCTTGGATAAAACTACCGTACAAAAAAGTTCTTGGAATAGTAGTAATTAAGCAAAGTAGCATAATATACAAAATGGTTTTACCGATTTTTTGAAAACGGAATAGCGCCATATCTTTAGGCGAGTATATGCTTTTTACGAATTGGGTAAATATGGACATAGATTCACTTCCTTTATGTATGTATAAAATCATTGTAACGTAGTAATCTAGAGAATCTCAAGATATATTATATTTACATATAGTGGAGATAACTAAATTTCTTTTATTAACTTTCTTCTTTTAAATAAGAAAAATACAATTGACACTTTTCTTTTCTATATGGTAAATTTATCTTACATTTCTTAAAGAGCATATCCGATAGGAATTCCTTTATTTGATATGTTGTTACATACATAATTGTGGACCCTTAGCTCAGCTGGTTAGAGCAGACGGCTCATAACCGTCCGGTCGTAGGTTCGAGTCCTACAGGGTCCATATCCATTTCACATGTTTATTATGTTAGCAGGAAGCTTCCTTGTAGAAGGAAGCTTTTTTTACGGAATATATGAGCATTTTAATTGAAAAGAAGTGGGAATTTTGCTACTTTAATGATAGCAAGACAATGTGATTTATTTGTTTGCACCCTATGGCAATTAGGGTAGAATGAAGTTGTATGTCACTTAAGTGGCAATACATAAACTGGGAGGAATATAACAATGGCAAAACACGAATTACCAAATTTACCTTATGCGTATGATGCTTTAGAGCCTCACTTTGACAAAGAAACAATGAACATCCATCATACAAAACATCACAACACGTACATTACAAACTTAAACGCTGCTTTAGAAGGTCATGCAGAATTAGCTGACAAAAGCGTAGAAGAATTAGTTGCAAACTTAAACGAAGTACCAGAAGGAATCCGTACAGCAGTACGTAACAATGGTGGCGGACATGCTAACCATACATTCTTCTGGACAATCCTATCTCCAAATGGCGGAGGACAACCTGTAGGTGAACTTGCAACTGCAATTGAAGCAAAATTCGGTAGCTTCGATGCATTCAAAGAAGAATTCGCAAAAGCTGGCGCAACTCGCTTCGGTTCTGGTTGGGCTTGGTTAGTAGTAAACAATGGTGAGTTAGAAGTAACAAGCACTCCAAACCAAGATTCTCCTTTAACTGAAGGTAAAACGCCAGTTATCGGTTTAGATGTTTGGGAGCATGCTTACTACTTAAACTACCAAAACCGTCGTCCAGACTACATCGGTGCATTCTGGAACGTTGTAGATTGGAACGCTGCTGAAAAACGTTACCAAGAAGCAAAATAATTGTAATAAATATAGAAAAAGCTAGGGGGGAGCCCCTAGCTTTTTTCTATGCTTTCCTTTTACATAATTGGGCTTGTCTTTGGAAGACTAGAACATGAAGTAAAGGAGAGTTGTGTATGAAATGGAAACATATAATTGGTGACGTTGAAGTGAATCGGGATTTAGTGTTATTGCTCCTTATAGGAGGTTTATACACGCTCGCAATTTCTTTATCGAATACGTTTGTAAATATTTATTTATGGAAACAAACACAAAATTATGTGAATCTTGGCTTGTATAATTTAGCAAGCGTGGTATTACAGCCTCTCACATTTCTTGTAGGGGGGAAATTAGCGAAACGTATCGATCGCTCGATTTTATTACGAATAGGGGTAGGAACGCTCGCAATTTTTTTTATCGTTGTCTTAGTAGCAGGAAAAAGTGCTTCTCAGTATATTTTATTAATGGGGGCTCTTTTAGGAGTAGGATACGGTTTTTACTGGTTGGCTTTTAACTTATTGACATTTGAAATTACAGAACCAGAAACAAGAGATTTCTTTAATGGGTTTCTTGGACTTCTTACATCCTTCTCTGGGATGATCGGACCAATAGCAGCAGGATACACAATTTCACGTATGGAGAAATGGAGTGGTTATACTGTTATATTCTTTCTTTCATTAGTTCTATTTGCAATTGCTATCGTCTTAAGCTTCTTTTTATCTAAAAGAGAATGTGAAGGGCGTTATGAAATCGTGCAAGTATTGAAAGAACGACGGATTGATAAAAATTGGGGAAAGATTACACGAGCTCATTTTTTCCAAGGATTGAGAGAAGGAACGTTTATTTTTGTCATTTCAGTATATGTTTATTTAGCAACTAATAGTGAGTTCGCATTAGGGAAATACAGTTTAGTGAACTCTGCTGTATCCTTTGTATGTTATTACTTAGTTGCTCGTATGTTAAAGAAAGAGTGGCGAAAAAAAGCAATTTTACTTGGAGGCATTATTTTATATGCTGTCGTCTTTTTAGTTATTTTCAATGTTACATACACGAAATTACTTATTTATGCAGCATGTATTGCGATTGCATACCCTATTTTACTTGTTCCGTACGGATCAATGACATATGACGTAATTGGTAGAGCAAAAAATGCGAGAGAATGGCGTGTGGAATATGTCGTTGTTCGGGAGTTATGGTTAAACGCCGGAAGAATCTGTTCCATTTTAAGTTTTTTATGTGCTGTACTATTCTTTCCACCTGAAAAAAGTTTACCTTACTTATTATGTATTTTAGGTGCTGGACATTTTCTTATTTATTTTGCAGTTAAAAATGTCAAATATGATGAGGGAAATGCGAGTAAAACAAGTGTTGTAACGCAAGGGAACGCGCAAAACCAAACTGAACCAGAAGGTTAACTTCTCGTTTGTTTTATGCTAGAATAGAAAAAGATGTAAGACAGCAGTGAGGACACCTGTATGAAGGTGTCCCTTTCACATTACATAGCTGTTGGTAGAGGGGGTTTGTATGAGCAAGAAGCAGAAGCAAAATAAGAAAAAGACCCACGTTCCTTTTCGATTAAACGTGTTGTTTTTCTGCGTGTTTTTAATGTTCTCCGCGGTTATTGTAAGGCTCGGATATGTACAAATTGTTCGCGGTGAAGAATATAAGAATGAAGTGGAGAAGAAAGAAAACTCAACGATAAGTAATCCTGTACCGCGTGGGAAAATATTTGACCGTTATGGGCGACCTGTAGTAGATAATGCAGCCATTCGTACTATTACATTTACAAAAATGAAAGGATCAACTGCAGAGGATCGCTTAGAAACAGCGAAAAAGCTAGCAGATTTGATTGAAGTACCGACAGATAAATTAACAGATCGCGATAAAAAAGATTATTGGCTTGCTATGCATAAAGAGGAAGCTAAAGAAAAAATTACGAATAAAGATCGTCAAGAGTTTAAAGATAAAAAAATTGATGATAAAGAATTAGACGAGCGTCAGCGAAGTCGTGTAACAGAAGAAGAGATTAATCAATTATCCGCCAAAGATCTAGAAATACTAGCGATTAAGAGTAAGATGGACGGCGGATATGCAATGACACCTCAAGTTCTTAAGAAAAATGCAACAGATGAAGAATATGCGATTATTAGTGAAAATTTAGCGCAATTACCGGGAGTAGATACAAGTGTTGATTGGGAACGAAAATATGCATATGATGGTGATTTGTTCCGAAGTGTACTTGGTGGTGTAACAACTTCTGACGAAGGTTTACCGAGAGAAAGACTAGATTACTATCTTGTTCGTGATTATAACCGAAATGACCGAGTAGGAAAAAGTTATCTTGAACAACAGTATGAAGATAGTCTGCACGGTACGAAAGCAGAAGTTAGAAATGTTACAGATAAAAACGGTAATATTTTAGAAACGATTAATGTATCAAAAGGACAAAGTGGTAATGACCTGAACTTAACAATTGATATGGAATTACAAAAGCGCGTGGAAGATATTCTTGCGAAGAATTTAATGAGGTTTAAAGGAAGCGAACCTCTTTTAGATCGCGCATTTGTTGTAATGATGAACCCAAAAAATGGTGAAGTTTTATCTATGGCGGGGAAACAATTAGTTAACGAAGATGGCCAAACGAAAGTAAATGACTTTGCATTAGGTACCATGACAAGTTCTTATCCGATGGGATCAACTGTAAAAGGTGCAACAGTACTTACTGGATATCAAACTGGTGCGATTCAACCAGGGGCAGTACAATTGGATGAACCAATTAAATTAAAAGGTACACCTACGAAGTCGTCTTGGAAAACGATGGGATATATTAATGACCTTACAGCTTTAAAAATGTCTTCTAACGTTTATATGTTTAAAACAGCGATGAATATCGCCGGTGTTCAGTATGTGAGAGGTGGTACGTTAGATATACCTCAAAAAGCATTTGATACGATGCGTTATTATTTCGGACAGTTTGGACTTGGTGTAAAAACAGGAATTGATTTACCGAATGAATCTGCTGGTCAGATGGGTAAGAGTAGTCAACCAGGTTTCTTACTAGATTTATCAATTGGACAGTATGATACGTATACACCGCTTCAATTAGCGCAATATATTTCGACGATTGCCAATGGCGGATATCGTATGCAACCACAAGTTGTAAAAGAAATTCGTCAACCGGCAGTGAAACCAGATGAAGTTGGGAAAGTTGTTCAATCTATGGAACCGAAAGTATTAAATCGTATTGATATGCCGGAATCGCAAATTAAACGTGTTCAAGAAGGATTTAGACAAGTGTATAATGATTCAGGTGGTACAGCTACAAAGTACTTTACAGGTGCAAAATATAAAGCGGCAGGGAAGACGGGTACTGCGCAAACTGTGTATGGCGGAGATAAAGAGATTGGTAGAAAGGCAAACGGTGAACGTGTGGAAACATATAACTTAACATTAGTAGGTTATGCGCCACTTGAAGATCCAGAAGTAGCATTCTCTGTTGTCGTTCCATGGGTACATGATGATAAGACTGGTATTAATGGATATATTGGTCGTGAAATTATGGACGCTTACTTTGATTTGAAAAACAAAGAAGTAAATGGTGAAGCTCCAAAAGATGATAAAGACAATAAAAACAAAGATCAAGATGATGAATAAAAAAGTTGTAAAAAAGCACACTATATGAAAAGATAGTGTGCTTTTTTTTATGGTTTATGCATATCGTGTAATAAATGTGGACAAGTATACAACATTGAAAAAACGCGGCTCTATAAATGATACTTGTATATGGTGGGATAGGGGATAAATATTTTATAGGGAAATCATCAGAGGAAATGAATAGCTACTACTGAATTAAAATTGTATCGTATGTTGATTTTTGTGGAACTTTACAAAACTTTTACAAACAATTAAAACCGAATTAATAGTTTAGCAGTATTCTTATATCTGTAATCCTGTTATTTCCGGTTACTTCTAGGAGGAAGAACACGTGAAATGGATGCGTACACCGATTAAGATTTTCGTATTATCAATATGGTTCCTCTGTTTTGAAATGTCTACTGCATTTGCTTTAAATGATACGGGAGAAGTGAGAGTTGATGGATCCTCAACGGTTTTTCCTATTATAGAAGCAGTAGCGGAGGAATATACAAAGGTGCATCCAGACGTGAAAATTTCCATCAGTATTTCTGGAACTGGGGGAGGATTTAATCGTTTCAGTAAAGGAGAAGTAGATATAAATAATGCTTCGAGAGTAATGAAACAAGTCGAGAAAAATGAAATGAAGAAAAACTCTATTCAGTTCACACCTTTTGAGGTTGCTAACGACGGTCTTACGATTGTTGTGAATCGCCATAATACATGGGTAGACGATATGTCAGTAGACGAGTTACGACTACTTTGGAGTGAAGATGGAAGAGAGAAGCGATGGTCACAAATTCATTCAACATGGCCACGTGAACAAGTGAAGTTTTATGCACCAGGCGTAGACTCTGGTACGTATGATTATTTTCAAAATGTCATCTTACAAAATCATCGCATTGTAAAAAAAGTCTCTTTGTCTGAAGATGATCAAGTTATTATGCAAGGGGTAATGAATGATAAACATGCCATTGCTTTTGTAGGATATGCTTATTATATGGCTAATCGAGATAAGGTGAAAGCAATAAAAGTAAATGGTGTATTTCCGACGAAAGAGACCATTCAATCAGGTAAGTATAAGCCGTTATCTAGGCCGCTACTTGCTTATGTGAATAATTCATCTATCCGAAATAAAATGAATGTAGCAAACTATGTTGAGTTTATGATTCAGCATGTCGGTAACCTCGCTGAAGAGGTCGGGTATGTAAAATTACGAAAAGAAAAATACAATGAACAGCTGCGTATGTTAACAGAAATAAAAAGGTAATGTCAGGGTGGAAAGGGGTTTTCATCTTTGGCTCATAATGACAAAAGTCAAATTATATTTTCTGTACAACATTTGATTGAAAGAAATACAAAACAAAGAAAAAAAACGCAGCAAATCAATCGAATAGTGCCTTTATTACTAAAAATAATTGCTAGCGTTTCTATTGTGACGACACTTGGAATTGTTTTTACGCTCTCTAATGAAACAATCATGTTTTTTCAAAAAATATCATTATACTCCTTTTTGACGGAGAAAGAATGGTTACCATTTTTTGAAGACCCTAAATTCGGTATATTACCACTCATATGTGGAACGTTCCTTATAACTGCAATTGCTATGTTTGTAGCAATTCCTATCGGTTTAGCGTGTGCCGTATTTTTAAGCGAATATGCTTCAAATAGTGCACGGAAAATATTAAAGCCGATGTTAGAGCTATTAGCAGGTATCCCGACAATTGTATATGGTTTTTTTGCATTAACAATTGTTACGCCGCTTTTACAAAGGCTTATACCAGATTTACAGTTTTTTAATGCGATTAGTCCAGGAATCGTTATCGGATTTATGATGATGCCTACCGTTGCATCTCTATCTGAAGACGCGATGAGAGGTGTGGCGAAAGGGACGAAAGAAGCTTCATTAGCACTCGGAGCGACGCGGTTTGAAATGGTAAAACAAGTGGTGTTTCCGTCCGCTTTTACAGGGATTATGGCAGCAATTATATTAGCGGCTTCTCGTGCAATTGGTGAAACGATGATTGTTGTAATTGCAGCAGGATCCACACCAAATGTATCGCTTGATCCGACACATTCAATTCAAACGTTAACAGCCTATATTGTGCAAGTAAGTTTAGGTGATGCTCCGCATGGAACGATTACGTATTACAGCATGTATGCTGTAGGTGCAACGTTATTTTTGTTTACCTTTATTATGAACATCATTTCGCAGTCTATTATGCGCCGTTTTAGGAGGATGACATAATATGCGAATGTTGAATCATAAAAAAATACAAAAAAACATGGCATCACGCTTTTTAAAAGATCGAATTTACAAATTGTTATTTTATATAGCAATTTTATTTTCAATCGTAATTTTGTTTTTGTTACTGTTTCAAATTGTTGAAAAAGGTATAAGTTATCTTTCAATAGATTTCTTTACAAATTTCGCTTCACGTAATCCGAAAGAAGCTGGTATTGCTGCAGCTTTGTCAGGGACAATATTATTTATGAGTATTGTTATACCTGTTTCTTTTATATTTGGAGTTGGAACAGCACTTTATTTAGAGCAATATGCGAAGGAATCTCTATTTAAAAAAATAATAGAGATTAATAATCAAACGTTAGCAGGAGTACCATCCGTTGTATTTGGATTGCTTGGTTTAACTATTTTTGTATATGCTCTTCATTTAGGAGAGAGTATAGTTGCAGCAGCGCTGACGATGAGTTTACTCGTTTTACCAACAGTTGTTGTGGCGAGTCAAGAAGCAATTCGATCAGTACCAAGTGTATTATTAGAGGGTTCTTACGGATTAGGTGCTACGAAGTGGCAAACGATGTATCAAATTGTATTGCCATATGCTTTCCCAGGGATTATAACGGGCTGTACGTTAGCGATATCAAGAGCAATTGGAGAAGCTGCACCACTATTAGTTATTGGGGCACTTGCGTTTGCAAATTATGTTCCATTTAGTATGTTTGATAGATTTACAGTTCTACCAATTCAAATTTTTAATTGGATGAGTAGGCCACAAGAAGAATTTCAGTATGTAGCAGCAGCTGGGATGATTGTTTTGTTAGGTTTGTTGCTATTTATCAATATATTTGTTTTATGGTTACGAAATCGAAAATAAGTTGGAAATGGATGGAAGGGGAATTCAAATGGTAGCAACAGTAGTAAATGTACAGGTGAAAAATGAAGAGAAAATCGAGACTGCGCCAAAGAAGGTAGTATTTGATACGAAAAACTTAAATTTATGGTACGGGGAAGACCATGCTTTAAAAGATATTAATTTAAGTATTCATGAGAATGAAGTTACAGCCATTATCGGTCCAAGTGGCTGTGGTAAATCAACTTACTTAAAAACATTAAATCGCATGGTAGAATTAGTACCGATCGTTCGAACTACAGGTGTAATTGAGTATAGAGAACGCAATATATTTGATAAATCATATCCAGTTGAAGAATTAAGAACGCATGTAGGAATGGTGTTCCAAAAGCCAAATCCATTTCCAAAATCTATTTATGAGAATGTAGCATACGGTCCAAAAATCCATGGTATTCGTGACAAAAAGACATTAGATGAAATTGTTGAAAAAAGTTTACGTGGAGCAGCGATTTGGGATGAGTTAAAAGATCGTTTGCACGATAATGCATACGGTTTATCTGGTGGACAGCAACAGCGTCTATGCATCGCACGCTGCTTAGCTATTGAGCCAGACGTTATTTTAATGGATGAGCCAACATCGGCATTAGACCCAATTTCAACATTAAAAGTAGAAGAATTAATTCAAGAGCTAAAGAAAGATTTTAGTATTGTTATCGTAACGCATAATATGCAACAAGCAGCGCGTATTTCAGACAAAACAGCTTTCTTCTTAAGCGGGGAAGTTGTGGAGTATACAGATACAAACAAATTATTTACGACTCCTTCAGATAAGCGTACAGAAGATTATATTACAGGTCGCTTTGGTTGATATCGTTTCAAAGCTAAGAGCAAATGCCCTCTTAACAGAGGGCATTTCTTATTTTATCTTACTGTTAATAGAGAAGTAATACTTCTCCTTATCTTAAGGTTTATTACAAGCATAAAAGCCCGATTGATGAGGGGTGATTAAAGTTTCACTTTTATATAATGGCACATAATATTGAGGGGGAAGAAAAATGGTAAGAGAACAGTTTCAAGGTGATTTAAAAGCGTTACAGCAAAAGGTGATCGAGCTTGGAGAATTAGCAAATGCGGCTTTATTGATTGCTATGGAAGGTCTGCATACAAGGGATGTAGAGAAAGCGTTAGAGGTCATTGATGGTGATTACCGCATGGATAATTTAGAAGAGGAAATAAACGATCTTGCGCTTATGCTCATTACGAAGCAGCAACCTGTAGCAAGTGACTTAAGAAGGATTTTTATTTCAATTAAAACAGCGACAGATTTAGAGCGTATTGCAGATCATGCTGTTAATATTGCAAAGGCTACAATTCGTCTTGGGGAAAAAGAAGTGGCTGTTAGTTTGCACAACCTGGATGAAATGTTTGCGGTTGCAAATGAGATGTTGCATTTAGCGTTAGAAGCATATGAACAAGAAAATTTAACTTTTGCGAAACAAATTGCTGAAATGGATGATTCCGTTGATGAAATATATGGAAAAGCAATTCGTGAGTTTATATCTTCGGTTCCGGAACAACCAGAAGCAATTACGCAAATTACACAATTATCATTTGTCGCGAGATATATTGAGCGTGTAGCAGATCATATTACAAATATTGCTGAAAATGTCTTTTATTTAGTAAAAGGAAAGCATTATTTATTGAATGAGTAGGAATTAAAGTAGGTGATGGGAAATCACCTGCTTTTTTTAGTCAAAACATGACAAAAAAAGCTCGTTGTTTCCTTTAGTTTATGATGATAAGATGTATCATAATGTAATGGGAAAATTAGTATATATGTTAGTCGTTAATAAGTATTATTTAACAATTAATAGTAAGCGCTTTCTTGTTGTTTGAAATGTACGTTTTTATAGGTGAGAAATTTAATTATATGGTCTTCTAAATGAGGATTTGTTTAACTAATCAAGTTTATGCTGCTAGTTCATGTGGGATAGGGAATATACATATGGTATATGAAGTTACTGAACATTATATAAGTGGAGGCTGAAGTATATGAAGGGGGTTATTTTAGCTGGAGGAAAAGGAAGACGCCTTAGACCATTAACATGTAATACTCCAAAGCCGATGTTACCATTATTAGAAAAACCAGTTTTAGAATATAATATTGAGTTATTACGCCAGCATGGTATTCGTGAAATTGCAATTACTGTTCAATATATGAGTACGACCATTAAGCAATATTTTGGTGACGGTAGTAAATGGGGAGTTAACTTGTATTATTTTGAAGACTCTCCTCCGCTTGGCACAGCAGGGAGTATTAAACAAGCAGAACAATTTTTAGATGAAACATTTGTTGTGATAAGCGGGGATGCATTAACTGACTTTCAATTATCAGAAGGAATTAGGTTTCATGAACAAAAGAAAAGAATGGTAACAATGTTTGTGAAAGAAGTAGAAAATCCACTCTCATTTGGATTGGTTGTAATAAATAAAGACCAGGAGGTTACACGATATATAGAAAAGCCGGGCTGGAATGAGGTAGTATCTAATGTTGTGAATACAGGCATATATATTATGGAGCCAGAAATCTTTTCTTACATACCGCCTAGACAATTTTGTGATTTCAGTCATGATGTGTTTCCGTTATTGGCAAACAAAAATGTATTATTCGCATATTTGTCAGAAGGTTATTGGTTAGATATCGGCACATTTAATCAATATCGACAAGCACAATTTGATTTGTTAACGAAAAAGTTACAAGTACCTATTCCTTATACGGAAGTATTACCGATGGTATGGATGGGAGAAGGGGTGACGATTGGTAAAGGGACGAAAATTCATGGCCCCTCTTTTATTGGAGAAGGAGTAAAGATTGGTACAGGAGCTGTAATTGAGCCATATTCTATTATTGGGAAAAATAGTATCGTTTCAAGTTATTCTCATCTTCAAAAAAGTATTGTTTTTGCGAATGCCCACATTGGGAAGTATTGTGAACTATTAGAAACGACAATAGGAGAGCGTACAATAGTTGAAGATGATGTTACACTGTTTCAAAAAAGCGTTGTAGCGGATCACTGTCATATCGGGAGAAGTACGGTAATTAAGCAAAAAGGAAAAGTATGGCCTTATAAGGCGATTGATAGTCATTCGATAGTAGGAGCGGCTGGTATTCAAGAGAGTGAAATGAGTGCAGGGTGGTTACAAAAAAGCCGCATTGTAGGAAGAGGGAATGTTGAAATTACTCCCCAGTTTATCGTGAAGATTGCGATGGCGTATGGTTCTCTTTTTAAAAAAGGAGAAAGTATATTAATTGGAAGTCAAGAAAATATAGAAACAACCTCTTATAAAAATTTATTTTTACATGCTATTCATGGTATAGGGATTCATACGATGGAATGTAAAGAAATGAACGAGTCACTTTTTCAATATAGTGTTCATCATTTGCAATGTGCAGGTGGTGTTTTCATTCAAGTGGAGAATGAGAATGAGATTGTTATAAAGTTATACGGTCAAGCTGGCATGCCGTTAACGTATAAGCAGCAAAAAGAGATAGAACAAGTATATATGTCCGAATTGTTTTATTACGTGATGGAGAAAGAAATGGGGCGTAATAAGCTGGTTCATGTTTCTATGAATGAGTATATAGAAGTTATATTGGAGCATATTGATATCGAGAAAATACAGATGCAGAAGTTTCATCTTCTTATTAATAAGAGAAATGATACGTTGCAACATTTACTTATGCTCTTTCTGCAAAGACTTGGTTGTACAGTTACATGGATTTATGCAAGCGAACAAAAAGATCATGTGAAAGCTTTGATGAAATCAAGTAAAGCGAATATGGCTCTTATATTTTCTGAGCAAGGAAATCATTTCGAGTTATACGATAAACATAGTAATATTTACCAAGGTACAGATTTGGAAGAGGTAGATATTCCAGATTTCTTACTCGAATCGACAGGAAATATTTACCCAATGTCTTTGAAGTTAGGGGAATGTTATCTTCTATTTTATACGCAGGATGAAAGAAAGGCGTTTCAAGTAAGGTGGAAGCGAGATATTTTATATCGGATTGGAAAATTATTTGAGCTAATAGCATTGCAAGGAAAAACGTTTCTCAGCATAGTGGAGCAATCACCTCCGCTCTATTTACTTTATGATGAAGTGGTATGTTCATGGAATGAAAAAGGGGAAATTATGAGGAAATTATTGGATGATATAGAAAGGAAGGGAGAAGGTATATTTGAAGGAGTACAGTTCAAATATACTGAAAAAGAGTGGTCTTATATCGTTTCTGACACAAAACAACCAAAATTTTTGGTGTATTCACATGCTAGAAACCCAGTAATAGCAAGGGAAAACATGAAAAATCTTATAGAAAAAATTAGACAATATCAAAAGGTGTAGAATTTTTATTTTAAAAGTGGTATTATAGTATAGTCTGATTTAAGTTATTAGTACTGGAGGGAAATAAGAATGCGTGTGAATATTACTCTAGCATGTACAGAATGCGGAGATCGTAACTATATCTCAAAGAAAAATAAACGTAACAACGCTGAGCGTATCGAGCTTAAAAAGTATTGCAAGCGTGACAAGAAGTCTACGTTACACCGTGAAACAAAGTAAGCAGTAGGAATATTTTCCTACTGTTTCTTTTTTTTATTCGATTCCTATGTTAAAAGTGATACACTATCAGCATAGAGTAAAGTGTCACTGTAAGGGGGAGAGTGTGTGAAAGCAGAGAAAGTACGTTTGCGTAAACAAATAATAGAACACATGAATTCTTTATCAGAAGAACAGTATACAACTTTATCAGAACAGATTGCATTTTCGTTGTATGCGCAAAAAGAGTGGATTGAAGCTAAAACAATTGGAATTACTCTTTCAATGGAAAATGAAGTGAATACATATCCTATTATCGAAAAAGCTTGGGAAGAAGGAAAGAAAGTTGTAGTTCCTAAGTGTAATAAAGGAACAAGAACGATGTCCTTCCGGCAAATTAATAATTTTGATCAATTAGAAACGGTGTATATGAATTTACGTGAACCGATTCCCGGGCTTACGGAAGAAGTGAATATGGATGAAATTGATCTTCAAATTGTCCCAGGCGTAGCTTATACAGAACGAGGAGAGCGAATTGGGTACGGCGGTGGCTATTATGATCGTTATCTCGTGCATTATAAAGGGAAAACGCTGTCATTAGCGTATGATTTTCAAATGGTAAAACACATTCCGGTAGAGCCATTTGATAAAAACATAGAAAAAATTATTACAGAAAAAGGAACACTGCTTACAAATAAGCTTGTATAGACAAATAAAAATTGACGAGACTTTTTCTTCTTGATTATAATAAAATATGTGAACGTTTTCTTATTATAATTTTTTATAGTAAGTGAGCATAGAGGGTGATGAAATGGTATCTATTTATGATATTCAGCAATTGCTAAAGAAATTTGGTACGATTATTTATACGGGAGATCGAATTGCAGATTTACAATTAATGCAAGATGAATTGCGTGAATTAAATCAATCACAGCTAATCGATCCACAAGACTATCAAACAGCTTTATTTTTATTGAAGCAAGAAATTCAAAAAGAGCTAAATAAGAATTAGATAAAGGTAGGTAAGCAACATGGAAGAGAAATGGTTAGTTGGTGTTGACCTTGGTGGTACAACGATTAAATTAGCATTTATTAATGTGTACGGTGAAATTTTACATAAGTGGGAAATCCCTACGAATACAGGTGAGCAAGGAAAACATATTACACTTGATGTTGCGAAAGCAATTGATAAAAAGCTAGAAGAATTAGGCGAATTGAAGAGCAAGTTAATTGGTATTGGTATGGGAGCTCCTGGTCCTGTACATGTGGCGTCTGGAATGATTTATGAAGCAGTTAATTTAGGATGGAAAAACTATCCGTTAAAAGATTTATTAGAAGTAGAAACAGGATTACCTGTTGTTATTGATAATGATGCAAACTTAGCAGCGCTTGGTGAAATGTGGAAAGGTGCTGGTGAAGGTGCAAAAGATTTAATATGTATGACACTTGGTACGGGCGTTGGTGGTGGTGTAATCGCCAATGGTGAGATTGTGCACGGCGTGAGTGGTGCTGCTGGTGAGATTGGACATATTACAGTCGTTACAGAAAATGCTTTCCCATGTAATTGCGGGAAGTCTGGTTGCTTAGAAACAGTAGCATCTGCGACAGGTATTGTACGTGTTGCTATGCAAAAAATACAAGAGACTAATAAAGAGAGCATGTTGCGTTCTATGTTAGCTGAAGAAGGACGTATTACATCAAAAGATGTCTTTGAAGCACTTGGACAAGGTGATGAATTAGCAGGTGAAGTAGTAGAAAAAGTAGCCTCTTATTTAGGATTAGCTGTAGCGAACCTTTCTAGTACATTGAACCCAGAGAAAATTGTTATTGGTGGAGGCGTGTCTAAAGCTGGAGATGCGCTATTAGAACCAATTCAACGCTATTTCGAGCAATACGCTTTCTCACGTGCTGTAAAGAGCACGAAGTTAGCTATTGCAACACTTGGTAATGATGCAGGTGTTATCGGAGGAGCTTGGCTTGTAAAAAAGCACAAATACGAAGCGAAGATGATATAAGTTGTGAAATATGAAAAGAGGAAGGGGGAACCCTTCCTCTTTTTGTGTGAAATCTCGATGAAGAATAAAGTGTAAACGAATTAAGCTGCTGGTGGATACCCGTTATATAGAACAGTCATGATCGTAAACCATCCGAAAACGAGTACAGTTGCAATTGCAAAGCCGCTCGCGAAAAAGTTTTTTTCACGAAGTGTTCTAAGCGTAGCAAATACAGCTAACAGAGTGACAAGTGTAAAAATAATAACAAGGCCCATACAATATCCTCCTCTGTCTACCCATTTCTTATTATGAGTTTTTGGAATATTTACTCTTTTATATTGTACATGTTTTAAAAATGATTGTCGAGATAGCATCCTTTCTTTTCCTCAGAGAAAGAAATGTTGTATCATTAAAAGTAAGTTTAATAACTGGAGGAGATTTTCATATGAAATGGATACAAATGCCGTTAGGCCCATTACAAACAAATGCTTATATTTTAATGAACGATCAAAAAGAGTGCATTATCTTTGACCCTGGTCATGAAGGTGAAAAGCTCGTTACATATTTACAAGAAGAACAATTAAAACCATTAGCTGTTTTATTAACACATGCTCACTTTGATCATATCGGTGCTGTTGATGCGGTAAGAGACACTTTTCATATTCCTGTGTACGTACATAAAGAAGAAGCAGATTGGTTAGGAGATGCAACTGTAAACGGCTCTCAAATTTTTATGATGAACCGCAGTATTACAGCAAAACCAGCGGATCATATTATTGATGCAGAAGGTACATTAACAATTGGATCATTTAATTTTGAAATTTTTGAGACACCAGGACATTCTCCAGGAAGTATTTCTTATTATAGTAAAGAGGCGAATGCTGTATTCTCAGGAGATGTATTGTTCCAAATGAGCATTGGAAGAACAGATTTACCTGGTGGAAGTTTCGCTGAATTAATTGGAAGTATTGAAGAGAAATTATTTGTATTACCAGATGAAACAGCGGTTTTATGTGGACATGGTCCAGAAACAAGCATTGGCTTTGAAAAAGAAAATAATCCGTTTTTACAATAAGGAGTCATTATGGGAATGGAGCTCATTTTAAGAGAATGGATGGGGAAAGAAAAGGATTATTCAATTTCATATAGTACGTATATGAACCTTGTATTGTATACAGAAGGTCATGGATATTATATGAAAGAACGTGAAAAGATTGGAAGACAAGGGGATTTTTTTACAAGTAGCAACGTATCCTCTGTGTTTGCAAAAACTTTTGCTAAACTTTTTATTCGTCTTGTTGAAAATGGTGAAGTTGCTCCGAATATTTGTGAAATTGGCGGAGGAACAGGGAAGTTTGCCTATGATGTTTTACAAGAATGGAAGCAAGTATCTCCAAAAACCTTTATTGATTTAAACTATTCAATGATTGAAGTGAGCCCCTTTCATAGAAAATTACAGCATGAGCACCTTGGCTCATTTTCTAATGTATCGTACTATACCTCCTATAGTGAAATGGGAGATTCTTTCGAGGGAATTCTTTTTTCGAATGAGTTGTTTGATGCATTTCCTGTTGAAATAATTGAGAAAAGAAATGGTATGTTGTATGAAGTACGTATTACATATACAGAGGAAGGAAACCTTTCAGAAGTATGTAGGCCGTTAGATAAAAGAATTGGTCGCTATTTATTAAAATATAATATTCATATTGCTGAAGGGCAACGTTTTGAAGTACCAATTGTGATGGAGGAGTATATAAAAGAAATTGCGAAATGGTTTCAAAAAGGTATATGTATTACAGTTGATTACGGATACACAAAAGAAGAATGGATGCATCCAGCACACCGTGAAGGAAGTTTGCGAGGGTATTATCAGCATAAGCTAATACGTAACCCACTAGCGCATCCAGGTGAAATGGATCTTACTACTCATATTCATTGGGACGAGCTAAAGGAGATGTTTAGTATGCAAGGAATGAGTGCAGTATGGCATAAGAAACAATCTGAGTTCTTGTTAGCTGCAGGGATATTAGAACAGCTTACGAGCCATCAAGATATGAATCCTTTTTCTGAAACGCAAAAACAAAATCGAGCCGTTCGTTCTATGATTTTGAATGGAGGAGTAGGGAGTGCATTTGATGTTGTTATACATACAAAAGATATGCAACATTTACATTTGGATCGGTATGTAACAATATAAAAAACAAGACACAGTATATACTGTGTCTTGTTTTTTAATACGACTTATGTAGTATTATATATTTCCTCTCATGATATATATTTATATTAAAGATATGAGATGAAAAATATAGAATACGTTCTTTTTCTTCGATTATTAGTCCCTAACCTAATAATACGCGAACGAGTTGAATGATTGTTTCATTCTCTACTTTGTAATAAATTTCCAATCCTTTTCTTTCACTAGAAACGATTTTAGCGCTTTTTAATTTTGCTAAATGCTGTGAAATTGTAGATTGTGGCATGTTTAAGCCAGTATACATTGTAGAAACGTTGCTTGGACCGCGCTCGATTAATCCTTTTACGATACATAAACGAACAGGATGAGCTAGCACTTTTAATAATTCTGCATTACTTTCATATAGTTCTAATTCTTTTTGAAAGGTTTCTAACATGTTCTTTTCCACCTCCGTGTGAGCTATTATACCATACTATACATACCAAAAATTTAAAGAAAAGAAAATAGTTGTTGCAGAAAAAAAGTCCTAAAGTAAAGAAATTGTAAGAAAAGAGACCCTGATGTAAATAAAATAGGTAAATTAGCATGTTTTTGTAAAATGACATTTTTGGGTGAAAATTTCGATGCGTTTTAAAAATTGAAAGATATAGATATATTTCAATTTTATCATGATTTTCTTATTCTTTCAAATGAATATACAAAATTTTTAAAATAATATGACAAAGGAATTATAATGATATATATAGAATATAAAACAGGTTAAAAGAAAAGAAGCTGAATGTAATTCGCTTCTTTATGGTGATAATGAAATATTTGCTTACGGCTGATAAATCTTAGGATGATCAAGTCATTAGTCATTTATTCTAAAATTCATCTTTTAGCAACGTTAAAAACCTGTGATTCCATATGTTCTCATAAAAATCAATTGTCTCTTTTGCGGACATAAAAGGATTATTCAACGTAGAGGTTGTTTTCTGTACCATAAAGTTTTCGTATCCTAGTCCGTGGGCAAACTTAATCGTAGCATCCATACAGTACTCTGTTTGGGCGCCACAAAATTCAATGCAATTTACAGATAATTGATCTAAAATTTCTTTTAAGTTTGTTTTATAAAATGAATTTGCATGTGTTTTTCTTACAAAAAAATCTTGTTCTTGAACATCTAGATCGGTATGAATAGCCCAAAGTTCTTTCTCGGGTACTAAATCATCATCACAATGTTGAACAAAAAGGATTGGTTTATTTAATTTTCTGTATGAATAAATTCTTTTATTTACTTTTGTTAGTAAGTTCTGTAAATCAAATAAATGCTCCTCGCTATAACATACGCCATTTTGTAAATCGATAACGATTAAAATATCTGAACAAATATCCATTATTTTCACCCCTTTTTATTTCTTAATATATCAATTAATCCATTATTTAGAAATAGATGATATACTTTTATTTTTTTATGGACTATAAGAAAAGAAGAAATTCAAATGAATATAACTAAAACGCAGAAAAAGAAGATATGAAAACCTAATCTCATATCTTCTTTTTCTCTATGCATTTACAGGTTCTTCTACATAAGAAAGGGCATTTTCAAAATCGGATATTAAATCGTTAACATTTTCAAGACCGACTGATAACCGAAGTAATGAATTAGAGATTCCTCTTTCATCACGAGCTTCTTGCGACAGTGCTGCATGTGACATTTTTGCTGGATAAGAAAGAATTGACTCTACAGCTCCTAAACTAACTGCAAAAACAGGTAATTTTACTTTTGATAAAAATTGGCGGAGTGCATCTTCTGACTGCAAAGTAAACGATAAGACCGCTCCAGCTGATGTTGCTTGAGATTGTTGAATATCAAATCCGAGATGTGTTTGTAATCCCGGATAATAGACATTTTGTACTTTAGCGTGCTCTTGTAAATAATGTGCGATTTTATTGGCATTTTTAGCTGAATGCTCGAGGCGTACGTGCAATGTTTTTAGACCGCGAAGTACGAGAGAACAATCTTGAGGTCCTAAAATAGCACCGAATGCATTTTGTAAAAATCCAAGCTTTTGAGCGAGTTCTGCATCTTTTACTACTGCTAATCCGGCAGTAACATCACTATGACCAGCAATAAATTTTGTAGCACTATGAAGAACGACATCAGCTCCAAGTTCAAGTGGTTTTTGGAATAGTGGTGTCAAAAATGTATTATCAACAAAAGTAAGAGCGCCAATAGATTTTGCGAGTTTAGAAACCTCGCGAATATCTGTCACTTTTAAAAGTGGGTTAGAAGGTGTTTCTACATAAAAGAGCTTTGTATTTGGTTTCATGTTTTGTTTTATTTCTTCTAAATTGGTCATATCAACAAATGTATGTGAAACACCGTAACGGGAGAGTACCTCAGTTATCACTCGGTAAGTGCCTCCGTACACATCTTCTGAAATGAGTACGTGATCACCTTGTGAAAGAAGGAGGAATGCAGTGGAAATCGCTGCAATGCCTGATGCAAAGGCGAATCCTTTTGTTCCGCCTTCTAATAAAGCAATGATATCTTCAAGAGCTTCACGAGTTGGATTTCCTGACCTGCTATAGTCATATTTTCCGAACGTATCTACATCAAACTGGTGAAAAGTTGATGTGTTATAAATAGGAACGTTCACAGCGCCTGTTTGCGAGTCATGTTTATATTGGTTGTGTAGTAAGAGTGTATCTATAGAATAGCTCATATTCTTACACCTTCTTTTACGAGTTTAATGGCTTGCTTTAAGTCTTGAATTAAATCGTTACTATTTTCAATGCCAACTGAGAATCGAAGAAGACGATTGCATACGCCGTTTGCTGTTCTAATTTCTTCAGGAATATCAGCATGTGTTTGCGTTGCTGGATAAGTCATTAAACTTTCTACACCACCAAGACTTTCGGCAAATGTAATTAAGGATAAAGATTGTAAGAATGGATTAATCCAAGCTTCATCTTTAAGGCGGAATGAAATCATGCCGCCTCTTCCTGGATAAAATACATCTGTCACCCCGTCTTCATCATTTAAATACGCAACAACTGCTTTCGCATTTTCTTCATGTTGTCTCATGCGAAGCGCTAACGTTTTCATACCGCGAATTAATAACCATGAGTCAAATGGGCTTAAAACTGCACCTGATGCATTATGATAATGAGCGATTTCCTCGCAAAGTTCCTTTCCTTTTGCAACGACAAGCCCGCTTAGTACATCGTTATGTCCCCCTAAATATTTCGTTGCGCTATGAAGCACAATGTCAGCACCTTCTGTTAATGGTTGCTGTATATAAGGTGTGTAGAATGTGTTGTCTACAATAAGAAGTAGTCCGTGCCTTTTCGCTACAGTTGCGACAGCAGCAATATCAGTAACTTGCATTAATGGATTAGTTGGAGTTTCTATGAAAATAGCCTTCGTTTCAGTTGTGATAGCTTGCTCAATTTGTTTAATAGACTGTGTATTTACGTATCTACATCGAACATTCCACTTTTTTTCATGCTCAGAAAATAATCGATACGTTCCCCCGTATAAATCTTCAGATACAATAAGTTCGTCTCCAGAGCGGAATAGAGAAAGGACGAGGAGAACAGCCGCCATCCCTGAACTACAGGCATAACCTTGTTCGCCATATTCTAAGTCTGCGATCGCCTGTTCTAAAAGACAGCGAGTTGGATTACCAGTTCGTGAATAGTCAAAGCCAGTAGATTTACCAATTCCTTCGTGGCGATAAGCGGTTGAGAAATAAACTGGTGGATTAACCGTTCCAGTTGTAGTTTCACTACGATTTCCGATTTGTGCTAGTTTTGTTTCGATTGTTGACATGTGAAAATTCCTCCTTTTTAAATTGAAACATTAAGTGAATATAAAATAAAAAAAGCCTTCTAAGAAGAAGGCTTTCGGTTTGAATAGAGTCTTCTTCTCATCTGTCAAATCTTTCACAATTTGCTGGAATTAGCACCTTATTAACAAAATGTTAATGGTTGCTGAGGCGTCACAGGGCCAGTCCCTCTACCTCTCTAGATAAGAATGTTCGTATGAAATTTTTATTATGTTTTTAACTTTACAATAAAAGATAATTGAATTGCAACTTTATTTTAAATAATTTTTATTTTTCCGCAAGTGTCATTGACTTTTAATTTTGTGCATGCTAAATTTATTAAAAAATTAACAAACATTGTTAAAAGGGGAACGCATTTCCTTTTAGCTACATAAATAAAATAATAAAGACAACTCTTATTGAGAGCGGTGGAGGGAAAGGCCCTGTGAAACCCGGCAACCTTCAAACGAAATGTTTGAAACGGTGCTAATACCTGCAAAACGAATGTTTTGCATAATAAGAGGAGGAACAATTATGTCCCCCTCTTCAAAGTGAAGAGGGGGTTTTTATATTGATAGAAATGAGGGAGATTCGTGAAATTACTAGATTTATTATCAAAAGGAATTGTAATAGGTGATGGTGCGGTTGGAACGTTATTGCATTCACATGGTTTGCAAAGTAGCTTTGAAGAATTGAACGTATCTGATCCAGATCTAATTATATCCATTCATAAACAATATGTAGCTGCTGGAGCAGATGTAATTCAAACGAATACGTATGGAGCAAATGAGGCGAAATTACGTATGTATGGTTTAGAAAATCAAGTTACAAAAATTAATAGAGCGGCAGTGAAATTGGCGAAAGCATCTGTGACAGATAAAAATGCAATTTTAGGAACAATTGGTGGTATGAAACATATCGGAGCTGTTACAACGACTGATATGGAAAGGGAGTTTATGTTACTTGAACAGGCGGGGGCTTTACTAGAAGAACAGGTTGATGGATTACTATTAGAAACTTTTTATGATGAATTTGAATTACTTCATGCTGTTAAAGTGTTGCGTAAGCAAACGAATATTCCGATTGTTGCGCAATTAGCGTTACATGAAGCAGGTACGACTCAAAATGGAAATGATGTCAATGAAATATTAAAGCAGTTTATAGATTACGGTGCAAATGTTGTTGGATTGAATTGTCAACTGGGGCCGCTTCATATGACGGAAGCTTTCAAAATGATATCGATTCCGCAAAATGGCTATTTATCAGCATACCCAAATGCAGGTCTCCCGAATTATGTAGAGGGACGTTACGTATATGAGGGAAGTCCAGCTTATTTTGAAGCAATGACACCGAAATTTATTGAGCAAGGTATTCGGTTATTGGGTGGCTGTTGTGGTACGACTCCAGAACATATTCAAAGTATGAAGCGCGCTGTTGCGAATATTACCCCTGTAATCGAAAAAGAAACGATTCAAAGGCCAAAAGTCGTTCATACGCATGAGAAACGTTCGAAGGCTCACGTCACTCTAGCAGAGAAAGCAAAAAAACAAACGACAGTTGTAGTGGAATTAGATCCACCGAAAACGTTAGATACACAGCGTTTTTTTGAAGGAGCAAGAGCGTTAAAAAGAGCGGGAGCAGATGCTATTACTCTAGCAGATAATTCATTAGCATCGCCTCGTGTCTCTAATATGGCGATGGGTGCGTTATTAACGAAGCATGATATCCCAGTATTGACGCATTTAACGTGTAGAGATCATAACGTCATTGGACTACAATCTCATTTGTTAGGTTTATCGGCGTTAGGGATGGAAGAAGTGTTAGCTTTAACTGGTGATCCAGCGCGCGTTGGTGATTTTCCCGGTGCCACTTCTGTATATGATTTATCCTCTATTGAGCTTATTAAAATGATTAAAGAAATGAACGATGGACGTTCAATTTTAGGGAAATCAATTGGACCGGCGACAAGGTTTTCTGTAGGCGGCGCATTTAATCCTCACGTGAGGCACTTAAAAGCAGCGGTTAAGCGAATGGAACGAAAAATAGATGCTGGAGCGGAGTATTTTTTAACTCAGCCAATTTACGATATCAAGTTAATTGAAGAAGTGTATGAAGCGACAAAGCATTTGGAACAACCTATTTTTATTGGAATTATGCCGTTAGTAAGTAAGCGGAATGCAGATTTTCTTCATTTTGAGGTGCCGGGTATTACTCTTCCTGAAGAAATAAGAGAGAGAATGGATGGACATGAAACGAAAGAGGCAGCAATTGAGGAAGGGATTCGCATTTCACAAGAATTGGTCGACGCAGCGATGAAATATTTTAATGGTATTTATCTTATTACACCATTTTTAAAGTATGAAATTACAGAACATCTTGTTAAATATGTAAGAGAAAAGCAAGAAGTGAAAGAAGGTATTAATTGATGAAGTGTATAGAAGAAAAATTGAAAAATAGCATTTTAATATTAGATGGTGCAATGGGGACAATGATTCAGCAAGAGGATTTAACTGCTGAAGATTTCGGAGGAGAAGAGTACGAGGGCTGTAATGAATATTTAGTGGAAACAAGACCAGACGTTATTTTAAAGATTCATAAAGCTTATATTGAAGCTGGAGCGGATATTATTGAAACAAATACATTTGGGGCAACGAATATTGTACTAAGTGATTATGAGCTGTCTCATTTAGATGAAGAACTAAATGAAAAGGCAGCACTTTTGGCGAAGCAAGCTGTTAAAGAAAGCGGGAATGAAGTATATGTTGCGGGAGCGATGGGACCAACAACGAAAGCAATTAGTGTTACTGGTGGTGTGACTTTTGAAGAATTGATTGAAGCTTATACAAGGCAGGCACGAGGATTATTAAAAGGAGAAGTTGATGTATTACTCGTTGAGACGAGTCAAGATATGCGTAACGTGAAAGCAGCTTATATTGGAATTCAAGCTGCTTTTGAAGAACTGAAAAAAATGGTTCCTATTATGATTTCAGGTACGATTGAGCCAATGGGAACGACTCTGGCTGGGCAAACAATTGAAGCTTTTTATTTATCAGTAGAACATATGAAACCATTATCTGTTGGGTTAAACTGTGCGACTGGTCCGGAGTTTATGAGGGACCATATTCGTTCACTATCTGATTTATCGGAGTGTTACATTTCTTGTTATCCAAATGCAGGTCTTCCTGATGAAGATGGACATTACCATGAATCTCCATCTTCTCTTGCTGAAAAGGTGAAGCGATTTGCTGAAGAAGGATGGGTTAATATTATTGGTGGTTGTTGTGGCACGACACCAGAACATATAAAAGCAATGAAATCCGCGCTAGCATCTCTTAAGCCTCGTGACCATCATGAGAGAGAAGGACATGGAATTAGTGGATTAGAAGCACTGCAATATGATGAGTCTATGAGACCGTTATTTGTAGGTGAAAGAACGAATGTTATTGGGTCACGTAAATTTAAACGATTAGTAGCAGAAGGGAAATTTGAAGAGGCTGCTGAAGTGGCAAGAGCGCAAGTGAAGAAAAATGCTCATATTATTGATATTTGTATGGCAGATCCTGATCGCGATGAAATAGAAGATATGGAAAACTTCTTAGCAGAAGTTACGAAAGTTTTAAAAGTACCGATTATGATTGATTCAACAGATGAAAATGTGATGGAGCGAGCTCTTACTTATATTCAAGGAAAAGCTGTTATTAATTCAATTAATTTAGAAGATGGAGAAGAACGATTTAAAAAAGTGACACCGCTTCTTCAGAAGTATGGTGCTGCTATAGTTGTAGGAACAATTGATGAAGACGGTATGG
Organism: Bacillus cereus group sp. MYBK15-3; assembly: GCF_051916765.1. Classification (NCBI taxonomy): domain Bacteria; kingdom Bacillati; phylum Bacillota; class Bacilli; order Caryophanales; family Bacillaceae; genus Bacillus; species Bacillus cereus group sp. MYBK15-3. Next base: position 581,583 of record NZ_JBQAHG010000002.1, read on the forward strand.
CGGTTAGTGCGGAGCGAAAGATAGAAATTGCGAAAAGAAGCTATGAATTACTTACAAAGAAGTATGGGATACGCCCGTCAGATATTATTTTTGATGCACTTGTGTTTCCGGTAGGGACAGGTGATGAAGAATATATTGGTTCAGCGGCAGCGACTATAGAAGGAATTCGCCTTATTAAAGAAGCGTTACCAGAGTGTTTAACGATTTTAGGGGTAAGTAACATATCATTTGGTTTACCACCGGCTGGACGTGAAGTATTAAATTCAGTCTTTTTATATCATGCTACGAAAGCAGGGTTAGATTATGCGATTGTGAATACGGAAAAATTAGAACGCTATGCGTCGATTCCAGAGGAAGAAAAACGCCTTGCAGATGCACTACTGTTTGAAACGACGAAAGAGACGTTAGAAGAATTTACAAACTTTTACCGAGTTGCTAAAAAGAAAGATGTCGTTGTGCAAGAAACGTTAACGCTTGATGAAAGACTAGCAAATTATATTGTAGAAGGTACGAAACAAGGATTACAAGAGGATTTAAGTCTTGCACTTGAAGAAGGAAGAAAACCTCTTGATATTATTAACGGTCCGCTTATGACAGGGATGGATGAGGTAGGACGACTATTTAATAATAATGAACTTATTGTTGCTGAAGTATTGCAAAGTGCCGAAAGTATGAAAGCTGCTGTAAGCTATTTAGAGCCACATATGGAATCTAGTGATAGTGCGAAAAAAGGGAAAGTATTATTAGCAACTGTAAAAGGTGACGTGCATGATATTGGGAAAAATCTCGTTGAAATTATTTTAGCAAATAACGGATATGAGATTATTAATTTAGGAATTAATGTACGTTCGGATCGAATTGTTCAAGAAGTACAAGAAAAGAAACCGGATATTATAGGCCTTTCCGGTTTATTAGTAAAATCAGCGCAACAAATGGTAACGACTGCTGAAGATTTAAAAGCGGCAAATATTGATGTGCCCATTGTTGTAGGTGGTGCAGCGTTAACGAGAAAGTTTACAGATAATCGGATTTCACCATCATATAAAGGACTCGTTTGTTATGCGAGTGATGCGATGACGGGGCTCGATATTATTAATAAGCTTCAAAAAGAAGAAGAGCGTGAGAAGATGAAACAGGATAAAAAAGAACGTCATCTTCATATCGTAAAAAAAGAGGAGAAGAAAGTAGAAATTCCAGCAGTAATTGAGCCATTACCGAAGGCTGAAGTTATCGTGCCTGATTCAACAAAACGAATTGTATTACGCGATATTCCGGCCCTTCATCTCGCTCCATTTTTAAATAGACAAATGCTACTTGGGCATCACCTTGGATTAAAAGGAAATGTGAAGAAGCTTTTGAAAGAGGGAGATAAGAGAGCACATGAATTAAATGATTTAATAGATGAATTATTGCAGGAAGGACAATCTTGGTTAAAGCCGAAAGCAGTGTATCAATTTTTCCCAGCGCAAAGCGACGGACAAAACATTGTAATATATGATCCAGAAGATCATACGCGTGTTATAGAGCGTTTCACATTCCCTAGACAAGGAAAGGCTCCCTATCGTACTTTAGGTGATTATTTGCGCCCAATAGGAGATGAGATGGACTATGTTGCTTTCTTATCTGTTACGGTTGGGGAAGGAGTTCGGGACATTGCTGAAGAGTGGAAGGCGAAAGGTGATTACCTACGTAGTCATGCCATTCAATCGTTAGCGCTTGAATTAGCGGAAGGACTTGCTGAAAAAACACATATGCTCATTCGTGACCGCTGGGGCATTCCGGACTCACCTGAACTGACGATGGAAGAACGTTTCCGTACGAAATATAGAGGAATACGAGTGTCATTTGGTTATCCGGCGTGTCCAGAACTTGCAGATCAAGAAAAGCTATTTCGCTTAATTCATCCAGAGGAAATAGGTATTTCATTAACAGAAGGATTCATGATGGAGCCAGAAGCGTCCGTAACGGCTATGGTATTTTCTCACCCTGAGGCAAGATATTTTAGTGTATTATAGTCTAGAAGGGGGAGACGTATGAAGAAAATAGTCTTTACAGGTGGCGGTTCGGCAGGACATGTAACACCTAATTTAGCCATTATCCCATATTTACAGGAAGACAACTGGGATATCTCTTATATTGGTTCTCATCAAGGTATTGAGAAAACGATTATAGAAAAGGAAGGCATTCCCTACTATAGTATTTCGAGTGGAAAGCTACGTCGTTATTTTGATTTGAAAAATATAAAAGATCCTTTTCTTGTAATGAAGGGTGTTATGGATGCGTATGTAAGGATTCGAAGACTAAAACCAGATGTGATTTTTTCAAAAGGCGGTTTCGTATCTGTACCAGTCGTAATTGGAGGATGGCTAAATAGAGTACCAGTTTTATTACATGAATCTGATATGACACCAGGACTAGCAAATAAAATTGCGCTTCGTTTTGCTTCGAAAATATTTGTTACATTTGAAGAAGCAGCGAAACATTTACCGAAAGAAAAAGTAATATATACGGGATCTCCTGTACGTGAAGAAGTGCTGAAGGGAAATCGTGAAAAAGGTTTAGCGTTTTTAGGTTTTTTACGTAAAAAGCCAGTTATTACGATTATGGGAGGCAGCTTGGGCGCGAAAAAAATTAATGATACAGCTCGAGAAGCATTACCAGAACTTTTAAAAAAATATCAAATTGTTCACCTTTGCGGAAAAGGTAACCTTGACGAAAGTTTACAAAATAAAGAAGGATATAGACAATTTGAATATGTACATGGAGAACTGCCAGACATATTAGCGGTAACAGATTTTGTTATTTCACGCGCGGGCTCCAACGCAATTTTTGAATTTTTAACATTACAAAAGCCGATGGTTTTAATTCCATTATCGAAATTTGCAAGCCGTGGAGATCAAATATTAAATGCAGAGTCCTTTGAAAGGCAAGGGTATGCCTCCGTGTTATATGAAGAAGATGTAACTGTAAAATCTCTTATAAAGTATGTCGAAGAATTGAATCAAAATAATGAGAAGTATAAAACAGCACTAAAAAAATATAATGGAAAAGAAGCAATTAAAACAATCATTCAAAATATTTCAGAGGCATGATGAAACAATCATGCCTCTTTTAGTAGGGTGAAAGATTCCAAGAATTGATATTTTTATGTTACAATAAAGTGAAACTTTAATCAGTTGGGTTCATCCCACATCTAACTTCTTTACTGTTACTAAATTTTGAGGAGGGAGTCTTACTGCCCTCAAATAGCGGGATAACAAATGGGTTAATAGGGAAATTCCAATTAATGAGGCGTGAAAATACGAATGGATTAGGAGTGACTGTGTTGGAGCTAAGTCTCTATGAAAATACTGCACTTATTATATGCTTTGTGTTGTACGTTGGTAGTGTTATTGTTTATATTTCAAGGAAATTTTCGCAAGAAAGAGAGCTTGAAAAGTCAGAGATAACAGCTGAACTAGAAATGTTAGCTGATGAAAGTTATAAAAAACAAAAAATAAAAGAAGACCATGAAGCATCCCATCATTTAAACGCAAATAAGTTTTAAAGATGGGGATTTTTTTTGAAGTTGTTCTTTATTATAGCTATAACAAATAACGCTAAAAAGGAGTTTCCCCATACACAATGAAGGAGTGTATATAAATGAATTTTTATATCGCCTCAGGTTTCCAAAATAAACATCTTGTACATTCCGTAGCAAATGAACTGAAACATGCAGGATGGCACCATACATATGATTGGACCAAAAATGAAAGAGCAGCGAATGAAGAACAATTAAGAGAAATTGGTCAGGCAGAACGAAATGCTGTAAAAGAAGCGGATGTATTTTTACTTATATTAGATGGTGGAAACGGGAGCCATACAGAGTTTGGAATGGCGATTGCACTAGAGAAAACGATATATGTATATCATGCAGGAAACCCGCTCCAAACAACGTTCTATCACTTGCCAGAAATAAATATTTTTGAAGGAGATGTAGCTGAGTTTGCATCTTTTGTTATGAATCATGTGAAATAATAGTAACTACCTAAAAGGTTATAAAAGTGATCTTTTGGGTACAGTGATGATAAGAAACGTATATAAAGGAGTACATAATATGAAATTAGAAAATGGATGGGAAACGAGCTTTTTAGAAGTCGTACAAAATAGTGAATTTAAGAAAGAGGCACTTCTTAGTCAATTGCTTTGTCAGGATAGTGAAGAAGTAGAAGAGCTTGTGGATGATTACGGCTACGAAGAACTTGTTGAACGTGAACATGATGATGAGTTAGCTGAAATCTTAGGAGAAGAACTTTTTAGTGAGATAGAACGCCAAGTATTCTTATCTTCAAACCCAGAAGAAAAACTTATTTCATTCGTCAATGGATTAGGTTTTCATGTGCTAGATTGGATCGTTCTTCTTGAAACAGAATTTGGCATTGATAGTGCAAACTTTACATCAGATGCTGTGAAGGTGTTAGAAAAGCGTTTCAGACAGTTTCCATACATAGAGGACAAGACAATTTTTGATATGACATTTGGAGAATCGATGGATGTATTAGAATCTGTTACAGGATTACAACTAAAGGAAAAGATGAACGTATAATGAAAAAAGAACGTGATTGGATCACGTTCTTTTTTTACATAATAATAATTTTATCATCTAGTTTTGTCTGCCCGGTAAGAAGTGCGTTTAAATATTCCACTTTTCTTATACAAGCTTGTATATGTCTTTCAATCTCTTGTAACTCTGCTTGGTGATGCGTTTCAATTGGATGAATTTGTACGTTGAATTTTTCAAATTGACTACTATATGTTATTTCTGCATAGCCGCTCATAATATCGGTTTCGTTATGAAATAAAAATTGCTTCGTTTTGTCACAGAATGATACATCCTGAAAGCCATATACTTTTAATGCTTCAATTACTTTTTTAATCATTTTTGTATTCATTTTTTAACCCTCTTTACGAAGTTCTACTTATATATTATAACATAAAAAATTACATAGAAAGCGCTTCCAAGTGTATTTTATTATAAACTTTACGTTTCAATCACAAAAATGAAACAAAGAAAAAATAATTGTAAAGAAGGAAGGACTCTTTTATTGTTTCGTCATATATATAGAGAAATAGTGCAATGAAAGGAAATTTTCCGAGGTGGAGATCGTATTTCCAATTTGAGCGCAGTAAAAGAGGTGAGAATTTTGAACTTTGATATTGTAGGACAAAAAGCATATATAAAAGATGGACCGCATCGGAACCGAATTGGAATTGTAAAGAAAAACGAGACAAAATTAGCATCGCAGTTTGCTATTGTAATTGGAGAACAAATCATTGATGTAGAGCTAAAGGATATCGTGTTAGTTGGAGTAGACGTAGGACAATTTCATAAATGGTGCGAACAAAATGGTTATTTGTGAAAAGGACGGGCTGTGAGATAATGAAATATATTTGAGGAAAGAGGATATGTTATCATATTCTCTTTTTCTATGTTTCAGGAGGCGAAAATGAAATATAAAGAACAGGAGTTTACGTTGGAGTTAAAAGAGAACATTCAATGTATGGAGAAGGAAATAGAGCGAATATCACTTAAACTGCATAAAGAGTATGCGCATTTATACATAGAAAAACACATGGAATTAGATATGGGATTTGCAAGAGAAAAAGAGAATCCCTTTGAGGTGGGTTATTATTCATCAGTTGCCATAGCTATATTAGATGAAGAAAAAGAGATGATTGAATTTCACTATATTCCAATTTGGAAATGCGAAAGAATCTTTTTAGGAATGTCAATTCAATCAAACATTTTTGGGAGTAAGAAAGTAGGGGGAACTTGTTGATGAATCTTGTTATGAGATTGAGGAGGAGTTAAAAGAGCAACTAGAAGAATACTTGGAGTAAGAATTCTCAAGATAAAATCTATAAAGAGGGAACGGAATAAAAAAGACGCTAACAATTGTATGTTAGCGTCTTTTTTTCATTATGAAGCAATTTCACCAGTTTTTGTATCATCTTGATTGTACGTATCTTGATCTAATTCACCAAGCCATTTACTTGAAATAAGACCTGCTGTCATAGAACCACTTACGTTAAGAGCTGTACGCCCCATATCGATTAATGGCTCAACCGAGATAACTAGAGCAACAATACCGATTGGTAAGTTCATTGTAGATAGTACGATTAAAGCTGCGAATGTTGCGCCGCCACCAACTCCGGCAACACCGAATGAGCTAATAGCAACAACAGCGATTAAAGTTAAAATAAATTGTGGTTGTAATGGATCAATTCCTACAGTTGGAGCGACCATCATTGCAAGCATTGCTGGATAAATACCTGCGCAACCGTTTTGTCCGATAGATACCCCAAATGAAGCTGCGAAGTTTGCAATTCCTTCGGAAATACCAAGCTTTTCTTTTTGAGCTTCAATATTTAATGGCATCGCACCAGCACTAGAGCGAGATGTGAATGCAAAAGTTAGTACAGGGAACACTTTTTTCAAATATTGAATTGGATTTAAACCAGACAATGCAATTAATAATAAGTGAATGATAAACATTACGATAAGTGCTACGTAAGAGGCTAACACGAAGTTACCAAGTTTTAAAATAGCATTTATATCGCTACCAGCAACTGTTTTTGCCATAAGAGCTAATACGCCGTATGGAGTAAGGCGTAAAATTAATGTTACCATACGCATTACGATTGCATATACAGCATCAAGCATTTTCTTAAATAGTTCTGCTTGTTCTGGATATTTTCGTTTTACACCTATAAAGGCAATGCCGATAAAGGCTGCAAATATTACGACAGAAATTGTTGATGTTGGACGAGCGCCTGTTAAATCAAGAAACGGATTTGTAGGCAATAGCTCTAATAATTTATCTGGAATTGTTGTCTTTTCAATAGAAGTAAATCTTTCTTCAACTAGTTTCAGACGAGCAGATTCTGCATCACCTTGTTGTAGGCCTGCTGCAGATACATCAAATCCTGCACTTGCAGCGATACCGACAGCTGCAGCGATTCCTGTAGTAAGAATTAAAATTCCGATAATAAGACCACTGATTTTACCAAGGTTTTTCGTTAACTGTAATTTTGTAAAGGCTGAAATAATAGATACTAAAATAAGTGGCATAACGATCATTTGAAGTAATTTCACATAACCGTTACCGATTAAGCCAAACCAAGTATTTGATTCAATAATTACTTTAGAAGTTGGTTCATAAATAAATTGTAATATAAGACCGAATATAATTCCGACTCCTAAAGCAGTAAATACACGTTTATTAAAAGATACATGCTTACGTTGCATATAATATAATACGCCAACTAAAATGAGCATGACTGCAACGTTAATTCCGACAAGCAGTGTATTCATGTTGATCCCCCCTAATTCCAATCTGTTATATAGAATATAAGGCAATAAAACCTATAAGTCAACTAGGAAATTCCGGAATTAAAAAAAGATGGCAAAATGCCATCTTTTAATGTCCAGCCCCAGGGACAAGTAAAAACGTCGTGTAGTATGTAAATCCTATGAAGAAAACAGTTAAATATGCCCCAAATACGTATATATACATACGCTCTGTTAATTTTAAATAGCTTAAAAGTACGAAGAAACCTGTTTGTCCTAAAAATAGTAGTGCGGTCTGTTGCATATCCCCTACGTAAAACATAACCGAGAAAATTCCAGTCCAAAAGCCGAGAACGCGAAACATGCGCTCCATGCCATCTCCCTCCTTTTCTAAAAAAAGTAAACCTCACCTCATTATAGTTTATTTTTCTTACTATTGTAAATATTCATTCATATAAAAAGAAGCCAATTATTATTGGCTTCTTTTTATATGAGAAATTAAATTGTTAGTTTATAATTACAAGATTTACATCCATCTAATAGACTATCATTTCGAGTTAATTCCATGTTAGGGAATAGGATTTCAAAAATTCCTTTCATCATATCTCCGTGCATGTTACAAATTTCAGTTGGATGATGAACAGCAACTTCTTTAAATGGACAATTGTGTACATCATAGAAAATTTTTGTTCCATCTGCACTTAATTCAAATGCAGGTGATAAGCCAGCTGTTGAGAAAGCTTCTTTTGCAATTTGAACTTTTTGTTCCACTGTTAAAGCATCTTCACTCACATTTAAACGTTGCATATGTTGTTGCATTAATTCAGCTCCGAATTGTTTTCCTGTTTCGTATAGCGCTTTCTCACCAGCAGCGCCAAGGCTAAGTAAAGAATTAAATGCGATTCTTGCTAACAATTGATAATCACGGAATGGAAATTGTAATTGGATAACATCTTCAGATAAGACATACAATCTGCTCGGTCGTCCGCCTTTTCCAGTTTTCTTCGTTTCCGATTTTAGCATATGAACATCTTCTAATTTAGATAAATGTAAACGCGCTACGTTTGGATGAATATCGAATTCATCTGCAATTTCTTGTACCGTTACGTAACTATGTTTTTGCGAAATATATTTATAAATGTAATAACGAGTTGGGTCAGATAATACACCTGTAATTTTTAAAGCTTGTTCCATGAGGATCTCCACCTTTATCACTTTATCCAAGATAATAACATTATAATACAGATAAACATGAGTATAGGTAATTTCAGACAATAATTCGGAAATTGTTCATAATTTCACAAACATATTTTTCCTTTTTCCTCTATTGAAAATACAAAAGTCCAAATTTTTATTGCGAATGTTTTCATGCTATATACATAGTGAGGAGGGAAAAGTAATGAATGGGATTGAAATTTTTGCGAATACAATTTTAAAAGAAGCGTGTAGGGTACAAGCGTCAGATTTACATATTGTGCCCCGGCAGAAGGATGTAGCAGTGCAACTACGTATAGGAAAAGATTTAATGACGAGACAGTGTATTGAAAAGGAGTTTGGAGAAAAACTTGTCTCACATTTCAAATTTTTAGCATCTATGGACATAGGAGAGAAACGGAAGCCACAGAATGGTTCGTTGTATTTGCAAATTGATGGACAAGAAGTGTATTTACGCCTTTCAACACTTCCAACAGTATATCAAGAAAGTCTCGTTATTCGCCTTCATTTACAAGCATCTGTTCAGCCCTTATCACATCTTTCGTTATTTCCAAGTACGGCAGCAAAACTACTCTCGTTTTTACGCTATTCACAGGGGCTACTCGTATTTACTGGACCGACTGGATCTGGGAAGACGACGACAATGTATGCATTATTAGAAGTAATTAGAAAAAAGAAAACACGTCGCATCATTACACTTGAAGATCCGGTTGAAAAAAGAAGTGACGATGTATTACAAATTCAAATAAATGAAAAAGCGGGTCTCACATATGAAACAGGATTAAAGGCTATTTTACGTCATGATCCAGATATTATTTTAGTCGGTGAAATCCGGGATGAGGAAACAGCAAAAATAGCTATAAGGGCAAGTTTGACAGGACATTTAGTAATGACAACGCTGCATACGAATGATGCGAAAGGAGCAATCATTCGTTTCATGGATTATGGTATAACGAGGCAAGAGATTGAACAGTCTTTATTGGCTGTAGCTGCACAGCGACTTGTCGAATTGAAGTGTCCGTTTTGCAGAGGAAAGTGCTCAACTTTATGTAAATCAATGAGGCAAGTAAGGCAAGCAAGCATTTATGAGCTACTATATGGACATGAGTTAAAACAAGCACTTAAAGAAGCAGATGGAGAATGTGTTACTTACAAACATGAGACTTTAGAATCGTCAATACGAAAAGGATATGCTTTAGGTTTTTTAGAAGAAGATGTTTATGTTTAAGAAAACTTGGAGTTTAAGTGATCAAGTAGTATTGTTGAAACGTTTAGGAGAATTATTAGAAAAAGGCTACTCTCTTTTACAAGCATTAGAATTTTTACAGTTTCAATTACCTGTAGAAAAGAAAGTACAATTGCAGCGCATGATTGAGGGGTTAAAAGATGGGAAAAGTCTACACGATTCTTTTCATCAGTTAAAGTTTCATCAGGACATGTTAAGTTATCTATTTTATGCCGAGCAACATGGTGATATTTCTTTTGCTTTGCAACAAGGAAGTGCACTTCTTTATAAGAAAGATAAGTATAGGAAAGACATGATGAAAATAATGCAGTATCCTATGTTCTTGATGTTTTTTCTACTAATCATGCTTTTTATTTTTAACCTCATTTTATTACCTCAGGTTGAAATGGTTTATAGTTCGTTCGGTTCTAATACACCACTACTTACAGAACAAATTTTAAGTGCAATAAAACTGCTACCATACATTATTTTAACCGCTATTTTAACTGTTATTATTGGATGTAGTTTATACATGTTGTATTTTAGGAAACTTCCACATATTAGACAGGTAAAAATCATGCTTCGTATTCCTCTCATCAAAACATTTCTTATTTTAAAGCATTCACATTATTTTGCTACTCAGTTGAGTGGTTTATTAAATGGTGGACTATCAGTATGCGAAGCTTTAACAATAATGATGGAGCAAAGATATCATCCGTTCTTTCAATATGAAGCGAATCGGATTGAAAGACAATTAATTGGAGGAGAACAGTTACAATCTATCATTGCTAAAAGTGGGTATTACGAGAAAGAACTTTCTTATGTTATTACGCATGGACAAGCAAATGGCAATTTAGGGATTGAATTAGGTGACTATAGCGATCTTATTATGGAAAAGATGGAACGAAAAATTAAACATATGTTAGTTATCATTCAGCCTATTTTATTTACATGTATTGGAGGAATCGTTGTCCTTATGTATTTAGCGATGATTATGCCGATGTTTCAAATGATGAATTCTATTTAGGGGGCATTTGTATGCAGAATGAGGAAGGATTTACTCTGTTAGAGATGCTATTAGTAATGGTTGTCATAACTATATTATTACTATTAATTATTCCAAATGTAGTTACACAGCGTTCATCGGTCCAAGGAAAAGGGTGTGCAGCTTACGTGAAATCTATAGAAGCGCAAATACAAGTATATCAATTACAACATAATAAAATTCCATCGTTAAAAGAACTGGCAGATGAAAAGTATATTACAACTGATAAGTGTCCGAATGGCGAATCTATTCATATATCAGATGATGGCACAGTATCAATTAGGGCATTGTGAAACAACAAGGGTTTACTTTTTTAGAAATGTTACTCGTTTTATTTGTTATTTCTGTATTAAGTATAGTTACGTATTTTAGTGTTCATTCCTTATACGAGCGACAAAAAGTTGAACAATTTTTGAGACAGTTTTCAAATGATATTTTGTATATGCAGCAATTAGCGATAAACCATCAAAAGCACTACACATTACGTTGGCATAAAGATAGAAATATGTATGCTATAAAAGAGTCAGGTACAAAGTATTATATCGTCAAGCGAGAGTATGAAGAAGATATACAAATTGATTTGCATACGTTTCCAAATCCGATGACATATAACCCAAGTGGAAATATTAATAGAGGTGGTACGATTATAATTTCGTATAGAAATTATAAATATGAAATTGTATTTCAGCTTGGAAGAGGGAGATTTACGTATCGTGAAATGTCAAAAAGGATCCATAATGGCTGAAATGATTGTATCGTTAAGTGTTTTAATGATGGCTGTATCGTTACTACTACCGCAAACAGTATTAGTTATGCAAGAAAGAAAAAATATACAAATTCGTTATAAGGCAACTGGATTATTAAAAAAAGAAGCAGCTATATATATGTATGGAAATGAAGAAAAGCGAATAATAGAAAAGAATATAAATGGAATTGGGTATTACACATATTGGGGAGGCAATGAAGTTTGTACCATGTGGAAAGATGTGAAAGACAGAATGATGGAACAATGCTTTTATGTAGGAGAAAAAATAAATTAGAATTTGGTTTTTCATTAATAGAAATGATTGTATGTCTGTTTCTATTATCAATATTTTTTTTGCTCTTTCCCCGCCTACATTTCATTGAAATGGAAAATAAACAGTCGAAAGGGTTAAATGATTGGGAGTGGGATGTGTATTTAGGGCAAATGCAATTGGAGTTTCGTGAAGTATCATCTGGAGAACAGCTAGCATTTGAAAATGGAGAAAGTATTTTACAATTCCGATCGCGTAATGGGAGTGAAGTATCGTATGAAAAAGAGAATAGTCGTCTTATAAGAAAGGTAGATAGGCGCGGGAGGGAAGTTGTTTTACAAAATATTGGAACGGTTTCTTACAAACTAACACCTCATGTACTCATTATAAATGTGAAAGATACTAGTGGGAAAATATATGAAGGTGTAGTTATGCGATATAGCGAAATAGGAATAAACGTATGAGAAAGCAAAAGGGATTTACAATGCCTGGAACGATTATCTTTCTTATTTTATTAACTTCTTTTTTTATATACGAAACAAATATGTTGTTTACAGATAAAAATTTTTATATAGGAATAGAACAAAAATTTTTATTGGATGAATTACTTAACCGATCTATTACAGATATAAAAAAAGACTTACAGCAAAAAGAAAAAGAAGGTACGTTTTTCTTTCAGTATGAAAAGGGAGAAGCGAGTGGAAATTATGTCTTTGAAAATGATTTAATTCTCGTTGCTTTGCAGTGTACACTCAAACAGGAAGCTTTCTATACGGTGAGTTTTCGGTATAGAAAAAAGGATGGGAAAATAGTCGATTGGATAGAAGGATAATATGTAAAATATATATATAGATAAACCAGGATTTCCTATTGTAAATTGAATTGATTTTTTAGAAGAAATGGACAAATATAATGATCAAAAGTTTAAATTTTCTCAAAAAAGAGAAAGGTAGAAAGAATATGATATATTCATGCTATCCAATCATTATTTTTAGGGAGAATAGGGAAATGACAAACAACAATCAAATAGGTGAAAATAAGGAACAAACTATTTTTGATCATAAAGGAAATACGATTATGACAGAAGATAGAGAAATACACATTATTTCAAAATTCGAAGAACCTCTTATTGTCGTATTAGCAAATGTACTAAGTGATGAAGAGTGTGATGAATTGATTGAAATGTCTAAAAATAAAATGGAGCGTTCTAAAATTGGTTCATCACGTGATGTAAATGATATTCGAACAAGTAGCGGTGCATTTTTGGAAGACAATGAACTTACTTCAAAGATTGAAAAACGAATTTCATCTATCATGAATGTTCCGGTGGCGCACGGAGAAGGATTGCACATTTTAAATTATGAAGTGGATCAACAATATAAAGCACACTATGATTATTTTGCGGAACATAGTAGATCAGCTGCTAACAATCGTATTAGTACGCTTGTAATGTATTTAAATGATGTAGAAGAAGGCGGAGAAACGTACTTCCCAAAATTAAATCTTTCTGTACACCCTAGAAAGGGAATGGCAGTATACTTTGAGTATTTTTATCAAGATCAATCATTAAACGAGCTTACGTTACACGGAGGGGCACCTGTAACGAAAGGCGAGAAATGGATTGCAACGCAGTGGGTGAGAAGAGGCACTTATAAGTAAAAGCGAGTGTTACGTTTTGTTCTTCATAGTATAAGAACAAAACGTTTTTTTATTAAACAAAGTAGCATCTTTCGTTATAATAACAATTAATAAATGACGATTGAGAGGACAAGAAATGAAATCTATATACATAACCGGCTACATGGGAGCAGGGAAAACAACAATTGGAAAAGCGTTAAGTAAAGAACTTCAAATGGATGTTGTAGATACTGATCAAAAAATCGAAGAGAAGCAAGAGAAGGCAATTCGAAAAATTTTTGCCGAAGAAGGCGAAATGGCTTTTCGGGAATATGAAAGCGAAATGTTACGTGCGCTACCAGTCCATAATGTTATTATTACAACTGGTGGGGGAATTATTGAACGAGCGGAAAATCGCAAGTGGATGAAAGAGAACGGAACTGTCGTGTATTTATATTGTGATCCGCATGTAATTGCAGAAAGGCTTCGTGAAGATACGACACGTCCACTATTTCAAAAGAAAGATATAGATGCATTCGTAAAGAAATTTGAATCACGCCGAGCTTATTATGAAGAGGCTCATATTCATATCGATACGACAAATAAGTCTGTAAAGCAAATTATGAATGAATTAAAGGAAAAGATTAATGTATAAAAAAGTGGACATACTAATCAAGTAGAGGTGATGATAATATGTCTACTAATGATTATGTTCGCTTTGTGACGCAGCAGTTTGTGTCGTATATGGATGCTCCAAAAGAAGATCGAAAACAAAAGAAAGAACAACGCCGTGCTGAAAAAGAGCCATTTATGAATAAGTGGTTTGGTGTTATGCCGCTGAGTGCTGCTTTGTTTTACCGAAATGTAAAAAGTAAAAGAAAAAAATCAAGTTAAATTTTAGTCATATGTTTAGCAAACCAAAAATCCCCTAGTGTCGTATTACACTAGGGGATTTTTATTTACTGCACGGATTCTTGTTCTTCCGTAACGGCATGTATTTTATTATTTACCCAAACAAATCCAATTCCGATACAAATGGAAATGCCCCATCCAACAGCGGTCATAATCGCTCTCATTTCACCATAGCCATCTACACCGAAAACAGAGATGAAATAAATTTTTAAGAAGCTTTTTAATATGAATTGTAGACCGAAAAATAGCGTTAAATATTGTAGTGCTGGATAAATACGACTATCACGATACAGTTCACGACTTTTATCACGGTCATGGCCTTGCAGTGCGGCAATATCCGCAGCGAAATATAACATAAGTGGTTTCTTTATAAAAATTGTACATATGACGATAATACCGAGTACGATGTGATAATATGCATCATTCCACAACATTCGTTCAGCTGACCCAGATAATAAATCTACCGTGGTATTAGAAATGAGTGTAATTAAAATAAAGAACCCTGTCACGTTAAACTGTTTTTCTTTTTTAAAGGTATACAGTGTATAAATAATCCCCGGAACAGAGGAAAGTAACATCGCGTAATAAGGATCGATATAAGGTTTTGCAAATTTCCAAATGAGGAATGGGATTACGAGATAAAAGACAAGATCTAATATAGCTTTTTTATTTTGATTCATACAAAGCCTCCTTAAGTCATACATATATTTTATAATATAATTTCTGAAAATTGTATAAGGTTTAATGGGAAAAGAAAAAATATATCAATTTTCGAGGGGGGAGTAGATTGAAAAAAATTGCCCCTAGCGTAGTAAGTTTTTTTAGTATATAATAAAGGAAACGCTTTCATTTTTAATTTGTTCACAAAATGGACGGAAAATCACATATTTACTATCGATATGTTGCTTTATAATGAAACTAATTAAATATACATGCATACAATATTGTGAAATAAATAACATAAATAATCTATATAAATGTAAACGTTATCAAAAGAGAGAGGTGGAGACAATGAGTAAATTTTTCTTCAATCATAATCCAGCAACAGTAGAGGATGGAAGGCTTGTTAAATATGCTGAAATTATTTATGGAGAAGGTGGCCGTTCTGTATTAGAAAATTTAATGGTGAAGGCATCTATCAGATTGCGTGATCGTTATCCGAATAAATCTGACGAGCAGATCTCGAACCTAGTAAATAAAGGCATCCATGATATGTTTCAAAAATATGTGAGCGAGTAAGAGTGGCCAATGGCTGCTCTTATTTTTTTGTATAAGGATTGTAACTCTAGCTGAAAATAAACATGTATTCTGAAAAACGTAAAAAGGAGTGGGAAAGATGAGCAATGGAATTGGACGTTCGAAAGAAAATCTTCCAACTGATGCAAATCATGTGAGCGCGAAGGATCGTGCGTATCAAAAACGCATGGCAAAGCAAAAACAACAAGAGCGTAATGAGGATAGAGAATAACTCGAAATAAAGCTCCTTCTAAAGCAGAAGGAGCTTTATTTTGATAGAAAATGATTCGCGGTAACATAAAAGAGTCCACCGTTAATAATTTGCACTGTAATACGTGGTTCATACTGTTCTTGCAGAGCTTGTTTTTCAATTTCATAGCTCTCAGGAAGTTCGTCACTTTCTTCATAAAAACGGTTTAAAAGGTCTAAATCATGATTCCAACGCACTCTTGCTTCTTTTGCCCACGTATGGTCATCTTCTGCAATTATATTTTTTAAAGCGTCTTCTATGCGTTGTAAACCACTTTGAGGTTTAATGATGGGCGAGAGCGTAAAACAAAAATCAGGTATTTTTGGTGTAAGTTTAATGTTTGTTAATGTTTCATGAAAGTTTGCCATCATTGTTCCAGAAATGAGATGAATACCAATCGAGTGAAGGATGTCTTTTTTTCGATCACATTGATAGGAAACTTTTATATTAATACCGAGCCAAGGGTGGAGCGGTGTATGTGTTGCTCCATTATGTCTTACATCCTCATATAAACGTATGTATGAGCCTAATTCTTTTGTCGTTTGGAAAATTTGATGTAGACGTGGTGAACCGTAGTGAATAAGCTCACCATCATTTTCTTCATTTTCTGGATTTGTAATAAGAGTAAGGCGCATCGGATTCGGTACGCCTCCTGTTTTCTCAAGATAGTGCCAATAAAAAGGGCGATTCATTAATAATTTATCCATCTCAATTGTTAACTGTACATCTAATAAATGAGGAGAACGTTCTAAAATTTCACAGTTATTCGCCTCAAAGAAATTGTATAAGTAATTATGAATTTCATGTTGCTGCATAGCCTTGCACCTCAGCTTCATTTCGTTTCGCAAAGTCGATAATAGATGTTAAGTTTTCCATCTTAATTCTAATTTCACCTTCGCTTTTTGATTGCGCGAAAATTTCTTCAATGTGCGCGTCGATGTTTTTCATATTAATTCTCGTTAAAATTTCATCGAGTTCACCGATAACACGCTCGAATAAGTTGATTTTTTCATATAACAGTTTCAGAATATGTTCTTCAACAGTATGCTTTGTAGCTAAGTTATAAATATGAACATCATTTTTTTGACCGAGACGGTGAATACGTCCGATTCTTTGCTCAAGACGCATTGGATTCCATGGCAAATCATAATTGATCATATGGCTACAAAACTGTAAGTTAATCCCTTCACCACCAGCTTCAGTTGCAATTAATACTTGTGCGTGGTTTTGGAAAAGCTCCTTCATCCAATCTTTCTTCCCGCGTTTAAACCCGCCGCGGAATGGAACGGAAGAAATACCGTGTTGTTGTAAAAACCATTGTAAGTACATTTGTGACGCTCGATATTCTGTGAAGATAACGACTTTATCGTCAATTTCTTTTATAAGCTCAAGAGCTTTATTTGCTTTTGAGTTGAAAGGAATATGATTAATTTTGTCCATTAGCACATCGATATGTGGATCTTTTATATAATGTTCGTTTTCTTTCTGTCTTTTTTCTACATGCTTTTTCAATGAATAGTAAACAGCCTCACGACTACTACACGCTTCCCGTTTTAAAGTTAACGATGAGAAAGCAGATGTGAAGGCGTCTTGTCCTCGCCAATTTTCGATATCATTATATAGAGCTTGTTCTTGTTCATTAAACTCAACAAAAATTGTACGTACATGTCTCTTCGGCCAATCGATACCGGTATTATGTCGTCTATTTCGCACCATTACTTTATTAATGAGAGCTTTTAAGTCTTCATCTGATTCGGCTGAGCGATTTTTGGAAGCGTAATATTCTTCAAAGTTGGATTGATTGCCTAAATGTCCTGGTTTTAATAAAGAAACAAGGTTAAAAATTTCATCAATCTTATTTTGAACAGGAGTAGCGGTTAGTAATAAACAAAACTTCTTTTTTAATCGTTGTGCAAATTCATAGTTTTTTGTTTTATTATTTTTCAGTTTATGTGCTTCATCGATAATAATAAGGTCATATTCCAAGTTCAACACGATATCGCGATGTGGTGAACGTTTCGCAGTATCAATTGATGATACGATTACGTCAGCTTGTTCCCATGAGTAGCTTTTCTTTTGTGCTACAGCGGGAATGAAAAACTTTGTATTCAGTTCGTATGCCCATTGTGATACGAGAGAAGCTGGGACAAGTATAAGTACCTTTTTCACAAGCCCGCGGACCATGTATTCTTTCAAAATAAGTCCAGCTTCGATTGTTTTTCCAAGGCCTACTTCATCTGCTAGAATCGCTTTACCGTTCATTTGTTCAATCACATTTTGAGCGACTTCTAATTGATGCGGAAGCGGTGTGAAATGGGATAAATGTTTCGGTGCTTGTAGTCCATCAAAAGTAGGAACAAGTAACGATTTTTCTGTTTCATAAGCTAAGTGATATAAATCCCAGTTTGTCCAAGGACCATCTTCGTCAATTCTATTTAAAAAATTGTTTTGCCATGTCCGATCTACGGAAATATCGACATTCATTACAACTCTCCCACCTTTTATAAACTAAAGTAATTATTTTTTAATGTATGATGATTTGCCTTAAAAGAAGGCATAATTATCGTTATTAAAGGCTATATGATAGACAATAATAAAGTATTAAATCTCAAAAGCTGTATTTATTGTGTTTTAACATAAAAAATTCTAAATTATTTTTTATGCTAGAATATTGATGAAATATAGCGAATGATGTTAGGATAATGGTGTGAAATGTGTGGAATCTTTCGTATTTTATCCAAGAAAGTGATTTTTTATTTACGCTTTCATAAAAAAATATAATGAGATTCCGTATATCCTATCTTTTCAGAATGAAAATGTTTAGAAAAGGGAAGCAACTTTTATTGATTTGTCAAAGCATAAGGGGGAGAGAGCATGATTACATTACAACGTACACCGTTATTTGATGTATACGCGAAGTATGGTGGGAAAACAATCGACTTCGGTGGTTGGGAATTACCAGTTCAATTTTCAAGCATTAAAGAAGAACACGAAGCTGTACGTACAGCTGCAGGTTTGTTCGATGTGTCTCATATGGGAGAAGTTGAAGTAAAAGGTGTAGATAGTTTAGCATTTTTACAACGTGTTGTTACAAATGACGTATCTACCTTAAAGGTAGGGGGCGCACAATATACAGCTATGTGCTACGAAAATGGTGGTACAGTAGATGATTTATTAATCTACAAACGTGGTGAAGAAGACTATTTATTAGTAATCAATGCATCAAATATCGAGAAAGATTACGAATGGTTAGCAAGTCATGTAATTGGCGATGCGACAGTAGTCAATGTTTCTAGTGAAGTTGCACAGCTTGCAATTCAAGGACCAAAAGCAGAAGGCATTTTACAAAAAGTTGTGTCAGAAGATTTGAAAGAAATTAAGTTCTTTAAATTTAAAAACGATATTCTTGTAGATGGAATTCCAGCACTTGTATCTCGTACAGGTTACACAGGTGAAGATGGATTCGAAATTTACTGTAAGAGTGAAGATGCTGCAAAACTTTGGGAGAAACTTCTTGAAGTTGGAGCAGAAGAGGGCTTAAAAGCATGTGGTTTAGGTGCTCGTGATACACTTCGATTCGAAGCAACATTACCACTTTATGGACAAGAATTATCAAAAGATATTACACCGATTGAGGCTGGAATTGGCTTTGCGGTAAAAACAAATAAAGAAGCAGACTTCTTTGGAAAAGCAACGTTAAAAGAGCAAAAAGAAAACGGTGCGCCTCGTAAATTAGTCGGCATCGAAGTAATCGAACGTGGAATTCCTCGTACGCATTACCCTGTATTTATTGGTGAAGAAAAAATTGGGGAAGTAACGAGTGGTACACAATCTCCAACGTTAAAGAAAAGCATTGGTTTAGCACTAATTGATGTAAAATACGCAGCAGTTGATACAGAAGTAGAAATTGAAATTCGTAATAAACGCGTCAAAGCAGTAGTTGTTCCAACACCATTTTACAAACGTTCAAAGTAACGGGGAGAGGGGTAGATTTCATGTTGCATCGTTATCTTCCAATGACAGAAGAAGACAAAAAAGAAATGTTACAAACGATCGGCGTTCAAACGATCGATGAATTATTCTCTGATATTCCAGAGAGTGTTCGTTTTAAAGGGGATTTAAAAATTAAAGAAGCAAAATCAGAGCCAGAGCTTTTAAAAGAGCTATCTCAAATGGCTAGTAAAAATGCTAACTTAAAAGAATACGCTTCTTTCTTAGGAGCAGGCGTATACGATCATTATGCTCCAGTAATTGTAGATCATGTTATTTCTCGCTCAGAATTTTATACAGCTTACACACCATACCAACCGGAAATTTCACAAGGGGAATTACAAGCAATCTTTGAATTCCAAACAATGATTTGTGAATTAACAGGAATGGATGTAGCAAACTCTTCTATGTATGACGGGGGTACAGCTTTAGCTGAAGCGGCAATGTTAGCAGCTGGTCATACTCGCAAAAAGAAAATTCTTGTATCTAGCGCGGTTCATCCAGAATCAAGAGCAGTACTTGAAACGTATGCAAAAGGACAAAATCTTGAAGTTGTTGAAATTAATCATAAAGATGGTGTAACAGATTTAGACGTATTACAAAGTGAAGTAGATGATACAGTTGCTTGTGTAATCGTTCAATATCCAAACTTCTTCGGACAAGTTGAAAAATTAGCTGATATTGAAAAAATCGTTCATCAACAAAAATCATTATTTATCGTTTCTTCAAATCCATTATCATTAGGCGCATTAACACCACCAGGGAAATTTGGTGCTGATATTGTAATCGGTGATGCACAACCATTCGGTATTCCAACGCAGTTTGGTGGACCGCACTGTGGTTACTTTGCAACAACGAAAGCATTTATGCGTAAAATTCCAGGACGTCTTGTTGGACAAACTGTAGACTCAGATGGTAAACGTGGATTTGTATTAACGTTACAAGCACGTGAACAGCATATTCGTCGTGATAAAGCGACATCTAACATTTGTTCAAACCAAGCGTTAAATGCATTAGCAGCTTCTGTTGCAATGACGGCACTTGGCAAACAAGGTGTGAAAGAAATGGCACGTCAAAACATTTCTAAAGCACAATATGCAAAACGTCAATTTGAAGCGAAAGGCTTCACAGTAACATTTGCTGGACCATTCTTCAATGAGTTTGTTGTAGATTGCAAACGTCCAGTGAAAGAAGTAAACGATGCATTATTACAAAAGAATATTATCGGCGGTTACGATCTAGGCCGTGATTATAAAGAGCATGAAAACCATATGCTTGTAGCAGTAACTGAGCTTCGTACAAAAGAGGAAATTGACACACTTGTAAACGAAATGGGGGCTATCCAATGAAGAACCAAGATCAAGCACTTATCTTTGAAGTGAGTAAAGAAGGACGCATAGGATATAGCTTACCCAAATTAGATGTAGAAGAAGTGAAACTAGAAGATGTGTTTGAGAGCGATTATATTCGAGTAGAAGATGCAGAGCTACCAGAAGTATCTGAACTTGATATTATGCGCCACTATACAGCACTTTCAAACCGTAACCACGGTGTTGATTCTGGATTCTATCCACTTGGATCTTGTACGATGAAATATAATCCGAAAATTAATGAGAGTGTAGCTCGTTTCGCAGGATTTGCAAATATTCATCCGTTGCAAGATGAAAAGACAGTACAAGGTGCAATGGAATTAATGTACGACTTACAAGAGCATTTAATTGTAATTACAGGTATGGATACTGTTACTTTACAACCAGCAGCTGGTGCACATGGAGAATGGACAGGTTTAATGTTAATTCGTGCATACCATGAAGCGAATGGTGACTTTAACCGTACGAAAGTAATTGTGCCTGACTCTGCTCACGGAACGAACCCAGCATCTGCAACTGTAGCTGGTTTTGAAACAATTACAGTAAAATCAAATGAAAATGGCCTTGTTGACTTAGAAGACTTAAAACGTGTTGTAAACGAAGAAACAGCAGCACTTATGTTAACAAATCCTAATACATTAGGGCTATTCGAAGAAAATATTTTAGAAATGGCAGAAATCGTCCATAATGCAGGCGGTAAATTATACTATGATGGTGCAAACTTAAATGCGGTATTAAGCCAAGCACGCCCAGGAGATATGGGATTTGACGTTGTGCATTTAAACCTTCATAAAACATTTACAGGTCCTCACGGCGGTGGTGGCCCAGGTTCTGGTCCAGTAGGTGTGAAAGCTGATTTAATTCCGTACTTACCAAAACCGATTTTAGAGAAAACGGAAAATGGTTATCACTTCAACTACGACCGTCCAGAAGCAATTGGTCGTGTGAAACCATTCTATGGTAACTTCGGAATTAACGTTCGTGCATACACGTATATTCGCTCTATGGGTCCAGATGGCTTGCGTGCAGTAACGGAGTATGCTGTATTAAATGCGAACTATATGATGAGAAGATTAGCGCCATTCTACGATCTTCCATTCGATAGACATTGTAAGCATGAATTTGTATTATCAGGTCGTCGTCAAAAGAAACTTGGTGTACGTACATTAGATATTGCAAAACGTCTGCTTGATTTCGGTTACCATCCACCAACAATTTACTTCCCATTAAATGTGGAAGAATGTATTATGATTGAGCCGACAGAAACAGAATCAAAAGAAACATTAGATGGTTTCATTGATAAGATGATTCAAATCGCTAAAGAAGTAGAAGAAAATCCAGAAGTTGTACAAGAAGCACCGCATACGACAGTCATTAAACGTTTAGACGAAACGATGGCTGCACGTAAACCAGTTTTACGTTATGCGAAGCCAGCTCCTGTACAAGTTTGATTAAAATAACAAAGGAAGAACTCGCTGAGGCGGGTTCTTTTTTTGTATGGAGAATTTGTCCCGCATTAACGGACAGTAAACTCCCAACTCAAAACTTAGCTGGTGCAAAGAAGCCAGGTGGGAGATAAACTGTCCGTAAATGCCCGATTGGTTCAACTAATAATCAGTGGGGATGAACAAAAATCCCCACTGATTAAAGTTTCACTTTATGCAGAAATAGTGAAGAAAATGTTAAAAAAATATGTTTTTTGTTTCCTAATGGTGTAAAGGTGTAGTTTTATAGGTAGTTTTGTTGAAAAAGTCGGTTTGATAAAAGTATTTATTTTTGTTAGAATTTTATTGAAATTAAGAAGATGTGATGAGGCAAAGATTACTCATTTTTATGTATATGTGAAAAAACGAACAAGACGGGGGTGAAAGTGTGGGATATCGATGTTATAGAATGGTATACCATTTAGAAAATGGAGAAACAATTAAAGATGTAAAAGAATTTTGCTATCGGGACCAAGGAAAAGTGTTAGAAAGAGTAGCAAATCGTGTAATGGATAATAGAGAAGTGACGGCGATTGATAAACAAGGAACAATCATTTCAATAGCATGTGAGGACATTGTAAAGGTAGAACTTGATTACATAACAGAAAGTTAACCTTGAGTCATATCGAATTATTCGATAAAATAAACTGTTGAATGGTGAAGTGAGAAGAGAGGAGTTTATCATGGGTAGTACAAGACACTTTTATATGTTTATCTTAGCGTTTGTTCTTGTTGTGGCATTAACGATTTACTTAATTGTTGACAGCAGCTGGTACAATACAGTTCATCCGGCATTCCTTCTGTTTATGTATATAGGAATTGCAGTAGTAAGTTTCGGAATGAGAGACGAGATGTTAGATCGCTTTGAAAAGTGATACATATACGAAAGACCAACAGGAAAATGTTGGTCTTTTTTTCTTGCCAAAAATAGGATGCTGTGTATATACTGTATATATAAGGTATACACAGTATATACACACACTGGAGGAAAACATGAATATTATTATTTCGAATTCTTCCCAAGACCCTATTTATGTGCAAATAAGAAAACAATTAAGCCAGCTTATTTTAAATGGCGGTTTAAAGGGTGGAGATCAATTACCGTCTATTCGTAGCTTAGCGAAGGAATTACAAATTAGTGTCATTACAACGAAGCGTGCATACGAGGAGCTTGAAAAAGAAGGATATATAGAAACTGTTGCTGGGAAGGGGACTTATGTTTCACGTAAAAATAATGAACTATTAAAAGAACAAAGGCTTCGCCTATTGGAAAGTAAAGCGGAAGAGATTGTGAATGAAAGTAAAGCGTTGCAGCTTTCACTTGAAGAATTACAGCAGATGATTGCGTTTTTATATAAGGGGGAATGAGAGAGATGTTAGAGTTAAAAAATGTTTGTAAAAGTTATGAAGGTTTCGCAGTGAAAAATATAAGTTTTACGTTACCACGCGGATATATTATGGGGTTTGTCGGACCGAATGGGGCCGGGAAAAGTACGACAATCAAAATGATTATGAATTTAATTAAAAAAGATAACGGAGATATAAAAATTTTTGGCAAGGACAATAAGAAAGCTGAAAAGGAAATAAAACAAAATATCGGCTTTGTATATGATGAAAATCATTATTACGAAGATTTAACGTGTGAACAAATGAAGCGTATTATTGCACCGTTATATAAAAAGTGGGACGAAGAGCAGTATCAATCGTATATGCATAGATTGCAAGTTCCAAAGTATAAAAAAATTAAAGAATTATCAAAAGGAATGAAAATGAAATTTGCGATTGCCATCGCACTTTCGCACCACGCAGAGTTTATTATTATGGACGAACCGACAGCAGGGTTAGATCCAGTTGTTCGAAGTGAATTACTTGATATGTTGCAAGAAATTGTAATGGAAGATGAAGTATCCGTATTATTCTCAACGCACATTACAACAGATTTAGAGCGCATTGCAGATTATGTTACGTTCATCAATGATGGAGAAATTATATTTACTGGTGAAAAAGAAGACTTAATGGAGAACTACGTAATCGTAAAAGGAAGTAATGATTTATTAGACCAAGAAGGAAAAGAACTATTTGTTGGATTACAAAAAAATAAATTTGGTTTCGAAGGTTTAGCGAAGGATAAACAAGGAATTATCGATTGGTTTGGAAATGAGGTTGTACTAGAAAAGCCTACATTAGATGACATTATCGTTTACACTGCGAAAGGGAGAGGTGCCTATGCGTCAGCTTGTATATAAAGATTTGTTCTTTTTTCGGGTAATGTGGTTAGTGAATTTTGTTATGCCTCTTTTGTTTTTTATGTTAGAGCCAAGTGGTGAATTTTTATTTCCGATGAGTTGTCTATTTATAACCCTCTCCTCCGTTATGACGTTAACCTTTATGGATGAAAGAAATAAAAGTGACATTATTATAAATAGTTTACCAGTAAGTCGGAAGGATATCATTATTGCTAGATATATTTCCTGTGCAATATTTATTGTCGGTGCCATGGTTTCAACTATGATAATTGTATTCCTTTTAAGAGGTATTGCTGTTATTGATGATATTGGTGTATACCATCCTAATTTTTATATTGAAATTCCATGGTATGTAGTGGTAAGTGGAGTGATTTATTCTGTAGTATTTGTGGCGACATTTTTTCCTAGTTATTATGGTACAAAATCAAAGGGCATGAGAAGTATAGTATCAGCCGCAGCAATGGGGATTGGTGTACTTCTTTGGATATTTATTAGTGATGGGCTGAATGAAACAACATCTTCATTCAGTGAGTGGATTATGAATCCAGTACATATTGGTGTATTTACAGTTGGAGGAATGATATTAGCTAGTGCCTATATCGCTTCTATGTTTCTTACAATTAAAATTTATAAAACGCGTGATTTATAGAGAGGGGAATTCATATGCAACAGTTGATTTTGAAGGAGTTTTTTTTACAGAAGAAGATGTTTCCTTTCTATTTTTTAATCCCTATTTTATCTATTTTTAAGAATTCCGTCGAACCAATGGGGATTGCAATAGGATTATTTATAACATGTAGTACGATTATATATATTTCTTTTTATTATGACGAGAAAAGTAAAGCGGAAAAAGTATTAGTGAGTTTACCTATAACGAGAAAAGAGATAATTATAGCTAAATATATTTCAAGCACATTATTTATTATGGCTGGTTTGAGTGTAACTTTTATAGTCGTAATATTAGGAAATATTTTATTGGACAGGGATATAGTCATGCCTGGATATGCAGTGTTTTCAGCGATAGTAGCAACTTTGATTTATTGTGTAGTAACGATACCGACTAATTACATTAGGGGATATAAAGTTATTACAGTCTTGAATTTGATTATGCTGTTTCCTTTAATGGGTATGATTGGTCTTATGTGCAATATTTTTGGTGATAAAACAATTATGTTAAAAGTACTTCACTCTCAAGAGGCTACACTAGCAATGGGTGTTCTTAGTATTGGAGTATTAGTGAGTATATTCATATCAATGTTCCTCTCAATGAAAATGTTTCAGCAGGCAGAGTTATAGAAGGGACATTTTCATATTAGGAGGTGCAATACATGATCAAGCAACTAATTTTAAAAGATTTCATTATTCAATGGAAATTTTTAATTTGGTACATACTGTATCCTGTTTTCTTTTATATGGCCTTAACAGATACGGAAAATCTGTTCATAATTATGTCAGTAATTATTACAATTGGGGCAACAGTAAAAACGTTTGAAGCAGATAGTAAAAATAAGAGTGAAGTTATAGTAAATAGTTTACCAATATTGAGAAAACAAATTGTATTTGCAAAATATATAGTAGCAATTATTATTCTTTTTATAAGTGTAATGGTCGGTTGTTTTACGATGGGAATGAAGAATGGGGTTAACCTATTTGAATTTATTGAAACGACAATGGTTGCTAGTATTAGCTTTATTTTAGTGTATTTAAGCTTTGTTTTACCGATATCGTTTTGGTTGGCCTATAAAAAAACTATTTTTATTGCGATTTTTATACTAATAGCACCTATGGCCGTTTCTTCTATTTTCTTTGGAATCAACCTAGAACAAATTCAACTATATAACAGCTTGTTATTCATTAGTTCAATATGCATGTTCATAATATCTATCTTTGTTTCAGTAAAAATATATGAAAAAAGAGAATTTTAAAAGGTGCCTTAAAAAAGGCACCTTCTTCAATAACGACAATACGAGAGCAGTAGTTTATAAAAAGAAACGCTATTTGGTACATCTTTTGGAGTATGTAATATAAAGCTGAAAACGATAACGAGAATAAGAAAGAGGAAAAATAAAAATAGAATTTGCTTATGTATAGAATTTTGCATATTATCCACTCCTTTTTTAGTTAGTATGTCCAAAAGAAAGGAGTGTATGAAAAATTTTAGGAGGGGAGAATGATGAACAAAAGAAAATGGTTATATAGAATAGGGGTATTTTTATTTTCAATCGGTCTCATATTAGCAAATTTTTATTCTAATATACCACCACTATTTCCAAGTTTACATAAAGGGGTTGGTATAAGTATTGCCATAATTGGTCTGTTTTGTCTTATCACATGTAACTTCTACAGAAAGTCTGAATGAATATAAAAAAGGACAGTTATTCTTTTTCAGAAATACTGTCCTTTTTAAATAACTTATTCCATAGTTTGGTGATACTCCATATAATGACGATTGCAATGGAGGCGATAATGGACCAAACAATCGATATAATTTCAAGTGTCATGTTAGGAAGGAATGTGAGAATGGATAATACTTTATGAAACAATGATTCTATTATATGAAAACTTATTTGTAATAGAATGACGATACAAAGTGTGATCCATGCTAATATTTTCTTTCCTTGTTCTTTCCGCATGACATTCACCTCACGTTAGCTTAATAGTTTTAAGCCAACAGCGCCGCATAAAATGCAGCTTAAGAAAGCAAGACGACGCCAATCCGCTGATTCTCGGAAAATGAGAATGCCTAGAAGTGCACTTCCAGCAGTTCCGATTCCAGTCCAAATCGCGTAAGCAGTTCCCATCGGTAATGTGTTCATCGCAAGAGATAAGAAGAAGAAGCTTACGCCGAAGTTAGCGATTAAAATAACTTTTGGTGCCCAGCCTTTCTTTTCAGTGGCTACTTTCATAAAGAGTACACCAATAATTTCACAAATACCAGCTAGAATTAAAAATACCCAAGCCATTTTATGCAGCCTCCTTCGCTTCTTTTTCTTCTGTTACTCGTTTTAAACCAATTACTCCGAAGAAGATTAAACCGATTAATAAAACTTTTACGATAGAGAAAGGTTCTCCGAAAATGAAAATCTCTGTAAGAACGATTCCACCAGCTCCGATTCCTGTAAAGACTGCGTATACAGTGCCGACAGGTAAATCTTTATAAGCTCTAAATAATAAGACGAAACTAATTGTAATTAATAGAGCAACACCAGCCCATTCAAGTGGTGCCGCTGCTTTTTTTAGTCCAATCACCCAAAAGATTTCAATAATACCAGCGATGATTACATAAATCCATGCCATATGTCATTTCTCCTTCCTACCAGTCGTTAGGTAAAGGGCTTAAAAACGACGCATTGCAAAGGGCAATCCGTCAGTTTGAAAGTCCGCGCCAAAATACTTTCCAAGAAGCGTCTAAACGTGTCTCAAAACGATTTAAACCTGCGTATAATAGTTCAACCATAAGACCGTCGAGTAAGCATAGAAAAGCCTCTAAGGCATCTTTTACTTCAATGTTATGCAGCTCATCTTGTTCGCTTGCTCTTTTAAATACAGGGAATAAAAGTTTTCCGACGTTTTCAATGTGTACATTTGCTTTATTAATAATTTGTTCGCGAAATGCATCAGGCGGAAAATAAGAAGTTCGTAACCAAAACATTGATTCTTCACTTTCACCAAATCGTTTTGCATACCCTTTTAATAATTTTAAAAGCAATTCTTCAGTGGACGAATTGGAAAAGCTTTCGATATCGCCTGTGAAGCTCTGCAAATCTTTTTGAAGAGCAGATTCTAAGCATATGAAATATAGCTCTTCTTTTCCTTTAAAGTGTGCGTAAATCGATGGTTTTTTAATCCCAACTTCTTGAGCAATATTTGCCAATGAAGTTCCTTCATAGCCGTAGCGTGCGAAATGAGAAAGTGCTACAGCTTTAATGCGGTTTGCTGTCATTTTCATCCCCTACCTACCGTTCGTTAGGTTCATTATATGAGATGGGAAATATAAAGTCAATAGGTGAAGAGCTGAGAAAGAGCGTTATAGGTAACGCTCTTTTTAGACAGTCTCTCGCTCAATTAAATGGAATGAAAGTTCTTTTGCACTGCCGACAATTTGCTCGCTTTGGATCTGCTTATGGAATAAAGAAAAAGCATGTGAGCCCATTGCGAGACCGGGATGTTCAATTGTGGAAATTTCTAATGCCTTTGAAATTTCATGATTATCAAATCCAAGGATAGCAAGGTCTTCAGGTACTCGAATACCATGTTTTCGAGCCTCTGTTAATAAACCAGCTGCAACTTGATCGTTCGCTGTGAAAATAGCAGTTGGACGATTTGTCATATTTAAAATACGATGGAGTATTTGTGCTCCGTCCTGCATTGTATAGCATTGGTGGAAAATCCATTCAGGATGCAACGTTTTCCCTTCGTTACGAAGTGTATCGGCGAACGCTTTTTCGCGCTCCATGGAATTTACACTTGTTTTTCTTGCTAAACAAATTCCGATTTTTTCATGGCCTCTACTTAGTAAATAGGCAGTACCGAGACGGAAACCTTCATAATGATCTACGTAGATGGATGAAATGAGGGGATGCTTCATTTTTTCACATGAAATAATAGGGGCAAATTTTGCAAAAGGTTCGATTTGTTCCCAAGAGCTCGTTCGGGAGCAAATAATCATCCCATCAAATTGTTTCATTTTCATCATTTCAAGAACACGAATTTCTTCAATGCTATCGTAATTCGTTTGACATAAATTAATGTGATATCCGGCAGCTAACGCTTCGTTTCCGATTCCTTCAATAATCGTACTGAAGTAGGGGAGGTTAATGAAAGGAAGCATAACGCCAATTGTATATGTTTTCCCTCTTATTAAATGGACAGCATTTATATTTTTTGCGTAGTTTAATTCTTCAACAGCATCTAGAACACGCTTACGCTTTTCTTCTTTTACGTAAGGGTGATTATTCAGGACACGAGAAACAGTTGATATCGATACACCAGCAGTTTTAGCAATTTGTTTTATATTGGCCATATGTATCACCTCTTTCCCTTATTATAAAGGGAAAATAATAAGAAAGAAAAAATCTTGACCTGAAAAGCTTTTCACAAACTATGGTATTAATAAGACTTCTTTTTATTCGCGTAACCTTTTCACTTGGGCGTAAGAATGATAGGGGTCTTTTTTGTTTGCAAAAAGTGTTGTCAAAATGTGTGAGAATAACGTGGAAAGTTTTCAAAGGTGGAGTTTGGTGACAAAGCGAATATGGAGAGAATATCAACGCTTCGTTCGTTAAGAGAGCGGTATGAAAGGGCGGAAACAAATTGAAAAAAAGAATCATTTGTTTCGTGTTTTCTAGTTTCATGCTTAGTTCGTGTTCGTTTCAGCAAACGATGCAAGAAGAAAAACACTTTGTGGGAACAACAGGAGGAGCTATGGATCGTGTTACGGATCCTATTCCGCTAAAGGAACTTCCAAAATATTTTCCGGTGAAGTTTAAAGTTCCAACGTTTTTACCGTACGACATTACAAGTGATGTGAAGGGGGAAGTAAGAACGCTTGGGAAAAAGAACACTGTCTTAACGATTAAATATAAACAGAAGGAGTCAGGTAGAAATGAGTATATTGAGTTAAATGTCGCGAACTTTCCCTATAGTTTTCCGGATCTTGTGGAAGAGAAGCGATTTCAAGAACAAATGAAACTGAATAATGGAACGTCTGCTTATTTTAAAAATAAAGATGATTATGAACGTGGTGACGAATTTGCTACGCTTATATGGAAAGAGAAAGGAATTGAATATCAACTGCTGTATCGGAATGTAGAAGAGAACGATGAAAAGGTAATCAAGCAGAATTTATTATACATTGCGAATAAGATGAAATGAAAAAACTAGCTGATTTATTCAGCTAGTTTTTTGTATGTTATTATTTCTTTTTAATTTTGCCTGTCCAAGATTTAAATCCACCTTGTAATTGGTAGAAATCTTTGTAGCCTTGTTTTTTTAAGTATTGCGCTGCACGACCTGTACGGAATCCGCTTTGGCAATATAAGTAAACAGGTTGATCTTGACGAAGTTCTTTATGGCGAAGGCGAATTTGTGATAACGGAATGTTACGTGCACCTAAAATATGCCCTGCGTTATATTCATCTGCTTCACGAATATCGATAAGCTGTGCTTTACGGTAGCCAGCGCGAAATTCTTCTTCTGTAAGAGTTTTAATTAATTTTTTCTGATAGAAGTACATCCATACAGTGTAGCCGATAAATGCTACGATTACGGCTAATAAAATAATCCAAGTTGTTGACACGATTCTATCGCTCCCTTTTTTCTTATCCTACTTTCAATATTATAATGCCCATATGTATTTATGCAACAGATTCATTTGCATATAAGAAGAAATTTCGTATTCTTTCACAAATTTTGTCGAATTTGGTAGACTAGAGAATGTGAAAAATAATTGGTTATATGAGGTGCAGGATGGGAAAAGAAAAATGGTGTTATATTAACTCTGGTCAATGTTCACCGGCATTTAATATGGCGTTAGATGAATGTTTATTAAATTGGCAAAGTGACAAGAAAATGCCACCAACAATTCGTTTTTATGAATGGGAAGTACCAACATTAACAGTTGGATATTTTCAACGTGTTGAAAAAGATATTAATATGGATGTAGTTAACGAAAAGAAATATGGATTCGTTCGTCGTCAAACAGGCGGCAGGGGTGTACTACATGACAAAGAGTTAACGTATAGTGTTATTGTGTCTGAAGATCATCCGAACATGCCGAAAACAGTTACAGAAGCGTATCGTGTTATTTCGCAAGGTTTATTAGATGGTTTTAAGGCATTAGGGTTAGAAGCCTATTATGCAGTTCCAAAAACAGAAGCAGATCGTGAAAATTTAAAAAATCCACGTTCAGGCGTATGTTTTGATGCACCATCTTGGTATGAAATTGTAGTGGAAGGACGAAAAATTGCTGGTAGTGCTCAAACACGTCAAAAAGGTGTTATTTTACAGCATGGATCGATTCCATTAGAAATTGATTTAGATGAACTATATGATCTATTTTTATTCCCAAATGAACGTGTGAAGGAACGTATGAAGAGTATGTTCTCTTCTAAAGCAGTAGCAATTAATGAATTAACAGACCGTACATTTACGATAGAGCAGTTAATTAAAGCGTTTGAAGTTGGCTTTGAAAAAGGATTAGATGTAGAACTTGTTCCATATGAATTAACAGAAGAACAGTTACATGAAGTTCAAACGTTAGCGAAAGAAAAGTATGAAAGTAATGAGTGGAATTATAAAAAATAAGAGATGGCGATAGCCACCTCTTATTTTTTTATAGTAAATTAAGTACTTTTTCTACTTTGATTCCTTTATCTTGTAAAGAACGAAG
Source organism: Bacillus cereus group sp. MYBK15-3 (assembly GCF_051916765.1). Classification (NCBI taxonomy): domain Bacteria; kingdom Bacillati; phylum Bacillota; class Bacilli; order Caryophanales; family Bacillaceae; genus Bacillus; species Bacillus cereus group sp. MYBK15-3. The sequence continues at coordinate 613,909 of NZ_JBQAHG010000002.1, forward strand.
GCGACTTACAACGTCCATAATTTCTTTGTCAAATGTAACGCTAATACCTTGGCTTTGTAGTTCTTCTTTTAAGCTTTCAATAGAATCATCTATGTCGATGCCAAGCTCGTAATCTTGACAAACTTCAATTGTCTTTTTCACGAGTTTAACATAATTTTCTTGTAGTTTTGAATTTGTTTCAGTCAAAGCAGGCTGCTTCGGTTTTGCAGGAGCAACCGGTGCTGTCTCTTGCTTTGTAACTGGAGTAGGGACTGCTTTTTTCACAGGCGCTGGAGTAACTAGTTCTACAGCTGCTTCTACGCTTACTGGCTTCGGTGTCGGTACCGGAGTAGGCTTAGGTGCCATAGCAGGTGTTTCCACACGCGTAACAGGCTTAGGAGCAGGCGTAATTGCTTTTGGAGCTTCTACAACTACTTCTTTTTTCGGTGCTGCTTCTACCTGTGTTTCTTCTTGCTCGGCAGCTTCTTTATTTTCTTTACTCCACATAACGCGTTCAATTTCTAGAGAAACATGGTTTTTGTTCATCGCTGTTAATGTAACTTTACCAACTTCAGCGTTTCCAGTGAAATCAACAATTTTATAAATAACACTCTTGTTCCAATCCACGTTTCCGCTCAAAAATAATTCTTCGTTACATTTCGGCGTTAAGCCCTCGATTTTAATTTCTGCGTTTACACCGTTTTCACTATATACCATAATTAGCGAAGCATTTACATCTTCGTCTGCTAACATTAGTTCACGTACCATTTTGCCGGTGCGTACTTGCGTTTTCTTCTTAACTGACATCTAATTTCTCCTCTCAAAAATTCAGTAATAATAAAAAATCGTATAACGAAAAATAATTGCTCACGAAGATTTATGATACCGATAATAAAAGCATCACGTCAACAATTAACTTTAATTATTTTGCATTTTTCTTATTTTCTTTATGAAATTTTTCAATTTGTAAAATTAGACAGAAGAAAAAACAGCCTTTTGAAGGGCTGTTAAAAATTTGATTTTTTGTATAGTAGTTTATATAAAATAAAAAATAAGATTGCGATTAAGGCGTTTTGCCAAAAAGTTAGATGGTAAATGAAATAAGGTTGTTTTCTGAAATAAATATTTACGAATATAGCTGAACAAAATGGAGTAGCAAAAGCGAACCCGAATAGAATTCGTTTTTTCCAATTTATCTTTTTATTAAAAGAATAACGCTTTAATAAATATAAAATAAGCAGTATTCCTAGTACAATTAATGAAATAGACAAAGTAGTTCCAGGGATGCTAAAAGGTGGACTTATTATATCGGTATCTTTTTCAAACAGGAAAATGAAAAGAGAAGCAAGGGTATCCATTCCAAACTGTATAGCAAGGAGTAAACTAATAACAAAACCAATTAAAGAAGTTTTTTCTAATTTTGTTTGGGCGGGTAAAGCAGCTATAAGTTCATCGCAGTAAGATTGTAAATCATTTCCGAAAATGTCATAAGCATTTTTATTCTCAGCTTGTGCTTCGATAAGGTGGTCTAATATTTCTAACAAAAGTTCTTCCACTTGATGTTCGGGTACATTAGATAACCGAAGATATACTAACATATCACCATAAGCAATTTCGTTTTCGGAAGTTAGAAGCTCACGTTTTTTATTATTCAATTCAATCATGTCTTGTGCATTCATCCCTATCACTCCCCCTGTAATAAGTTATTTACCGTAGTAGAAACCATTCCCCAGCTTTTTTTAAATTCTTCAAGTTGTTCTAGCCCTTTATCGGTTACGTGATAATATTTTCTCTTTGGACCGAGTGAGGAAGCTTTTAATGTTCCTTCAATCAATTTTTCTTTTTGCATACGTAACAATAATGGATATATGCTTCCTTCGCTTACAAATGTAAATCCGTGTTTATTTAATTTTGTACTCAGTTCATATCCGTACACTTCTTCTTGTGAAATGATGTATAGGATGCAACCTTCTAGTACACCTTTTAACATTTGGCTGTGCATGATTTCACCACCTTTTATTCAGGTAACTTGCGTTGCAAGGTAGCTGGTATCCAAATTATAACATCCAGTAACTTGCAACGCAAGTTACTGGGGTGGAAAACTTTAATGTCCCCCATACTAACGAGAGGGCGAAAAGCATATGAGACCATTTATGCCAAAGCTCGTTTACTTTGAACGAAAGGCACTTGAATATCCACTTGGTTTTATAGTTGCGCCAATTTAAATGCATGAAGAATGGGAAGAAGGATACCGTAAACTATTTGAGCGACAAAGATATGACGATACCAAATTTAACGTTTGAATTGATTCAGCATTGTTTTCCGAAACCATCGGAAAATATGTATATAAAAAAGATGATGCAGCAGTATTAAAAGAAACGATAAGAGGTTATAGAAATGAGTTTTTTCTTAATGCAGAAATACAATATTTTACTTAAGGGGAGTCTGTATGCAAATACAGATTCTTTTTTGTTTTATATATTTAGGCTCGTTTTCAACTTGTCACGTTATTCTTTCTGGTGTATCATTTTATTGATTGCTTCGTACGGAATAAGCAAAATGAACTTGGATGGAGGAAACCGATGCCTACCCCTAGTATGGAAGATTATATTGAACAAATTTATTTGTTGATTGATGAAAAGGGTTACGCCCGCGTATCTGATATTGCTGAAGCGCTTAGTGTACATCCATCCTCTGTAACAAAAATGGTGCAAAAATTAGACAAAGATGAATATCTAATTTATGAAAAATATAGAGGGCTTGTATTAACAACAAAAGGTAAAAAAATCGGAGAACGTCTCGTATATCGTCATGACTTGCTAGAGCAATTTATGCGTATTATCGGTGTGGATGAAAGTAAAATTTACAATGATGTAGAAGGAATTGAACATCATTTAAGTTGGGAAGCAATTGATCGCATTGGTGATTTAGTGGAATACTTTGAACAAGATGCAGTCCGAGTGGAAACACTTCGTGGTGTTCAAAGAGCAAATGAAGAGAAAAGTAATTAAGGGGAACGTATGGCGTTTCCTTTTTTATTTCAATTCGAAAAGGATGGGAGAATTATGAAAGCAATTATTTTTGATTTTGATGGATTAATTGTGGACACAGAAACGATATGGTTTCACTCTTTCAGAGATGCTGTTCGTGAATACGGCGGGGAACTACCTTTAGAGGAATTTGCGAAATGTATTGGAACAACAGATGAGGTACTTTATACATATTTAAATGATCAATTAAAAGAGAAGTTTAACAAAAGTGCATTAAAAGAAAAAGTGGCAACTTTACATAAAGAGAAAATGAAAATACCAGAAGCTCGTGACGGGGTAAAAGAATATTTAGAAGAAGCGAAAGAAATGGGATTGAAAATCGCACTGGCTTCTAGTTCGTCTAGAGAATGGGTTATTCATTTTTTAGAAGAGCTACAGATTCGAGAATATTTTGAAGTAATTAAAACGAGAGAAGATGTTGAGAAGGTAAAACCAGATCCAGCTCTTTATCGAGTTGCAATAGAAGAATTAGGAATTAAGCCGTCTGAAGCTGTTGTATTTGAAGATTCATTAAATGGATTGAGAGCAGCAGTTGCAGCGGGATTAACGTGCGTTGTTGTACCTAATGATGTGACACGGAATTTACCATTTGAAAATCATCATCTTCGAATTGAAAGTATGAGAGAGAAAAGTTTAAAAGAAGTGCTTCAAAGTATAAAAAAAGACCGTATTTCCTAAAAGGAAGCACGGTCTTTCTTTTTGCTTTTTTTGCCTTCAATGACAGTTAAATGAGACTGTTTTCTTTTTCGTTTCAAAGTGGGAGAATTCCCTTTTTTGCTTTTGTCATTAGAAGTATTTGACTTAAAGAAAGAATTGCCTAGGGGTGCTACATTTTGTTTCCCATGTTTGCGGTTCGATTGTTTTGCCGCACGCTTATATGAGCTTTGTGAATTTGCAGAACCACTGGAATTTGTAAACATCTTGTATAGCAAGTAAAAGATACCAACAACAAGTAACATGTACCCGATATTTCTTAATACACCCATGGGATTTGTAATAACAGATGAAACAAGGCCGAATATTGCCAATCCGATAATAAGCACAAATATAGCGAAAGTAAACGAACGACCGTTCATAAGGGACACCTCCTAAAAACGTATATTAAAATTAGTATATTAACGATGAGGAAAGGAGTTGAACACCATTTTTAAATAATTATTGTTTGTTCTCTAAACGTAATAATTCTTCAAACGATGCAATTGCTACTTCCACTTGATCATCTGTTGGTTCTTTCGTTGTTAATAGTTGTAGCCATAATCCAGGATATCCAAGTACGCGTAATACGGGAATATCTCGTAATCGATTTGTAAATTGTAATACTTCAAAAGAAATACCAAGTACAACTGGAATTAATAAAATTCGGTTTATAACTCGTGCCCAAAGAGGATCTGTAGGGACTAGGAAATAAACGAACATTCCAATAATGACTGTAAATATAATAAAGCTACTGCCACATCTATAATGGAGACGAGTTTGCTTTTGAACGTTTTCTACAGTCAGAGGAAGGTTATTCTCGTAAGCATTGATTACCTTATGCTCTGCACCGTGATACTGAAATACCCGCTTAATAAGTGGGGTTAAAGAAATAAAGTATATATAGCTCAATAATAGCATGAGCTTAATGACACTTTCGACAATGATTTGCCCAGTATGAGACGGGAAAATCGGTCTTGTTAATTCAGCTAATAGTGCAGGAACTGCTGTGAAAATGACTTTACCGAATATAAAAGATAAAACGCCAACAGCTGCAACTCCTAATACCATCGTTAATTTTGATTGTTCTTCTTTTTTATTTGCAATTTGTTCATCATCTTCTGGGTGGACGTCAAATCGTTCTGAAGCGAAGTTTAAATGCTTTGCTCCATTCGCACTTGCATCCACAATAGCGGCAATCCCTCGTAAAAATGGAATTTTTTTTAGGGTAGATAGTACTTTATTACGAACGCGTGGTAATCGATAAAATTCAATCGATTTATCTTTACGACGAACCGCTGTAACAGTATATTCTCTACCGCCAAACATAACTCCTTCTATGACCGCTTGCCCGCCATATATTTGTTTTGACTCTTCTGCCATGTTAACACCAACCTGTATTTGTTTCTCTCTTATGTAGAAAAAGAGGCAATTGTCATACTGGGTTCTGTCGTTTTGAAATAAGACAATCACCGAGTTTCCTTTATTTTATCGGCAAATACAAGTAGATGACAAGGGAAAATGTTATGAGAGTCGGACATTTCTTATTCTTTTTATAGACAAATTTCGCAGGATTTAAACATGCTTCAAAATAGTTTCGGGCATACTATTGAGCGGAGGTGTCGATGTGAGTCAAGAACAATTAGGAACAAGGAATTTTGTGCAGATTGGTTTGTTTGGTGGAATCTTTTGGGGCGGGGTATGGTATTTCCTTCATATATTTTCATTCACGGAGGCGGGCCCGAATTATTTCCTTTTACCATTTGCGTTTGGAAGTTGGAAAGAGGGTGTATGGGGCAATGTGTTCGGAATAGTGTGTATGGGACTTCTTTCAATTTTGATTGCCTTTTTGTATAAAGCATTTTTTGCAAAGTTTGAAGGGATTATAGCGGGAATTATTTATGGGCTATTTTGGTGGGCACTACTGTTTTTGGGGATGGGTTTAATGGCTCCTGTTATTAAAAGTGCGCTCCATTTACCAAAAGAGACAATTGTGACGACAATATGTATTTTTATATTGTATGGTGTGTTTATAGCATATTCTGTTTCTTACGCAGTAAATAGCAATAAAGCAGAACAAGAAGGGTAAGAGAAGACGAACTATTCAAATAAGTAACTCCTATGTTAAAATATTGTATAGATATTTAATATTAAGGAGTTTTAAGAATATGAAAAAGTTACTCCTCGTAAACGGTCCTAACCTAAATCGCCTCGGTGTTCGTGAGGTAAATGTATATGGAAAGGGCACGCTAACGACACTTGAAGCAGATATGAAGCAAGAAGCAGAAACAATGGGAGTGGAGTTAGAATGTTTCCAATCGAATCATGAAGGTGCCATTATCGACATTATTCATGAAGCGGAAGATATATATGAAGGGATCATTTTAAATCCGGGAGCATTTACGCATTATAGCTATGCGATTCGTGATGCCATTGCGAGCATTTCGATTCCTGTTATTGAAGTACATATTTCTAACATTCATCAGCGTGAATCGTTCCGTCATGAATCTGTGACGGCAGCTGTTTGTGCAGGTCAAATTGTAGGATTTGGTTTTTATGGCTATAAGTTAGCGTTATTTGCATTAATGGAGAAATTGAGGGAGGCATAAAGTAATGGAGAAAATTGAAAGATTACGAAGTGCATTTGATGAGGCTGGTATTGACGGTATTTTGTTAACAAATGAACATAGTCGTAGATATATGGCTAACTTCACAGGAACAGCAGGCGTTGTTCTTATTTCAAAAGATCGTGCTCAATTTATTACAGATTTCCGTTACGTCGAGCAGGCAAGTAAACAAGCGGTTGGATATGAGGTTGTACAGCACGCAGGATTGATCATTGATGAAGTGGCAAAGCAAGTGAAAGAGCTTGGAATTCAAAAGCTTGGTTTTGAGCAAGATACTCTTACATATAGTTCTTATTCAGTGCATAAGGAAGCGATTGATGCTGAATTTATCCCGACTTCTGGACTTGTAGAAAAGTTACGCTTGATAAAGACTGATTCAGAGATTAAGATATTAAAGGAAGCTGCACAGATTGCAGATGCTGCCTTTGAGCATATTCTATCATTCATTCGCCCGGGAGTATCTGAAATTGAAGTGTCAAATGAACTTGAATTTTTCATGAGAAAACAAGGAGCAACATCTTCTTCGTTTGATATTATCGTTGCTTCAGGTCTTCGTTCGGCATTACCGCACGGCGTGGCATCTGAAAAAGTGATAGAAACAGGAGATTTCGTTACATTAGACTTCGGCGCTTATTACAAAGGATATTGCTCTGATATTACTCGTACGATTGCAGTCGGTGAACCATCTGATAAATTAAAAGAAATTTATAATATCGTTTTAGAAGCACAACTACGTGGTGTGAACGGTATTAAAGCTGGTTTAACAGGTCGCGAGGCTGATGCGCTAACGCGTGACTACATAACGGAAAAAGGATATGGTGAATACTTTGGACACTCTACTGGTCATGGAATAGGTCTTGAAATCCATGAAGCACCAGGTTTAGCGTTCCGTTCTCATACAGTACTTGAACCAGGTATGGCTGTAACAGTAGAACCAGGTATTTATATTCCAGGTATTGGCGGCGTACGTATTGAAGATGATATCATTGTGACAAGTGAAGGTAATGAAGTAATTACGAAATCACCAAAAGAACTTATTATTTTGTAATACACAGGAGGATTTTTTTACATGATTTCAGTAAACGATTTTCGTACAGGTTTAACAATTTCAGTGGACAATGCCCTTTGGCAAGTACTTGATTTCCAACACGTAAAGCCAGGTAAAGGTGCTGCATTCGTTCGTTCTAAACTACGTAATCTTCGCACAGGTTCTGTTCAAGAGAAAACATTCCGTGCAGGTGAGAAAGTAGAAAAAGCACACATCGAAAACCGTCGTATGCAATACTTATACGCAAGCGGTGAGGCTCACGTATTTATGGATAACGGAACTTATGAGCAAATCGAACTTGGTGAAAAACAAATCGAGCGCGAGCTTAAATTCCTAAAAGAAAACATGGAAGTAGCAATCATGACTTACCAAGGCGAAGTACTTGGTGTTGAACTTCCAAACACAGTTGAATTACAAGTTACAGAAACAGAGCCTGGTATTAAAGGTGATACTGCTTCTAACGTAACAAAACCAGCTACATTAGAAACTGGTCTTGTTGTACAAGTACCAATCTTCATTAACGAAGGCGAAATGCTTATCATCAACACTGGTGAAGGTAAATACGTTTCTCGTGCATAGTAGAAAGCACTCGTGATAATTCACGAGTGCTTTTTTTATAGGAAATAGGGTAGATAGTAAATAGCTGTTATTATAAAACTGACTAAAACAAGTGAAAGAGTACCCATAATAGATGGAGTCAAAACAATTTGAAATGGTTTTATTTCGCCAGTCTCAACGCCAGTTAATGTTTTACTTATTGCGTGATCTGTAATGTTATTTCTATGGTTACTCATAATAATTAACCACATAATTGCAAATATTGCTAAACTACCAAGGAAAAAGGTCTCTATAAATGACCAACCGACCAATAATGAAAAAAGATAAATAAGAGCTAATTCTACTACAACGGTTAAACTAACTTTCAATGCCTTCATATTTTTCCCCCTCATTCTGTAATTTCAACCAGTTTAAAAAATTTTCACGTGACACGACATGCAGAGAGCAAGGTGACTTTACTTCTTTCTCTAGTGCAGCGTGTTCGTCTGGAAACTTGTTTTCCACATGCAATGAAATATAAGGTAGTTTTTCTTGTGCTTTTAAAGAGCGGATATTATTCGTTTTAGCACCAGCAAATACGTAGGAAAGTTGTAAGTCTAAAAAGGCGATTTTAAAGATTTCTTTTTTAGCAGCCTCGTTATAGCCTTTTCCCCAGTACGGATAGCCGAGCCAACTACCAATGTGAGATTGCTTTTTCTCATTATTAATATGTTTAAGTGTGGTGAGGCCAATTATTTCATTTTCTTCATTCACAATCATTCTCGATAAGGATTTCTTTTGACGCTCTTCGTCTATTGCGAAAAGAAGAAATGTTTTCGTGTCTTCGATGTTTTCTACCGTTATCCCCAATGCATTTTTTATATGTGGATCACTTGATAGCTCGAAAATCACATTTGTATAGCATAAATCTAGTGGTAATAAAGTGACGTGCTGCATGGTTTAAACCTCTTTTAAACTAAATATACCATAATATACCATGAAATAATATGAATATTCAGATTGTAATTCGGAATTTAGAGAAAAATTATGTTTTTACTTCTGAAATAGACAACCTCTGCATATGGTTGTACAAATATATTCTTTTTTAGAATACGAAGTTAGTAACTGTTACGGGAGAAGGTGGAAGAATGAAACAGTGGCTAGCGGCAATGGAAACATCCGTGCTTGTTATGGGGGCACTTCGATTATTTTCAGGTAGTGCGGAGATATTTGCTGCTTTGCTAATGCTTTATGTGAATGATGCGAAGAAAGCGTTGTTTATAAATGGTATGTTGGCGTTTGTTGGACCTACCGTATTAATTTTAACAATGACAATTGGGATAGCGAGTGTAGCAAGTGAAATTTCTTTCTTGAAGCTCTTTTTTCTAGCGCTTGGAATTTGCTGTATTTTTATCGCATTACTGAAATAGTAAGTCGAGTATAGTGGGGAGAAGCCGATGAAAGAGGTATTAGAAGTTTTACCAAAAACGATGAAGTACTTAATTGAAGAATGTAAGCAATACGATGCTTTAGAGGAAATTCGTGTTCGAATTGGAAGGCCGCTAGAGTGTATTGCACACGGAAAGGTGTTTTTTTATGACTATATCACTACTGCAGAGGATGCTATTTACTTATTGAATAAGTTAAGTCAATTCTCAATTTATACGATGGAAGAGGAATTAAAACGTGGGTATGTGACGCTTCGCGGGGGGCATAGAATCGGGTTAGCAGGAAAAGTTATTACAGAAAAAAGCGCAGTGAAAATGATTCGTGATGTCTCTTCCTTTAATATTCGTATTGCTCGTCAAAAAATAGGGATTGCTGAACCGCTTTTGCCATATTTGTATGAAAAAAGGTGGTTAAACACGATGGTAATTGGCCCTCCCCAAACGGGTAAAACGACACTTTTAAGAGATGTAGCACGTTGCATGAGTCAAGGGGTAAGTGCTTCGGAAATTCCTTCCTGTAAAGTGGGGATCGTTGATGAACGGTCAGAAATTGCTGGTTGTGTGAAAGGGATCCCGCAATATGATTTTGGTACCCGAGTCGATGTGTTAGACGCATGTCCAAAGGCAGAAGGAATGATGATGATGATTCGTTCTATGAGTCCTGATATTTTGATCGTAGATGAAATTGGCCGTAAAGAAGATAGTGAAGCAATTATGGAGGCAGTGCATGCAGGTGTCCAGCTTTTTATAAGCGCACACGGATTTTCCTATGAGGATGTTGTGAGACGTCCATCGCTCAAGGCAGTGCTAGAGCTTGGTATATTTGATAGGTTTGTGGAGTTGTCAAAAGCGAGGGGTCCAGGAACGGTTATGCAGGTGAAAGATAAATATGGAAAACCAGTGTTATCAAATAGAAAGGCTGAGGGCGTATGGTGAAAATATTTGGTGCAGTGTTAATCGTTGCGGTCAGCACCTTTTTCGGGTTTTCGTATGCTAAAAGATACAGTGAGAGACCGAGGCAACTTAGGTTATTAAAATCAGCACTTCAATCATTAGAGGCAGAAATTATGTATGGACACACACCTTTATCTGAGGCTGCCGAGCGATTAGTTAAACAAATGCCAAAGCCATTAAATTGGATATTTCAAAGTTTCGCTAAAAAACTAGAAAGTGGAGAACAAACAGTAAGGGAAGCTTGGATAGATAGTTTGAAAGAGAATTGGAAGTTGACGGCTTTTCAACAAACCGAGTATGAAATACTGCAGCAATTTGGTGAAACGCTCGGGCAACATGATCGTGAATCACAACAAAAACATATTCGCTTATGTATTACACATTTGGAGAGAGAAGAAGAGGAAGCGAAAGCTTTACAACTGCAATACGAAAAAATGATTAAGAGCTTAGGGGTACTAGCAGGGCTACTTATTGTAATTTTACTGCTATAGGGGGGAGAAAGGCGATGTCCATTGATGTTGGATTAATATTTCAAATCGCCGGAATCGGCATTGTTTTAGCTTTCATTCATACTGTACTAAAAGAATTGAAGCGTGAGGATATTGCAAATTGGGTTATCCTTGTCGGTTTTGTCGTCATTTTATTTCATGTTGCATTTTTAATTAATACGCTATTCGACAAGATTAAAAGTGTCTTTCTCTTCCAGTAAAGGAGGCGGTTCGAATCGAAATTATACAAATTGTCGGATTAGGCCTCGTTGCTACGTTTTTAGCTGCTGTTTTGAACCAGCATAAATCTAGTATTACATCTTTATTTATTGTGTTCGTAGGTAGCGTGATGTTTCTTATTTTAATCGATCAAATTCATTCTATTTTACAAATGATTGAGAGAGTAGCGAGTGAAGCGAAAGTTAGCAACGTCTACGTGGAAACGTTACTAAAAATTATTGGAATTGCTTATATTGCCGAGTTTGGAGCTCAAATTACAAAAGATGCTGGTCAAGGTGCCATCGCTTCGAAAATTGAACTTGCTGGGAAAATCTTAATTCTCGTTATGGCAATTCCTATTTTGACGGTTGTAATTGAAACTATTCTCGGATTTTTACCGACGGGATAAGGGGGAGTGAATGTTGAGGAGGTTTGGAGCTAAGCTGCTATTTGCTTGCTTCCTTTTCTTTTCTTTACCGGTTGTTGTACAAGCTTCTCCTGTAGAAACAAACGTCGTTGATCAACAATTGGATAAGCTCGGAATTGAAGATGTGAAGCAATTTTGGGACGGGCTTGTTACAAAATATGGTGGCTATTTGCCAGAGAGTCAAAAAGGGAGTTTTATGGAGTTTGTAAAGGGAGAAAAAGAATTCTCTCTAAAAGAGTGGATGATAGGGTTATTAAAATATTTATTTCATGAGCTTGCAGCTAATGGAAAACTGCTTGGAACACTCATTATGCTCACAATCTTTAGTGCATTGTTGCAATCACTGCAATCCGCTTTTTCAAAAAGTAGTGTAAGTAAAATTGCTGATGCTGTTGTATATATGGTACTTATTATTTTTGCTTTAAATAGTTTTTATGTCGTTATGACATATGCAAGAGAAACGATACAAACAATGGTAGATTTCATATTAGCGCTATTGCCAATTTTATTGGCGCTTATAGCGACTGGTGGCGGGGTTGTATCTGTATCTTTCTTTCATCCGATTATCATTTTCTTAATGAATACAAGCGGGCTTCTTATGAATTATATCGTTCTACCGCTTTTATTACTGGCAACGATATTAAGTATTGTAAGTACAATGAGTGATCAATATAAAGTTACAAAATTGTCCAAGCTTCTGCAAAACGTTAGCGTTGGGATTATCGGTATCTTCTTAACGATTTTTTTAGGGGTATTATCTGTACAAGGAACAGCGACAGCCGTTGCTGATGGCATAGCTGTGAAAACTGCTAAATTTGTAACAGGAAACTTCATTCCAGTAGTTGGAAGGATGTTTACGGAAGCGGCAGATACTGTTATTAGCGCATCAGGATTATTGAAAAACACAGTCGGAATTATTGGGCTCGTCATTTTATGCTTAATTGTTGCTTTTCCTGCGATTCAAATTTTCTGTATTGCATTTATTTATAAATTCGCAGCAGCAGTATTACAACCGGTTGGCGGCGGAGCAATTATTCAATGTTTAGACATTATTGGAAGAAGCATCATTTACGTATTTGCTTGCTTAGCTATCGTATCATTTATGTTCTTTTTAAGTATTACAATTATTATTGCTGCGGGGAATATTACACTTATGATGCGGTAGGAGGTGAAGAGTATGCAATTTGTTACAGAGTGGATCAGAAATATTATCGTTTTTTTGCTCTTAGCGACAATGCTTCATCTTATTCTTCCAAATTCGAATTTGCAAAAATACGTTAAATTTGTTGTAAGTCTTTTGTTAGTCGTATTAATTTTAACCCCCCTTTTTAAACTATTGCAGACAGATGTAAATGAAGTAATTGCAAATTTTAATGAAGAAAAGTACGTAGCAGAAGGATCTGTAAAAAATTCAATAGATTCGAAGAAAAAAGAAATACAAGCTCTAACACGTGCATATAGTTTAGAAGAGATGGCTACCAAAATGAAAAAAGAAGTAGGAAAAGAGTTTGAGAAAAAGTATGGTATGGCTGTCTCTGAAATACAAATAGTCGCAGCAGAAAATATAGAAGAAGTAAAGTCAGCGAAAGATATTCAATCTGTTGTTGTGACGTTGAAAGAAAAAGAACGTAGTAAAAATGATGCAATCGAAACAGTAAAGCCAATTGAAATTAACACGAAAGAGCCTCCAAAAAAAGTGGAAGAAACGAATGGAGAAATGAAAGATTTCTTTTCAAGCAGGTGGCAACTAGAGGGTAAACAAATCCAAGTTCAAATGGAAGGGAGGACAGGTAGAGTAAATGGACAATAAAGATAAAAATTCGAAGTTCTCATTTTTTCGAAACTTATTGAATGGGGATCAAAAAGAAAGCAACGAGAAGGGTAAAAAGGTAACACCTAAGTTTTTACTTGTCCTACTCATACTTGGAATTTTGCTTATGTTTTCTAGTAGTCTCTTTTCAAGTAAAAAAGAAGAAGTACCTGTATTTAAAGAACAAAAAACTCAAAACCAAGAAAAAGACGTACCAACTTTCGGACAAAAAAGTAATGATAGTATGTCAAATGTAGAAAAATATGAAAAAGCGTATGAACAAGAATTAAAAACTGCTTTAGAAGAAATAGCAGGAGTAAAAGACGTAACGATTAAAGTGAATTTAGATTCATCTGAAGAAAAAATTTTAGAAAAAAATACAGTGAAACGCTCACAAACAACAGGTGAAACAGATAAAACAGGCGGTAAGAGAGAAGTAGAGGACGAGTCTCTTGATGAAAAGACTGTCATTATACGTGAAGGGGATAAAGAAACTCCTGTTGTTTTACGAACAGAGAAGCCGAAAGTACGTGGTGTTCTTGTCGTAGCAAAGGGAGTGGATAATATACAAGTTAAAGCAATGGTAAAAGAAGCTGTGATAAGGCTGCTAGATGTACCGGCCCATCGCGTTTCAGTTTCACCGAAAAATTGATAGGGAGGAAATAAAGTGTTAAAAAAACAAACAGTTTGGTTATTAACGATGTTAAGTTTAGTTGTTGTACTATCTGTGTATTACGTGACAACTCCTGACAAAATGAATACAGCATCGCCAGCAACAGGTGAAAAGATTGGACAAGAAAAACAAGGTACTGATAAAGCAGTAACAAACGAAGCGCCTAAAGAAACTCCGAAAAAAGAAAATACAAGCAAAGAAACAACAAATAAAGAAACAGACAAAAAAGAAAATGCAAAAAAAGAAACAAGTAAAAAAGAGGGCAATGTATCAGTTCAATCAAGTGATGAGAATTTCACAGCTTTACGTATGCAAATGGAAGATCAGCGTAGTGAACAAAAAGCGAAATTACAAGAAGTGATGAGTTCAACAAAAGCTTCAGCAACAGAAAAGAATAAAGCGAAAGAAAATTTTGATGCCATTACGACAATGGAAACGAAGCAAGAATTACTTGAGACAGTAATTAAATCTCAAGGAGGATATCCAGATGCTCTTGTAAGAGCTGATGGTACTGATATTAGAGTAACGGTTAAAGCGGCAAAACATTCACAGAAAGAAGCAAATAAAATTATTCAACTTGTAAGAAGTGAAGGCGGATCAAAAGATGTAGGTGTGAAATTTGATCCACCAGCGAAATAAGTGAAACCTTAATCCGTAGGGATTTCCCTACGGATTATTATCTTTTACTAAGCAAAGGGTATGCAAATAGTAAAATAGAGTATGTAAGTAAACGTGTGTATAGAAAAAAGCTATCATTTTCGATAGCTTTTTTCTATTTCGTCTTTGTAATTATTTTTACTATGTTCAACTCGGAATGGAGAAACACGTTGTGAGTAAAAGATTAATGGTTCATGGTACTGATGATTACTTTTTCCGGATTTGACGTGGATGCAAAGAACGCATGCCCAAACGATTACGGCAGGTAAAAAGAGAATGAGCCATATCATATTTCCACACCTCGACACAATATATTTTCTACACTTTGAACATACTATTCTTATATGAAGGAATGATGAATGGCGTGTAAACAAAAAAATAATATTTGGTAAAAATATGTTGTTGACTATAGATGTGGTGAAGAGTGGAGAGGGGATGGCATGTTTGCTGTGTAACGTTTTGAAAAAGTAGTGAATGTTTTTTAAGAAGTGGTCTTGCCAATTTCGTGTGAAACTTGGTATTATTACTAGGTATTAAATTTTTATTGGAATAATATTTTTACAGGAGTTTCGATTTATTATAAAGAAATATAAATTGGAATGTTTAAAAAATTTATCGTAAGATGGAAATAGTAAATATTTCTATTAGTTAATGAAATATATTTTCTAATAGAATACATCGTATTTTTACAGTCAATCTAGTTTTCGTGACGAGAATCTGTAAAAACGGGACAAACAAGAGTATGGGAGTGGATTTTACATGTTTAAAATTCAAGAAGTTCGCGAATTAATTAAATTAATTGATAGCTCTAATATTGATGAATTTGAATACAAAAAAGACGGTACAACAATCAAAATGAAAAAGCGTGGTAATGAAGTTGTTGCTGTGCAAGCACCTGCAGCAAAACAAGCTATGCAACCAGTAGCGCCTGTTGAAGTTGAAACGAAAGTAGCAGCAGCACAAGCAGAAGCGCCAAAACAAGAAGAGAAGAAGGTTGTTCAAAATGAAAACCTACATAAAATCACATCACCGATGGTAGGTACATTCTATTCTTCTTCTTCGCCTGATACACCTCCATATGTAAGTGTTGGGGATAGAGTATCGAAAGATTCTATCGTATGTATTGTCGAGGCTATGAAGTTATTTAACGAAATTGATGCTGATGTAGAGGGCGAAATTGTTGAAATTCTTGTTAATAACGGACAGCTTGTTGAGTATGGACAACCGCTATTTCTTGTAAAAGCGTAATAAGGGAGTCTTTGTGATGATAAAAAAAGTATTAATAGCCAATCGTGGGGAAATTGCTGTACGAATTATTCGTGCTTGTAAAGAAATGGATATTGAAACAGTTGCAATTTATTCAGAAGCAGATAAAGAGTCACTTCACGTACAGATTGCAGACGAGGCGTATTGTGTAGGACCAACGATTTCGAAAGAAAGCTATTTAAATTTGACAAACATTATTAGCGTTGCGAAGTTAACAGGCTGCGATGCTATTCATCCGGGATACGGATTTTTAGCAGAGAATGCAGATTTCGCAGAGTTATGCCGTGAATGTAACTTGATTTTTATCGGTCCAAGTCCAGAAGCTATTTCAAAGATGGGCACAAAAGACGTTGCTCGTGATACAATGAAAGAAGCAGGGGTTCCGATTGTACCAGGTTCACAAGGGATTATTAAAAATACCGAAGAAGCGATCGAGCTTGCTGATCAAATTGGATATCCAGTTATTATTAAAGCGACTGCAGGTGGCGGTGGAAAAGGTATTCGTGTTGCACGCCATGAAGAAGAGCTTATAAAAGGAATTCAAATTACACAGCAAGAAGCTAGTACCGCTTTTGGGAACCCTGGTGTATACTTAGAAAAGTACGTTGAAGATTTCCGCCATGTTGAGATTCAAATAATGGCAGATACACACGGAAATGCCATTCATTTAGGAGAGCGTGATTGTACAATTCAGCGCCGTTTGCAAAAACTATTAGAAGAAAGTCCATCACCTGCACTTGATGAAGATATTCGCAAGCAGATGGGTGAAGCGGCAGTTAAAGCGGCGGTAGCGGTTGATTATACAGGTGCTGGTACGGTTGAGTTTATTTATGAATATAAAACGAAAACCTTTTATTTCATGGAGATGAATACGAGAATTCAGGTTGAGCATCCGGTTACTGAAATGGTAACGGGAATGGACTTAATTAAAGAGCAAATTCTTGTTGCTTCAGGAGAAAAGTTATCGTTACAGCAAGAAGAAGTACAATTTAATGGTTGGGCAATTGAATGTCGAATTAATGCGGAAAACCCTGCCAAAAAATTTATGCCATCTCCAGGTAAAGTAGAAATGTACTTACCACCAGGAGGATTTGGTATTCGCGTCGATTCAGCTGTATATCCGGGATATTCAATCCCACCTTTCTATGATTCGATGGTTGCTAAATTAATTGTTCACGGAAAAACACGTGAAGAGGCAATTGCAAAAATGAAGCGCGCACTTAGTGAATTTGTCATTGAAGGCGTACATACAACAATCCCGTTCCATTTGCAATTGCTAGATCATCCTGATTTTGTAAAAGGTGAGTTTAATACGAAATTTTTGGAAGAGCATGAACTTGTGACGCAGTGATACATTAAAGGAGGTTTTTTTCATGGCTGAACATATGTTAGATATGGGTCAAGATACAACTCTTGGTAAAGTAGAAATTGCACCAGAAGTAATTGAAGTAATTGCAGGTATTGCAGCTGCTGAAGTAGAAGGTGTAGCGGCAATGCGCGGTAATTTTGCTACAGATGTTGTTGAGAAGTTAGGTAAGAAAAATCATGGTAAAGGTGTAAAGGTTGAATTAGCAAACGAAGATATTATCGTTGACCTTTATGTTGTAATGTATTTTGGTGTAGCAATTCCAGTTGTTGCACAAAAGATTCAAGACAATATTCGCCAAGCACTCTTTACAATGACAGGACTTGAGCCAAAAGAAGTGAATGTTCACATCGTTGGCGTAACATTCGAAACACAAAAAACAGAAATCGAACCAGTGTAAGAATGAAAAGGTGCCTAGTAACATAGGCATCTTTTTTATCGTTTCATTTCTTCACAAATTACAACCCTCTAATTATTATACTATTTCAAAAAATAAGAAATAAACAAGAAAATGTGTCGTTTTTCCAAAAAACGTACATTGTGATAAGATATGGAACTTGAAGTTAATCTTTTTATTATTTTTCAGCCTTGTAACCCGTGTGTGAAACGATAAATTGTGTTATTATCATTGTATTATAAGGTTGGAAAATCAATGAAAACTGTAAGAGTAAGTGAATTGACGGCTTATAAATTATAATAATATAACAAAGTATAAGGAAAGACTTGAAGCATAAAGGAGAGTTACAATGAAACGTAGGACGGCTAGAGAAAGAGCAATGCAAGCATTATACCAAATGGATATTACAGGTGAATTAGAACCGAAAGTAGCAGTGGAAAACACGCTGGATGAAGGCGAAGAAACAAATGAGTTTCTAGAGTCACTTGTAGTAGGTTTTGTAGAAAATAAAGAAGCAATCGATGAAGCGATTCGTCAAAACTTAAAAAAGTGGAAGCTTGAGCGTATTAGTATTGTTGATCGCAGTATTTTACGTGTAGCTGTGTATGAAATGAAGTACATGGAAGAAATTCCACACAACGTAACAATTAACGAAGCAATTGAAATTGCAAAAACATTTGGGGATGAGGAATCTCGTCGTTTTATTAACGGCGTTTTATCTAATATAAAAGATACACTGTAAATTCTTTAAGGGGGAATCTTAAAATGGTAGCAGTAATCATCAAAGGAAATGAAGTTGCGGAGAAAAAACGAGCACAATTAACAGAAGAAGTTGTGAAGTTGAAAGAGCAAGGTATTGTACCAGGATTAGCAGTTATTTTAGTTGGAGAAGATCCAGCATCTCGTTCTTATGTGAAAGGAAAAGAAAAAGGCTGTGAACAAGTAGGGATTTACTCAGAGCTAATTGAACTTCCTGAAACAATTACTGAGGAACGTTTGCTTGCTGAAATCGATCGCTTAAATGGAGATGACCGTATTAATGGCATATTAGTGCAATTACCTTTACCAAAACATATTGAAGAAAAAGCTATCATTGAAAGAATTTCACCAGAAAAGGATGTAGACGGATTTCACCCAATCAGCGTGGGACGTATGATGACGGGACAAGATACATTCCTTCCATGTACACCGCATGGTATTGTAGAATTAGTAAAAGAAACAAATCTTGATATTTCTGGAAAACATGTAGTAGTAATTGGAAGAAGTAATATTGTCGGTAAACCAGTGGGACAATTGTTTTTAAATGAAAATGCCACTGTAACATATTGTCATTCTAAGACGCAAAATATGAAAGAGTTATCGAAGTTAGCTGATATTTTAATCGTAGCTGTTGGACGACCTAAAATGATAACAGCGGATTATATTAAAGAAGGAGCGGTTGTAATTGACGTTGGTGTTAACCGTTTAGAAACAGGAAAACTTTGTG
Source organism: Bacillus cereus group sp. MYBK15-3 (assembly GCF_051916765.1). Taxonomy (NCBI): domain Bacteria; kingdom Bacillati; phylum Bacillota; class Bacilli; order Caryophanales; family Bacillaceae; genus Bacillus; species Bacillus cereus group sp. MYBK15-3. The sequence continues at coordinate 633,034 of NZ_JBQAHG010000002.1, forward strand.
GTGATGTTGACTTTGACAATGTGTTAGATGTTGCGGGTTACATTACACCTGTGCCAAAGGGTGTTGGTCCAATGACAATCACAATGCTTCTTCATAATACTGTTGAATCTGCCAAACGTGCAGGTGTCGTTTGTAAATAATTTGAGTCGGCTATGAGGAGAGAGAAATGGAGAAGCAATATTTAACCGTTACAGCGTTAACACGCTATATAAAAACAAAAATAGAATATGATCCGCATTTGCAGTCTGTTTGGTTAAAAGGTGAAATTTCCAACTTTAAAAATCATAGCCGTGGCCACATGTATTTTACATTGAAAGATGAAAATGCAAGAATCGCAGCGGTTATGTTTGCGGGCCATAATCGTAATATTAAATTCAAACCTGAAAATGGGATGAAGGTACTCGTGAAAGGGAAAATCTCTGTTTACGAGGCGAGTGGTTCTTATCAAATTTATATTCAAGACATGCAGCCTGACGGAGTCGGGAATTTACATTTAGCGTACGAACAGTTAAAAGTTCGTTTAGAAGAAGAAGGACTTTTTTCTCAAGTTTATAAAAAAGCGATTCCTCCTTACGCTAAAACAATAGGTGTGATTACGTCGCCAACAGGAGCAGCGATTCGTGATATTATAACAACGATTAAACGTCGTTATCCAATTGGGAATGTTATTGTATTTCCGGTACTTGTACAAGGGGAGTCAGCGGCTCCCTCGATTGTACAAGCGATTCGTACAGCGAATGAAATGGGAGAGATAGATGTACTAATCGTTGGTCGTGGTGGAGGTTCTATTGAGGAATTATGGGCTTTCAATGAGGAAATGGTTGCAAGAGCAATCTTTAAGAGTGAAATTCCTATTATTTCGGCAGTAGGCCATGAAACGGATTTTACAATCGCAGATTTTGTTGCAGATTTACGCGCGCCAACACCGACTGCAGCAGCTGAGCTGGCAGCACCTAACATTATAGAGTTACAAGAAAAGGTATTACAAAGAACTCTGAGATTGCAAAGAGCAATGAGAGAGTTAGTACATAAAAAAGAAGAAAAACTACAAGTGTTGCAAAAATCGTATGCGTTCCGTTATCCAAGACAAGTATATGAGCAAAAGGAAGAGCAATTAGATAGAGCGCTAGAACAGCTTGTTTTAGCGAAAGAGCGCTATATTGATAAAAAGGTGAATCAGTTAAAGCAACTTTCATTTTATTTAGAGAAGCACCACCCATCTCAAAAAATTATGCAAACGAAGGTAGCTGTTGAAACGTTGCAAAAGCAATTACAACGTGAAATGCAAACGTTACTTCAAACGAAAGAATTTGCCTTTGTAAGAGCTGCTCAAAAACTTGAAGCGTTAAGTCCGCTTAAAGTAATGATGAGAGGGTACGGGCTTGTATATGATGAAGAGAAGCAAGTGTTAAAAAGTGTGAAAGATGTAAGCCTTGGAGATGCTGTTTCAGTTCAATTACAAGATGGAATACTAGATTGTAGCGTATCAGGCATAGAGGAGCGTGAATTGAATAATGGAAAATAAATTAAGCTTTGAAGAGGCAATTTCGCAACTTGAGCATCTTGTTTCTAAGCTAGAACAAGGTGACGTACCTTTAGAAGAAGCGATTTCTTATTTTAAAGAAGGTATGGAATTATCTAAGCTTTGTGATGAGAAGCTGAAGAATGTACAAGAACAAATGGCAGTTATTCTTGGGGAAGATGGAGAGCTTGAACCGTTTACTGCTTTAGGAGATGAAGCATAGTGACGATTGCTTTTGATACTTTTTTGAAAGAAAGTAAAACTTTCGTAGAAGAAAAACTTGTAAGCTATGCAAATGAATTACAATGTCCAAATGTACTTCGTGAAGCGATGGCATATTCTTTGGAAGCGGGTGGAAAACGTCTCCGCCCGTTACTTTTGTTTGCAACATTACAAGCGTTTGGGAAAGAAAGAAATCTTGGAGTAGGTGCAGCTTGTGCTCTTGAAATGATTCATACATATTCATTAGTTCATGATGATTTACCTTGTATGGATGATGATGATTTAAGAAGAGGAAAGCCCACAAATCACAAAGTATTTGGTGAAGCGATGGCAGTTTTAGCAGGAGATGGCTTATTGACGTATGCTTTTCAAGTTATTATGGCATATGAGCAAAAAGAAATTTCTGCCGAAAAAAAAGTAAGACTTGTACTTGAACTTGCAAAAGCAGCAGGACCAGAAGGAATGGTTGGCGGACAAGTGGCAGATATGGAAGCTGAAGGGAAACGCCTTACGATTGATGAATTGGAGTACATCCATAAACATAAGACCGGAAAACTGCTTGAATTTGCTGTACTTGCGGGTGCGATACTTTCTGATGCGACAGAAGAGCAAGAAGAAAAGTTGCTTACGTTTGCCAAATATATCGGTCTAGCTTTCCAAATTCGAGATGATATTTTAGATGTCGAAGGAACTGAAGAAGAGATTGGAAAACCGATTGGTAGCGATCTTTCTAATGAAAAGAGCACATATACAACGTTGTTTACTGTAGATAGAGCAAAAGATATTTTAGAAGAAACAATTGCAGAAGCAAAAGGTGCGATTAGTTCCTTGCAATTACAAGATGAATATTTACTATCTATTTGTGATTTGATTGCAAAACGTAATAACTAATATAACAGCGTTTTCATTTGTTGAGTCATTCATCATTTTATGATATAAATGTAGGAAAAGGTTTTTCTTTTCTTGTTATTGGCAAAAATATATGTAGATTACATTGCCGTTATCACTTCGTGTTAGCGGCTATTTTTTTCATCGCCTAAAGAAATATGGTTTATAATAGGATTAGGGCGCAATAGACTGGTTAATAGCGGGACAAGACGAAAAATAGAAAAGAGAATTTCTTGTTTTGTGTAAATGTTTTTTATAATATTTGACATGTTGACAGATTATGAAATGAAAGTGAGTGATCCATGTGGATCTAACGCAAATTCAAAACCCTAGTTTTTTGAAAGATATGTCTATCAGTGAACTAGAGGGATTGAGTGAGGATATTCGTAAGTTTTTAATTGAAGAGCTCTCTCAAACAGGTGGACATATTGCACCTAATTTAGGTGTAGTAGAACTCACAATTGCTCTGCACAAATTATTTGATAGCCCGCAAGATAAATTTTTATGGGATGTAGGACATCAATCCTATGTACATAAAATTTTAACTGGACGTGCGAAAGAGTTTGGTACATTAAGGCAATATCAAGGTCTATGTGGTTTCCCGAAACGTTGCGAGAGTGAGCACGATGTATGGGAAACTGGTCATAGCTCGACTTCGTTATCGGCTGCAATGGGAATGGCTCTGGCACGTGATTTAAAGAAAACGAAAGAATATGTTATACCAATTATTGGAGATGGTGCTTTAACAGGCGGAATGGCTTTAGAGGCATTGAACCATATTGGACATGAAAAAACAGACATGATTGTTATTTTGAATGATAATGAAATGTCAATTGCACCAAACGTTGGTGCGCTTCATAATGTGCTCGGTCGTTTACGTACCGCAGGAAAATATCACTGGGTAAAAGATGAATTAGAGTATATATTAAAGAAAATCCCAGCAGTTGGCGGGAAAGTGGCTGCGACAGCAGAGAAAATAAAAGATAGTCTTAAATATTTACTAGTATCTGGTGTCTTTTTCGAAGAGTTAGGCTTTACATATTTAGGTCCAGTCGATGGGCATGATTATGAAAAGTTATTCGAAACGTTGCAATATGCAAAGAAAACAAAAGGCCCAGTGCTTGTTCACGTTATTACGAAAAAAGGAAAAGGTTATAAACCGGCTGAGAGTGACGTTATTGGAACTTGGCATGGAACAGGACCTTATAAAATTGAATCAGGTGACTTCGTTAAGCCGAAAGAAGTTGCACCAGCATGGAGTGCTGTTGTTAGTGAAACAGTACTTAAGCTAGCGAGAGCGGATGAGCGTATCGTAGCAATTACACCTGCAATGCCTGTTGGATCAAAACTTGAGAAATTCCAAAAAGAATTCCCAGATCGTATGATTGATGTAGGTATTGCAGAACAGCATGCTACAACAATGGCAGCAGGTATGGCAACGCAAGGAATGAAGCCATTCTTAGCGATTTATTCAACATTTTTACAAAGAGCATATGACCAAGTTGTTCATGATATATGCCGCCAAAATTTAAATGTTTTCATCGGAATAGATCGCTCGGGATTAGTAGGAGCAGATGGTGAAACGCATCAAGGCGTATTTGATATCTCATTCTTACGTCACTTGCCGAATATGGTGCTTATGATGCCGAAAGATGAAAATGAAGGGCAACATTTAGTTTATACGGCGATGCAATATGAAGATGGACCAATCGCATTGCGTTATGCTCGCGGTAATGGACTTGGCGTTCATATGGATAAAGAATTAAAGGCGATTCCAATCGGTACGTGGGAGACGTTAAAAGAGGGTACACAAGCAGCTATTTTAACGTTTGGTACGACAATACCAATGGCAATGGAAGCAGCTGAGCGTCTTGAAAAAGCTGGGGTTTCAGTGAAAGTAGTGAATGCTCGCTTTATTAAACCAATGGATGAAGCATATTTACATGATCTTCTAGGAAAGAATATACCGATTTTAACGATTGAAGAAGCTTGTTTAATCGGTGGTTTTGGAACAGGAGTAGTTGAATTTGCATCTGAAAATGGTTACCATAGTGCATTAGTTGAACGAATGGGTATTCCAGACCGCTTCATAGAGCACGGAAGTGTAACAAAATTATTAGAAGAAATTGGTTTAACGACAGATGCTGTTGTAGACCGTATTCATACAATGATTCCATCAAAACAAAAAAGGGCGTAACAAATGAGCGTAAAAAAAGAAAGAGTAGATGTACTATTAGTAGAGCGAGGACTTATAGAAACGCGTGAGAAAGCAAAGCGCGCCATTATGGCCGGACTCGTATATGCAAATGAGATGAGACTTGATAAGCCAGGAGAGAAAATCTCGCAAGATACTGAGATTACGGTGAAGGGACAAGTTATGCCGTATGTAAGTCGTGGTGGTTATAAACTTGAAAAGGCATTAGAGACATTTCATCTTGATTTACAAGATAAAGTTATGATAGATATTGGTTCATCAACTGGTGGCTTTACAGATTGCGCGCTTCAAAATGGAGCGAAATTATCTTATGCATTAGATGTAGGATACAATCAACTAGCGTGGAAATTACGTCAAGATGAGCGTGTTGTTGTAATGGAACGAACAAACTTCCGTTACGTGACACCAGCAGACTTAGAACGTGGTTTACCTCAATTTGCAAGTATTGATGTTTCATTTATATCATTAAAGCTTATACTGCCAGTTTTAAAAACAATGCTTATGCCTAACGGAGATGTAGCAGCGTTAATTAAACCGCAGTTTGAAGCTGGAAGAGAGCAAGTTGGGAAAAAAGGTATCGTTCGTGATAGAAAAGTACATGAAGCTGTTGTAGAAATGATTGTCGAGTTTGCTTTAAAAGAAGGCTATGATGTGGAAGGTTTAACATTCTCACCAATTACGGGTGGGGATGGTAATATTGAATTTTTAATTCATCTGAAATGGCATGGTGAACGTGAGAATGGCGAAAATCATTCTCCAATTTCTATAGAGCAAGTTGTTACAGAAGCGCATGACGTTCTAAAACAAAAAGGGAAAGGGGAATAACATATGTTGTTCCTCTTTTTGCTGTAATTGTATAATGATTGTAAAAACAATTGTGTACAAGAAACGAATTATAAGTTAACATAAATAAGTGAAGTATACCAATGTTTAAACTATGGTAAGAGATAGTGTGAGGTGCAAATGTATGAATAAAGGTCAGCGCCATATTAAAATCAGGGAAATTATTGCAAACAAAGAAATTGAAACACAAGATGAATTAGTTGATATTTTACGTAATGAGGGATTTAATGTAACGCAAGCAACAGTATCGCGCGATATTAAAGAACTGCACTTAGTGAAGGTGCCATTACATGATGGGCGCTATAAATATAGCTTGCCAGCAGATCAACGATTTAACCCGTTACAAAAATTAAAACGAAATCTAGTGGATTCATTTGTAAAATTAGACACGGCAGGACATATGCTTGTGCTAAAAACATTGCCTGGTAACGCTCATTCACTTGGAGCACTTATTGATCATTTAGAGTGGGATGAGATCATCGGAACCATCTGTGGTGATGATACTTGCTTAATTATTTGCCGTACACCTGACGATACAGGTGTTGTCTCTGATCGTTTCTTAAATATGTTGTAACAAAAAATCTTGTTTGCTTTCCATCGTAAAGTGGAAAGTGAACAAGATATTTTTATTGGTTAAAAATATGAATTTTCAATTGTAATATAATATTTTGTTTGCATAAAGTTAAAAAATAGATGGATTGACCCGTAAAACAAATGTTTGGTACAATGAAGCGGGTTAGAAGAGTATATACATACAAATATATAGCATGATTATTTGAATGAAGAACTGAGAAAATCCTTTAGTAAGGGATTATTTTATAACGAGGTGAATGGGGCATTGTTATCGGAATTATCGATTAGAAACTTTGCTATTATTGAAGCATTAAATATTTCTTTTCAAAAAGGTTTAACGGTTTTAAGCGGTGAAACAGGGGCCGGAAAATCGATTATTATTGATGCAATTAGTTTACTTGTAGGTGGCCGTGGGTCAGCAGAATTTGTTCGATATGGAACAGAAAAGGCTGAGATTGAAGGGCTATTTTATGTTGAAGATGAGAAGCATCCATGTATTGAAAAGGCAGAAGAGTTAGATATAGAAATAGAAGATGGTATGATTATTTTAAAGCGTGATATTGCTGCGAACGGGAAGAGTGTATGTCGTGTAAATGGGAAGCTTGTTACACTTAGCATATTAAAAGAAATTGGGAAAACACTTGTTGATATTCATGGACAGCACGAAACGCAAGATTTAATGAATGAAGAACGACATCTGTTTATGCTTGATCACTTTGATGGGGATCGAATCGTTAAACAATTAGACATATATCAAAACGTATACGCTGACTATGAAAAATTAAAAAAACAATTGAAATCGTTAAGTGAAAATGAGCAACAAATGGCACATCGCTTAGATTTAATTCAATTTCAGCACGAGGAAATTCGCAAGGCGGATTTAAAGATGGATGAAGAAAATGAATTAACTGAGGAACGATTGCAAATTTCTAATTTTGAAAAGATTTATAAAGCGTTAGGTGATGCATATCGTTCTTTAAGTGCCGACGGACAAGGATTAGATAATGTAAGAAGTGCAATGGGGCAAATGGAAAGTATTACACATTTAGATGATGTGTATCAAGAGAATCATGATTCAATTGCAAATAGCTATTACTTATTAGAAGAGGTTGCCTATCAACTGAGGGAAAAGCTCGATATGATGGAATATGATCCAAATCGTTTAGATGAAATCGAAACACGTTTGAATGAAATTCGTATGCTAAAGAGAAAATATGGAAATAATGTAGAAGAGATTTTAGCGTATGCTGATAAAATTGAACAGGAAATTTTTACGATTGAAAATAAAGACGTTCATATTGAAACGACGAAGAAACAGTTGAAGGAATTAGAAAGTGTTATTATGAAAGAAGCAACGTTGTTAAGTAATATGCGTCATGAGCTTGCAGAACACCTTACAAATGCAATTCATCAGGAATTAAAAGAATTATATATGGAAAAAACGAAATTTGAAGTGAGAATTATGAAGAGAGAAGGAAATGCAGAAGAGCCCCTTGTGGAAGGTGCGCCGGTAAGACTTACGGCGGATGGTTACGATCATGTGGAATTTTATATTTCAACGAACCCAGGAGAGCCGCTAAAACCACTTTCAAAGGTTGCTTCTGGCGGAGAGTTATCTCGTATCATTTTAGCTTTAAAAAGCATTTTTTCTAAGCATCAAGGGGTTGCATCTGTTATTTTTGATGAAGTGGATACGGGTGTAAGTGGCCGGGTCGCACAGGCTATTGCGGAAAAAATTTATCGAGTATCAGTAAACTCGCAAGTACTTTGTATTACGCACTTACCTCAAGTAGCTTCAATGGCGGATTCACATTTATTTATTCGAAAACAAGTAGCGAATGATCGGACAATTACATCAGTTACTGTTTTAACTATGGAGGATAAAGTAACAGAAATAGCTCGAATGATTTCTGGTGTGGAAATCACAGATTTAACGACAGAGCATGCGAAAGAATTACTTACGCAAGCGCATCATTTTAAACAGACAGCAGAGGCTATCCAGTAATGGATAGCTTTTTTTCTCAAATGACGATTTCTTAATTCTTCCGGTTATAAATAAAGCACTGCAAGGAGAGATTAAAAAGTGAAGCCAAGAGGCTGAATGTGGGGTAGGAGCGAGGAGAGTGAACAAGTTGAAATTAGAAAAATTTCGAAAAATAATAGGTCTTTGTCTCCTTGTTTCTTTAGTTTTTATTGGATGTTTTAAACCGCTTCGAACGTTTATTTCATCACCGAAACAACTTGTTGTTTTTGAAGGGCAACAATCAGAAATATCATCATTACCAGTTTTCAAAGCTTCATCCACAAATCGTCATGTATTTACAGTGAGTTCGAATGAACAAAAACAAGGACTTATGGTAAATTCTCATCAAAATGGTGAAGCTGATATGGTATTTCAGCTTGCTGGTTTTCCAGTGAAAAAAGTAAATGTGAAAGTGTTAAAAGATTTTAAAGTGATTCCAGGTGGACAATCAATTGGTGTGAAATTAAATACAAAAGGTGTACTTGTTGTAGGCCATCATTTAATTCAAACTGAAAAAGGTAAAATATCTCCTGGTGAAACAGCAGGTGTACAAATTGGAGATATGATTACTGAAATTAATGGTAAAACAATTGAAAGAATGAGTGATGTAGCACCGTTTATTCATAATAGTGGAGAAACAGGTGAACCGCTTAATCTTGTATTGTTAAGAGATGGAAAATATATTCGTACGAAGCTAACTCCACAAAAAGACAACGGTGAATCGTCTTATCGAATTGGCTTGTATATCCGTGATTCGGCAGCTGGAATTGGAACGATGACATTTGTTCATCCAGATTCTATGAAATATGGGGCACTTGGTCATGTTATTTCTGATAATGATACGAAAAAGCCGATTCAAGTCGAAGATGGACAAATTATGCGCTCGACAGTTACATCAATTGAAAGAGGTAGTCATGGGAATCCAGGGGAGAAATTAGCAAGATTCTCACCAGACCGTGAAGTGATTGGCAATATTACAATTAATAGTCCATATGGTATTTTTGGAAAATTAAATACGAATATGAAAAACGGTATAATGGATAAAGCAATGCCTATCGCATTATCTCATCAAGTAAAAGAAGGACCGGCAAAAATATTAACAGTTATTGATCAAGATAAAGTAGAAGCGTTTGATATTGAAGTTGTTAGTACAGTGCAGCAAAAATTCCCAGCTACAAAGGGTATGGTAATAAAAGTAACAGATAAACGTCTATTAGAGAAAACGGGCGGTATCGTACAAGGAATGAGCGGAAGTCCAATTGTACAAAATGGAAAAGTAATTGGTGCTGTTACACATGTATTTGTAAATGATCCAACATCAGGATATGGTGTTCATATTGAATGGATGTTACATCAAGCTGGAATTAATATTTATGATCAAGAGAAAAAAGCGAGCTAATATATATTATTAGCTCGCTTTTTCTGTTGAAAAATTCGTTGAAATTTTGTAAAAGCTCCGCAAGAGGTGTTTTTTGTTGTAAAATAAAAGGAAAGGGTTGAACGTTTCGTTGTATTTCTATGATGGAATGTGTTGCGAAAGGGAATAAATGAACGATAAACATATTTTTTTGTGATTTTATCGGAAAGTAAGAAACTTTAAAAGGGAATTTTCACACAATTGTCGAACAATTCATGTAGCCTAGAAGGATACACATGTCGGAGAATCGATTCGGTAAGGGAGGAAAAGCTGTGGAGAAAATTAAAGTATGTCTTGTGGATGATAATAAAGAACTAGTATCAATGTTAGAGAGCTATGTAGCCGCTCAAGATGATATGGAAGTAATCGGTACTGCTTATAATGGTCAAGAGTGTTTAAACTTATTAACAGATAAGCAACCTGATGTACTCGTTTTAGACATTATTATGCCACACTTAGATGGTTTAGCTGTATTGGAGAAAATGCGACATATTGAAAGGTTAAAACAGCCTAGCGTAATTATGTTGACAGCATTTGGCCAAGAAGATGTGACGAAAAAAGCAGTTGACTTAGGTGCCTCATATTTCATATTAAAACCATTTGATATGGAGAATTTAACGAGTCATATTCGTCAAGTGAGTGGTAAAGCAAACACTATGATTAAGCGTCCACTACCATCATTCCGATCAGCCACAACAGTAGATGGAAAACCGAAAAACTTAGATGCGAGTATTACGAGTATCATTCATGAAATTGGTGTACCCGCTCATATTAAAGGATATATGTATTTACGAGAAGCAATCTCCATGGTATACAATGATATTGAATTATTAGGATCGATTACGAAAGTATTGTATCCAGATATCGCAAAGAAATATAATACAACAGCAAGCCGTGTGGAGCGCGCAATTCGTCACGCAATTGAAGTAGCTTGGAGCCGTGGGAATATTGATTCTATTTCGTCCTTATTCGGTTATACAGTATCCATGTCAAAAGCAAAACCTACGAATTCTGAGTTTATCGCAATGGTTGCGGATAAGCTGAGACTTGAACATAAAGCTAGTTGAGAGTAAAAGTAGTAAGGGATTTAAGCTTTAGTAAAGCTTAATAATTCTTGAAATTGATACTCGATATCAAATTTAAAGCCAATGAACTTTTTATTTAAAGACCAATGAATGTTATAATTCGTTGGTCTTTTTATTTTGTTGAGAAAAAGAGATTATTTGATAGCATGGAAAATAAAACCTATTTTTAGTAATATTACATGTAATTGAGTTTTTTATAAGGCAATAAAATAGATATAGATAGGGAGAAGGGGAATGGAAAATAAAATTTCAACTTGGCTAGGAATAGTAGCAGCTATGGGAGTTCTTGCTATTGCAGTTACATTTGGAATGTTAGAACTTGCAGATAATCCCGTAGATAAAGAAGTGAGTGCTCAAATAGATAAAAAAGAAGACCAAACAATAGTAGGTAGAGAGGTAGATGGGGTCTTTGTTGATGTGTATGTTACTGAAAATTCTACTGAAAGCGAAGTCATTACAGTGATGCATCGCATGACTCATCAAAAAGTGGTGGCAGAACGAAAATCGGGCTCTACCCCAATGATTCAAAGTAATACTAAAAAATTAAAAGAAATTATAAATAAGAGTAGCTTTGCGAAGAAAAATGAACTTTTAGCAATTGCTGATAGATGGGCGAAAAAAGATTTTAGTAAAATTGTAGAAGATCACAATTATTTCTCAGATGCTCAAGAAGATAGCGTTTGTAAAGCAACTAGAGCAATGGATGCGTTAGAAGAGCAACATTATATTTTAACTACATTCGGGGAGGAAAAAGCGAAAGAACTATACGAATCAGGGGATGCTCCGCACGTTCAATAAAAAACAATATAAAGGGCTTCTAGTTTTTTATGATCGTGTTTTTAGGACGCAATGGGGACTTATAAATAAATGGTCTGCTTTCTTTATGACGTGTAACAAAAAAGAAAAGATGTGATTCATTATTAAATGATGAAGGAACGGCTAAATCACATCGTAGTACATCTGTTAAAGGATTTTAGTAGGAAAGGCATCCGTGATATAATAGAAAATAATAAAAAGTCCTGCAAAAAACAGGACTGTATTATTCTTCGTCTTTATTTTGTTTTTCTAATTCAACTAGTTTTTGAATTAAAATGTGCTGCGGCATATGCATGAGTTGTTCAAGTGGAACACCTAGTGCTTTTGATAAGCGGACTGCAGTATCTGGAGAGATTTGTAATGGTCTCATAGAAGTACCTCCTTTTTCGTATAGTATAGCATAAGATTGGGGGAGTGAGGATGACTCTTATATTTGCACATCGTGGTGCGGCTGGAACGTACCCAGAAAATACAATGATTTCATTTGAAGCAGCTGAGTCTTTTAGAGCGGATGGAATTGAACTTGATGTTCAATTAACGAAAGATGGAAAAGTTGTCGTCATTCACGATGAAACGGTGGACCGGACAACAAATGGAAAAGGTGCGGTTCGGAATTATGTATCTGAGGACTTATGCAAGTTAGATGCAAGTTATAAATTTGGTGATAAAGTAGGTTTTTGTAAAATACCACTTTTAGAAGAGGTATTAGAATGGCTTGAACAAACGAGTTTGCTACTTAATATTGAACTTAAAAATAATAAAATTCCATACAGAGGTTTAGAGGAAGAAGTTATAACGCTTGTACGGAAATTTAGTCTAGAGGATCGTGTTATATTTTCTTCGTTTAATCACTACAGTATGAAACGGTGCCATATGATGGCTCCTGATATTCAAACAGCAATTTTATATCGCGAAGGTTTGCATAGTCCGTGGGCATACGCGAAAAAAATGGGGGCTACAGCAGTACATCCGAATTATCGTTATCTTCAAGATGCTATTGCCGAACTAACGATGGAAAGTGGTGTAGAAGTTCGCCCTTATACAATTAATGAAGAAACGCTTATGCGCAAATATTTTGATATGAATATATCGGCGATTATTACTGATTACCCTGAAACGGCAAGAACGTTATTGCCAATAAAAAAATGAGACCGCGTGTAACGGTCTCATTTTTTTATTTATAAATAGTGGGGTATTCCTATCTTCTAAAGCGAGCTTGTACTTTATTTCGTTTGCGATCTCGGTGCAAGACGAAGCCACCAAAGATATAAAACCCGAGCGCGAAGCAGAGAGCGCCGATTAAAAATTGTAACCACAGTATAGAAATTGGTGGAAATAGAATCCCGAATACAGTATCTCTCATTAACTTTATACCAAACACAGCTAATGAAATAGGGATGAGTGCTAATAGTAGAGCAACGTAACGCTGCATACATAACGCTCCTTTTCAGATTATTTCGTATATTTTAATGATGTTATACGGAAAGGGGGTTTGTCAAGAGGGTGCTGAACGAGTAAGATAAGGGTGTGAAAAAATTTGCAGAGTTACTTCGAGAGGAAGTGTAATATATGAAACAAAAAGTATTAATTGTTGGTGCAGGTGAAGGCGGGAGCGCGCTGCTGAATCTGTTACAAAGTTCGAATATATTTCAAATTATAGGGATTATTGATATAAATCCGTTGGCAAAAGGACTACAAATTGCTAAGGAATACGGGATTGCAATTGGAGAAAGTGTAACTCCATTTCTTTCTATGCATATCGATGTAATATTTGATATGACAGGTGAAGATGATGTACATAAAGTTTTATTAGAAAAAAAGAAAAAAGACACTCTTCTTATACCAGGTGATATCGCAAAAATTGTTACAGGATTAGCGCATGAGAAGGAAGAGCTAATTGGGCGGTTAGAGGAACAGACGCAACAAGGAGAATTAATTTTAAATTCTACACATGACGGCATGATTGTAATTGATCGAGAGGGACAAGTTCGTCTTTTTAATAAAAGTGCAGAGCGTATTATCGGATATAAAAAAGAAGAGGCGATAGGAAAGTATATTTTAGAAGTCATTCCAACTAGTAAATTACTTCGCATTATACGTACGAAACAAATAGAAGTAAATTATGAACTGACATTAGAGAATGGAAAGAAAATTATTACAACGCGTATTCCAATATTAAAAGAAGGAGGAGAGGTACAAGGGGCATTTGCAATTTTTAAAGATATAACAGAAGTTGTAGATCTTGCGGAAGAAGTTACAGACTTAAAAGAAATTCAAACACTATTAGAGGCAATTATTAACTCATCTGAAGAAGCGATTTCGGTTGTGGATGAAAAAGGAAGAGGTTTAGTCATTAACCCAGCATATACGAAATTAACGGGTTTAACAGAAGAAGATATTATTGGGAAGCCTGCTACAACTGATATTGTAGAAGGCGAAAGTATGCATATGAAAGTACTTCGAACGCGTCGTGCGGTGCGCGGAATACATATGAAGATTGGGCAAAAAAAGCGAGATGTAATTGTAAACGTAGCACCAGTTATTGTGGATGGAATATTGAAAGGAAGCGTCGGCGTTATCCGTGACGTGTCGGAAATTCAAAAATTAACAAATGAATTGAATAGAGCAAGGCAAATTATTCGTACATTAGAAGCGAAATATTCATTTGATGATATTGTCGGAAATTCAGATGAAACAACGGCAGCTATCGAACAGGCGAAGCTAGGAGCGAATACACCAGCAACAGTACTGTTACGCGGGGAATCTGGGACTGGTAAAGAATTGTTTGCACATGCAATCCATAATGGAAGTAATCGAAAATACAATAAGTTCGTCCGTGTAAACTGTGCGGCCATTTCGGAGACGTTGTTAGAAAGTGAATTATTTGGTTATGAGGAAGGGGCGTTTTCTGGAGCGAAAAGAGGCGGGAAACGTGGGTTCTTTGAGGAGGCGAATAACGGTAGTATTTTTTTAGATGAAATAGGGGAGTTGTCTGCAAATACACAAGCGAAACTCCTTCGTGTATTGCAGGAAAAAGAAATTGTAAAAGTTGGTGGAACGAAAGCGATACCTATTAATGTTCGAGTAATTGCAGCGACACATGTGAATTTAGAAAAGGCTATTCTAGAAGGGAAGTTTAGGGAGGATTTATATTATCGATTAAATAAAATTCCAATTCAAATTCCATCTCTTCGTCAACGTAAAGGAGATATACCGACAATTGCGGACAGATTGATTCAAAAAATTAATCAAGATTACGGTCGTAATGTAGAAGGGCTCACTGATTCAGCCGTTTTATATTTACAATCATACGAATGGCCAGGAAATGTGAGGGAACTTGAAAATATTTTGGGGAGAGCTATTATCTTTATGAATTATAACGAGACCTATATTGATGTACACCATTTACCGCCATTACATAACGAAGAGCAGGTGGAGTCAAAGCAATCTCATTTATTACCTGAATTAGAAGAAAAGCCACTTGAACATTTAGTGACAGAGTTTGAAGGGAATATTATTTATGAATATTTGGAGAGATTTGATGGGAATAAAACACAAACTGCAAAAGCGTTAGGAATTTCCGTTCGAAATTTATATTACAAGCTAGAAAAGTATGACCATGCAAAAAATAGCATGCAATAAATTGCGTACCGTGCAATTTATTGCATGGTATACAAAAAGCGACAAAATGAGACAGAATCTTTCGTTATTTTCCAAAGTATTGATTTTACTGCATTTTGAATGCGTTTTCATTATTGGTAAGACCACTTTTAAAAGTTGGCACGGTATTTGCTTTATAAATAGACGAGGGACGACGGAAAGGGTTGATTACAAAATATGAAGTTAGAATACTTAATTGATCAAGCAGCAGGAAAGCCTAAAAAAACTGTGGCTGTAGCAGTAGCTGAAGATCATGAAGTAATTGAAGCTGTAGCGAAAGCAATTAAATTACAGCTAGCTCAATTTCGTCTATATGGAAATCAAGAAAAAATAATGGGGATGCTACAAGAACATGGTTTACAAACTTCAGAACATGTTGAAGTGATTGCAGCAATGTCTAGTGCTGAAGCTGCAGAACTTTCTGTTAAAGCTGTGAGAAATGGTGAAGCAGATGTGCTTATGAAGGGGAACATCCCAACAGCGAATATTTTGAAGGCTGTGTTAAACAAAGAGTGGGGCCTACGTAAAGGTAGCGTACTTTCACATGTAGCAGCATTTGAAGTTCAAAATTACGACCGTCTTATTTTCGTTACGGATGCAGCGATGAACATCGCACCTGACGTAACACAAAAAGCTGCTATTATACAAAATACTGTAGAAGTTGCCCAGGCAATAGGAATCGACTTGCCCAAAGTGGCACCAATCGCAGCAGTAGAAGTTGTGAATCCAGCGATGCAGGCGACAATTGATGCAGCGATGTTAACACAAATGAATCGCCGCGGACAAATTAAAGATTGTATCGTTGATGGACCACTTGCTTTAGATAATGCAGTATCACAAATTGCAGCAGAACATAAAGGCATAGTAAGTGATGTAGCAGGTAAGGCAGATATTTTACTCGTCCCAACGATTGAAGCTGGAAATGTGCTATATAAATCACTCGTATACTTTGCGGATGCAAAAGTAGGAGCAATGATTGCTGGCGCAAAAGCACCGATTGTTTTAACATCTCGTGCTGATTCAGCAGAAACAAAAGTATATTCATTAGCATTGGCAGTTGCGACTGCTTCAAAATAAACCAAAAAGGGTAAAACATTAGGGGGAAACGACAATGACATTAGAAATCTTCGAATACTTAGAAAAATATGATTATGAGCAAGTAGTATTTTGTCAAGATAAAGAATCTGGTTTAAAAGCAATTATTGCAATTCATGATACAACACTTGGACCGGCTCTTGGTGGAACAAGAATGTGGACATATGATTCTGAAGAAGCGGCGATTGAAGATGCATTGCGTCTTGCAAAAGGGATGACATACAAAAACGCAGCAGCTGGTTTAAACTTAGGTGGTGCGAAAACAGTAATTATCGGTGATCCTCGTAAAGATAAGAGCGAAGCAATGTTCCGTGCACTAGGACGTTATATCCAAGGACTAAACGGACGTTACATTACAGCTGAAGATGTTGGTACAACAGTAGATGATATGGATATTATCCATGAAGAAACTGACTTTGTAACAGGTATCTCACCATCATTCGGTTCTTCTGGTAACCCATCTCCAGTAACTGCATACGGTGTTTACCGTGGTATGAAAGCAGCTGCAAAAGAAGCTTTCGGTACTGACAATTTAGAAGGAAAAGTAATTGCTGTTCAAGGCGTTGGTAACGTAGCATATCACCTATGCAAACATTTACACGCTGAAGGAGCAAAATTAATCGTTACAGATATTAATAAAGAAGCTGTACAACGTGCTGTAGAAGAATTCGGTGCATCAGCAGTTGAACCAAATGAAATTTACGGTGTTGAATGCGATATTTACGCACCATGTGCATTAGGCGCAACAGTTAATGATGAAACTATTCCACAACTTAAAGCAAAAGTAATCGCAGGTTCTGCAAATAACCAATTAAAAGAAAATCGTCACGGTGACATCATTCATGAAATGGGTATTGTATACGCACCAGATTATGTAATTAATGCAGGTGGCGTAATTAACGTAGCAGACGAATTATATGGATACAATAGAGAACGTGCACTAAAACGTGTTGAGTCTATTTATGACACAATTGCAAAAGTAATCGAAATTTCAAAACGCGATGGCATAGCAACTTATGTAGCGGCAGATCGTCTAGCTGAAGAGCGCATTGCAAGCTTGAAAAATTCTCGTAGCACTTACTTACGCAACGGTCACGATATTATTAGCCGTCGCTAATCATTCATATATAACTTTTACAAAAGGCGTGGTTACCTCTTATGAGGTTTCCACTTCCTTTTGAATTTATTAGTGGAGGTAGCAACATTGTCTGTAAATCGAATTCTTGTTATTAACCCAGGTAGTACATCCACAAAAATTGGTGTTTTTGATAATGAAAGACCCGTTTTAGAAGAAACGATTCGTCATGACGTAGAACAGATTGGGAAATACAAGCGAATTATCGACCAATATGAGTTTCGAAAAGAAACGATTTTAGAAGTTCTACATTCTCATGGTATTAACATTTCAAAATTAAACGCTGTTTGTGGACGTGGTGGATTACTTCGTCCAATCGAAGGCGGTACGTATACAGTAAACGATGCGATGTTAGAAGATTTAAAAAATGGGTTTAGCGGTCATCACGCTTCAAACCTTGGAGGCATTTTAGCATATGAAATTGCTTCTGGATTAAACATTCCTGCATTTATTGTGGATCCTGTCGTTGTAGATGAGATGGAGCCAGTTGCTCGTATAAGTGGTATTGCTGGTATGGAACGTAAAAGTATCTTCCATGCATTAAATCAAAAAGCAGTTGCTCGTAAAGTAGCCGAACAGTTAAACCACAAATATGAGGATTTAAATTTATTAGTTACACATATGGGCGGTGGTATTACAGTTGGTGCTCATAAAAAAGGAAGAGTAATCGATGTGAATAACGGTTTAAACGGAGAAGGACCATTTAGTCCAGAGCGTGCTGGTACAGTGCCAGTAGGGCAACTAGTAGAAATGTGTTTCTCTGGTGAGTATTACCGAGATGAAATGATTAAAAAGCTTGTCGGACAAGGTGGACTTGTAAGTTTAATCGGTACAAATGATGCGATTAAAGTAGAGAAAATGGTTGAAAAAGGTGATCCTGAAGCAACTCTTATTTATAAAGCAATGGCATATCAAGTTGCAAAAGAGATTGGCGGAGCTAGCGCTGTACTTCACGGGAAAATCGATGCAATCGTATTAACTGGTGGACTGGCATACAGTAAAATTCTTGTCGATGAAATAAAAGAGCGAGTGGACTGGATTGCAGATGTTATCGTACATCCAGGCGAAGATGAGTTAGAAGCGTTAGCAGAAGGAGCACTTCGTGTATTACGTGAAGAAGAAGCTCCAAAAGAATACGTTGTACGTGAAAAAGAAACGGTAGCTAGGGGTTGAGATAATGGCAAAAGAATATGATTTAGTCATCGTTGGCGGCGGTACTGGTGGATATGTTGCTGCAATTCGTGCATCACAACTAGGGTTAAAAACTGCACTAGTCGAAAAAGAAAATCTTGGTGGTACTTGTTTACACAAAGGATGTATCCCTAGTAAAGCTCTTTTACGTAGTGCGGAAGTATATGCAACTGCTAAAAAAAGCGAAGAGTTCGGAGTTATTGCAAGCAATGTAGAACTAAACTTTGCGAAAGTACAAGAGCGTAAAGAGAAGATTGTAACGCAGCTTCATAAAGGCGTTCAACACTTAATGAAACAAGGTAAAATTGATGTGTTTGAAGGTATTGGCCGTATTCTTGGCCCATCTATTTTCTCTCCGATGCCAGGGACAATTTCAGTTGAACTTGCAAGTGGAGAAGAGAATGAAATGTTAATTCCAAAAAATGTACTTATTGCAACAGGTTCTCGTCCAAATTCATTACCAGGTTTAGAATTAGACGGAGAGTACGTAATGTCTTCAGATCATGCCCTAAAAATGGAAACGCTTCCTAGTTCGATTATTATCGTTGGTGGCGGTGTAATCGGTATTGAGTGGGCATCTATGCTTGCTGACTTCGGTGTAGAAGTTACAGTATTAGAGTATGCAAAAACAATATTACCACTAGAAGATCAAGACGTTTCAAAAGAAATGCAACGTCTATTTAAGAAAAAAGGTATTAAAGTGGTAACTGGTGCAAAAGTATTACCAGAAACATTGGTAAAAGATAATGGAGTAACAATCCAAGCTGAACACAACGGTGAAAATAAAGAATTTAAAGCAGAAAAAATGCTTGTATCTGTAGGAAGACAAGCGAATACGCAAAATATTGGCTTAGAGAACACAGATATCGTTGTGGAAAAAGGATACATTCAAACAAATGAGTTTTATCAAACGAAAGAATCGCATATTTACGCAATTGGAGATGTAATCGGTGGCCTGCAACTTGCTCACGTTGCTTCTCATGAAGGAATTGCTGCAGTAGAACATATTGCAGGGAAAGAAGTTACACCAATTGATTACTCTATGGTATCAAAATGCGTATATAGCAGTCCAGAAGTTGCTTCTGTCGGTTTAACAGAACAAGAAGCGAAAGAAAAAGGCTATAAGTTAAAAGTAGGTAAGTTCTCATTCCGCGCAATCGGAAAAGCACTTGTATACGGAGAATCAGATGGTTTCGTAAAACTTGTAGTTGATGAAGAGACAAATGACATTCTTGGTGTTCATATGATTGGACCACATGTAACAGATATGATTTCTGAAGCGGGTCTTGCAAGAGTACTTGATGCAACACCTTGGGAAGTAGCACATACAATTCATCCGCATCCATCATTATCTGAGGCGATTGGTGAAGCAGCACTTGCTGTAGATGGAAGAGCGTTACACGCATAAAAATGTGGATTTAGGAGGTTATGAAAAATGGCAGAAGTAAAAGAAAAGCGCCATGAAGAGCTTGGCTTAAGTGATGAGCAAGTATTAGAAATGTTCCGTACGATGTTACTTGCACGTAAAATTGACGAACGTATGTGGTTATTAAACCGCGCTGGTAAAATTCCATTCGTAATTTCTTGTCAAGGACAAGAGGCTGCACAAGTTGGAGCGGCGTTCGCTCTTGATAGAGAGAAAGATTATGCATTACCATACTACCGTGATATGGGTGTTGTACTAGCATTTGGTATGACAGCTAAAGAGCTTATGTTGTCTGCTTTTGCGAAAGCTGGAGATCCAAACTCTGGTGGTCGTCAAATGCCTGGTCACTTCGGTCAAAAGAAAAATCGTATTGTTACAGGTTCATCTCCAGTAACAACACAAGTACCACATGCAGTTGGTATTGCACTAGCTGGAAAAATGGAGAAGAAAGATTTAGTAACGTTCGTTACATTTGGAGAAGGTTCTTCAAACCAAGGTGACTTCCATGAAGGAGCAAACTTTGCTGGTGTACACAAACTACCTGTTATTTTTATGTGTGAAAATAACAAATATGCAATCTCTATTCCAGTTGAAAAACAATTAGCATGTAAAAACGTATCAGATCGTGCGATTGGTTACGGTATGCCTGGATATACAATAGACGGAAACGATCCACTTGCAGTATATAAAGCTGTAAAAGAAGCAGCAGATCGCGGTCGTCGTGGTGAAGGACCAACTTTAATTGAAACAGTATCATATCGTTTAACAGCACATTCTAGTGACGATGATGATCGTGTTTATCGTGATAAAGAAGAAGTAGAAGAAGCAAAGAAAAAAGATTCAATTATAACATTCGCAGCTTATTTAAAAGAAGCTGGTGTGTTAACTGAGGAATCCGAAAAACAAATGTTAGACGAAATTATGCATATCGTAAATGAAGCAACAGAATATGCAGAAAATGCTCCGTATGCAGCACCTGAAGATGCATTGAAGCACGTATACGCAGAATAGGGGGGAACGTTTCATGGCTGTAATGTCTTATATTGATGCTATTACATTAGCAATGCGCGAAGAAATGGAACGCGATGAGAAAGTATTCGTTTTAGGAGAAGATGTTGGTAAAAAAGGTGGCGTGTTTAAAGCGACACACGGTTTGTATGATCAATTTGGTGAAGATCGTGCGCTTGATGCACCGCTTGCAGAATCTGCAATTGCTGGGGTAGCAATTGGTGCAGCAATGTATGGTATGCGTCCAATCGCTGAAATGCAGTTTGCTGATTTCATCATGCCAGCAGTAAACCAAATTGTTTCTGAGGCAGCAAAAATTCGTTATCGTTCTAATAATGATTGGACTTGTCCAGTTACAATCCGTGCACCATTTGGCGGGGGTGTTCACGGTGCATTGTATCATTCACAATCTGTAGAAGCGATGTTTGCAAACCAACCAGGTTTAAAAATCGTTATCCCTTCTACACCATATGATGCAAAAGGCTTATTAAAAGCAGCCATTCGTGATGAAGATCCAGTATTATTCTTTGAACATAAACGTGCATATCGTTTAATTAAAGGTGAAGTACCGGAGGATGACTACGTATTACCAATCGGAAAAGCAGATGTAAAACGTGAAGGTGATGATATTACAGTTATCACGTACGGATTATGTGTTCATTTTGCTCTTCAAGCGGCTGAAAAGTTAGCACAAGATGGCATCTCTGCACACATTCTTGATTTACGTACTGTATATCCATTAGATAAAGAAGCAATCATTGAAGCAGCTTCTAAAACAGGTAAAGTTCTTCTTGTAACAGAAGACAATAAAGAAGGAAGCATTATGAGTGAAGTGGCAGCAATTATCGCTGAAAACTGTCTATTTGATTTAGATGCGCCAATCGCACGTCTTGCAGGTCCAGACGTTCCAGCAATGCCATATGCACCAACAATGGAAAAATTCTTTATGGTAAATCCAGATAAAGTTGAAAAAGCAATGCGTGAACTTGCGGAATTTTAATCGGGGGGACTATACATGGCTGTAGAAAATATTACAATGCCTCAGCTCGGGGAGAGCGTTACAGAGGGCACAATTAGTAAATGGCTCGTTAATGTTGGCGATCACGTAAATAAGTATGATCCGCTTGCAGAAGTAATGACTGATAAAGTAAATGCTGAAGTACCATCTTCTTTCACGGGTGTTGTGAAAGAGTTAATCGCTGGTGAAGGTGATACGTTAGCTGTAGGTGAAGTAGTTTGTGTTATTCAAGTAGAAGGCGCAGATGAAGTAGCAGCAACAGCTGTTGAGGAAAAAACAAAAGAAGAATCAAAGGCAGAAGTAGCTACGTCTGAAAAAGCACCGAAAGTAAAACAACCAACTGATGGAAAACCACGTTTTTCACCAGCTGTGTTAAAGCTTGCAGGTGAGCATAACGTTGATTTAGATCTAGTAGAAGGTACGGGAGCAAACGGCCGTATCACTCGTAAAGATATTTTAAAGCTAGTGGAATCTGGAAATATCCCACAAGCAGGTGCGGCGAAGAAAGAGGAAGCTGTAGCGGCAGTAGTAGAAGCTCGCCCAGAAGCACCAAAAGCAGCACCAGTAGCGCAAAAAGTAGAAGCTGCGAAACCAGTTTCTGTACCTACAATGCCTGGAGATATCGAAATTCCAGTAACAGGTGTGCGTAAAGCAATAGCAGCAAACATGTTACGTAGTAAACACGAAGCACCACATGCTTGGATGATGATTGAAGTAGATGTGACAAACCTTGTGTCATACCGTAACTCAATTAAAGGTGACTTTAAGAAGCGTGAAGGCTTTAACTTAACGTTCTTTGCTTTCTTCGTAAAAGCAGTAGCACAAGCGTTAAAAGAGTATCCTCAAATTAATTCAATGTGGGCTGGCGATAAAATTGTTCAGAAGAAAGATATTAACCTTTCTATCGCTGTTGCAACAGAGGAAGAACTATTTGTACCAGTAATTAAGCAAGCGGACGAGAAAACAATTAAAGGTATCGCTCGTGAAATTACAGAACTTGCAGGAAAAGTACGTACGAAATCGTTAAAAGCAGACGAAATGCAAGGTGGAACATTTACAATTAATAACACAGGATCATTCGGTTCTGTTCAATCTATGGGTATTATTAATTACCCGCAAGCAGCTATTTTACAAGTTGAATCAATTGTAAAACGCCCAGTAATTATGGATAACGGAATGTTCGGTGCTCGTGATATGGTTAACTTATGTTTATCACTTGATCACCGAGTACTTGATGGTTTAATTTGTGGTAAGTTCTTAGGACGTGTTAAAGAAATTTTAGAAAACATGTCAGAAAACAATACATCTGTATATTAATAAAAAGCTCGCTTATGCGAGCTTTTTATTATCTTATTTCTTCATCTACATCCTACTATATGTATAAATATCTTTCCCAGTAATCTTACAATAAACGATTATGTATTAGGAATTTACGAAAATACATTGCTGATATATGGTATATGGATATAAAATAAGAAAAGAATAATTTTTTTGGCAAATCTTACTGACGAAACTGTAGTATAATATATTGTATTGTATGAAAAAGAGAGTTATTCTATATAAGTGTTTTATAGATAATGTGTAATCAGTCGTCAAAACATGAAGAATGTTGACTCCTGGTTTTTTATTTTTGCCGTAACAATGTTTCAGGAGGATGTCATGAAAAGAAGTACCGAGTTTCTAAAAAGTTTAGATGTAAAATTAATTTTAATTTTGTGTGCACTATGTGTGACGAGTATAGCTGCTATATATAGCAGTCAGCAAACGGGACAGTATGGAGCTGCAAACTTTGCTATGAAACAAGGTGTTAACTACATAATTGGGGTTGTATTGTTACTTCTTGTTGCAAGCATCGACTTAGATCAATTGCAAAAATTATCTTGGCCACTTTATATTGCCGGGTTTGGTTCACTTATTCTTTTGAAAATACTACCGGTTTCCACCTTCACACCTGAAAAATTAGGTGCAAAAAGATGGTTCGTTTTTCCAGTACTTGGGCAAATTCAGCCGTCGGAGTTTTTCAAAATTGCATTGCTTCTTGTAGTAGCAAGCATAGCTGTGAAACATAATGCGCAGTATATGGCGAGGACATTCCAAACGGATTTAAAATTAGTAGGTAAAATTATGCTAGTTTCTCTTCCGCCTATGGCTGTTGTATATAGCCAACCGGATACAGGTATGGTGTTCTTATATGCTGCTGCTATTGCATGTATTTTATTTATGTCAGGTATTCAAAAGAAATTGATAGCATTATGTACAGTTATTCCGTTGACCATATTATCTGCTTTAATATTTATTTTCTTTAAGTATCCAGATTTTTTCTATAATAAGTTAGTTACTTTACTAAAACCTCACCAACAGTCGCGTATTGTAGGTTGGTTAAATCCATTTGAAAATGCAGATCAAGGTTATCAAACGCAACAATCGATTTTAGCTGTAGGTAGTGGAGGAATGGAAGGTAAAGGATACGGTGGAGGAAGCGTCTATATCCCAGAGAAGCATACTGACTTTATTTTCGCTACAATTGCCGAAGAAGGTGGATTTATCGTAGCAGCCTTAGTTGTCTTCTTGTTCCTATTACTACTATATCGAACAATTATTATTGGTTATTCCGCTGATAATTTATTTGGTACATTATTATGCGCTGGATCAATCGGTATATTAACAGTTCAAATATTCCAAAACATCGGTATGATCGTTGGATTAATGCCTGTAAAAGGTATTGCATTACCTTTCTTATCGTATGGGGGAAGTTCCTTATTCTCAAATATGATTATGATGGGGCTCATATTATCGGTACGGAAAACTTATAAAAAATATATGTTTTCAGTTAAGTAAAAAAAGCTGGTTCGTTTTTAAACGAACCAGCTTTTTTACATATATGCTCATAAACGTTGCAAACTAAACAGGATAGCAGTTTGAGACGGGTAAGGAGTGCAAAGTGATGCATATGCATATTTTTGAAGGAGCACGACATCTTTCTACTAGTGAATGGGTTATTCGGGCTATTATAGCATACATATTTTTAATATTAGTTGCGAAAGCGATGGGGCAAAGGTCTATCGCACAACTTCGTTTTTTAGATGTTGTATTAGTGTTATTGCTTGGTGGGAATATTTCTAACGCATTGTCTGATGAAAAAGTAGGGTTACTGGGATCGATGATTACAACGTTCATACTTGTTGTACTTCATATTATAAGCTCAGTGTTAATGCTGAAATGGGATAGATGGAGACGCTTTTTAGAGCCTGCACCTATTATTCTTATACACAATGGTTCCATTGATTTTAGCAATTTGAAAAAGGCGAGAATTACCTTGGAATATTTGTTTTCGGAACTTCGTATGCGAAATGTGAGCGATATTCAAACGATTAAATTAGCGTTATGGGAAGCAAACGGTGTCGTTTCTATATTTCGGTATCCAGAATATGAAGCAGTTTCGCGGCTTGATCTTAAAGTGGCGGGAAAAAAATCTCCAGTTTCTTTTGTATTAGTAAAGGATGGGAGGATACAGAAAGATGTTCTTGCATTATTAGGAAAAACAGAAGCGTGGGCGAGAGAATTTCTAGAGGAGAGTACAGAAGTCGAATCTATTATGTTAGCTACAGTAGATGAATCACATAAAATAAATATTTTGTTAAAAAAATGAAAAATATACGCATTTTGTCGTTTCGTACATATGATACAATAGTGTGGACAACGAAAAAGGAGGCGATACGGTGGGATATGTAGAAGAATTACGAAAAATAGTTGGTCATCGCCCTTTAATTTTAGTTGGTGCTGTTGTACTCGTTATAAATGAAAATGGATATGTTTTATTGCAGCAGCGGACAGAGCCGTACGGAAAATGGGGGCTACCTGGCGGGCTAATGGAGCTTAGTGAATCACCAGAAGAAACAGCTTATCGTGAAGTATATGAAGAGACAGGAATAAAAGTGAAGAACTTGCGACTAATCAATGTATTTTCTGGAGCGAACTACTTTACAAAATTAGAAAACGGTGATGAATTTCAATCTGTAACAACCGCCTATTATACGGATGAATACGAAGGGGATTTTGTTATGAATAAAGAAGAAGCAGTTCAGCTTAAATTCTTTTCAGTAACAGAACTACCTGACTATATTGTAGGATCGCATAAAAAAATGATTGCTGAATATATGAAGATTATGGAAAAAAAGATATAATAATAGTGAAAGAAATACAAAAACACAGCTCTGGTTGGTAGTCCAGACGCATGATTTCATGTCAGTAACCTTCCCCTCCGGGATGTCCCGTATTTCTAATCTTTTAAAGGAGGGGCTGTCAATGGATTTGACAGTATATCACGATGGCCAATTTTTTGTTGGAATCATTACATGTAAAGAAAAAGGGAAATTGTATGGGGCGAGGTATATTTTTGGGGCGGAACCGTCAGATGAAGAAGTGCTTATGTTTGTGAATGGTTCACTTTTAGAGCATTTTCAGCACTTTGCAAAATGTGGTGTAGAAGTTAAAGAAAAACAGCGTTCTAAAAACATAAAGCGTATCATACGACAAGCAGCAAAAGAAACAACTATTAAACGTTTTACTAAGGCGCAAGAGGCGATTACTTTATCTTATGAATTGCATAAACAAGAAAAGAAACTGCAGTCTAAAGAGAAGCGAGAAGCTGAAAAAGAAAGAAGACGTTTAATGAAAGTACAAAAAGCAAAGCAAAAACATCGTGGTCATTAAAGAAAAGGTGTTAGAGCAAGAGCTCTAACACCTTTTCTATACTTAAATACAAGTAAACTTACTTGTATTTCATAAACATTAACTGGTAAGATACAAATAGGTAGTTTTAGAGGAGGGAAAAGAGTGATTAATTTTAACTTTTTTATGAATGATGTTGTCCGCCAAGCGCGTGAAGAGATTGTCTCTGCTGGATATACAGAATTGACGACGCCGGAAGCGGTAGAAGAAGCGTTTAAAAGAAATGGAACAACACTTGTAATGGTAAACTCTGTATGTGGTTGTGCAGGTGGTATTGCTCGTCCTGCTGCTGCGCATTCCGTACATTATGATAAACGTCCTAACCACCTTGTAACGGTGTTTGCAGGTCAAGATAAAGAAGCGACAGCAAGAGCGCGTGAATATTTCGAAGGGTACCCACCTTCTTCTCCATCATTTGCTTTATTAAAAGATGGAAAAATTGTAACGATGGTAGAGCGTCATGAAATTGAAGGTCATGAACCGATGCAAGTTATTGCGAAACTACAATCATATTTCGAAGAGAATTGTGAAGAACTATAAAAAATAAGAGAAAAGGCGGCACGTCCACAATCAAGTGGATGTGCCGCCTTTTTTATTTATTATTAAAATTTCTGAGATATGCATAGTTGTGTTATTTTATGCATCATTTTATACATAACAAACAGCATTTATATTGTTTGATTATTTATTTTTATTTTATATATTGCATAAAAATAAAAGTGCTGATACAATACAAACATCGAATAAATATTCTATTAAACTTTTAAATATACATTATTAGGGGGAAGAAAGATGAAGAAGTTAGTATCAATATCGTTTGCACTTATTTTAATTGTAAGTATATTCAGCGCTTGTAGTAATGGGGAATCGAAAGAAACAAAAGGAAATAAAAAAGTACTCGTAATGGGAACTTCAGCAGATTATAAACCTTATGAATATGTAGATGCGTCAAAGAGCGATGAAATTATTGGCTTTGATGTTGATGTTGCTAAATATATCGGAAAAGAACTTGGGTATGAAGTGAAAGTGAAAGATATGGATTTTGGTGGTTTATTAGCATCTCTTAGTTCAGGAAAAGTTGATTTCGTAATGGCAGGTATGACGCCAACTGCAGAGCGTAAAAATAATGTTGATTTTACAGATATTTATTTTGTTGCGAAAAATATGGTCGTTTCTAAAAAGGATTCTAACATTAAATCTGTAGAGGATTTAAAAGGGAAAAAAGTAGGGGTACAAACAGGGTCTATTCAAGAAGAGAAAGCTGCAGAATTTAAAAAACAAGTAGATTTCCAAGTTGAGGGACGTGACCGTATACCAGAAATCGTACAAGAAATTAAAGCTGGTCGTTTTGACGCTGCAATTATAGAAGATACAGTTGCTAAAAATTATTTAGAGAAAATGAAAGATTTACAAGGAATTGAAATTAAAGAAGCACCAGAAGAAGTTGGAGCAGCAATTGCCCTTCCGAAAAACAGTGATAAAACAGCTGAATTTAATAAAGTAATTAAAAAAATGCAAGAAAATGGAGAAATGGATAAATTAGTGAAGAAATGGTTTGGCAGCGGAAAATAAGCTGCCTTTCACTTTTCTGTGAGGGGAATGAAAAGAATGAACTTAGATTTTTCGGCGATTACGCCTTCGATACCATATATACTAAAAGGTTTAGAAGTTACTTTGAAAATTGTAGCAGTATCAGCTTTAGCAGGATTTATTTTAGGAACGCTATTAGCACTTTGTAAAATTGCTAGAATACGAGCATTAAATATAGCAGCAGATTTTTATACATCAATTTTTCGTGGTACACCCCTTGTATTGCAATTAATGATTATTTATTTCGGCGTCCCACAAATAATTGGTTATGAAATACCAGCGTTCTTAGCTGCTGTACTTGCATTTAGCTTGAATTCAGGTGCATACATGTCAGAAGTAATTCGTGCTGGTATTCAAGCGGTTGATAAAGGACAAACAGAAGCAGCAATGGCTTTAGGGATACCGTACGGAAAAATGATGAGAAATATTATTTTCCCTCAAGCATTAAAAAATATATTACCAGCGCTTGTGAACGAATTTGCGACACTTACGAAAGAATCGGCTGTAGTAACAGTAATAGGCGCGACTGATTTAATGCGTCGTGCTTACATTGTAGGCGGTGAGACATTTAAATATCTTGAACCATTACTTTTTGTTGGACTGATTTATTATATGTTAGTCATTATTCTTACATTAGTCGGGAAGGCAATTGAAGGGAGAATGAAGAAAAGTGATTAAAATTGAAAACCTTCATAAATCATTTGGTAAAAACGAAGTATTAAAAGGAATTACAACAACAATTGAAAAAGGGGAAGTAGTCGCAATTATAGGGCCTTCTGGATCAGGAAAATCAACATTTTTACGTTGTATGAATATGTTAGAAGCACCAACGGATGGTCACATTTGGATTGGGACGGAAGAAGTAACGAATCCGAAAACGAATGTTATGCATGTTCGTGAAAATGTCGGTATGGTATTTCAGCATTTTCACTTATTTCCTCATATGACTGTATTAGAAAATATTACGTATGCTCCTATCAATGTAAAAGGGGTAACGAAGCAAGAAGCTGAAAAGAAAGCTGAGAAACTTTTAGAAAAGGTTGGATTAGTAGATAAAAAAGATACGTATCCAAATCGTCTTTCGGGAGGACAAAAGCAACGTGTAGCAATTGCAAGAGCGTTAGCGATGGAACCGGAAGTTATGTTATTTGATGAACCGACATCGGCGCTAGATCCAGAGATGGTGAAAGAAGTGTTAGAAGTTATGAAATCGTTAGTTACGACAGGAATGACGATGGCTATCGTTACACATGAAATGGGCTTTGCAAAAGAAGTGGCAGATCGTGTTCTTTTCTTGGACGGAGGAAAGCTTGTAGAAGATAGTGCGCCAGAAGAATTTTTTGCAGCGCCGAAAAGTGAACGTGCGCAACAATTTTTACAAAAAATATTGTAATATGAAAAGGTTATGTGAATAATAAGTAGAAAAGGATGACATTGTGTCATCCTTTTTTTATACTAGCTGTAAATACGTTTATACATATAGGAGTAATGATATGTTTAAAATTGGATATCGTACAGTAAAAACAGCAATAGGGACAGGTGCGGCAGTTTTTATTGCTCAGTTATTAGGGTTAGAATTTTATAGTTCAGCAGGCATTTTAGTTATTTTATGTGTACAAAATACGAAGCGCAAATCACTTCAAGTGTCGTTACATCGTTTTCTAGCGTGTGTATTATCAATGGCATTCGCGTTTTGTATTTTTGAAACGATTGGCTATACACCACTTGCAATTAGCATATTGTTACTTACATTTATTCCGACTGCAGTAATGCTTAAAATTCAAGAAGGTATTGTCACGAGTTCAGTTATTGTTATGCATCTATATTCATTGAAGCAAATTACATGGCTTATAGTTGGAAATGAAATTGCTATATTAACGATAGGGATTAGCGTGGCGTTATTAGTAAATATGTATATGCCGAGTAGTGAAAATAAGCTAAAAGAGTATCAGGATAAAATAGAGAATAATTTTAAAACGATTTTGTTTGAAATGGTTGTGTATTTACGAAATCGAGAAAGTAGTTGGAGTGGAGCAGAACTCATTGAAACCGAGAATATGTTAAATGAAGCAAGAGATTTATCGTTTAAAAAACTTGAGAATGCATTTATGCGAGAAGATGATTATTACTATCGTTATTTTAATATGCGTATGCAACAATTCGAAATTTTAGAGCGAATGATACCACTAGCAGCTTCTTTATCGTGGACATATGAACAAGCTGACATGATTGCAGATGTTGTTGAAAACATTGGTAATGCTATTAGCCCTGAAAGTACTGGCGTTATTTCCTTAAGGCAGCTTCAAGAAATGAGGGAATTATTTAGAGACATGCCATTGCCAGCTACACGCGAAGAATTTGAGATACGTGCGAAACTTGTTCAACTTGTGTATGAAATGGAACAATATTTACTCATTAAAAGTCGCTTTAAGGGAAAGGATAATATAAAAGAACTTATATAGAAGGTAGGAATTATCTATGCCGTATCTTCTCTCTATCATATTATGTCTTTCTTTATCACCGATTTGGCCTCTTGGGGATAATCCACGTGCCGGAGATCCTTTTATTATTGTAAATAAAGCAACGAATAAATTAGCTTACATTGACGATGGAAAGATTCAAAAGGTTTTTCCAGTAGCGACAGGGAAAACGAATGAATTAACTCCAGAAGGAAATTTTGATGTTGTAATGAAAGCAAAGGATCCGTATTACATTGCGAAGGATATTCCAGGTGGATCGCCAAAAAATCCACTTGGGTCAAGGTGGATTGGATTTAATGCAAGAGGAACTGATGGAAGTAAATATGGAATACATGGAACAAACCAACCGAGTTCAATTGGAAAGTATATTTCACAAGGGTGTATAAGAATGAAGAAAAACGATGTGGAATATTTGTTTGATCGCATTCCAATTGGAACGAAAGTATGGATTGTGAAATCGAAAAAATCATTTCAGCAATTGGCAAAAGAAAAAGGAGCCGTTGCATATGAAAAAGCCAACAAAAAGGTTGGCTTTTTCTATTATAATAAGTTGTCTTGACATGTGTACATAACCGTGCGTTAATGAGAGTATAGAAAGATAAAATTAGATAAAGGGGTTGCTCATATGTACTTGAATCCAAAACTTTCGTATATGCAGTTTTTTATGGGATTTCTATTTGTTATTACATTCATATTGGCAACTTTTAATATATGTTCTTATCTTGTAGCGATTGTATGTATGGCATTACTTAATCTCACTTTTGTTATTGGGGCATTTCAGCAGAAACAATATACAAGTTTTGTAATAGCACTTGTAATGTCATTTTCCTTTAGTATTGTAGCGATTGTGTTTTATATAAAATAAACCATCTCGATGTCGAGATGGTTTATTTTGTTATGTGTAAAAAGTAAAAAAAGGACGAACACATCGCCCTTTTTACCAAAACATACTCGCGCCAGCAAGTAATGTTGTTACAAGC
The DNA here is from genome assembly GCF_051916765.1 of Bacillus cereus group sp. MYBK15-3. NCBI lineage: Bacteria > Bacillati > Bacillota > Bacilli > Caryophanales > Bacillaceae > Bacillus > Bacillus cereus group sp. MYBK15-3. The sequence goes on from NZ_JBQAHG010000002.1 coordinate 664,952, forward strand.
ATAGAAATTAGCATCACATAAACCATAACTTTTTGAGCTTTTTTATGCATCGTTATACCTCCTTGCAAATCAGTACAATTTCATTGTAACGAGAAATGAAATTATGGACAAGGGGAGAGTGAGGACAAAATTCGGGAGGGGATTGCAAAATATAACAGGAAATTTGAGAGTGTGTAGAGAATATAGTAAAAGGGTATATTGTTAATTTTTAGTTGGGCAAGCTGAAGAATGGAGATACGATGATGAAAATATACGAAACAGATCGTTTATACTTAAGGGAAATTGATGAGTCGTATGCTGAAACAGTTCTTCAATATTACGACAGAAATCGTGAATTTTTAAAAGCTTGGGAAGAGTATAGACCGGATGATTTTTTTACGCTAGATTATCAAAAGAAAAAGTTGCAAAAGGATAGAAAAGAGTTCGAAGAAGGGAAAATCATCAGACTATGGATTTTTAAAAAGGGTGATGATACGAAAATAATTGGGTGTATTTCATTTAATTTAATCGTTCGTGGCATTTATCAATCTTGTGTACTCAGTTATAAATTAGATAAAGCAGAGTTAAACAAAGGGTATACGACAGAAGCGCTTAGAAAAGCAATTCAAGTTGCTTTTGGGGAATTTCAGTTACATCGTATAGAAGCTCCGATTATGCCTCGTAATTTAGCATCTATACAAGTAGTAACGAAGATAGGTTTTCAATATGAAGGCGTGTCTAGGAAGATGTTAATGGTAAATGGCGTGTGGGAAGATCATATGCGCTGGGTATTGTTAAATGAGTAATAGAAAGCAGATGGTTATCTAGACATGTAAACCATCTGTTTTTTGTCTTGTATTTCGAAACTTTTGCGAAATTCTGTTATAATTAATAGTGTTACATACATAATGGTAGTGCAGGAGGCGCAGTCTTATGATTAATCAAGAACGTTTAGTAAATGAATTTATGGAATTAGTACAAGTAGATTCTGAAACGAAATTTGAAGCAGAAATCTGCAAAGTATTAACGAAGAAATTCACAGATTTAGGTGTAGAAGTATTTGAAGATGACACAATGGCTGTAACTGGTCATGGTGCAGGTAACTTAATTTGTACTTTACCAGCAACAAAAGATGGTGTTGATACAATTTACTTTACTTCTCATATGGATACAGTAGTTCCTGGTAATGGAATTAAGCCTTCTATTAAAGATGGATATATCGTATCAGATGGTACAACAATTTTAGGTGCGGATGATAAAGCTGGATTAGCATCAATGTTCGAAGCAATCCGTGTTTTAAAAGAGAAAAATATCCCTCATGGTAAAATTGAATTTATTATTACAGTCGGAGAAGAATCAGGTCTTGTTGGTGCAAAAGCATTAGACCGTGAGCGTATTACAGCGAAATATGGCTACGCATTAGATAGCGATGGAAAAGTTGGTGAAATCGTTGTTGCAGCTCCAACACAAGCGAAAGTGAACGCAATTATTCGCGGAAAAACAGCTCACGCTGGTGTAGCGCCGGAGAAAGGTGTATCTGCAATTACTATCGCAGCGAAAGCAATTGCGAAGATGCCACTTGGTCGCATTGACTCTGAAACGACTGCAAATATTGGACGTTTTGAAGGTGGTACACAAACGAATATCGTTTGCGATCATGTACAAATCTTTGCAGAAGCTCGTTCTTTAATCAATGAGAAAATGGAAGCACAAGTTGCGAAAATGAAAGAAGCATTTGAAACAACTGCAAAAGAAATGGGCGGGCATGCAGACGTTGAAGTAAACGTTATGTACCCAGGATTTAAATTTGCTGATGGCGATCACGTTGTAGAAGTTGCAAAACGTGCAGCTGAAAAAATTGGTCGTACACCTTCTCTTCACCAAAGTGGTGGCGGAAGTGATGCAAACGTAATTGCAGGACATGGTATCCCAACAGTTAACTTAGCAGTTGGTTATGAAGAAATTCATACAACAAACGAGAAGATTCCTGTTGAAGAATTAGCAAAAACAGCAGAATTAGTTGTTGCAATTATTGAAGAAGTAGCGAAGTAATGAAATAGAAAAAGCGTGTAAATCAATTGTGATTTACACGCTTTTTATTTTGATTCGATTGCTTTGACAAGACGTATAAGCCAATATAAGAAAACCTATGGAAGTATATACGTTGTTGCTACATGTACTAGACGAAGGAATAATCCTAACGTATTCATATTGAAAATCGGAAGTAGTAAATAATTAATTGCAATGATTAATATAACTACAAGGCATGTATAGTTGAGTTTATCCCGCTATTTGCCGGACAGTAAGCTCCCTACCTCAAAATTCTGCGAAAGTAAAGAAGTTAAGTGGGGGCCCTGCTGCCCGCAAAAACCCGATTGGTGAGGCTGATTAAAGTTTCACTTTATTAGTTAATCTCATCATAATCAGACCCTTTCACATATATATCCTCTTTATATCGATTATAAAAAAGAACAAGTAATTATTATAACTATTGTGCAAAATTTGATATAATGAAAGAACGAACGTTCTGATTAGGGAGTGAGTACTATGCGAGAAATGTATCCGAAAAATGGTCGTGTTATTTTACATGTAGATATGAATTGCTTTTTCGCATCTGTTGAAATTGCTCATGATCCATCATTACAAGGAAAGCCATTAGCGGTTGCTGGAAATGAAAAAGAGAGAAAAGGAATTATTATAACATGTAGTTATGAGGCGAGAGAATACGGAATACGTACGACGATGCCCCTTTGGGAAGCGAAAAGGTTATGCCCGCAATTAGTTGTAAGGCGTCCTAATTTCACATTATATCGCGAAGCTTCATTTCAAATGTTTCAAGTCCTTTCCCGTTTTACAGAAAAGATACAACCAGTCTCAATAGATGAAGGATATTTAGATATTACAGATTGCTACGCACTTGGTTCGCCTCTTGAAATAGCAAAGATGATTCAACAAGCACTATTAACAGAGTTGCAGCTTCCGTGTAGTATCGGAATTGCTCCAAATCTTTTCCTAGCAAAAACAGCTTCTGATATGAAAAAACCTCTCGGTATTACCGTACTTCGAAAACGTGATGTTCCAGAAATGATTTGGACACTTCCAGTTGAAGCAATGCATGGGATTGGAGAAAAAACAGCTGAAAAATTAAATGAAATTCATATACATACAATTGAACAGTTAGCGAAGGGAGACGAGCATATCATTCGCGCTAAAATTGGGAAGCACGGTATTGATTTACAAAAGCGTGCAAAAGGTACGGATGATAGGGAAGTGGATCCGAGTCAAATGGGCCAACATAAAAGTGTCGGTAACTCGATGACTTTTTCAAAGGATATGGATGAAGAGAAAGAATTGCTTGATATGTTAGAACGTTTATCAAAATCAGTGAGTAAAAGATTACAAAAGCGAACCCTTGTCAGCTATAATATTCAAATTATGATTAAATACCATGATAGGCGAACAGTAACACGGAGTAAGCAATTGAAAAATGCAATTTGGGAAGAACGCGATATTTTTCAAGCAGCATCCCGTTTATGGAAGCAACATTGGGATGGTGATTCCGTTCGTTTACTAGGTGTTACAGCTACTGAAATAGAGTGGAAGACAGAATCGGTGAAACAATTAGATTTGTTTTCATTTGAAGAGGATGCGAAAAAAGAACCACTACTTGCTGTCATTGATCAAATTAATGATAAGTATGGAACACCGATTTTACAACGAGGTAGTCAACTACTACGTAAGCAAGAGAAGTCGTTTCAACAAAAGTTAGAAAATAAATTTATGTAGAAGGTGTCATGAAGTAGTAAAATCATGACACCTTTCCTATTATACAGGTACCAAGTGATACGAGAGCATTTGTCCGTAACCCAGCCATTCGGTGTCTCCATTGTCTTTCCATTCCAATGCAAGCTCCTACAATAATTGCGATAACTAATCTGAATACAATGTCGTACCATACCATCATGGTCACCTCCATATATAAATATGTGTTATGTTTTTTAGAATGAGCGGGGAATATCCACTCATTCTTATTTTTACAACCAGCTATGAAACTTTTTAATATAAAGCTTTTTTAGGAACTGTGTTAAAAAAGCGTAGCCTAATAGTATTCCTACTAACCAAGGGAAGTAGTTAAGTGGCAATGCTTGCAAACCAACGGCTGCACCAAGTGGTGAGAATGGAATATAAATCCCGATTGCCATAATAAGAGCGGTTAATAAAACGACTGGTGTTGATGCAGTGCTTTGAATAAATGGAATCTTTTGTGTTCTTATCATGTGAACAATTAAAGTTTGTGTTAACAATCCAACGACAAACCAACCGGACTGGAATAATGATTGCTCGCTCGGTGTATTTGCACCAAATACATTCCACATGACTACGTATGTGATAATATCAAATACGGAACTAATTGGGCCGATAGAAATAATGAAGCTTCGTAAGTTTGCAGTATCCCATTTTCGTGGTTTTTCTAGAAACTCTTTATCCATTTTGTCCCATGGAATAGAAAGTTGTGAAATATCATAAAGTAAGTTTTGAATTAAAAGATGAATGGCAAGCATCGGTAAAAAAGGAATGAAAGCACTTGCTACTAACACGCTAAACACATTACCGAAGTTAGAGCTAGCTGTCATCTTAATATATTTTAAAATATTTCCGAATGTAGTACGTCCTTCTAAAATACCTGCTTCTAATATAGTTAAACTTTTTTCGAGTAGAATAATATCGGAAGCTTCTTTCGCAATATCAGTAGCAGTATTAACAGATATTCCGACATCAGCTTCACGTAATGCTACAGCATCGTTAATGCCGTCTCCCATGTAACCTACAGTGTGTCCATTTCCTTGTAATGCGTGTATAATACGAGATTTTTGCATTGGATTAAGCTTCGCAAATACAGTCGTTTCTTCAGCAAGTTTTGCTAATGCTTTATCTGGTAAAGAATCAATCTCGTAACCGAGGATTGGTTCGCCGATATCTAATCCAACTTCTTTACAAACCTTTCTTGTAACAATTTCGTTATCGCCAGTTAAAATTTTCACTTGTACACCATGTTTTTGTAATGCTTGAATTGCAGCTGCTGCAGATGGTTTCGGTGGATCTAAAAAGCCGATATATCCACTGAGAATCATATCAGTTTCGTCTTTTACTGCGTACTCTGTATCATTTATTCTTCTATCTTTTTTATAAGCCACAGCAATAACTCGCATACCTTCACTATTTAGTGTCTCACTTAGTTTTTTGACATTTGAACGTATTTCCTCGGTGAGTGGAACGATTTTTTCATCCACTTCAGTGTAGTTACAAATTGATAAAATTTCTTCTACGGCACCTTTACAAACCATTGTATGTTCACCTGAAATATCCTTTACGATAACTGACATACGCCGGCGGGCGAAATCGAATGGAATTTCATCTAGCTTTTGAAAAGCTGATGGATTAAATTTATTGTTTTCCTCTGTATGCTTAATAACAGCTTTATCTATTAAATTTTTCAATCCAGTTTGATAGAAACTATTTAAATAGGCAAATTGCAAGACGCGATTGCATTCATTTCCCTTGGGATCTAAGTGACGAACAAGGACCACTTTATCTTCTGTTAAAGTTCCGGTTTTATCTGTACAAAGAATGTTCATAGCACCTAAGTTTTGAATAGAATTTAGCTGTTTTACAATTACTTTTTGTTTAGACATGTTAACGGCACCTTTAGCTAAATTAGCAGTTACAATCATTGGTAACATTTCAGGTGTAAGGCCAACAGCAACGGCAATAGCGAAGAAGAAAGCTTCTTGCCAATCTCCTTTTGTGAATCCATTAATGAGAAGGACAATAGGTGCCATAATAAGCATGAATGTAATTAAGAGCCAGCTTACTTTGTTTACACCTTTATCAAAGCTTGTTTCTACACGCTTTCCAATTACCTTATTTGCTAAAGAGCCGAAATACGTATCGGTACTTGTTGAGATGACAACAGCTTTTGCGCTGCCACTTACAATATTTGTTCCCATGAAACAAAGGTTTTCCATATCGAGTGGATTGTAATTTTTTTTCATGTTTTTCGGTAAGATATGCTTATTTTCTGTATGGTAGCAGTGTTCGTATTTTTCTACAGGAAGTGCTTCCCCTGTCAAAGAAGATTGATTAACAAATAAATCTTTAGCGGATACAACACGCACATCAGCTGGAACGATATCACCAGCTGAAAGGGAAATAATATCGCCAGGTACAAGTTCCTCAATTGGAATTTCTGTTGTGTAATTTCGGTTTAAATTCTTTACATTTTTTGTTTCATGTACAAATCCATTTATTCTAAATACGCTCGCAGTTGTTCGAACCATAGCTTTTAACTTATCGGCAGCTTTTTGAGAACGAAATTCTTGGGAGAACCGAATCGTTGCACTAAGTAGGACCATTACAGATACGACAATCGTTCCTTGCATATCATCTGTGAAAAAGGAGAGTGCTCCAAGAGCTAATAAAACGAAAATAAATGGATTTTTAAATGCCAATAGAAATTGAATGTACCACGGCGCCATTTTATTATGAGCTATTTCATTCGGACCATATAAAGAAAGTCTACGAGACGCTTCTTGTTTAGATAATCCATCTTGTGTTGTTTCTAAAAGTTTTAACGCAGAGCTTACATCTTGTGTTGCAACCTCCACTAATAATTCGTTATTTGTTTTCATGCTATCTTGCTCATAAGCATGCTTTGTTTCTTGTCTTTGTAAATTAAACATCGGTAGTTCCTCCTCTGTCATGAAGGAGGAAACAATCTGTTACCTAACTATTTGAAATGGTGAGGAACAGTTTCTTTCCTACCTACATGATGAAATATGAATGTAAAACGTATGGGTATCTGGGCCGAATCATCAATTGCCAACTGTTCCTCACCTCCGTACAATTTAGTAGTTTCTGAATATGCTATGTTTGTTTCATAGTAAGGTGCATATAGACGTAAAAAGACCTTTACTCAAAACGAGTAAAGGTCTGAATTCGCAGTTAAAAGAGTCCACAACAAAGACTGTTAGTAGATATAAATAAAAACAGTTTTTGTGTATGACAAAATACATGCACCTCTCCCTCGTTGAGTTTTAGCACTGTATAGCATAGGTACTGAAACCAGCTACGTTAAAAAAGGCCTTCATTCCGACCTTTCCTGTTGACCCATTGGCGTCTCTCGACATTTTTGGGCAGCAGCGTTTCTCTATACAGGAGCCTCACCTAACAGAGACCATATTCAATTACATGTTGATGTTAGCACTGTAAAATCTTAGTGTCAATATCTTTTTTATCTGTGTTTTTAAAATATTAAATGGATTTATAATAGATATATGGGATGAAATGCATGATATTGATTATAAATAATATGGAAAATAAATATTTTTATAAAAGGGGAATTTGTAATGGTACCACAAAATTTTATTATAAATATTGAGAATCAAAAATGGTTGTTTAATGAGCAGGAAGATTTATGTTCTCATGGAGAAATATATTTAAATATGGCTGGAACGATTATTACGCAGGCAGGTATGGATGAGGAATGGGGAATAAGTGAATCAGCTTTAGCTTTGTTACGAACTTTAGATAAAGAATATATTTGTGATATTGAAAATGAAGAGGGGCTTATTTTGCACGGATGTGGCACTATGCTAATGTTAGGATGCCCAATTTCAATTCATTGGACTATAAACCATATAGGTAAAAACGTGATTTTAAAGGACTTTGTCAAAGTTATTTCTACTGATCAAAAGGCTATATACTATGAAGGACTTCATATAGAATTGAATGAAAATGAATATAGAAGACAAATTGTTTCTTTTGCACTACAAGCAAAAGAATTATTTAATAAATCAAGTGACAAGATAATTTTAGATGAGTTTGATCAAAGGATGTATACAAACTTTTGGACGGAATATGACGATTTACTAAATAAGTATAAATAAAAAAGCACTGTAACCAGTGCTTTTTTATTTATAGATTACGAGATTGTAGGGTTTTCAAAAATAACAATCTCTGAACTGTTTGTAGTTGAAACACGTTGGGCGTAATATGTTAAAGCTGAAGAAATATATGCTGGTAACGTATCATTTGTATGTGATGTTGTATATTCATGGATTAATTCCTTTAAAGTTGTCCATTCTAATTGTGCTGGGTGATCAGACACGAAAGAACTTACCCAGCGATCAAATGAAGATGAAAAATCAGTTTGTAAACGAAATACTTCTTTCATAATAAAACGCTCCCTTAAAATGTAGTATAATCATTTTACCATAAAACACGAACGATAGCTAAATTTTTTAAGTATAATGTTCGTGTTATATAGTTGTCTAGATGATTGGTTATGTAAATTCAATTTGCCATTTGAAATAACATTCCGTAAGATGAGAGATAGAGTATATTTAGAGCTGGAGGAAAGAAAGTGGAATTTGTATTTTTAGGAACTGGTGCAGGTGTTCCTTCAAAAGGAAGGAACGTTTCAGCAATTGCTTTACAATTGTTAGAAGAACGAGGACAAACTTGGTTATTTGATTGTGGCGAGGCCACGCAACATCAAATATTACATACATCTGTACGTCCGCGCCGCATTGAAAAAATATTTATTACGCATTTACATGGCGATCATATTTTTGGATTGCCTGGTTTATTAGGTAGCCGTTCATTTCAAGGAGGAACTACGCCTTTAACGGTGTATGGACCGAAAGGAATTAAACAATTTATTGAAGTGGCATTATCGGTAAGTACGACACATGTGAAATATCCACTTGAAGTTGTGGAGATAACAGAAGAAGGTACCGTATTTGAAGATAATGAATTTTATGTAGAAACGAAAAGATTGTCACACGGTATAGAATGTTTTGGATATCGTATTGTAGAGAAAGATATACAAGGTGCTCTTTTAGTTGATAAGTTGCTTGAGATGGGTGTGAAACCAGGTCCAATCTTTAAACGTTTAAAAGATGGTGAAGCAGTTGAATTAGAGGATGGCACGATATTAAATGGAAATGAGTTTATCGGCCCACCTCAAAAAGGAAGAATTATTACTATCTTAGGTGATACGCGATATTGCGAAGCGAGTAGGGAGCTTGCGCAAGATGCAGATGTACTTGTCCATGAAGCGACTTTCGCAGCAGAAGATGAGCAACAAGCGTATGATTATTTTCATTCTACATCTAAGCAAGCTGCGAGCATTGCACTTCAGGCAAATGCGAAGCGACTAATATTAACTCACATTAGTTCTCGCTATCAAGGAGATACATATAAGGAATTATTGAAAGAGGCTAGAGAGTTGTTTTCTAATACAGAAATAGCGACGGATTTGAAATCATTCCCAGTAGAAAAATGATAATTTTATAAAAAATGGTAACGGCGGGTTACCATTTTTTTATGTCTAAAAAAATTTAAAAATAAAACTGTTATTATTTTATACTTATACTTGGATGATACAGAAAATTAGGATGGTTTGAATATATAGGATAAAAATACGAAATAATGATTATTTAGAAAAACTGTTATATAAGTCAGATGACATACAAGTGATACAAATAGCAGAAATGGACTTTTATTCAGAACTTTTAAAATTCAACAAAAGTAAGCGTTTTATAAAAAACAAGCTATAATGAGGGCAGATTATAATTTATGATAAGTCACATGTATTTTAGTCATTATCGTAACAAGTGAAGTTGACTAAATCATGAGAGAGTAACACGAGAATTATAATAGGAAAGATATTACTATTATTTGTCATAAGTCTTTTTCACTTTTTAGCTAAACGATATGATTAGCGAGTGTATCTATTGCAAGTTCCTTAGTAGAAGCTTTTTATTAATAAGGTGGTGGAGATTTAATTGGTACACCACTCTTTAAAAGAGTTCAGAACATCAGCAGGTAGTCTAGGCGGAATAGCGGGTGCAAATTTAGTTGCATTAGCAATGGTTATATCACTTGTTTATGCTATGCTTGCAATGGCTTCTGTGTTAAACTTTGGATTGCTACCAGACTTTATTGTGGATTATCTTATATCATTTTTTAATAAAAATAATACTAAGAATTTTATGTATTATGATAACTGGCATTATTTCAGGTTATATTGGATTACTTTTATTCAAAAACTATCCAATTCGTACAGCAGAACAAATTCGTGGTACAACTTGAAAAGCGACAGATGTAGCAGCTTAATAGAATAGTAGAATAAATTTTTTCATAGAGGTTTAGGGGGAGTTATGATGAAGTATCGCTCAGTATTTGATATTATCGGTCCAGTTATGATTGGACCATCAAGTTCACATACAGCAGGCGCGGCAAGAATGGGGCAAGTTGCTCGCCAGCTGTTTCGTCATGAACCAGAAAGAGTAAGCATTTCATTATATGGATCATTTGCAAAGACGTATCGTGGGCATGGTACGGATGTAGCGCTAATAGGTGGGATATTAGGATTTGAAACAGATGACTTACGTATTCCAGAGGCGCTAGAAATAGCAAAAGAGCGCGAAATTGAAGTAGAATTCATTGAAGAAGATGCCAATGCACCTCACCCAAATACAGCGAGAATTCGTTTGTATAAAGGTGAAGATGAAATTGAAGTTGTTGCTTGCTCAATTGGTGGCGGTAAAATTGAAGTTGTAGAATTAAACGGATTCGATCTTCAATTATCAGGCACGAGCCCAGCACTACTTATTGTAAATAACGATCGCTTCGGTGCTATTGCAGCGGTAGCTTCAATCCTTGCGAAACATGAGATTAACATTAGTACAATGAGTGTATCTCGTAAAGAAAAAGGAAGAAGAGCGCTTATGGTCATCGAAACAGATGAATTATTAGCAGATGAAGTAATTGAAGAAATAAAAGCGCAACAAAATATTTGTCAAGTAACTATTATGGAATAATTGCAGGGGGGACACACCATGTTTCGGAACGCAGCGGAACTAGTGGCGCAAGCTAAAGAACAAAATGTAAAAATCGCAGAAATTATGATTCAATGTGAAATGGAAACAAGAAGTATTTCACGTGAAGAAGTAATTGCTGGTATGGAAAAGAACTTAGTCGTGATGGAGCAAGCAGTAGAACGTGGTATTCGCGGCGTGAAATCACCAACTGGTTTAACTGGTGGAGATGCTGTAAAAGTTCAAGCGTATATGAAGAGTGGAAAAGGCTTATCTGGAGATACGATTTTGGATGCAGTAAGCAAAGCTGTTGCAACAAATGAAGTAAACGCAGCGATGGGAATTATTTGTGCAACACCAACAGCAGGGTCTGCTGGAACAGTGCCAGGTGTACTATTTGCACTAAGAGAAAAATTGCAGCCTACACGTGAAGAAATGATTGAATTCTTATTTACAGCAGGAGCTTTCGGTATGGTTGTTGCGAATAACGCTTGTATTTCTGGTGCGGCAGGAGGATGCCAAGCTGAAGTTGGTTCAGCAAGTGGAATGGCGGCTGCAGCTGCAGTTGAGATGGCTGGTGGAACACAAGATCAAGCAGCTACAGCGATGGCAATTTCATTAAAGAACATGCTTGGTTTAGTGTGTGATCCTGTTGCAGGACTTGTAGAAGTACCTTGTGTAAAACGTAATGCAGCAGGAGCTGCAAATGCGATGATCTCAGCAGATTTAGCATTAGCTGGTGTAACGAGTACAATTCCATGTGATGAAGTAATTGAGGCAATGTTTAGAATCGGACAAACGATGCCAGTAGCACTTCGTGAAACAGCAGAAGGTGGACTTGCAGCAACGCCGACTGGTCGTCGCCTGCAAGAAGAGATTTTTGGGAAGAACAATAACTAAGTGTAATTATAGAAAAAGGAGCTCAAATAAACTTGAGCTCCTTTTTCTATTTTTCTTTTGTTAGTTGTTCTAATGTTTTTCCAAGATTATGTGATCGTTTCGTTGCTTGTGTAATACAAGAAACAAGTGCTTGGTGAAATTTATGTTCTTGTAATACTTCAATACCTGCCTCGGTAGTTCCACCAGGAGAAGTAATTTCCTTTCGCAAAATAGAAGGATGTTTGTCACTTGCTTTTAACATTTCAGCAGCACCAATCATCGTTTGAAGAATAAGTGATTTTGCAACATCTTCTTTTAAACCAATTTTTGTTGCAGCTTCTTCCATAGCTTCCACTACGTAATAAATATAAGCAGGTCCACTTCCGGATAATGCAGTGACAGCATGCATATCTTCTTCCTCTACAACAGAGACGAGACCAATCGTTTCAAATAAAGATGTTGCAGTGCGAATATGTTCCGCTGTTGCATGTTTTGAAGGGGAGATAGCGGTAGCTGATTTTAAAATGGCTGCGGATGTATTTGGCATTGCACGAATAATTGGAACGTCTTTTTGAAGTAGTTTTCTAATTGAGTCAGTAGAAACACCTGCTAGTAATGAAATAATAAGCACGTTATTATTTATGTATTCTTTAAAAGGGGTAAGCGCCTCTGCAACATCCTTTGGTTTCATTGCTAGAAAAAGAATATTTGCATCAGTAAGCAATTCTTTTTTATTATGAGTACCTTTGACACCGTATTTTTTATGTAGCTCTTGTAATCTTGTCTCGTTAGAACGATTACTTACAGTAATTTGTTCACCTTTAACAACATTTGCATGTAACAAGCCACCAATAATAGCTTCGGCAATGGAGCCTGCACCGAGAAAGGAAATGTTTTGAATAGACATGATGTTCCTCCTTTAATTTTGGTTAGAAATTCTTATAAATGTACATACATTCGTTTTTTTATAGGAAACACCTCTTTTTATCTGAAAATAATGACAAATATATATAGAAGTTGTAAACTGAAGAAGTATTCATTTTTGAACCGGAAAGAGACAGGGGGGCTAAGCATGACGGCGATTCACCGAATGGAGATTCCTGTACCATTTGCAGTGGAAACTGTGAATGTGTTTTTATTTGAGGGGGAGACATTAACATTAATTGATACAGGGACGAATACAGAAGAGGCAAGGAATGCGTTAGAAAGTCAATTAGGTGCATTAGGACATACGCTAGAAGATATTGAAACAGTAGTCATTACGCATCATCATGCAGATCATTGTGGACTTTTAAATATATTTTCTGAGAAGACGAATATTATTGGACATCCTTGGAATGAGCCTTGGATCACACAAAATCCAGAATTTTTAAAGCGGTATCATGAATTTTTTAGAGAGACGGCCTTACAGTTTGGTGTGCCAGCAGCATTTTTGAAAGACGAGTCGTTATTGACGACGAGGACACTTAAATATTCTTGTAATAGATCGTTAACGCATACTGTGAGAGAAGGAGATCGTATTGATTCTTTGCCTGGATTTATAGTACTTGAAACACCAGGTCATGCTTCTACTCATATTTCTTTATATAGAGAATCTGATGGAATATTAATTGGTGGAGATGCTCTCATCAGTCATATTTCTTCGAATCCAATACTAGAACCACCATATGAAGGGCAAACAGAACGGGCACGCCCATTACTACAATATAATCAAACATTACAGCGTTTAAGCGAAATGAATATTTCACGTATTTTATCAGGGCATGGGGAAGATGTTCTAAATGTGAAACAACTTATTGAAACGAGATTACAAAAGCAAGAAACACGTGCTTTTAAAGTGCTTGAGTTATTAAAGGAAAAACCAATGACAGCATTTGAAGTATGTGTAAAACTATTTCCGGTATTATATAAAGAACAATTACCACTTACTATTTCAGAAACGGTTGGACAATTGGACTATTTAGCATATAATCAACAAGTGATGATTGATGAGTCATCGCAACAATTGATTTATTATGCAAAGTAGGTGACAGCAATGACAGGACGTTTACAAAATAAAGTAATCGTCATTACAGGTGCTTCTAGTGGGATTGGTGAGCAAGTTGCAATGCAAGTTGCAGCACAGGGAGCGACTCCAGTATTAATGGCTCGAACAGAAGAGAAACTACAAGCGTTAGTAGACAAAATTAAAGAAACTTATAATACGCCTTGCTATTATTATGTATTAGATGTAAGTGAAGAGATGGAAGTACAGTCTGTTTTTTCAAAGGTATTACAAGAAGTGGGACGTATTGATATATTAGTAAACAATGCGGGATTTGGTATTTTTAAAACGTTTGAAGATGCGTCAATGGATGAAGTGAAAGATATGTTCCAAGTAAATGTATTTGGATTAGTAGCATGTACGAAAGCGGTACTACCTTATATGGTAAACAAGAACGAAGGACATATTATTAATATTGCTTCCCTTGCCGGAAAAATTGCAACTCCGAAATCAAGTGCGTATGCAGCAACGAAACATGCTGTATTAGGATTTACGAATAGTTTACGCATGGAATTAGCGAATACAGATATTTATGTTACAGCAATTAATCCAGGTCCGATAGATACAAACTTTTTTGAAATAGCGGATCAATCTGGTACATATGTAAAGAATATGGGACGTTACATGTTAAAACCAACATACGTAGCAGAACAAATCGTAAAGTCGATGCACACGAAAAAACGTGAAGTAAACTTACCGAAGTGGATGGGAATTGGCCCGAAACTTTATGCTTTATTCCCAGGTTTATTTGAACGTGTAGCAGGTAAATCATTAAGTAAAAAATAGGAGATTTCCACATGGAAATCTCCTATTTTTATTGTTTTCCAGTCACATAATCATAAACAATATCCTCAATCTCCTCGTATAAATCAATTTCAATATTTGAATGAGTCACCGTTTGAATATGTTTCACTAGCATTTCCTGATCTTCTTTTGATATTGGACTGCATTGATATTGCTGAAAACTTTTTATAATCATTTTCTCAATTAATTTTTCGTTCATATTTTTTCCCGCCTGTATGTACGTATGTATTGTTTTATTGTACTTGAAGTGAAATAAAAAAACTACCATGCACTATTTTGTATAAAAATTCGGTTGTGTATATTGTTTTTCTAGTAAAATTAAGTTTTTTAAGTTTGTAAAATTTATAAATATTTAATTGACTCTATAAATATACAATATTATAATCATACTTAATTTAAAGAATCGATTTGAGGAGGAACTTATGAAAGTCGCAATTATTGGAGCCACTGGATATGGGGGCATTGAGTTAATTCGTTTATTAGAACAACATCCATATTTTTCTATAGCATCTCTTCATTCTTTTTCACAAGTTGGTGAGTGTATAACAAATGTATATCCGCATCTTCGAAATGTCCTCGTTCATACGTTACAAGAAATTGATGTGGAGACAATAGGGAAAGAAGCAGAAATCGTATTTCTAGCAACACCAGCAGGAGTATCGGCGGAGTTAACTCCCAAGTTATTAGCTGAAGGTTTAAAAGTAATTGACCTATCTGGAGACTTTCGTATGATAGATCCTTCGTCATATGAATTGTGGTATAAAAGGCCAGCAGCGAAAGAAGAAATTCTTAGAAAAGCAGTGTATGGGTTAAGTGAATGGAAAAGGACTGAGATTCAAAAGGCAAATTTAATTGCAAACCCAGGATGTTTTGCTACAGCCACATTGCTAGCGATAGCACCGTTAGTACGTAGTAGCATGATTGAAGAAGATTCGATTATTATTGACGCGAAATCAGGGGTAACAGGAGCAGGTAAAACACCAACAACAATGACTCATTTTCCTGAGCTATACGATAACTTACACATCTATAAAGTAAACCAGCATCAGCACGTTCCAGAGATTGAGCAAATGCTTACAGAATGGAATAGTGAATTACAGCCAATTACATTTAGCACACATTTAATACCGATATCACGAGGAATCATGATTACACTTTATGCAAAAGTAAAACAAAAGATGGAAATAAAGCAACTTCAAAAATTGTATGAAGAAACGTATGAACAATCGCCTTTCATCCGAATTTGTACGCAAGGGAAATTTCCAAGTCCAAAAGAAGTGAGAGGCTCAAATTATTGTGATATTGGCATAGCTTACGATGAAAGAACAGAAAGAGTTACGGTCGTTTCTGTTATAGACAATATGATGAAAGGCGCGGCTGGGCAAGCGATTCAAAATGCAAACATAATAGCGGGACTAGAAGAGACAACAGGTTTACAACATATGCCGCTTTATCTATAAGGGGGACATGATGATTAAAGTAGCGTCTATTACAAAATTAGAAAATGGTTCGATTGTAACGCCGAAAGGCTTTTCGGCAATTGGTACTGCAAATGGTCTGAAAAAGGAGAAAAAGGATTTAGGGGCAATCGTTTGTGACGTACCAGCATCATGTGCCGCTGTGTATACAACGAATCAAATACAAGCAGCCCCTTTACAAGTAACGAAGGATAGTATAACGGCAGAAGGGAAGTTACAAGCAATTATCGTTAATAGTGGAAATGCAAATGCTTGTACTGGAATGAAAGGATTACAAGACGCATACGAGATGCGCGCATTAGGGGCGGAACATTTTGGATTGAAAGAAAATTACGTTGCAGTAGCTTCAACAGGTGTAATTGGTGTTCCGCTGCCGATGGATATAATCCGAAAGGGAGTTGCAACTCTTATACCGACGAAGGAAGAAAGTGAAGCATATTCTTTTTCTGAAGCAATTTTAACGACGGATCTTATAACGAAAGAAACTTGCTATGAAATGATTATTGATGGGAAGAAAGTGGCGATTGCGGGTGTTGCAAAAGGTTCAGGGATGATTCATCCGAATATGGCAACGATGCTTAGTTTTATTACGACAGATGCTCATATAGAGCATGACGTATTGCAAACGGCATTATCCCAAATTACGAATCATACATTTAATCAAATTACGGTAGATGGAGATACTTCTACGAATGATATGGTCATCGTTATGGCAAGTGGATTATCAGAAACAAGGCCGATAAATATGGAACATACAGATTGGGAAACTTTCGTATGTGCTTTACAGAAGGTATGTGAAGATTTAGCAAAGAAAATTGCGCAAGATGGTGAAGGCGCTACAAAGTTAATCGAAGTAAATGTGCTAGGAGCTCAAACGAATGAAGAGGCAAAAAAAATTGCAAAGCAAATAGTCGGTTCGAGTCTTGTGAAAACAGCAATACATGGTGAAGATCCAAACTGGGGGCGAATTATTAGCAGTATTGGACAAAGTGAAGTAGCTATTAATCCGAATACAATTGACATTACTCTTCAATCTATATTGGTATTAAAAAATAGTGAGCCTCAAACATTTTCTGAAGAAGAAATGAAAGAGAGATTACAAGAAGATGAAATAGTCATTAATGTGTACTTACACTTAGGAGAAGAGACAGGATCAGCTTGGGGCTGTGACTTAAGCTATGAATATGTGAAAATAAACGCTTGTTATCGTACATAAGGAGAGAGAAGATGAGCGAATATATTGTAGTGAAATGCGGCGGTAGTATGTTGAATCAATTAAATGATGTGTTTTTTGATTGTATAAAGAAATTACAGCAGAAGTATAAAGTAGTGATTGTCCATGGTGGTGGGCCAGAAATTGATGCCAAATTAAAAGATTGTAACATCAACGTAGAAAAAAGAGATGGATTACGCGTAACACCAAAAGAAGTTATGGATGTTGTTCAAATGGTGCTATGCGGAAGTACGAATAAAAAACTCGTAATGAATTTACAAAAGCATAATTTACTTGCGGTAGGTTGTTCAGGGTGTGACGGCAATTTACTTCAAGTTCAACCTGTCAGCGAAGAGATAGGATATGTGGGGGAAGTAAGTTATGTAGAAACAGCCTTATTAAAAGGATTAATAAATATGGAGTATATTCCTGTTATTGCTCCAATCGGGATAAATGGTAATGAAATTTATAACATAAATGCGGACAATGCTGCAGCTGGGATTGCGGCTGCGTTAGGGGCAAAAGAGCTTATTTTTATTACGGATGTAGATGGAATATTACATGAAGGGAATTTGGTAAAGGAAACGGATGAATCGGAAATTGCTACTTTTATAGAAACAGGTGTTATTACAGGTGGGATGATTCCGAAAGTACAGGCGGCACTAGCATCATTAAAAATGGGAGTGCAAAAGATAAGTATTGTGAATGGTACAAAAGATTTTACTGAGGTTACGGGAGAGTGTATTGGAACGACGGTAACGAAAGGTGTGAGTATTGCATGACGAGTCATCTTTTTCAAACGTATGGCAGAAGAACTATTGAGTTTGTAAAGGGAACTGGAACGAAAGTTATTGATAATAACGGTAAGGAATATTTAGATTTTACATCAGGAATTGGCGTATGTAATCTAGGACATTGTCACCCTACTGTTCTCAAAGGTGTACAAGAGCAACTTGATGATATATGGCATATATCTAACCTGTTTACAAACAGCTTGCAAGAAGAAGTTGCGTCATTATTAACAGAAAATAGAGCATTAGATTATGTGTTTTTCTGTAATAGTGGGGCAGAGGCAAATGAAGCGGCTTTAAAGTTAGCACGTAAGCATACTGGAAAATCTCTCGTCGTAACATGCCAGCAGTCTTTTCACGGTAGAACATTTGGAACGATGAGTGCAACGGGCCAAGATAAGGTAAAAGAAGGATTTGGTCCATTACTTCCATCTTTTTTACATATCCCTTTTAACGATATTAAAGCATTAGAGGAAGTAATGAATGAAGAAGTTGCGGCGGTAATGGTAGAAGTTGTTCAAGGAGAGGGAGGAGTAATACCTGCTGATCTATCTTTTTTGAAAGAGATTGAAACATTATGTAATAAGTTCGGTTCCTTATTTATTATAGACGAAGTACAAACGGGGATAGGAAGAACTGGAACACTATTCGCTTATGAACAAGTGGGAATAGAGCCTGATATCGTTACCGTTGCAAAGGCGCTTGGGAATGGGATTCCTGTCGGAGCGATGATTGGCCGGAAAGAGCTCGGAGCGTCGTTTACTGCAGGATCACACGGTTCAACTTTTGGCGGGAATTACATCGCGATGGCTGCAGCGAAAGAAGTATTGCAAGTAAGTGAAAAACCATCGTTTTTAAAAGAAGTACAAGAAAAAGGCGAGTACGTATTAGAGAAGTTGCAAGAGGAATTACAGCATGTCGAATGTATTCAAAATATACGTGGTAAGGGGCTTATGATTGGGATTGAGTGTAAGCATGAAGTTGCAAGTTTTATAGAACAACTAGAAAACGAAGGACTTCTCGTATTACAAGCAGGTCCTAATGTGATAAGACTATTACCGCCACTCATTGTCACGAATGAAGAGTTAGAACAGGCAGTATATATAATAAAAAAAGTAGTTTGTACAAAAAACGTATCAATCATATAAGGGGGAAGTTTCATGTCAACTGTACAAGTACCGAAATTAAATACGAAAGATCTTTTAACACTAGAAGAATTAACGAAAGAAGAAATTATTTCTTTAATTGAGTTCGCTATATATTTAAAAAAGAATAAGCAAGAGCTTTTATTACAAGGCAAAATATTAGGGCTTATTTTTGATAAGCATTCCACTCGTACTCGTGTATCTTTTGAAGCAGGAATGGTACAGCTCGGGGGACATGGTATGTTTTTAAGTGGGAAAGAGATGCAAATGGGAAGAGGAGAAAGCGTTTCAGATACTGCGAAAGTATTATCGCAGTATATTGACGGGATCATGATACGTACATTCTCACACGCGGATGTAGAAGAGCTTGCAAAAGAATCGAGTATTCCTGTTATTAACGGTTTAACGGATGATCATCATCCTTGTCAAGCATTGGCAGACCTTATGACGATATACGAAGAAACAAATACATTTAAAGGAATAAAATTGGCTTACGTAGGTGACGGAAATAATGTATGTCATTCATTGTTGCTAGCGAGTGCAAAAGTCGGAATGCATATGACTGTGGCAACGCCTGTAGGGTATGAACCGAATGAAGAGATTGTAAAAAAAGCGTTAGCAATTGCCAAGGAAACAGGAGCTGAAATTGAAGTTTTGCATGATCCTGAATTAGCAGTGAATGAAGCAGATTTCATTTATACTGACGTTTGGATGAGCATGGGGCAAGAGGGCGAAGAAGAGAAGTATACTTTATTTCAACCTTACCAAATCAATAACGAACTTGTTAAGCATGCGAAGCAAACATATCGTTTCTTACACTGTTTACCTGCCCATCGTGAAGAAGAAGTAACAGGAGAAATTATAGATGGACCGCAGTCTATCGTCTTTGAGCAAGCTGGTAATCGATTGCATGCTCAAAAAGCGTTATTAGTGAGTTTATTTAAAAATGTAGAAGAGCCTTCCTAAAAGGGAGGTTTTTTTATATTAAAATGTCGGATGTATATTTGGTTAACCATTTCGATATCATTTATAATAAAAGAGAAAACTAAATTTGTTTTTCAGAGTGTGTAAGGACATACTACATATAAAAATATAGTTAAAGAGATGATGAGGGTGAAAACAACTAAGAAAACATATTCGTTTTTCCAGCGGATGTGGAGAATATTAAAGTTTCAATATTATAAGTTGCTTCGATCGCCAGAAGGCGCAAAGAAAGTATCGTTAGGGTTTGCTATAGGATTCGGCTTAGAAATGTTAGTCATTTATACGGCATCGCTCGTATATGTAATATTTTATCCAATCGTCAGGTTAGCAAAGGGATCTTTTCCTGCGGCAGTTATTGGCAATATTATTGGGAAAATATCGTTTCTCCCAGTATTTTTATTTCCGCTTGCGTATGCGCTAGGAAAAATGATTTATCCATTTCATGTACAGAAAATTCATCATGAACCATTTACGATATCGGACTTGTTTTCAAGTCACATTTTTACGATATTAAAGAGCTTATTACAAAGTGAAGTGTATGTATTAATTGGAATGACGACTTTAGGAGTTGTGTTTGGTCTCATTTCATATTTCGTTGTGCATTATTTATACGAAAAGAACCGTAAGTTACGTTTGAAGAAAAGGAAGAAACGAGTGAGAGAACCACTTGTACAATTATAAACAATGTCACATTCATTTTCTCCTTTGAATATGTTTAAGAAAAAGGAGGAGAGGATAATGTATTATTATTACGTGCCTCAAGTATATCCATATGTAAATTATTATCCGGTTTATGATACGAGTAGACAATACGAATTATATCGGCAACAACAATTACAGCAATTATCACAAATACCACAATTACCAACACAACAGCCTACACAGGAAAAAAAACCATATTTAACAACATGGCCATATTCCAATGTATACTATGGTAATTATTACGAATCATAAAGCTGCTTCTATTTAGAAGCAGCTTTATACGTTTGTTTTCAAAATTAAATTTTGAATGGTTTGAAGAGAATGAATGAGCTTTTCGCGCTCTTCCTCAGATAATGTTTGGAAATTTTCTTTTAGTTTGTCTAAAATGAATTGCTGATACTGATTTACTAATAATTTCCCTTCAGCTGTTAGAGAAATTAAAATGACCCGTCGATCTTTTTCGCTATAATGACGCTCTATTAGTTCTTCTTGAATAAGTTTGTTTAATAGAGGTGTCATGTTAGGCCGTGAAATCGCTAGCCGCTTGCCGATTTCGGAAACTGCTAATGTGCCGTTTTCATGCAAAAGCAGTAATACTTGTGTATGTGATGGCGGCATATGTCTTTGAGAAGAAAATTCTCCAGGAAGCATAAATTTGCGATAAAAAAGAGGCACTAGCGAAAGAAGATGATCAACAATACGTTCCCACTCGCGTGATTCCATATAAAGGCCCCCTTCCACTATCATTGTAACAAAAAAGACATGTTATAAAAATAGAATTGTTTCATGGTCGCTTTAATATTTGTAGGATAACACTTGCTTTGTAAATGTGTTGGCAATAATTGCATAGCCGTTATCATTTGGGTGTACTTGGTCAAATAATAACTCTTTTTTATCATTCGATATTAATTTGCGAATTGGTAAAACGATAGATGGTTGATTTGCTTTGGAAATGGAATAAACAGATTCATTCCAGCCATCTAAAAACATATCTGCATAACTTGCGATGGAGTCATCGAGTTGTAACGGGTTATAGAGTTCTGAGAGAATGAGTAAAGCGTCCGGATTTTGATCTCGAACTGTCTTTACAATACTTTTTATATCCGCTTCAAAATGGGCTTTTTCTTTATTTAACATTTTTATACCATCTATAACACCAACATCACGATTTAAACGAAATAAATTATTTCCTCCAATATTAATTGTAATTATATTTGCTGCTCTAATTTTTTCCTTTACATCTTCTGATTGAACTTTTTTAGCGAGACGATCTGTTGTAAGACCGTTTACCCCAAGGTTTTCTACTGTAATTGGTTTATGAATTTGTGCTTCTATTTGCTTAGAAGCTAATTCAGCAAATCCACCTTGTGTCGATCCATATCCTTTAGCGAGTGAATCACCTAATACAAGATGATAAAAAGATTCGTTTGTTTGCTTATCAATCCAATTTGGGGCAGATGTTTTTTCTGTTTTTTCTTCAGATTCATTTTGTTTTGTCTCGTCGTTCTTTTCAAAATAAGAATAAGAAATGATCAGAAGGAGGAGACAAACAATTGTTAAGATGACTTTTTTCATAAATTCATCCTCCTTGTAATTGGTAATTGTATCATATTCAGCAGTATTAGCAATGTAAGGGCATATTATATGTTTATGAAAAGTTTATAATAACTTTACAGAAAATTTGTTGAAGTTTGTCAAAAAATATTGACGATAGGAAAGAACTTTATATATGATAATGTCAGATAAGGTGAAACTTTAATGAGTGGGAGCTTTATTTCCTATTAATTAATAGTCTTCATCAATCGGGCGTTTAAGGGGACTACTCGTTAGCGCAGGGTGAAATGAAAATTGTGTCTCTAATAGAAGAAAAAAGGTATGTGGTTAGAGACAGATAGGGATTCATTTCATTATTTCTGGTAATTGTATAAGGGGGATTTTTTGTGAAAAAGTCAAAAAAAATGCTAGCTGGAGCAACTCTTGCTATTGGTGTTATAGCGCCGCAAGTATTGCCAGCAACAGCTCATGCGGATGAGCAAACTGGGGAGAGTACAGTTAACTTACGAATTCTAGAAACATCAGATATTCACGTTAACTTAATGAATTACGATTATTATCAAACGAAAACAGATAATAAAGTAGGTCTCGTGCAAACTGCAACACTCGTTAATAAAGCACGTGAAGAAGCGAAAAACTCTGTCCTATTTGATGATGGAGATGCATTACAAGGGACACCGCTTGGAGATTATGTAGCAAATAAAATAAAAGATCCGAAGAATCCTGTGGATCCTAGTTATACACATCCATTATATCGTGTAATGAATTTAATGAAGTATGACGTCATCTCTCTTGGGAATCATGAATTTAACTACGGCTTAGACTATTTAAACAAAGTAATTAGTAAAACGGAATTCCCGGTTATTAACTCGAATGTTTATAAAGATGATCATGATAATAATGAAGCGAACGATGAAAATTATTTTAAACCATATCATATTTTAGAGAAAGAAGTAGTGGATGAAGCAGGCCAAAAACAAATAGTAAAAATTGGTGTAATAGGATTTGTCCCACCTCAAGTTATGAACTGGGATAAGGCAAATTTAGAAGGAAAAGTAAAAGCGAAAGATATTGTCAAAACAGCGAATAAATTAGTACCGAAACTGAAAAATGAGGAACATGCAGATATTGTCGTTGCACTAGCGCATTCAGGTGTTGATAAGAGTGGATACAACGAAGGAATGGAAAATGCATCATATCATTTAGCAACACAAGTTCCTGGCGTAGATGCAGTATTAATGGGACATTCACATACTGAAGTGAAGGATGTATTTAATGGTGTTCCAGTTGTAATGCCTGGTGTTTTTGGTAGTAACTTAGGTATTATTGATATGCAATTGAAAAAGGTAAACGGAAAATGGGAAGTACAAAAAGATCAATCTAAGCCGCAACTTCGCCCGATTGCTAATAGTAAAGGTACCCCATTAGTAGAATCTGATCAAAAATTAGTTAATGAAATTAAAGATGAGCATCAAGCGACAATCGACTATGTAAATACACCTGTAGGTGAAACGAAAGCACCAATTAATAGTTATTTTTCATTAGTACAAGATGATCCTTCCGTACAAATTGTGACAAATGCGCAAAAATGGTATGTAGAACAAGAACTTAAAAAACCAGAGTACGAAAAGATTAAAGATATTCCGGTTTTATCTGCAGGCGCACCATTTAAAGCAGGTGGCCGAAACGGTGCTACATATTATACGGATATTCCAGCTGGAACGTTAGCAATTAAAAACGTTGCAGATTTATACGTGTATCCAAATACGTTATATGCTGTAAAAGTAAATGGGGCACAAGTGAAAGAATGGCTTGAAATGTCTGCAGGTCAGTTTAATACAATTGATCCAAAGAAAACAGAAGAACAGCCATTAGTAAATATAGGCTATCCTACATATAACTTCGATATTTTAGATGGCTTAAAATACGAAATTGATGTAACACAACCGGCGAAATACGATAAAGATGGAAAAGTTGTAAATGCAAATACGAATCGTATTGTAAATATGACATATGAAGGTAAGCCAGTAGCTGATGATCAAGAGTTCATCGTCGCTACAAATAACTATCGTGGAAGTAGTCAAACGTTCCCAGGTGTAAGTAAAGGGGAGGTTGTATACCAATCACAAGATGAAACACGTCAAATCATTGTGAAGTATATGCAAAAAATAAAAAATATTGATCCAGCAGCTGATCAAAATTGGACGTTTAAACCGATTGTTGCAGATAAATTAAATACAACATTTGATTCTTCACCAAATGCACAAAAGTATATAAAGAAAGATGGGAACATATCATATGTTGGACCATCTGAAAATGAATTTGCTAAATATGCAATTGATATAACGAAGAAAAATGATGATAAAGAAACTGGTGAAGGAAATCCAACGACACCGCCAACAGGTGGGGGAGGAAATCCAACGACACCGCCAACAGGTGGGGGAGAAAATCCAACAACACCGCCAACAGGTAATGGAGAAAACCCAACACCACCAACAGAAGAAGGTAATAATGGTAATGAACCAAAACAAGATGGAAACAATACTGGATCTGGACAAACTACAACAGATGATCAAAATACAAAAGAAACAACAACAACTGTAAGTGAAAATAAAGAAGCTGAAAAAGATGAACGTGATTTACCGAAAACAGGTGCAAGTATTGCTTCTACAATTGGAGCGGGTCTTGCGTTTGTTGGAGCGGGATTACTTATGTTATTTAGAAGAAAGAAAGCGAATAGATAGTCGAGAAATATAAAAAGGATTACCGATTTGGTAATCCTTTTTATTATATTATGAAACTGGTACTGCTTTTTCTTTTTTCCATGAAAGGCCGAATCCAGTAAAGCCGACGATAATGGTTACGACTGGACATGCTAAACAGAAGATTGCGTATGGCAGGTAATCGAATGTTGGAACGCTAAGAACGTTTGTTAAGAATACGCCACTTACACCCCATGGTACGAGTGGATTAATTACTGTACCAGCATCTTCTAATACTCGTGATAAATTACGACGTTCTAAACCGACTTCATCGTATTTATTAGCAAATGCTTGTCCTGTTAAAACGATGGATAAGTACTGCTCACCGAGTAAGAAGTTTACACCAATTGCAGTTGAAGCAGTAGAAATAATTAAGCGTGTACTAGTTTTTACGAAGCTAGAGATAATATTCATCAGCTGCGCTATAATACCCATTCCTTGTAATAATCCTCCCATACAAAGAGCTAGGAAAATAAGAGCAATTGACATCATCATACTTTGCAGGCCACCGCGAGATAATAAGCTATCAATATCTTTGATACCAGTTTTAGAAACGTAACCGTCTTGCATAATTTTTATTAAATCAGCTAAAGAAGTGCTAGGTTTAAAAATAAAGAGAATAATAATCCCTACCACAATTCCTGCAAGTAATGTTGGAACTGCGGGTACCTTTTTAAATGCGAATAGGAACAGTAATAAAATAGGAATCAGTGTAACGATAGAAATCGTTGCATTTTTTTCTAATGTGTTAATAAATGCTGAGAAATCAACGTTTCCACCAGATCCGCTTCCTAAAATGAAAAATGCGATAAAAGCAATAATGAAAGCTGGCACTGTTGTCCAAAGCATGTTACGAATATGTTCAAATAAATCTACACCCGTTACAGCAGGCGCTAAGTTTGTTGTATCAGATAAAGGAGACATTTTATCTCCGAAGAATGCCCCAGAAATAATTGCCCCAGCAATAAGAGCTGGATCGTATCCAAGGGCAGTACCCATTCCCATAAAGGCAAGTCCTACAGTTGCAGCAGTTGTAAATGCACTACCGATACTCGTTCCAACAATTGCACAAACAACAAAAACAGTTGGAACGAAAATTTTTGGAGATACAAGTTGGAAGCCGTATACCATTAAAGTTGGAATAGTTCCAGCTGCGATCCAAATGCTAATTAATACGCCTACAAGTAAGAAAATAAATATAGATGGAATACCAGCTGAAATACTACTTATCATTCCTTTTTCCATAGTAGACCAATCAATTTTTTTCATAAATCCAAACGCTAATAAAAGAACGATGCCAAATAAAATCGGGATGTGTGGTGAAACTTCTAATTTGATAACACTAAAGCCAATGCAGAAAAAGATAAAAATTGTTAAAAGAACAGACTCAATTTTTGAAACCATTGTTTTCCCCTCCTAAGTAATGTGAAATAGCTCTTTTTTATATAAAATTCGCCAATATTGTATATTTCCTTCTAAAATTTAGAATTTTGCGACAAATTACCGGTAATTGTTTGTTCTTCTATATGATACGGAAAAGATTGGATAAAAAAACGTCCCTGCATATAATTATGCAGGGACGAAGAAATCGCGGTACCACCCTAGCTTGTGAAATGAATGTATCACAAAATAAAGGGTCATATGATATGCGCTTATAAAATAAAAAACGCCCCTGCAATATATGCAGGGACGAAAAATTCGCGGTACCACCCTAAATTGTGAAACAGTGTCGTTTCACCACTCTTTAGACATAACGGTCTATAACCGTCTTTCACTACTCCTCACGTTTCGTAAAAGAAGCTCCAGGGGGTAATTCATAATTCGCTCTGTACTGGTTCGCACCGACCACCAGCTCTCTGAAATCAGAAATCGAAATACTACTAAATCCTATCAACGCCGATTCATATGATGTTAGTTAAATTTTTATCATATTTTCATCTTACATGTCAATAAAAATATTAAATGTTTTTTTAGGGAAATAAAGGATAATGGTTTTTAATGCTGTAAAAATGTACGTTATAATGAATTTGAAAGGGGGAGGAAAGAGTGAAGAAAAAAATAATTCTTTTTACCACTTTATTAGTTATTGGAGGAAGTGCTGGAATTTACACAGCTTTTGCGGCTGAATCAGAGCAGCTGAAACAAAAGCAAATACAACAATCAGAAGTGAAGAAAGTAAAAGAAATAGAAGAGAAGAAATCAATGGAAAAAGCAGCAGAAAAACTAGGAGTTTCTACTGAGGGGAAAACAAAAAAAGAGGTTACGAAAGAAGTAAATACCGCTAGATTTGAGAAGCGTCATGATTTATTAATTGAGCACGCTAAGCAACTTGGAATTGATACAGAGGGGAAAAAAGATGAAGAAATTATTTTAGAAATTGGAAAGATACAGCATGGAAAGTAGAACAACTTATCGTATGATAAGTTGTTCTTTTTTAAGAACTATTTGATTTTAAAATAATTGACAGTCATTCAGATTTAATGTTAACTATATTTATAAACAAGTTAACATTAGGGGTGACAATTGTGACAATAAATAGTAAAACGATTGAAAAATCATCTTATACATATGAAGAATTAGCAGAGAAAAATAAAGCTTACGTATGGCACCCATTTACACAAATGAAAGATTATTTAGAAGAAGATCCTGTCATTATTGAACGTGGAGAGGGAAGAAAGCTATACGATGTAAATGGTAATGAATATTGGGATGGTGTTTCATCTATATGGTTAAATGTTCACGGACATCAAGTACCGGAATTAGATGAAGCAATTCGTGAGCAATTAAATAAAATTGCTCATTCTACTATGTTAGGACTTGCTAACGTTCCATCTATTTTATTAGCAGAAAAAATTATTGAGGTTGTACCAGATGGATTGAAGAAGGTATTCTATTCTGATTCAGGTTCTACCGCTGTTGAAATTGCAATTAAGATGGCTTTCCAATATTGGCAGCATAAAGGGAAACGAAAGAAACAAAGATTCGTTACATTAAAAGAAGCATATCACGGTGATACAATTGGAGCTGTTTCGGTAGGAGCAATAGACTTGTTTCACCAAGTGTATAGTTCGCTCTTATTTGATGCGATTAAAATGCCGTATCCATATACATATCGTTCTCCTTACGGGAATAATAGGGAGGAAATTGTAAAAAGCCATTTAGAAGAAATGGAAGAATTGTTGAAAGAAAAGCATGAAGAAGTAGCTGCCATCATTGTGGAGCCATTAATGCAAGGTGCTGGCGGGATGATTACAATGCCAAAAGGATATTTAAAAGGACTGCGCGATTTATGTACTAAGTACAATGTATTATTTATTACAGATGAGGTAGCGACTGGATTTGGGCGTACAGGGAAAATGTTTGCGTGTGAACATGAAAATGTGACGCCAGACATTTTAACTGCTGGGAAAGGTTTAACAGGTGGATATTTACCAATTGCAGTTACGGTAACGACGGATGAAATATATAATGCCTTCTTAGGAGAATATGAAGAACAAAAAACATTTTTCCATGGACATAGCTACACAGGCAATCCGTTAGGGTGTGCCGTAGCAATCGCGAATTTAGAGCTATATGAAAAAACAAATTTAATAGAAGAAGTGGCACGTAAAACGGATTATGTGGCAGCGCAATTAGAAAAGCTCTTTGCGTATAAACATGTAGGTGATATTCGTCAGTGCGGATTAATGGTTGGTATTGAGCTTGTGAAGAATAAGGAAACGAAAGAAGCGTTTGACTGGACAGAAAGAGTCGGTGTTCAAGTATGTAAACGCGCAAGAGAGCTGGGTATGATCTTACGACCGCTCGGTAATACGATTGTATTTATGCCACCTCTTGCTTCTACAATTGAGGAGATTGATGATATGTTACGTATTTTGTATAAAGCAATCTCGGATGTTACGGAGGGAGAATAATGAGCGGTTTTTTTATAACAGCAACAGATACTGAAGTGGGGAAAACTGTCGTTGCCGGTGCATTAGCCGGTGTATTTAGAGAATTGGGATATAACATCGGAGTATATAAACCGTTGCAAAGTGGGCATGTTGCATCAAACCCTGAGGGAGATGCGGCAAGGTTAAAAGCATTATCAGGTGTGCCGACACAAGAAAATGAAATTTGCCCTTATTCTATTGAAGAACCACTTGCTCCGAGACTTGCCATGAAAAGAGCTGGAAGAGTAGTAAAGTTAAAAGAAATTACTGATTACTATAATGAACTATTAAAAGAGTTTAATAGCTTATTTGTAGAAGGGGCAGGTGGGCTTGCTGTCCCATATACAGAAGATGCTTTAGTAATTGATTTTGCAAAAGAATTACAGTTGCCTCTTATTGTAGTAGCTCGTCCTACATTAGGAACAGTAAATCATACAGTGTTAACGATTGCTTACGCAAAGGCGCATGGCTTAACCGTAGCGGGTGTCATTTTATCAGGTTGCAAAGAATGTGAAATGGAAAGAGTGCAAGAAAATAAAGAGATGATTGAAGAGCTGAGCGGGGTACCAGTTTTAGGATTATTACCATTCTTTGAAGGTGAGTTTACGAAAGAAGAAGTATTAGAATCTGCAAAAGAACATATTATGATTTCAAAATTAGAGGAGTTTATCCAAAATGAATCAAACGTGGCGGGCGCACCTTCAATGTAAATTACAACAATTACATGAGCAAGGGCAGTATCGTGATTTGCATGTAACAGAGAAGGCAGAAGAGACTTGGCTTATTCGAGATAAAAAAAGGATGTTAAATTTAGCGTCAAATAATTATTTAGGGTTAGCTGGAGATGAAAGGTTAAAAGAAGCTGCTATTGCCTGTACAAAAAGATATGGAACTGGAGCGACTGCCTCTCGTCTCGTTGTAGGAAATCATCCATTATATGAAGAGGTTGAGAGAAGCATATGTGAATGGAAAGGTACTGAAAGAGCTTTAATCGTAAATAGTGGGTATACGGCAAATATAGGTGCCATATCTTCTTTGGCCTCTCGGCACGATATTGTTTTTAGTGACAAGTTAAATCACGCAAGTATTGTTGATGGAATCATATTAAGCGGGGCAGAGCATAAAAGGTATCGTCATAATGATTTGGATCATTTAGAGAAGCTGTTGAAAATGGCTTCGCCTGAAAGCAGAAAATTAATCGTAACAGATACCGTTTTTAGTATGGATGGTGATACTGCGTATTTGAGAGATTTAGTACAGCTGAAAGAGAAATACGGGGCAATCATTATAGCCGATGAAGCACATGCGAGTGGAATATATGGAATCGGCGGAGCTGGGTTATCTCATATAGAAAAAAATCTTGCTCAAAAAATTGATATACATATGGGGACGTTTAGCAAGGCTTTAGGGTGTTATGGTGCGTATTTGACAGGTGATGAAATTTATATAGAGTATTTACAAAATATGATGAGAAGCTTTATTTTTACTACAGCTTTACCACCAAGTACGTTAGGAGCAGTGCAAAAAGCAATTGAAATTGTAAAAGAAGATAATGAAAGAAGAGAGAACCTTATAGCAAACGGAGAATACTTCAGAACTAAATTAAGGGATGCTGGTTTTGATATTGGGAATAGTTCAACTCATATTGTACCGATTGTAGTCGGTTCAAATGAACATGCTTTACGATTTAGTAAAAGGTTGCAAGAGGCAGGGATTGCGGCCATTGCAATTCGTCCGCCAACTGTGCCGGTTCATAGTTCTCGAATTCGCTTTGCAGTTACATCGCAACATACAATAGCTGATTTAAAATGGGCTATTGACCGAATTATTCACATTGCGAAAGAAGAGGAGATTTTCGTATGAACGAGCTAAAGATTATTTTTATCCCCGGATGGGGAATGGAAGAGAATATTTGGGATTTAGTACTTCCGTATTTTAAAGGATATCCTGTTGAATGCGTAGATTGGCGTAATGTGAAAGAACGAAGTGAATTTGCGGAACGAATTATAGATGTAGCGCATAACGACAACGTAATTTTAGTTGGATGGTCACTAGGAGCGTTAGCAGCAGTTGAAGCTTATAAAAAGATTCAGGCAAAAGGCATCGTATTAATTGGTGGGACTGCTAAATTTACAAATACGAGCGACTATAGTAATGGATGGAATGCTTTGCATATAGAACGGCTGAAAAGGAATTTGGCGAGAAGGAGAGAGGATACGCTCAAGCGTTTTTATGAAAATATGTTTACGAAAGATGAGCTAAAAGGGAATAAAAACTTTGAAGACATTGTAGACCGTTTTAAAGGTGATTCTATTCAGTCTTTACAACTAGGTTTGGATTATTTAATAGAAACAGATATGAGAGAAGAACTAAAAGAAATTAAAGTACCTATACTACTTATTCACGGAGAACAGGATGTAATATGCCCATTGTCTGCGGCACGTAGTATGACGGAGAATAGCAGCAGCGAGCTGAAAGTAGTAAGTGAAGCAGGGCATGCATTATGTGTAACGAATTTTGAATATTGTGCAAATGAGATAATTCAATTTGTAGAGGGGATACGACATGATCAACAAAACGTTACTACAAAAACGGTTTAATGGGGCAGCCGTATCTTACGATCGATATGCAAATGTACAAAAAAAGATGGCACATTCATTACTTTCAATCTTAAAGGAACGATATAGTGAAACGGCATCAATACGTATTTTAGAACTGGGATGCGGGACGGGGTATGTAACAGAACAATTATCAAAGTTATTTCCGAAAGCACATATTACAGCAGTTGATTTTGCTGAAAGTATGATTGCGATTGCGCAAACTAGACAAAATGTAAAAAATGTAACGTTTCACTGTGAAGATATTGAGCAATTACGATTAGAAGAATCATATGATGTCATTATTTCAAATGCTACATTTCAATGGTTAAATAATTTACAACAAGTGTTAAGAAATTTATTTCAACATTTGTCTATAGATGGGATATTACTCTTTTCAACGTTTGGACATGAAACATTTCAAGAATTGCATGCTTCGTTCCAACGTGCGAAAGAAGAAAGAAATATAAAAAATGAAATATCGATTGGTCAACGTTTTTATTCAAAAGATCAGTTGCTTCATATATGTAAGATAGAAACAGGGGATGTGCATGTTTCTGAAACATGTTACATAGAGAGTTTTACAGAAGTTAAGGAGTTTCTGCATTCTATTCGAAAAGTAGGAGCAACTAATAGCAATGAAGGATCATATTGTCAAAGTCCCTCACTCTTTCGTGCGATGCTACGCATATACGAAAGAGACTTCACGGGAAATGAAGGGATAATGGCAACGTATCATGCTTTATTTATACATATAACAAAAAAGGGGAAGAGATGAAATGAAACAAGTACAAACAAAAAGGGATTGGAAAAAACTTGCATACGACGTAGTGGAAGAGAAAATGATTACGAAAGAAGATGCAATAGCGATATTAGAAGCTGATGATACAGAAGTTTTAGAAATTATGAATGCAGCTTACATTATTCGCCATCATCACTTTGGTAAGAAAGTAAAATTGAATATGATTATTAATACGAAATCTGGATTATGTCCTGAAGATTGTGGATATTGCTCACAGTCTATTATTTCAGAAGCACCGATTGATAAATATGCATGGTTAACGCAGGAGAAGATTGTAGAAGGGGCACATGAAGCAATACGCCGTAAAGCAGGTACATATTGTATTGTAGCGTCTGGTCGTCGTCCGACGGATAAAGAGGTAAATCACGTAATTGGAGCAGTTAAAGAAATTCGTGAAACGACAGACTTGAAGATTTGTTGTTGTTTAGGTTTCTTAAATGAAGATCAAGCAGGACGTTTAGCGGAAGCAGGCGTGCACCGTTATAATCACAACTTAAATACACATGCAAATAATTACGATAGTATTTGTTCAACTCATACGTATGATGATCGTGTTGATACAGTTCAAAAAGCAAAACAAGCTGGTATTTCACCATGCTCTGGAGCAATTTTTGGCATGGGAGAAACAATTGAAGAGCGTGCTGAAATTGCATTTGAATTACAACGTATAGATGCAGATTCTATCCCTTGTAATTTCCTTGTTGCTGTAAAGGGGACACCTCTTGAAGGGCAAAAAGAGTTAACGCCAGTAGAATGTTTAAAAGTACTTGCAATGATGCGTTTTGTAAACCCAACAAAAGAAATTCGTATTTCAGGAGGACGTGAAATCAATTTACGTTCTGTACAGCCAATCGGTTTATTTGCAGCAAATTCTATTTTTGTCGGGGACTACTTAACGACAGCTGGGCAAGAGCCGACTGCGGACTGGGGTATGATTGCAGATTTAGGATTTGAGATTGAAGAATGTGCATTATAAGATAGATGAAAAAGCAAACTTGTAAAAGAGTTTGCTTTTTTGTAAATAAAATGTAATAAATAGTTGTGAACGCTTGATACTATTGGTTTTTGAACGAAAAAAAGAATTTTTGTGGACGAATTTTCCAAGCCCTAGTTGTACATAGTAAATATGTAATTTATATTGGGTTGGAGGATTTTACATGTACAAATACATATTAGCGATTATGACTTGTTTAATTTTAATAAAAGCAATAAGTTCTGATCCAGTTAAGGCTGCTGAAAATCCTGAACAAAAAGAGATGCAACAAAGAATCGAACAACACTTTCGAACGAAAGCTGAACATTTTGGATTGAAAACGGAAGGAAAAGATTTAAAGGAAGTTAGAAAAGAAAGTACTATTATAGAAGAAGCGAAAAAAAGAGAGAATGTATGGAGAACAGCACAAGCTCTTCATATAAAAACAGAAGGAAAAACGATGAATGAATTAATAAAAGATGTACAAAAAAAGGTGAAAAAATAAAAAGAGGCCGCAGCCTCTTTTTTTTATGCCCATTGTTTTGATAAGTGAGCCATTTCAATTGCAGCAACAGCTGATTCATATCCTTTATTACCAGCTTTCGTACCTGCGCGTTCAATCGCTTGTTCAATTGTTTCTGTCGTTAATACGCCGAAAATAACTGGGATGTCCATTTGTAGTGATAAAGACGCAACACCTTTTGCTACTTCATTACAAACGTAATCGTAGTGAGTTGTAGCACCTCGGATTACAGTACCTAGTGTAATAACAGCATCATACTTTCCGCTACTAGCCATCTTTTTAGCGATTAAAGGAATTTCAAATGCACCAGGAACCCAAGCAACATCAATATCATTTTCTTCTACACCGTGACGCTTTAATCCGTCTAAAGCGCCGCCAAGTAACTTACTTGTAATAAATTCGTTAAAACGTCCAACAACAACTCCAACTTTTAATCCTGTACCAACTAAATGACCTTCGAATACCATAATAAATCTCTCCTTTAATTATAAGTTTAGTAAGTGTCCTAATTTATTTACTTTCGTTTGTAAATACGATTTATTTTCTTCTTTTGCCGGCATTTGCAACGGTACACGCTCGACTACTTCTAAATCGTAACCTTGTAAGCCAGCAATTTTTCTTGGGTTATTCGTTAATAATCGTAAGCTTTGTAAACCTAAATCTTTTAATATTTGAGCACCGATACCGTAATCACGAAGATCAGCAGGGAAGCCGAGTTTTTCATTTGCTTCTACAGTATCGAATCCTTCTTCTTGTAATTTATAAGCGCGAAGCTTATTAAGAAGCCCAATGCCTCTTCCTTCTTGTCTCATATAAAGAAGAACACCTTTTCCTTCACGCTCAATTTGAGCAAGTGCTGCATGGAGTTGTGGTCCGCAATCGCAGCGATGTGAACCGAATACATCTCCTGTTAAGCATTCAGAATGAACACGTACAAGTACCGGTTCACCTGTTGAAATATCACCTTTTACAAGTGCGATATGTTCTTTCGTATCTAATGAGTTAGAATAGCCAATTGCGTGGAAAGTACCGAAATCTGTAGGTAATGTAATTTCCACTTCTCTCGTCACAAGTGTTTCATGATGGCGGCGATAAGCAATTAAATCTTCTATTGTAATCATTTTTATATCAAATTGTTTTGCGCATTCTATTAAATCAGGTACACGTGCCATCGTGCCGTCCTCATTTATAATTTCGCAAATAACTCCAGCTGGTTCGGCACCGCATAGCTTTGCTAAATCAACAGCAGCTTCTGTATGACCTGCACGACGCAGGACACCGCCTTCTTTCGCAATTAATGGAAAGATATGTCCAGGTCGATTGAAATCAGCGCCTTTTGATGCGGGGTTTAACAATTCTTGTATCGTAGTTGCACGTTCGTGAGCGCTAATCCCTGTTGTTGTAGAAACATGGTCAATGCTCACTGTAAACGCAGTATGATGTGAATCTGTATTATGAGATACCATTGGTTCTAATTGTAGACGTTCTGCGTACCCTGCTGTAATCGGTACACAAACGAGACCACGGCCATGTGTAATCATAAAGTTAATTGTTTCTGGTGTAATGTACTCTGCTAAAGCAATAAAATCGCCTTCATTTTCTCGGTTTTCATCATCACATACGATAACGACTTTACCTTGTTTTAAATCTTCTAGAGCTTCTTCAATACGATGAAACATTGTGCTTCCCCCTTATAGAAATCCGTTTTCTTGTAAAAAGCTTTCAGTCATTGAACCTACTCGTTTTGTAGGTTTAGTAATAAAGCGTTCGATATATTTACCAATCATGTCACACTCAATGTTTACGATATCTCCGGCATTTTTTTCCCCAATGACAGATTCGCTTACTGTGTGCGGGATGAGTGAAATCGTTATGGAAGATTCGTCTATAGCAAATATCGTTAAACTCGTTCCATCAACAGCAATGGACCCTTTCTGCAAACAATAGCGCAGCAGTTCATCAGAAATTGCTATTTTGTAATAGACGGCATTGTAATGTTGTTTTTTATTTAAAATCGTTCCGATGCCATCAATATGTCCTGAAACGAAATGTCCACCGAATCGTCCGTTTGCAGCCATTGCTCGCTCTAAATTTACTTTAGAGTGCGGTTTAAGCATGCGAAGTGATGTCGACTGCATCGTTTCAGGCATTGCATCAACTGTAAATGAATTAGTTGTAAAGCTTGTTACAGTTAAGCAAATACCGTTCACCGCGATACTATCACCTAAGTGAACATCTGATAAAATTTTCTTTGCATGAATCGTTAATTTCATCGCTTCTCCGCTTTGTTGCATGTTTGCTATCGTTCCTAATTCGTCTACAATTCCTGTAAACATTCCGTCACCTCGTTTCGGGCATTCGCAACAATTTTTATATCATCACCAATTTGTTTCATCTCTTGAATTTTCAAGGAAAGCGCATCTTGTAATTTTGAAAAACCATTTCCTCCAAATAAAGTAGGAGCATCTTTCCCACCAATTAATTTCGGGCTTATATAGGTTACAATTTCATTAAAATTGTTTGTTTTTAAGAAACTTGCATGAATCGATTGGCCACCTTCAACGAATAGAGAAAGAATTTGTTTTTCTCCAAGAAAGGAAAGAAGGTCCTCAATTTCTATATGCTTCGTTTCCATTTGGAATATAGCTATATTTTTAGATTCATAAGAAGATATCTTCTCTTTCTTTACATCCTTACCGACAATAATCCATGTCGGTGCTAAACCATCTGTTATAACATGAGAAGATGGTGGTGTTCGTAAATGGGTATCTAAAACAACGCGAATAGGATGTTTCCCACCATTTGGAATTCTTGTTGTTAAATGAGGATTATCAGCTATAACTGTATTCACTCCAACAAGAATTGCATCATGTATATGGCGATATTGGTGAACATCAGCACGTGCTTCTTCACCTGTAATCCACTTACTTTCACCAGTTACAGTTGCTGTTTTTCCATCTAAGCTCATCGCTGTTTTGATTGTTACAAAAGGGCGTTTCGTTTTCATGTAGTGAAAAAAGTAGCGATTTAATAAAACTGCTTCTGCTTCAAGAACACCGGTAGTTACTTCAATTCTAGCTTCCTCTAATCTTCTTTTTCCGTTACCAGAAACGAGCGGATTACAATCGAGAGTAGCAATTACAACACGCTTAACTCCTTTTTCGATGAGCAATTCACAACAAGGTGGTGTTTTTCCAAAGTGGCTACACGGTTCCAGTGTTACATAAACGGTAGCGTCTTTGGCGTTCTGACCAGCCATTTGAAGGGCATGAACTTCTGCGTGTTCTTCACCAGCCCGTAAATGAGCCCCCATACCAACGATGTTTCCATCTTTTACAACAACAGCACCAACCATAGGATTTGGACTTGTTTGTCCTGATGTTCCTTCTGCTAACTGCAGGGCAATCCTCATATATTCTTGATCTGTCATTTTCTTCACCTCTCCTAAAAAAATCAAAAAACCCCAAGGATTTAATATCCTTGGGGTTTGGGAGACGTGATTTCTAGAAATATAGTTTGAATACGAAAGCATAGGAAAGAAACCTAACGATAATTGATATTTCTGCATAAGGAAAAAACCTAGCAAAATATCGAATTTTTAAACGCTAGTTGTCTCTTTTTATTTCAGTATAAAAAATAAGTATAGAAAATTAAACATATATAAAGAATCAAAATGAATCTTTAAAAATATGCATACTGAAATAAAAGTGTATTCACTATATAAAAAACTAGAAACATATCCTTCTCCCATCCAGACTATACTGTCGGCCCTAGAGTTTCACTAGATCCACCGTTTTCGAGTTGAAAACGGGTCACGGACTTAGAAGTTTTCACTTCATCACCGCCGGTTGGGAATTTCACCCGACCCCGAAGGATGCTGTTTGCTCAAATTATAGCACAAAAAAAATAAAAGGCTAGTAAAAAATATTCGAATGTGAAGAATTGTGTGAAAATATATGTAGGCTGGAATGGAAATAAAAGTATTAGAAATGTTGTAAGGAGAAGGGATATAACGGAGTTGCTAAAAAGAAAAAACATGCACAAAAAAATGTGCATGTCACATGTAAAATTATTCTGCCTCTGGTGCTCTAACAACAGACTCGAATTTACCTTTATGCGAAGCGTCGCAATAAGGCATATTTTTTGATAAACCACAACGGCATAAAGAAAATGCCGGTTTTGCTGGGAATACATTCCCTTGTGAGTCGACTAATTCCACGTCCCCTGTAACGCGAAAAGAGCCATTATCATTTACTTTAATTTGTACTTTTGCCAACGTTATCCCTCCTTCCCAAACGCTTAATTTCATCATATAATCAAGGGAAGTGCTTGGCAATATAAAGTGAAACTTTAATTAGTGGGGGAGGCATCCCCCACTAATTATTATTTGAACCAATCGGGCTTTTAGGGGCAGTTAATCTCCCGCCTAACTTCTTTGTTTCAGCCGAATTTTGAGGTGGGAGTTTTACTGCCCACAAATAGCGGGGAAAAAAGAGCACTTTGTTTGAGAAAGAAGAGAGTGTTATAATAGTTTTCATAACTGACTAGAGTAAGGTGACGAGAGATGGATAAACAATTACATACATTACGAAACATTGCAAATGAGCGCACGTGGGCATCATTTTTGAATGATAATCATCCATATAGTTTGTTACATTGGTCCATTGCAGGTGTAGGGCAAGAGGCAAAGGATGTTTGGTTACTTCAAGATGAAGTAACATTTCAAACGACAGAATTCCCAACGTTAGATGATGCAATGCAATGGATTTCTGAAAATATGGAACAAGTTACAGACGTTTTAGCGCAATAAAAAACAGGCTTATGCAAGCCTGTTTTTTGTTTCTTTCACATATGTGTTTAAAAATTGATCGACGGCTGCTTCGTACTCTTCTTTATTTTCGTTATAAGAGCAAGCGTGTGCACCGTGTTCTGCAATATAAAGCTGCTTATTATTTTCTTTCGCTTCATATAACGCTTTTGTCATATCAGCTAAAATATAGTCGTCATCTTTACTATGAATAAAGAGAACGGGATTGTTAATGTTTTTTATACAGTCGATTGGTGAAACTTCACGAATTGTATAACCGTCACGAACTTTCAAAAATGCGTTTGCTAAAGGTAATAAAGGCCATTTTGGTAAATGGAATTCAACCTTTAAACGGTGCTGTAATTGTCCGTGAAAATCAGAGAAAGGACAATCTGCAATATAGAAATCAGCACCATCTTCTACAAGTCCTGCGTATTGAAGAAGTGTTGCAGCTCCCATAGATTCACCATGAATACCAAGTGTAATATTGGTGCCAAAACGGTTTTTTAGCCAGTCAACTACGGATTTTAAATCATGTTTTTCATAGTATCCATAGCTTGTTGTTTTTCCGCCAGTTTTACCATGACG
Organism: Bacillus cereus group sp. MYBK15-3; assembly: GCF_051916765.1. NCBI lineage: Bacteria > Bacillati > Bacillota > Bacilli > Caryophanales > Bacillaceae > Bacillus > Bacillus cereus group sp. MYBK15-3. The sequence continues at coordinate 704,392 of NZ_JBQAHG010000002.1, forward strand.
ACGATGATCGTAAATGAGGACGTTATATCCCCTTTTTAAGAATAAGTTTGCATATTTTACAGAGTTTATTTTATTTACAGTTACACCGTGGCAAAAAACCATAAACTTATTGGTGGAATGACCAGCAGGAATGTAATATCCGTGAAGGTCGTATCCGAATTGTGAAGGGATATGAATTTCTTCTTTATGAAGAGCATCAAAATCCTCTATACGAAAATGTTTTTTCGTTTCTCTTTCGAGTACTTCTTCCTCTGTTTTTTTCTTTAAGTACATCACTTTATTTGTAAAGAAAATCCCAAGGGCAGTTATTGCACCTAGTATAGTAAACAATGCTGCAAAAAAACGTTTCATACTTTACCTCATCCTCCAAATACCGTTACATGTGATACACTTATATTGTATCACAATGATATAAAAGGGGAGAAATAGGAAATGCTGCATATACAAAAAATTACGCCAGCGATGAAAGAAACAATCCGAATGTTCATGTGTGAGAACTGGGGAAGTTCATTGATGGTTTCACGTGGTAAGGGACATCAGTTAGAAGAGTTGCCAGGATTTGTTGCGCTCTTAGATGACAGAATAATCGGAATTATAACGTATGAAGTGATCGGGAATATGTGCGAAATTGTATCGCTAGATAGCTTTGAAGAAAGAAAAGGAATAGGGACGAAACTTGTGGATTGTGTATTACAAGTTGCAGAAGAAGAACGGTGCAGACAGGTTTGGCTTATTACAACAAATGATAATATGAATGCGTTACGATTTTACCAAAAACGTAATTTTGTAATGACTAATTTATATGTGAATGCGGTAGAGGAGGCACGAAAAATAAAGAAAGAAATTCCACGTATTGGATATGATAATATCCCAATTTTACATGAAATTCAGTTGGAGTATCGTTTAGTGAAATGATGTAACAATTTTCAGAAATGTGAGTTATTAATCTTGACGGATAGTGTAATTTAGGTTACCGTAAATTTGTAATCTATTACCATATTAAGGGGTGACGATGTGGCAACTATACGTGATGTTGCAAAATTGGCAGGTGTTTCAGTCGCAACCGTTTCACGAGTTATTAATGAAAAAGGATACGTTCATGAGGACACAGTAAAACAAGTAAAGGAAGCAATTGAAGAATTACGTTATAGGCCAAACAGTGCAGCGAAGCCACTATTTAAAGAGAATTCAACGATAATTGCATTACTTGTAGATAATTTATGTAACCAATCAAACATCACTTTGCTACATTGTATTGAGGAAATAGCATATAAAGAAGGTTATCAAATCATTATTTGTAATATAGAGAATAAAGATAGATACATACATATGCTGAAGCAAAATAACATTGCAGGTGTTATTTTGACAAGAGCAGTTTTTAAAAGTGTAGGAAAAATTCCATTTCCGTTTGTTGTGATCGATGAGCAACAATCACATGGAAATTATTATGAAAGTGGACAGAGAGCTGTTTCTTTATTAAAAGAGAAAGGGTGTCACTTTCTTGCATATTTCGGTGAGGGAGAAGAAAGTGAAGAAATGGAAGATCATATAGCAGGGTTTTTAGACGCTGTTTGGGATGAAGGCATCTCTTATCGAGAAGAATGTGTACAAGGGTATACAAATAAACAATTTATTACATTATTGCAAAACAATCCGTATGTAGATGGAATTGTAGCCTCAAGTGATCAGATTGCTATTGAGTTAATTCGGTCAGCGAGATTTCTAAATATACATATACCAGATAAATTAAAAATTGTTGGACCGAACGGGAGTATAGAGTGTGAATGGATAGGTTCATCACTACCGACAATTGAAAGCTATGTCAAAGATAACGGAAAAGTAGCTTTTCAACAATTAAAAGGAAAAATAAAAAAGTAAAAGGTGCGTTTTATACGCACCTTTTTATAATGTAATTGCGGCAATAAAGCCAAATATAAGTAACGGTATATTGTAATGTAGAAAAGTGGGTACACATGTATCCCATATATGATGGTGCTGACCATCAGCATTTAAACCGGATGTTGGTCCAAGGGTACTATCCGATGCTGGAGATCCTGCGTCACCTAGTGCTCCGGCTGTACCGATAATTGCAATTGTGGCCATTGGACTAAATCCAAGCTGAATGCAAAGAGGTACAAAAATGGTTGTTAAGATAGGGATGGTTGAAAAGGATGAACCAATTCCCATCGTAACGAGAAGTCCAATAACGAGCATAAGAAATGCAGCGAGTGGTTTGTTATTTCCGATTATATGTGCACTCGTTTGCACCAGAGATTCAACATGTCCTGTTTTTCGAAGAACAGCGCCGAATCCAGCGGCAGCAATCATAACAAAGCCAATGAAGGACATCATACGCATTCCGCTTGTTAATATCGCATCTGCTTCTTTAAGTGGTAGACTGCCACTAACTGATAAGACGATAATACCTGCTAAAGCACCGAAAATCATTGATTCGGTTGTTAATTGAACAGTTAATGTAGCAATAATAGATAATAACCCGAAAGTAATGCTACGTTTTGTATAGGGAACGATTTCATTTTCGGTAGTATGAATTTGTTCTGTTTCATACGTACGAGGTTTTCGGTACGTAATGAATACCGCTACACATAATCCAATAATCATACCAATTGCTGGAATAGTCATTGCTTTTGGAATAAGTGTGACATCAAATGTAAGGCCGCTTTGCGCAGCGTTGGTTTGTAATACGTCATGATAAATTTTTCCGAATCCTGCAGGGATCCACATATAAGGAGTAATCAATCCAAATGTAATAATACATGTGACAAGTCTGCGATCCACTTTCAGCTCATTTAATACTTTTAAAAGTGCTGGAATTAAGATGGGGATGAAAGCAATGTGAACAGGAATCAAATTTTGTGAGAAACAAGCCATCGTTAAAATAATGAATAAAATAAGTATTTTAGAATAAACTTGTTTTTTCGTGTCTTGTTCATTGCCAATCCATTTTAATGCAGTTTGAATCATAGCATCTGGAAGTCCTGTTTTGGAAAGGGAAATAGCGAAACCACCAAGCATTGCATAACTTAAAGCGATTGGAGCACTATTTCCAAGACCAGTTGTAAAAGTGTTAATCGTTTCTGAAATACCGAGTCCGCCGATAATTCCGCCTGTTAAAGCTCCAACAATGATGGCGACAATGACCTGGACACGTAACAAACTAAGCAATAGCATAATTGCTACTGCGACGAGTACAGCGTTCATAATAAATGTAATCTCCCTAAATATTTATTCTGTTAAGACAAGTAAATATGAAATGTTTTGCTATGTTTATACATACTTGCGACATATTATTATAAAATGTTTTCTATGAAATGTAAAAGAGCCTTTTGTTACTAATGCTGAAAAGCTAGCTCTTGTTTAATTGATTGCAAAGAATTAGCGAATAATTCTGGTTCTTCTAAATCAGGAGAATGTGCTGAATTTGGGAACCAAATCATCTTTTTTATAGGCGCTTCAATAATATCGCAATATTCTTGAACGAGTGCATAAGGAGTTTGATAATCATAGCGACCAGAACAAAAATAAACTGGAATAGATAAACTTGAGATAGAAGAAAAGAAATCGATTGTCAGCATTTCTTCCCATAAAACGCCAGATTTTAAATTTCCTGCGAGAAACTTGAACCAATCTAATAGCGTATACTCAGGAGAAAAGAAACCTTTTCGTATGAAAGAAAAGGAAGATCCGTTTTGGATTGCGCCTCCAAATGTGCCAAGCCACTTTCTTTGAATAATGAGACGTCTCGTATCTAAAAATGGTGGTTTGCCTAATTTCAAAAGGGAAGCTAATGCCTTTTTATGATCATGTTTTTTTGCAGAATGAATTAAATGTTGATATAGCAATTCTTCATTTTGTTTCATATGTACAATTTGCCCAATACCGATGTAAGCCTCGATATACTTTGGATATTGATGTGCTATGTTAAGCCCAATAATACTTCCCCAAGAATGACCAGCGAGAAATAGTTTTTGTTTGTTGAACCTTTTAAGTACATATTGAATCACTTCTTTTGCATCGGAAACGAATTGTTCGATTGTGAAATTTGCTCCGAAATCTTTCAGTGAAAAGGATTTACCAGCCCCGCGCTGATCCCAATTAATAACAATAAATTGCTTCTCTAATTCTTTTTGAAAATGGCGAATAAATCCGATTTGTGCCATCCCAGGTCCGCCGTGACAGCATAATAAAATAGGTTGCTCTACGTTTTGTCCACGCATAAGGAGAGTTTGTTTTCGATTATTAATCATAACGCTTTCTATCGTAGCGATACTATTAGGAATGAGTTGTTTGTTTTCATTATAGAACTGAGGGGTGTAGCTACGAAAAAGCATATTGAAAACCTCCTTTTGTGAAATCGTATGAATCGCACAGGCTATTCATTTTGCATATACTGTTAGAAAATCATTGTAACATACCATACTAGTGTCATTTCAACACGGGAGGAGGGAAATTGTGACGATTGGAGAAATTATAGATGGTTTAAATAGACGTGAACCCATCGCTATTATAGCAAAACGTCTTGAAATAAGCCCGTATACATTATCGAAGAAATTAAGATTGATTGGATACGAATATGATGGAGAGCAGAAGAAACGTATTTTTGTAGGAGATGGAGAAGAACCACGTCACTTACAACTCCAAGAAGCGACCGCCCTTCAATATGAGAAAACAGATTATCAATTGTTAATTTATGAGCAATTACAAAGCATTTATGAATTATTAAGAAAAAGAGAAGAAGTAATTGTACCAATTATGAGTAAAAGTACAGAGAAGAAGAGACGAACCTTTTCTATTAATACAGAAATATTATCACAATTGGACCTTATATCAGAATCGAAAGGAGTTCAAAAATCTAAACTTGTAGAAGAGGCGTTGCACCAATTTTTACAGCAATATGAAGTTGACAAAACATCACATTTTGATAACTAAAGAAAAGGATACTATGTTCATTGGAAGAACGAGTATCCTTTTTATGATGTATATTACATATAAAATAGAGGATCAGTATAAATCCTTTATGGCGTGAAAAATGAAATTTATTATTAGAGAAACACTTAATTTACTTTTTGAATTCTTCCATCAATAACTGGCTGAATTGGTTCTTTTAATTGTTTTACGTAATCGACTAACGCTTCAAAGTCGTTTGGACCAGTTTCTGCATTTTTACCATTTTTAAATGATACGAATCCGTCACCGCCAGAAGCTAAGAAGGCATTTGCAACTACGCTATACATTTTAGATGGAGATAATTCTTCACCGTTTGTTAAACGTATATTTGTAACTTTTTCACCGTTTGGTTTATTTGCATCCCACGTATATTGAATACCTGAAATTTGAAGCATTCTTGTTGTTCCTTTTTGCCATTGCTGATTTAAAATATCGCGAATGTCTTGACCTGTTAAATCTACTTTAATTAATTGATTTCCAAAAGGTTGAATGCCGTATAACTCACCCCACGTAATATCACCAGCATCTAAGTCATTACGAATGCCACCAGGATTCATGAGGGCGATTTGAGTTTGCATTGTTTGACGCTGAGCATCGGCAACTAAATTTCCAAGAGTGGACTCACCAGCATCATTTTGTTTACGGTCGATAGGTGCTGTAGATTTTCCGACTACTTCATTTACAAGTGGTGCAATTTTTTCTTTATATTGATCTAGTTTTTTCTTTACTTGTTTATCAGGTTCTACACCTTCATGATACGTTGTAACAACTTCAGCTTTTTTCTTTACAATATCCTTTGTTTTACGATCAATTGTTACATCCACGTCTGAGAAAGCCGTTCCGTATGAATTTGCTTGGACAATTAGTTTATTATTTACTGTACCATTTACATACGTATGACTATGTCCACCGAAAATAACATCAACTTCTGGGTCTGTTTCATTTGCAATTCGAGTAAGATCGCCATTTGTTACCCCAGACTCATCGGTTGTTCCACCGACATGAGCAAGAACGACGATAGATTTAACGCCGAGACGTTTTAATTGTTGTGTTGATTTATTAATTGCTTCTACTTCATCAGTAATTTGTACATTGTTAAGCATCGTAGGCATAACGACATTTGGTGTATCAGTTGTAACAACCCCAATGAATCCTACAGGAACACCATCTACCATTTTTACAGTAAACGGTGGTAAAAATAAGCGGCCAGTTGATTTGTTGTAGAAGTTAGCAGCTACATAGGGGAAGTTAGCTCCTTTGAAATTTCCTGTTTTTTCATGATATCCACCGTAAATGAGGCGTTGCATTTCATCAATACCTTCATCAAATTCATGGTTTCCGATTGTACCAACATCAAATTTTAAGTCATTTAAAAATTCAATTGTCGGTTCATCTTGTAATAATGCTGAAACTGGTGGACTAGCTCCGACGATATCACCAGCATGTACGAGAAGTGTATTAGGGTTTTGTTTTTTACGTTCTTTTAAATAAGTAGCTAAGTAATCAGCGCCACCAGCTTCTTTATTATTGATTTTTTTAACAGTATCTAGTTGTCCATGGAAATCATTAATACCAAGCATTTGTACGTCTATGTAGCGGTTTTGTTCAGCTGGATTCTGAGATGGGGGAGCGGCAAATACGCTTGAAAAAGTAATGGTGCTTAAAACAGCAACGGCAGGAATAATTTTTTTCCACATAATATAATTCTCCTTTTTTTATAATCTGACATCATACGACATAATTTTAATAGATTCATAGGATTATAGCTACACAAAAATTTAGTCTTTTCGAAAAATTAACATATTTACAAAAAGTGAATAATAGAGTAAAGACCCTTTTTTATTGTCGATTTCATCGTGTATCTACTATAATGGAGAAAAAAGTAAAAGGTGAGTAGCATGAAGAAAAAGAAACAAAGACAAATGCAAAGACAATCGCAAGTGAATCAACCAAAGAAAGAAACACTTACATTAGGCGATCAATTAAATGATTCACTCATGCAACAATTAAAGAGTAAGAAGAAAGAGTTGCAAGTGAGAGAAGAGGAAAAAGAGGCAGCTGAACTGGAAAGAAAGCGCCAAGAACAAAAAGAACGTGAAAAGAATAAATCATTTGAAGAACTGCTAAGTGAAAGTAACCTTACTTGGAAAGACTTTAAATAATAAAAAATGATCAGTGAAATACCACTGATCATTTTTTGACGAGCTTGTAAGAAAAGGGGAGTTAGAATGAGAAAAATTGTCGTTGTTCCACATGAAAACCATTGGAGTGAAAAATTTCAAATGGAGGCTAAAAGATTAAAATCAGCGATGCCAGAAACGGTAAAAATTCATCATATTGGAAGTACGTCAGTTCCTGGACTGGCAGCTAAACCTATTATTGATATGATCATGGAAGTAGAAAATATCGAAAGAGTAGATGGGTGGAATGAACGATTTATAGAGCTTGGTTACATCGTAAAAGGGGAAAATGGTATTTCAAGACGCCGATATTTTATTCATGGAACTGAAGAAAAACGTTCGTATCATTTACACGTGTTTGAAAAAGGAAATCCAGAGATAGTAAGGCATTTAGCATTTCGTGATTATATGATGGCTCATTGTGAAGAAGCAGAGACATATGCAACCTTAAAGAAAGAATTAGCCGAAAAGTATACATATGATGGCGCGTTATATACGGAAGGAAAAAATGAGTTTGTGCGCAATGTGGATGAAAAAGCGAAAGAATGGAGAAAAAATAACGTGAATGAATGAATTCACGTTATTTTTTAACTATATAAAAGTGTTATGTAAACTGTACGTATGTTTTGACTTTTGGGATGAATCTTGTTGAAATAAAGTTGTGGCTTATAAAAAATGTAACAATGAAAGGGAGACGACTGTGCATATTCCAACAACTACACTTCATAATGGCGTGAAAATGCCGATGATTGGTCTAGGCGTATATAAAGCGAAAGAAGGAGACGAAGTAAAGCAAGCAGTAAAAACAGCGTTAGAAGTTGGATACCGTTCGATTGATACAGCAACTGTATATGAAAATGAAAGCGGTGTCGGAGAGGCGATACGTGAATCAGGAATTCCAAGAGAAGATCTATTTATTACAACAAAAGTATGGAACGACGATCAAGGATATGAGGAGACACTCGAGGCATTTGAAAAGAGTTTAAAAAAATTACAAATGGACTATGTAGATTTATATTTAATACATTGGCCGGTAAGAGGGAAGTATGTTGATACGTACCGAGCTTTGGAAAAATTGTATGAAGAAGGTAAAGTGCGCGCGATTGGTGTTTCTAATTTTCATAAACATCATTTAGAACTATTATTACCAAATTGCAAAGTGAAGCCGATGGTAAACCAAGTGGAACTTCATCCGATGTTGACGCAATTTGAGTTGCGCAATTATTGTCAAGATGAGCAAATTCAAATGGAAGCATGGAGTCCGTTAATGAGGGGCGGAGAAGTATTCCAGCATCCAATCATTCAGGCTATTGCTAACAAATATGAAAAAACACCTGCACAAGTTATATTAAGGTGGGATATTCAAAGCGGGATTGTTACAATTCCTAAATCTGTTACACCATCTCGTATTAAAGAAAACTTTACTATTTTTGATTTTGCACTAACTGAAGAAGAGATACGTCAAATTAACACGTTGAATCGTGATTTACATGTAGGAACGAATCCTGATAAATATGATACGTTATAAAAAAGACTGTCTCCTGATACTGGAGACAGTCTTCTATTTATCGGTAATTCGATATTTTTAACGATGCAAAGCATATGTGTCATATTTAACAATCTTTTGAAGTTGTATATATTCTTCTTTCGTTAAAGGTAACTGTTGGCTAGCTCGTATATTTTCCTGTAATTGTTGAAGCGAGCTTGCACCAGGTATAACAGCTGCAACAGTCTTATTATGTAAGCAATATTGAATAGCTGTTCCTGTTAAAGAGCGTTCTCCAATCGTTTCTTTTACACTCGCTAGAGTTGTATGTAATTCATCGTAAGAATAAGAAAGATAATCCTTTTCCTTTACTCTTTCTATTTTTCTTGCATTGTTGTCAGTTAAAATTCCTTTTGCAAGTGGCCCGCGGGCAATGACGCTAATTTGGTGTTCATTCAGAAGTGGGAACCATTCTTCAGGGCGACGATTTAAAAGGCTATATTCCATTAGTACACTAACGATGTTTGAACGTTTTGCATACTCACGAACGACATTTGGGCGTATAGAAGAAATACCGTAATGGCGAATAATACCTTCCTTTTTCAATTCTTCAAAAGCTTCAATTGTTTCATCTATTGGATCTTCAATCGTTCCGCCATGAAGTTGGTAAAGGTCAATATAATCAGTTTGAAGTCTACGTAAACTTTCCTTTACTTCAGTCTTTATGTAAGCTTTAGAAGGATCCCAAGACCAGCCATTTTTTTCTTCTGTCCAACGATTTCCAACCTTCGTTGTAAGTACAATTTGGTCTCTTCTTCCCTTCAAGGCTTTTCCAACAAATTCTTCATTTAATCCGTAATCATATAAATCTGCTGTATCAAAAAAATTAATTCCTAAATCGATCGCTTCATCGATAATATGCATAGCTTCTGTTTCAGATGTACCGAGAGACATACAGCCAAGGCCCATTTCTGTAACAAACAAATCTGAGTTTCCTAATTGACGTTTTTTCATAGGTCAACCTCCTTACCTTTATTGTACGAGAGGGAAAAGAGGTTGACAAACGTTTACTTTTCGCTGCGCATTAACTGCCCGTAAAAGCATGATTAATGTTTCACTTTATTTGCTGTAATCCACTCTTGTACAGTTGTATACTCTTTGCTATATTGCTTTAGCTTATGGCGAATTTGCCATGCTTTTCCGACTAAAGTGACGCGATTTGGTAAAATATAAACTTTCATTTCTATCACGCTCCTTTCAATGTGGTAAAATGTATGAGGAAAGAATAGGAAATAGAACAGGGAGATGAAGTAGTGTGAGTAATCTTGCAGAGAGAACAGTAAAAACTGAGCCGATTTTTGATGGTAGAGTTATAAAAGTTCGTGTTGATGATGTAGTATTACCAAATGGAGCAATGAGTAAACGTGAAATTGTAAATCACCCTGGTGCAGTTGCTATTATTGCTATTACTGATGAGGGGAAAATTGTGCTTGTTGAGCAGTATCGTAAAGCACTTGAAAAGGCGATTATAGAAATTCCGGCTGGCAAGTTAGAACCTGGTGAAAAACCTGAGGTAACAGCAGTTCGTGAATTAGAAGAGGAAACAGGATATGTATGTGAAAATATGGAGCTCATTACTTCTTTCTATACATCTCCAGGATTCGCAGATGAAATTTTATATGTATATAAAGCGACAGGTTTGACAAAAAAAGAAAATAAAGCTGAGTTAGATGAAGATGAGTTTGTGGAATTAATGGAAGTATCGTTAGAAGAAGCGATTACTCTTATGAAAGATCTTCGTATTCATGATGCGAAGACGATGTTTGCAGTACAATATTTACAACTACAAAAATAAACACTCGCCAAAGGCGAGTGTTTTTTAATTGATTTTTGCATATACACGTGCATCACGTAAGCTACCATCTGGTGCTAGGAAATCATTTTCCATTGTACCTTCTAGAATGAATTCTAGACGTTCTGCTAAGCTACATGCATTTATATTTGTTGCATCAGTACGAATTTCAATTCTTCTAGCGCCTAGTTTATCAAAGGCGAACTGAATTGCACCTTTAACAGCTTCGGTCATATAGCCTTGTTTTGTATAGGCACTATGTAGCCAGAAGTGAAGTGAAAACTTTGGAATATCCCAGTTTTCAGGCTTTAGTGTAATTGCTCCGATGAATGTACCAGATACTTTATCGTATAAGTGAAAATCAAGTGTTTCACGAAGTAAAAACTGTCCGTGAGCTTCGCGAACAATTTCTTCAGCACTCTCTTCTGTTTCAGCGTTAATTGGTATCCACGGTACTAAGTCTTCTAGAGAAGCTTGGATTGCTTCATATACTTCTGCACCATCACCTGGAAATGGTTTACGAACTTGCAAGCGTTCAGTTTGAAATAATGTTGGAAAATCTAATAATAATGGTTTCAAGAGAAATCCCTCCTATTCTCTACTTTTTAGTTTAGCAAAGTAGAGCGGAATTTCAATGTTAATTCGTCATACTTTTTTCTTTCTTTCATACATTTTTAATAAGAGTGTGAACGGAGGGAAGAAAAATGTGGCGAAAAAATTGGCAAGACCGTGTAATGTCTCACATACAGGAAAACTCTTCATTATATATATTTAACGCCGTTTTATTATTGATGGGAGTAATATTCGGAGCCATTCTGGTGAATAGTTTACAAATCAATCAAAAACAAGATTTATCATTTTATTTACAACGTTTTTTTGGACAAGTCTCTAAAGGAGAATTTGCTATTGCGGGCGAAATGTTTCGAGAAAGTTACTTTTCGCAATTAAAATACATCGGGTTTATTTGGATTTTAGGGATTTCAATTATTGGATTACCACTTATTTTTATTTTATTATTTGTAAAAGGAGTTGTCGTTGGATTTACAGTTGGTTTTTTAGTAAGTCAGCATGGATGGAATGGACTATTATTAGCATTTGTATCTGTTTTGCCACAAAATTTAATTATCATTCCAGTCTTTCTCGTTATGACAACTATTGCTGCAAGTTTTTCTTTACGGATGATTAGGCATCAATTTATTAGAAAAATAACCGAGCCACTATTACCATTATTAATCCGTTATACATGCTTCTTTCTCGTAATTGGAGTAGTGTTAGCACTTGCTTCTAGTGTGGAGGCTTACGCATCACCAGTTTTAATGAAAGAAGTCGTTGAGGCTATTAATAAAAAATAAATACTTTTTGAGAATAATTATCAATTTGTTTTTATTGTTTTTTCTTTTGACAGAAGCCCTTCTTCTGATATAATGGTGTAAGAGTGGCGAGGAGGGAGTAGTACCGAATGGAAGAAAGAATTGAACGAATTAAGAAGCAATTACATGCAGCGAGCTACAAATTAACACCGCAACGTGAAGCAACAGTTCGTGTGCTGCTAGAAAATGAAGAAGATCATTTAAGCGCAGAAGATGTTTACCTCCTTGTAAAAGAAAAGTCGCCAGAGATCGGATTAGCAACCGTCTATCGAACTTTAGAACTATTATCTGAGTTAAAAGTTGTCGATAAGATTAACTTCGGAGACGGTGTTTCACGCTATGACTTACGCCAAGAAGGTGCGCAGCGTTTCCACCATCATTTGATTTGTACACAATGTGGTGCTGTACAAGAAATACAAGAAGATTTACTTGGTGAAGTGGAAAGGAAAGTAGAACGAGACTGGAGCTTTAAGGTGAAAGATCATCGTTTAACATTCCATGGGATTTGTAAAAATTGTCAAGAAAATGAAACGGATGAAAAATAACCTTTTCCTATTTATCTAGGAAGAGGTTTTTTATTTGAATAAGGTATAAATTGGTGAAAGCTTGGCATATGTTGTAATAACTTATATTTTGGAGGAATTTACAATGCGCCGAGCTTTAAAATTAACTTTTGATGGAATAAAAGTATTTTTATTATTTACAAGTTGTACGATTTTGTTTTATTTCGCTATACTATGGATAAATGAAGAATATGAAAGCTATCATCGTTATGAAAAACCTAAAGAAGAGACTGTAGAAAAAGTATCAGGGAATGAAGAACCGGCAAAGGATGCTTTCGTAAATAGAATGATGTTTTTCTATGAAAATGGGGAGTAGTGTAGAGTGGAAGATCAATTAAAAGATTTTATTCATTATATGGTTGTCGAAAAAGGATTAGCAAAGAATACAGTAGTATCTTATGAACGGGATTTAAAAAGCTACGTAAAGTATTTGCAAAATGTGGAACAGACGAAAACTTTTCATGAAGTGACCCGTTTACACATTGTTAACTTTTTGCAGTATTTAAAAGAGAACGGAAAATCTTCGAAAACATTGGCGCGTCATATCGCATCAATTCGTTCGTTCCACCAATTTTTACTTCGTGAACGAGCGGTAGAACACGACCCATCCGTACATATTGAAACGCCACAAGGGGAACGGAAATTACCAAAAGTATTATCAGTTGATGAAGTAGAGGCGTTACTTCAAACACCAAAAATGACAAGTGCTTTTGGGATTCGTGATAAGGCGATGCTAGAGTTACTGTATGCGACAGGACTTCGTGTTTCAGAATTGATTGCACTCAATTTAGAAGATGTACATTTAACAATGGGATTTGTTCGTTGCATAGGGAAAGGGAATAAAGAAAGAATTATTCCACTAGGAAGTTTAGCAACGGAAGCGATTCAAAAGTATATTGAAAAAGGAAGAAGAGAATTAATGGGGAAAAAAGTAGTAGATGCACTCTTTTTAAACCATCATGGTAATCGATTATCAAGACAAGGATTTTGGAAAATATTAAAACGATTAGCGAAAGAAGCAAATATTGAAAAAGAGCTTACACCTCATACGTTGCGTCATTCGTTTGCTACGCACTTATTAGAAAATGGAGCAGATTTACGTGCTGTACAAGAAATGCTTGGACATGCAGATATTTCAACGACGCAAATCTATACGCACGTTTCAAAAACTAGATTAAAAGATGTATATAAACAGTTTCATCCGAGAGCATAGTTACTATGCTCTTTTTTTCATAGATTAAGAGGGGAAGAGCGTTTCACAGAAACTTCACAAACATTTCGTATATTGTTTTCAGCAGAAGACTGGAATATTACAATGTATTTCCTCTATACTAAATAAAGTATAAAGGAGGAAATGATGATGAAAAAACTGATTATAACTTTATTTATCGCGATGCTAGCGTTGGCTGGCTGTAATACAAACAAAGAAGAACCGAAAAAAGAACAGAAACTTGAAGCTGTAAAAGTAGCAGTACAAACAAATCCGAAAGAAATTAAACCAGGTGAAAAAACAGAAGTACAAGCACTTGTTACACAAGGGAAAGAAAAAGTAACGGATGCCGATGATGTAAAGTTTGAAATTTGGAAAGATGGCGACGAAAAACACGAGATGTTAGATGGTAAGCATAAAGGAAAAGGTGTTTATGCAGTAGAGAAAACATTCGAAACGGATGGAGTATACCATATTATCGCTCACACAAATGCACGTGAAATGCACGTTATGCCAGAAGTAAAAGTTGCTGTAGGAAATGCGAAAGTAGAAGATGCAAAAAAAGAAAATAGTGATCACAGTGCAGGACATGGAGATCATAAAAGTGACACAATGATCCATCTTATGGCTGGAGACATAAAGGCAAATGTTGAATCTACAATGAAAGTTCATTTAAAACAAAAAGAAGAAGCCCTAACTGGTGCTGAAGTACAACTAGAGATTTGGAAAGATGGTGTTGAAAAACACGAATTTATTCCAGCGAAAGAAGGGAATAAAGGAGAGTATGAAACAAAACATACTTTCAAAGAGAACGGTGCTTACAAAGTGAAAGTACATGTAAGAAAAGGCGAATTGCATGAACATAAAGAAGAAACAATAGAAGTAAAATAAAAAGTAGCTCTTTAGAGCTACTTTTTATTTTTAATATGAAGAAATAAATCATAAAAAAATTAGCACTTCGTTGCAGAATGGATTACAATAGAAGTGTGAAGAAAATGAGAAATTCTACGAAAATGTATTAAAAAGAAAGCGTAAACATGTTATGATATCAGTATCAGATGTCTGACATCTGACTTAGAAAAAACTAGAAATGTTTTTGAATCGTTTCAAGTAAACGAAATAGGTTAGAAAATGATTTAAAGAAGTACTGTTTGACAATGAGAATTCTTTTGGATAACAGTTTCACTTTATAGCGTTTTGAACATACTACAAGAAGTAGAACTGAACTTATAGGAGGTCGCAGTTATGAATAAATATAAACGTATATTCCTAGTCGTAATGGACTCTGTGGGAATCGGTGAAGCACCAGATGCTGAGCAATTTGGTGATTTAGGATCTGACACAATTGGTCACATTGCTGAACATATGAATGGGTTACAAATGCCTAACATGGTGAAATTAGGTCTTGGTAACATTCGAGAAATGAAAGGTATCTCTAAAGTAGAGAAACCACTTGGATATTACACAAAAATGCAAGAGAAATCTACTGGTAAAGATACAATGACAGGTCACTGGGAAATCATGGGCCTTTACATTGATACACCATTCCAAGTGTTCCCGGAAGGATTCCCGAAAGAATTACTTGATGAATTAGAAGAAAAAACAGGCCGTAAAATTATCGGTAATAAGCCAGCTTCAGGAACTGAGATTCTTGATGAACTTGGTCAAGAGCAAATGGAAACAGGCTCTTTAATCGTTTATACTTCTGCTGATAGCGTATTACAAATTGCAGCACACGAAGAAGTAGTGCCACTTGATGAGTTATATAAAATCTGTAAAATTGCACGTGAATTAACATTAGATGAGAAATACATGGTAGGTCGTGTTATTGCTCGTCCATTCGTTGGTGAACCTGGAAACTTTACACGTACACCAAACCGTCATGACTATGCACTAAAACCATTCGGCCGTACAGTAATGAATGAATTAAAAGATAGTGACTACGATGTAATTGCTATCGGTAAAATCTCTGATATTTATGATGGCGAAGGGGTAACGGAATCACTTCGTACGAAGTCTAACATGGATGGAATGGATAAGCTTGTAGATACATTAAATATGGACTTTACAGGTCTTAGCTTCTTAAACTTAGTTGACTTTGATGCATTATTCGGCCACCGCCGTGATCCACAAGGATACGGAGAAGCTCTGCAAGAATATGATGCACGTCTTCCAGAAGTATTCGCAAAACTAAAAGAAGATGATTTATTACTAATTACAGCAGACCACGGTAATGATCCAATTCATCCTGGTACTGACCATACACGTGAATATGTACCATTATTAGCATATAGCCCAAGCATGAAAGAAGGCGGACAAGAGTTACCACTTCGTCAAACATTTGCTGATATTGGTGCAACAGTAGCAGAAAACTTCGGTGTGAAAATGCCAGAATACGGAACAAGCTTCTTAAACGAGCTAAAGAAATAGGGGGATAAACAAATGAATCGTGAACTTATTACAAAATCAGCTTCATACTTAAAAGAGAAATTTCAAGAGACACCACAAGTAGGACTAATCCTTGGATCAGGACTAGGTGTATTAGCAGACGAAATTGAGAACGCAGTAACAGTACCTTACAGTGAAATCCCTGAGTTCCCAGTATCAACTGTAGAAGGCCATGCAGGTCAACTAGTATTCGGTACACTTCAAGGTGTAACAGTAGTAGCAATGCAAGGACGTTTCCACTTCTATGAAGGATACGACATGCAAAAAGTAACATTCCCAGTTCGTGTTATGAAAGAACTAGGTGTAGAAACAGTTGTTGTAACAAACGCAGCTGGTGGTGTAAATACATCATTTGAGCCAGGCGATCTTATGTTAATTTCAGACCACATTAACTTCATGGGTACGAATCCATTAATCGGACCAAATGATTCTGAAATGGGCGTACGTTTCCCTGATATGTCTACGTCATATACGGTAGAACTTCGCGAAATGGCGAAACAAGTTGCAGCAGACTTAAATATTAAAGTACAAGAAGGTGTATACGTAGGAATGACAGGTCCTGTATATGAAACACCTGCTGAAATTCGTATGCTTCGTACACTTGGCGGAGATGCAGTTGGTATGTCAACAGTACCTGAAGTAATTGTAGCGCGTCATGCTGGTATGAAAGTATTAGGTATTTCTTGTATTTCAAATATGGCAGCTGGTATTTTAGATCAGCCACTTCACCACGATGAAGTAATTGAAACGACAGAACGTGTTAAAGCGAACTTCTTAGCATTAGTAAAAGCAATCGTAAAACAAATGAAGGGGTGACCTCACAATGAGAATGGTGGACCTAATTGCAAAAAAACGTGACGGACATGCATTAACGACAGAAGAAATTAATTTTATTGTTGAAGGATATACAAATGGTGATATTCCTGATTATCAAGTAAGTTCACTTGCAATGGCAATTTTCTTCCAAGATATGAACGATCAAGAGCGTGCTGATTTAACGATGGCAATGGTAAATAGCGGTGATACAATCGACTTATCAGCTATTGAAGGTGTAAAAGTAGATAAGCATTCAACAGGTGGTGTTGGTGATACAACGACACTTGTATTAGGTCCATTAGTAGCTGCTTTAGATGTACCAGTAGCGAAAATGTCTGGACGCGGTTTAGGACATACTGGTGGTACAATTGATAAATTAGAAGCAGTCCCAGGATTCCATGTGGAAATTGAAAACGATGAATTCATGCGTCTTGTAAATGAAAACAAAATCGCAGTTATCGGCCAAAGTGGTAACTTAACGCCTGCTGATAAAAAGTTATATGCACTTCGTGATGTAACAGCAACAGTAAACTCAATTCCGCTTATTGCAAGTTCGATTATGAGTAAAAAAATTGCTGCTGGTGCAGATGCAATTGTTCTTGATGTAAAAACTGGAGCAGGTGCATTTATGAAAACGGATGAAGATGCAAAACGTTTAGCAGAAGCAATGGTACGTATCGGTAATAACGTTGGTCGTAACACGATGGCAGTTATTTCGGATATGAGTCAACCACTTGGTGAAGCTATTGGTAATGCACTAGAAGTACAAGAAGCAATTGATACATTACAAGGTAAAGGGCCGAAAGATTTAGAAGAGTTATGTTTAACACTTGGAAGTCAAATGGTGTACCTTGCTGGACAAGCTTCATCTTTAGAAGATGCACGTGAAAAGCTAATTGAAGTAATGAACAACGGAAAAGCGCTAGAATCATTTAAAACGTTCTTATCAGCGCAAGGCGGCGATGCATCTGTTGTTGATGATCCTTCTAAATTGCCACAAGCACAATTTAAAATTGAAGTGGAAGCGAAAGAAGACGGATATGTATCAGAAATCGTTGCAGATGAAATCGGAACAGCAGCAATGCTTTTAGGAGCAGGACGTGCAACGAAAGAGTCTGAAATTGATTTAGCAGTTGGTCTAATGCTGCGCAAAAAAGTAGGCGATAGCGTGAAGCAAGGTGAATCCCTTGTTACAATTTACGCAAACCGCGAAAATGTTGAAGATGTAAAAGCGAAAATTTATGAGAACATGAAGATTTCTAAAGAACATGTAGATGCACCAACTTTAGTACACGGTATCGTAACGAAGTAATAAAAAAAGCTGAGGAGATTTCTCCTTGGCTTTTTTTACTATTTTTTGTTTATAATAATAATGGGTGAAATTATGATTAGAATTTGTGCAGTAACAAAAACAGATGAAGTATTATATGATGTTTCGCTAGAAGAAACAAAGAAAGACCATATTGTATGGTATTGGCTAGATTTATATAAGCCAACGAAAGAAGAGTATACATATATTCTGCAAGACCATTTTAAGTTCCATCCCCTTGCAATTGAAGACTGTATAGAATATGTACAGAGGCCAAAAGTTGATTTTTATGATGGATATAACTTTTTAGTTCTTCATGCATTTGGGGAAGATGGACTAGAACCGCACGAAATCGATTTATTTATTAGTGATCGTTATATTGTTTCTTTCCACTTTTCTCATAACAATGCAATCGAAAGAGTATGGAAAACACTTGGAGAAAAGAAGCGTATTAAAAATAGTCCTTTACACGTAGCTCATACAATTATCGACCAAATTGTAGATGACTATTTTGCGCCTGTATATTACATTGAGGATCATTTAAATGCAATTGATGATAATTTAACGGGGGAGACAGCAGGAAGTGTATTAGAAGAGGTATTTGATATACGTGCAGATTTATCAAAGCTAAGGCGTACAATTATTCCGATGCGTGATTTATTATATCGTATTTTAAATTCGACTCGTTTTTACGGTATAAGCGATCATGAAATTTACTTTAAAGATATACATGATCATTTGCTTAAACTAACAGAAATGATTGAGGCAAGCCGAGAGTTAACAGCAGATATTCGGGATAGTTATTTTTCATTAAACTCACATCATATGAATAACATTATGAAAACATTAACTGTATTCTCGACTATTTTCATGCCATTAACATTTATTGCGGGAGTATATGGAATGAACTTTACGCATATGCCAGAGCTTGGAGGACAATATAGTTATTTTATTTGTCTACTTATTATGGCACTAATTGGCGGCGGAATGATGGCCTGGTTTTATAAAAAAGGATGGTTTAAGTAAAAAAAACACCGAGGATTTCCTCGGTGTTTTTTTTAACCAATAGCATGTAATACAAACATAGCTAAGAATAAGCATGTAATGATATACATAGATGGTGCGACTTCTTTACGCTTTCCAAGAGCAACTTTTAAGATAGGGTAAGCAATAAATCCGAACGCAATGCCATCAGCGATACTATATGTGAGCGGGATCATAACGATAATTAAGAATGCTGGAAATCCTTCTGAAAAGTCATTCAGAGGAATTTGTTGAATGCTTGTAATCATCAGACCGCCAATAATAATTAAGATTGGTGCAATGGCACTATCAGGAATTAATTTGACAAATGGAAGAGCAAACAGTGATGCAAAGAATAGCAATCCAGTAACGATAGACGTCAGACCTGTCTTACCACCTGCAGTAATACCTGCGGCACTTTCTACTGTTGAAACGGTAGGACTTGTGCCAAATAGACCACATGTCATTGCTGAAATTGCATTGGCTTGGTAAGCACGTGGGAATTTACGATCATCTTCTAATAAACCGTGCAGAAGTCCCATGTTCTCAAAAATAAGCACCATGCTTAAAGAGAATGTTGCAATCCAAAATGGTAAGGAAGAAAGTTTCCCAAATGACATAGCTCCAAACACATCACCGTAATTAGCGAATGAGAATGAACTATTTCCCACTTGACTCGTATCCACAAGACCAAATAGCCATGCGATACCAGTTCCTATTGCAATCGTCCATAAAAAGTTTCCACGTACGTTACGAATAAATAATACAAGTGCAATGATAAGAGTAAGTAATGTCGCAAGAACGACAGGATTACTTAATTTCCCCATTGCCACAGCAGTATTTGGGTTCGAAACGACTAAACCACCTTTTTGCAATCCGATAAACGCTAAAAATAATCCGATGCCGACAGTAATCGCTTCCTTTAATGACTTTGGAATTGATACTGATAGCACGCGAGCGATTGGTGTAAAAGCGGCAATTGCAAAAATAATACCAGAGATAAAGACAGCAGCCAATGCTTCTTGCCAAGTTAGTCCAAGCGTATGCACAGCTGTGTACGTGAAGAATGCATTTACACCCATACCCGGGACAAGAATAGCAGGTGCATTTGCCCAAAATGCCATGAGTAGACATCCGACAAATGAACTAAAAACAGTTGCTAAAATTCCAGCTTCAAGAGGAATGCCAGCATCTGATAAGATTGACGCATTTACAATCATAATATATACGATTGTGAAAAATGACGTAACTCCAGCTAAAACTTCTTGTTTTGGTGATGTTTCGTGTAAACCTAATTTAAATGTTCTTTCAAGTATTCCTTTCATGTTAAACCTTCTTTTTCATATCCCTCTCCCACCCGTGATATCTCTTTTGTAAGAGCTCACCGTTCTTTATTATATCAGAACATCATGTTTTTACAACAAGTAAAATGATAACGTTTACTTGTAAAGAGAATTCGTTATAAATACGTAAAAATAGCCCGTATGGATGAAATGATTTCTAATTCACCCGATTGAATGGGTGGGGCCGCTTGCGCATGTAAAGTAGCATAAGACGTAACCTCCCGTGGTAATTGGGCAGATTCTTCAACGAATGAGAGGGGAACAGGATTAATATTTAAATTATATGTACTCGCAATAGCACGAGCTTTTTCTACTGCTTGGTGCAGAGCTTGAATGAGAGCTTGCTCATAATATTTATTTGGATGAGATACTCGGAAACGTAACCCTTTTGCTACATTTGCGCCATTTGAAACGGCTATATCATATACTTCCCCAGCTTTTTGTACATTTAAAACGGTAATTTCATACAAATGCTCCACACGGTATCCTTGTAGCAATGCTTTATCATTTACATATTCGTATTGAGGAGTAATCGTATAAGAAATCGTTTCTATATCTTTATCGGCAATACCAAGCTGTTTAAGTGCATCCAGCAATTGTTTGGATTGCACTGCATTTTCTTCTTGAGCCTGTTTTACATTTTTATCATCTGTTCGAATGCCAAGCGTTAATATGACAACATTCGGTTTTGCTTTGACAACGCCTTCGCCTTGTACAGTAATAGTAGCTTCTTTACCAGTATTAGTTGTGCGTACGTTGTGTAAATAAGGATTCATTCCACCCTGCATTTTCCATCACCATCCTTTTTATATGTATATGTGTGAACAAAAAAGAAATTTATATGAAAAAAGTTACAGAAATGAGAATGTTGAGGAAAGAAAGCATGTACAACATAGGTATTTATAGATTATAATATGTGTAAATATGATAAAAAAGGGACGAGGCTATTGAACGAAAAAAGAGAAACGCTGATTTTAGATTTATCTGCATCATTTCGAAAAATGATACGTTTATTACAAAATGATATTAATACACGTTTTGCAGAACATATGCCATATAATGAATTTTCTGTATTACGTGCGTTATTTTTAAAGAGTCCACAGATGGCTTCGCAAATTGCGAGTGAAGTAAACGTAACCTCCAGTCATATTACAGCTGTTACAGATCGTCTCGTACGAAAAGGATTAGTAGAAAGAAAACGTTCTAATTCAGATCGTCGAATCGTGTACTTAGAAATTACAGAGCACGGAAGAGAAGTAACTGAAAAACTTGAAGCTGTGCGTAAAGAATATTATAAAGAGAGATTTAAAGGTTGGAGCGACCAAGAAATAGAAATGGTCTTAGAACTATTTGGCCGCGTATTATAATAAATGAGGATAGGAAGCGAAAGCATTCCTATCCTTTTTCTTTTGAATAAAAATATTTTGAAACTCCGATACTTTAATTAAAAGATCGGAGGAAAGATTATGAAATATATTGCTGCACTTACCATTTTATTTGGTGGTTTTTTCTATTTTCAAACATTCACGTACGCAGATACACCTATCCAAGTGGTACGAAAAGAAGTGAAGTACATTGAAAACGATAATACAGTCTTATATTCGAAATTATGGGTTCGTTCTATGCAAAACGCAGTATTATTCCACCATAGCGATAATATTCGTAATCAGGACACATTACGTAATGTAACAAGTTCATCGCTTGTTAAAGCGAAACAACTACCTTTTCAGAAAGCGGCCCTCTATATACCGAGATTATCGCAATACGTATCAAAAGCAGGAAAAGAAAACATTCAAGTATACTACATTGCGATTCACTATAATGTGAAAAAAGAAAATGCATATCAACTAGATGGCATGAACTATTTTCTACAAGTATTTGTGAAAGAGCGTGGGGAATGGAAAATTGCTGAAAGTGTAGTTGCACCGACAGAGCAAATTGTGCAAAATGGTGATGGATTTGGGATGAAAGAAGAGATGGTGTATGGGGATAGGAGAGAGAATGTGAAATAACCTCCTTTAAAAGGAGGTTATTTCACACGCCAAGAAAATTTGAATTTTAATAAGCAAGATAATAGTAGGTAGACTATCGTACTGGTCCCTATAAAACCAATATAATAATTTACGATAGAATGACTTCCGCCCGCTGCCATTCCTCCAAACATTCCAATAAAGGTTACACAACATATCATACATAGTGTTTTAAGCTTCGGATATAATAGAAAGTTTCCGTTTTGTTCATTAGGTGATCTTGTATATAAGTACATTCCTAAAGGTAATAGAATAAGTATATTTACGATTGGACCGATAAGTTTTGTTGCTGAAGGAATATACGTAAAATTAGGTTCAACATGACGTACGCCTTGTTGATCAGTATAAGCACGTTGAGGATCGTAATTAAAATTAATATTGAATCCGCGAACTGGCGCTAAAATACTCACTTTTTCTATTACTGAACCGTAACGATCTACATTTTCCTCCGTATAGACGGGATGATTGGAAATAAGTCCAACCGTATGAATAGAAATAGCCCCGGCAATTAGAGTCGGCAAAATAAAAGGGAATCCAAGTATAGCAACACTGAAAAACCCTTGTGAAATCATATTACCAGCAATTGTTCCTATGCATAATGCAAGTGTATATATAGCAATTAAGATAATAACCATGTATAAGAAGTAAGTATGAAATGGTGAAAATATTTGATACTTATTATGAAAGGTTGTCTTTTTCATAATAGCAAAAAGTCCCCAATTTAGTATAACGATAGCTACAATATTACACACACCAAAAAGCCATTTCGTTATGAAGAGATGTGTTCGTTTAAATGGCATAGACCATAAAATGTCACTTGATTGATTTTGACGTTCCCATCCAATAAGAATACAGGCTAATATAATAAGGAGTCCTCCTTGAACCATAATAGCATCGGGAAGTGAAAGTTGATAATTATATCGGTATATATATTTCCATTCATTATGTTCATGAAAATATTTTAATTGCTCGGCAGCTGCTAAATAGTATTTATATGATAGTACATAAAAACTTACTAACCAAAATAGCCAAACAATATATTTACTTTGTTTGTAGGTATGCACCCATAATGCTTTTTGAAACATAGGATCTCTCCTTTAAAAAACTTTATAGTTTGTAAGACGTGATAATATAAAATAAGTGACGATTCCAAATAAAAAGAATCCAACATAGTAACTAAATAATAAATCAAAACGTTTTAACATTTGCCCACCTATTAATGCAAAATAAAAGGTAGTACCCCACATCCAGAGTGAGTTGTATTTTGGAAAAAGGAAAATTTTCTTATTATGTTCATTAGGTGATCGTGCATAAAGAAACATACCAATTAGTAAGCTGGAAATAGTATAGAAGATAGGAACAAGTATTACTTTTGCAGAGTAGTAACTATGAAAAGTGGGTCCCCTTTGTATTACTTTTCCATGATCTTCATCTGATTGGACAGTAGGGTGGTAATTATAACTAATTGAAAAGTCTAATATAGCGCTTGAAATGTTGGTCTTTTTATTGAATTTATAAATGTTTTCGAAATTCGTATAACTTTTATTCCCCTGTATTGCCTCAGCGTGAGCTGTAAAGAAAAGGAGTAAGAGTGAAAAGATTCCCATTCCCATTATGCAAAAAGTAATGCTGAAGATGCTTTGTGAAATAATACTGCCAGTAAATGTACCTATACATAAAGAGACAGTATAGATAGCGATATATGTGAAAATTGCGTACAGGAAATATCGATGAAATGGTTCGAAAGATTGATATTCAAAGTGAATCGTAGATTTATAAATAAAATACATAAGACCCCAATTGATTAGAAATGATAGTACAATGAAAAATCCACCAAAAACCCATTTCGATAAGAACATATCACGTCTTTTAAATGGAAATGTCATAAGTGAATCTCCATTTTGATTACTTCGCTCCCAGCCAATTAATATACAGGATAGGATAATTGTAATAATACCTAACCAAAAGCAATTAGAAGAATAAAAAGAATAATGATAGTAGAACTTTTCTTCACCTATTTTTTCTGGATGGAGAAAGAGAGACTGTTGAGTTTCTGCTTCTTGATAGTATTCGAAAGATAAAAAATAAAGTGAACTGAAGAGAAAAAGTAACGCAGCATATTTCCCACGCTTCCAATTCCACATCCACAACGCTTTATGAAACATACCCATCCTCCTCCAGTGTCGTAACGAAGACATCTTCAAGTGACATTGTTAATTCTTCAATAAGTATAGGTTGCTCTTTGTAAAACTTCTCCAGTGTTGTAGCCACATTTCCTTCGATTAAGATTGTATATACTTTTCCTGTTTGATTTAATATTTTAATATTGCTTAAGTTTTCTAGTTTTTGAGGTAGTGAACGTTCATAAGCAACTTGTATTTTAGCAAATCGTGATTTTGCATCGTCTAGTGATGTAATAGACGAGATAGTATGGCCTTTTAATATAATAATTGTATCTGCAATTTGTTCTACTTCATCTAAATGGTGAGTGGAGATGAAAATGGTAATCTCTTTTTCTGCAACTTCTCCAACGAGAAACTGTAAAATTTTCCTTTTCACGATAGGATCAAGTCCATTTGTCGGTTCATCTAAAATGATATATTCTGCCTTTGTAGAAACGGCTAAAATGATGGCGAGCAGTGCTTTCATTCCTTTTGAATAACTACGAATTCGTTTATTTGGTAAGTTGAAATGTTCTAACAGTTCATAGAAATGTGTTTCATCAAATGCGGTATAAACTTCTTTATAAAACTTTACGATTTCTTTTATCGTATAGCCGTTCAGTATATTAGTAGAATCAGGAACATATACAATTCTTTGCTTTATTTCAGGAAACTGATGAATGTTTGTATCTTCATATGTAACAGTTCCCTCGTCTGGGTCTAAAATACCGACCATCGTTCGCAATAAAGTTGTTTTTCCCGCGCCATTTCTTCCGAGTAATCCGATTATACTCCCTCTTTGCAATGTGAAAGAAACATCGTCTAAAATTGTTTGATTATCAATTGTTTTCTTCAAGCTTGTCACTTTCAACATCCGTATTCCCTCCAATCTCTTTATAGTATGAATCTATCCAATCATGAATTTTATCTTTCGTAATACCAAGATAAGAGGCTTCTAATAGTAATTGATGAAATTGCTTTTCAACCATAGCGATTTTCCTTTCGTCTAATGTTGGGGTAATCGATTGGGATACAAATGTTCCTTTTCCTCGTAACGTTTCAATAATTCCTTGTCGCTCTAACTCTTGATACGCTTTACTCACTGTATTTGGATTTATAACGAGTAAAGAAGCGAGTTCGCGTACAGAAGGAAGTTTATCACTTGGAGCCAACATGTTTTTCAATACGAGTTCTTTTATATTTTGAACAATTTGTTCCCATATCGGAGTGTTGCTTCTTGGGTCAAGTTGAATATGCAAGAGCAATGTCTCCTTCCTCATATGTATTAAGTGTACTACTGTATGTAATACACTTAATACAATATAGGGGACGAATGTATTTGTCAACTGAAAATTTTAGAAAAATTTGGTATTAAAAAAAGGTAAATTGGAAAAAATAGGTCTGATATAGAATGGAGGGTTAGTCATGAAGCGAGTTTTTGGAATACTTGTTTGTTTCATGTTATTGCTTTCTGGAACTTCAGTGAGTTTCGCACAATCTGAGAAAACGAAGCAGGAGAAAACAGAAGAAACAACACCGAAGTTAGCGGAACAAGCGTCGTCAGCAATCGTAATTGAGCAAGATACAGGTAAAGTTTTATTTGATAAAAACCCAAATGAAAAATTACCACCTGCTAGTATGACAAAGATTATGACAATGCTTTTAATTATGGAACAAGTTGAAAAAGGAAAACTAAAACTGACCGATAAAGTTAGAGCGAGCGAACATGCAGCTTCAATGGGTGGATCGCAAATCTTTTTAGAACCTGGGGAAGAGATGACTGTAAACGAGATGTTAAAGGGTATTGCAATTGCATCTGGAAATGACGCATCTGTTGCAGTAGCCGAGCATATCGCAGGTTCAGAAGAAGGATTTGTAAATATGATGAACAAAAAGGCGAAAGATCTAGGGCTGAAAAATACACATTTTCAAAACCCAACAGGTCTTCCGGCCAAAGACCATTATTCGACAGCAAATGATATGGCTATAATGGCGAGAGAATTGATGAAGTATCCACTTATTCGTAAATACACAGGTAAGTACGAAGATTATTTACGTGAAGATACGGATAAAAAGTTTTGGCTCGTTAATACGAATAAGCTAGTACGTTTTTATCCTGGCGTAGATGGAGTAAAAACAGGTTTTACGACAGAAGCGAAATATTGTTTAACAGCATCGGCTGAAAAAAATGGCATGCGTGTCATTTCAGTTGTCATGGGAGCACCAACATCAAAAGAACGGAACAACCAAGTGACGAAGCTTCTTGACTACGCATTTGGTCAATATATGACAAAGAAATTGTATACGCGCGGCGAAAAAATTAAGACAGTTCAAGTAGGGAAAGGGAAAAAAGAAAAAGTAGATTTAGTTGCATCAGATAATGTTTCTCTTCTTATGAAGAAGGGCGAGAATATGGACAAGGTAAAACAAGAAGTAATTGCTGAAAAGAAAGTAAAAGCACCGATTAAAAAAGGTGACGCGCTTGGTACACTTGTTATTAAAAAAGATAAAGATGTTTTATTAAAACAAACAATTGTAGCAAAAGAAGATGTTGCTGCAGCGAGCTGGTGGGAGTTATTTAAAAGAAGTTTTGGGATGTTTTCAACATCAAAATAGCGGCAAATATTTTGCCGCTTTTCTATTCGTATGTAAGTGAATAATGCTGAAAGGTTTCACTTTATGACGAAATAGTTCTTCTTTTGTCAGCAGGAAGGATTCTTATTTTGTATCACGAAAATCTTTATGTATGTGAATAAGTAAAGTTTGAGCATAAGGAGGAAATCGTGTGAGTCTTTCCATACAATTAGAAGTAAAACGTGACGTCCTATGTGTGAGACTAGAGGGTGAATTAGATCATCATACGGCTGAAGAGTTGCGAACGAAAGTAACAGATATGATTGAGACACATGGTGTTCATCATATTGTTTTGAGCCTAGAGAACTTATCTTTTATGGATAGTTCTGGTCTAGGTGTTATATTAGGCCGATATAAACACGTAAAGGGATTAGGTGGAGAAATGGTTGTTTGTGCAATTTCACCGCCTGTTAAGCGTTTATTTGAAATGTCGGGCTTATTCAAAATCGTTCGCTTAGAAGAAAGTGAAGCGCACGCGCTCGCGACGTTGGGGGTGGCATAGATGAGAAATGAAATGAACCTTCAATTTTCAGCATTAAGTCAAAATGAATCGTTCGCTCGCGTTACAGTAGCGGCTTTCATTGCACAACTAGATCCAACGATGGAAGAATTAACGGAGATTAAAACAGTTGTGTCAGAAGCGGTTACAAATGCAATTATTCATGGATACGAAGGAAATGCAGAAGGTATTGTTTATATTTCTGTAATTTTGGAAGAAGCAATGGTGAAACTCACGATTCGAGATGAAGGGATTGGAATCTTTAACTTAGATGAAGCGAGACAACCCCTTTTTACAACTAAACCTGAATTAGAGCGTTCCGGAATGGGATTTACTATCATGGAAAATTTTATGGATGAAGTAGAAGTTATTTCAAACGAATCTTTCGGGACAACAATCCATTTGACAAAATACTTATCAAATAGTAACGCTCTATGCAATTAAGGAGAATAGCCTATGGACATAGAGGTCAAAAATGAGAAGAAGAAACCTCAGTTAAAGGACCACGAGCTAAAAGCGTTAATTCAAAAAAGTCAAGATGGAGATCAACGAGCGAGAGATACAATCGTTCAAAGTAATATGCGCCTCGTTTGGTCGGTTGTACAGCGGTTTCTTAATCGAGGATACGAACCAGACGACCTATTTCAAATTGGATGTATTGGGCTCTTGAAATCGGTAGATAAATTTGATTTATCTTTCGACGTGAAATTTTCAACATATGCAGTTCCAATGATTATTGGTGAAATACAACGTTTCTTACGTGATGATGGATCAGTGAAAGTTAGTAGGTCTTTAAAAGAAACAGGAAACAAAATTCGAAAGATGAGAGATGAGCTTTCGAAAGAATTCGGAAGGGCTCCAACGATTAATGAAGTGGCAGAGGCACTAGAACTAACGCCAGAGGAAGTTGTTCTAGCACAAGAAGCGAGCCGGGCCCCTTCGTCTATACATGAAACTGTATATGAAAACGATGGAGATCCAATCACTATTTTAGATCAAATTGCAGATCAATCTGAAACGAAATGGTTCGATAAAATTGCTTTAAAAGAAGCGATTAGAGAACTAGATGAACGAGAGCGCTTAATTGTATACTTGCGTTACTATAAAGATCAAACACAGTCAGAAGTAGCAGAGCGCATAGGCATTTCGCAAGTACAAGTTTCAAGACTTGAAAAGAAAATATTAAAACAGATGAAAGATCGAATAGACGAATAATTGTCTATTCGATTTTTTTATGCCGTTAATAGGAGAGAGATGTTAATTTTCGCAAAAATTAACAGAATTTATTGATAATTTAGTTAATTTAAAATATAATCCAAGTATGAACTTGTCATAAAGGGGGAAGGAAACATGGAAACGAGGCAACAATGGGGAACGAGAGCTGGATTTATTTTTGCAGCGGTCGGATCTGCCGTTGGATTAGGAAACATATGGCGTTTTCCTTATACAGCGTATGAAAATGGAGGAGGAGCATTCTTTTTACCGTACTTATTTGCATTATTAACGACTGGTATTTCATTGTTAGCGTTTGAGTTTGCCCTTGGTCATCGTCATCGTGGTTCAGCACCACTTACATTTTTCCGTATTAGCCCGCGTGCCGAATTTATTGGATGGTGGCAAATGTGCGTAACATTTATCGTTTCAACATATTATGCAGTGATTATTGCTTGGTCTATATCGTATACATACTTTGCAATTACTGGAGCATGGGGAAAAGACACGCAATCATTTTTATTTAAAGAGTACTTACATGTTGCAGATAAGCCAGGGCAATTTGGAGGACTTGTACCGGAAGTATTAATTCCATTAGCTCTCGTTTGGATTATTGTACTTGGCGTTGCATTTAAAGGAGTTAAAAAAGGAATAGAAGTTGTTAACCGTATATTTATTCCTTTATTAGTTGTTATGTTCCTTATTATCGTCGTTCGTGCAGTGACGATGGAAGGTGCTATGCAAGGACTAGATGCATTCTTTAAACCAGATTGGAGTCGTATTTTTGATGGGAAAGTATGGCTTGCTGCTTATGGTCAAATATTCTTTAGTTTATCTTTAGCATTTGGAATTATGATTACGTATTCTAGTTATTTACCGAAAAACTCGGATACAACAAATAATGCCTTTATTACTGGATTTGCAAACTCAGGATTTGAATTATTAGCAGGTATTGGGGTCTTTGCAGCTCTTGGATTTATGGCGAATAATATGGGAGTACCGGTTGATAAAGTAGCAAGTGCTGGCGTTGGGCTTGCGTTCGTAGTATTTCCGCAAATTATTAATGAATTGCCGATGTCACCGTTGTTTGGTGTATTATTTTTCTTATCGTTAACGGTTGCTGGAATCACATCACTTATTTCACTCGCGGAAGTATGTTTTGCCGCTGTATCTGAAAAATTCAGTTTAAGTCGGGAAAAAACCATTGGAATTATGGGAACCCTTCTCGTGTTAGTTTCTCTTGTATTTGCAACACGTGGTGGGCTTATGTTCTTAGATGTTGTCGACTATTTCGCTAATAATTTCGGATTAATTACAATTGCACTTGCGGAAGTAGTGACGATAGGGCTCATTTTACGTCGTTTACCAGTTTATCAAAATCATGCAAACTTTGTATCTGATATTAAATTAGGAATGTTTTGGAGAGTGAGTTTACTCGTTATTACTCCGCTTATGTTAGGGTATATGCTAATTGATGGTACAATCCAAAATATTAAAAAGAATTATGGAGATTATCCGACTGAGTTTGTTGTAACGTATGGTTGGTCGATAGCAGCAGCCTTCCTTATTGTTGCGCTAATTATTAGTCTAAAGAAATGGAATGCACAAATACATTCGGATTCTGCCAAGCTTGAAAAAGAATGGAAAGATCGAGGTGTTTCATAATGAGTGGATCAGCAATTATGATGATGGTTATTGGAATAGTAGTCATTTGGGGAGGGCTTGCATTAAGTATTGCAAACTTATTTAAGAAAAAGGCATAAGTAAAAAACATCTGTACCGAAATGGTGCAGATGTTTTTTTATGAAAAAATTGTATTAGAAAAAAATTCAATAACCATACTACAACTACGAGGAAGAGTGAAGGGGTGAATGAAAGTTGGAACAAACGATTTATATTAAAATGCGCAATCGTTTAAAAGTTTCTCCTACTTATGAAGTAAAGCTGGGCGATGTTGCTCAACTTGCCGGAGATTCTTCCGTAGTTGAGTTGTTACAAAATGAGATAGTTTACAAAATAACAGCGCATGATAAGACGCATGTTGTAATTGATGTTATGAAAGTAATTGAGATTATTCAACAGAAAGCATCTCATCTACAAATTAATTTACTCGGTTCTGGACAAACTCTTGTTGAAATTATATACGAAAAAAAGAAGACACACCCAATTTTTTTCGGGCTTGTATGGCTATTACTTTTCATTGGAGCGGCCCTTGCGATCATTTATTTCCATGAAGATGTAAGTATGCAACAAGTACATCAACGGTTATATTACATGATTACTGGAGAATTTAATGCGCAACCACTTTTATTTCAAATTCCTTATTCTTTAGGTCTTGGCTTAGGGATGGTTTTATTCTTTAATCATGTATTTCAAAAGCGAATTAATGAAGAGCCGAGTCCGCTAGAAGTTGAGATGTTTCAATACCAACAGTCACTTGATCAGTATGTAATCGTTAATGAAAACAAGGATAATATGAAACAACTTACCGATGATTGAGTCTGGATTTGTTATTTTAATTGGTTTAGCTGGAGGGATTGCGGTAGGTAGCGGATATGTCGCATTTTTAGCTGTACTTGGTATAATCCCCCGTTTAGCCCAATTAACGAGAAGTGGAAAGCATATTCAATATTTTGAGTGGGCAGTCATTGCAGGTACTTTAACAGGGGCTTGGTGCAGTTTGAAAAACATTACATTTCAAACGTCGCAATATTGGCTCGTTATATTAGGGATATTTTGTGGCACGTTCATTGGAATGCTTGCTGCGGCATTAACAGAGGTGTTAAATGTTCTGCCTATTTTAGCGAAACGAGTAGGGGTAGAGGGGAAGATTATTGTTTTACTCGTTGCCCTTGTACTTGGGAAAGTAATAGGATCGTTGTTTCACTGGATTTATTTCGTAAAGTAGGAGGCAGTATATAAATGACAAGTCAGAAATTGAAGGATGATTACATAAATAAAGTGAAGGAGTATCATCCAAAGCCAAACTATTTACTAAATTGTATCAAAGCATTTCTTGTAGGTGGACTCATTTGCACAGTTGGAGAAGTATTGATGAAATTTTATATACATTATTTTCACTTCAGTGAACAAGAGGCAGGAAACCCAACTGTTGCAACCCTTGTTTTATTATCCGCGATTTTAACAGGGTGTGGTGTATATGATAAAATCGGTCAATTTGCTGGAGCAGGATCAGCGGTACCGGTAACGGGATTTGCAAATTCTATGGCGAGCGCTGCCTTAGAACATAAGAGCGAAGGGGTTGTTCTAGGGATTGCTACAAATATGTTTAAACTGGCAGGAAGTGTGATTGTATTTGGGGTTGTTGGTGCATATGTCATTGGGTTAATAAGGTATACCTTTAAAATTTTTATGTCTTAAAGGAGGGGCTAGTATGAGGTTGACCGGAAAACAAACGTGGGTATTTCAAAATGATATATATGTGAATGCAACGGGTACTGCTGTCGGTCCGAAAGAAGCTGAGGGCCCTCTTGGGAAAAAATTTGATATTTCATATGATGACTTGCATTGTGGAGAAGAAAATTGGGAGCTCGCCGAACGAAGATTAATGTCAGACTCAATTCAACAAGCAGTGCAAAAAGGGAATATAAAAACATCGCAAATTGATTTCTTTTTAGCGGGAGATTTATTAAATCAAACAGTGACAGCAAATTATGTTGCGCGTAAGTGGGGCATTCCTTTTTTAGGAATGTTTAGCGCTTGTGCAACGTCTATGGAGACTTTAGCAGTTGGCTCAGCTTTTATAGACGGTGGATTTGCAAATCGTGTCTTAGCTACAGTAAGCAGTCATAATGCAACGGCTGAAAGACAATTTCGCTATCCAACAGAGTACGGTGGGCAAAAACCAGGGACAGCAAATTCAACTGTGACTGGTGCAGGATCTATATTAATTAGCAATGAAAAAAGTGCAATTAAAATTACGTCAGCTACTATCGGAAAAGTGCAAGATTTAGGAATTACAAATCCTTTGGATATGGGGGCAGCGATGGCTCCAGCAGCAGCTCATACAATTCAACAACATTTTGAAGATTTAAGAAGAAGTGCCGATGATTATGATTTGATTGTTACGGGTGATTTATCAGCTGTTGGGACGCCGATTGCGAAACAACTTTTACTTGAGGAAGGTTATGATCTTGGGCATATATACAATGATTGTGGATTGATGATTTATGAATCAAGTCAAGAAGAAGTGTTTGCAGGTGGTAGTGGTTGCGCTTGTTCAGCAGTTGTTACGTATGGCCATTTATTACACGAGATGCAAAAAGGGAATTTACAACGAATTTTTGTCGTTGCGACTGGTGCATTATTAAGCCCGATGATGATGCAACAGAAGGAAACGATTCCAACAATTGCACATGGTGTCGTATTTGAGAGAGTTAAAGGAGAGTGAATTGTGGATTTTATATATGCATTTCTTGTAGGTGGATCTATTTGTTTAATTGGGCAACTATTGTTAGATTTCGTAAAGTTAACACCAGCTCATTTAATGGCAACTTTTGTAGTCATCGGAGCAATTTTAGATGGATTTGGATTGTACGATAAACTAATAAAATTTGCAGGTGCTGGAGCGACAGTCCCTATTACAAGTTTTGGACATTCACTATTGCACGGAGCAATGCATGCAGCAGAAAAACATGGATATTTAGGAATTGGTATTGGCATGTTTAGTTTAACGTCTGCGGGCATTTCCGCAGCGATATTGTTTTCATTTTTTATAGCACTTATATGTAAACCGAAAGGATAAATCAAATGAGACGAAGGGTTGTTTTGGTCACAGATGGAGATGAATATGCAAAGCGGACAATTGAGCTTTTAACGAAGGAATTTGGGGGAAGGTGTATTTCAGCATCACAAAGTAATCCAACCAAATTGACAGGGAAAAAAGTTGTTGAGCTTATTATGCAAACGCCATATGACCCTGTATTTGTCATGTTTGATGACAGTGGATTTATTGGAGAAGGATCTGGTGAAAAGGCATTAAAATATGTGGCTACCCATAAACAAATTGATGTGCTCGGTATTTTAGCAGTAGCGTCTAATACGCATCATTGGGAATGGGCACGTGTAGATGTAAGTGTAGATCGGAACGGGAATTTAACCGAATACGGTGTTGATAAATTTGGACTTCCAGATGGTGAAATTGGCAGGATTAGCGGAGATACAATATATTGTTTAGACGATTTAAATGTTCCTGTCATTGTTGGAGTCGGTGACATTGGTAAGATGTGTGGAAATGATGAATGGGAGAGGGGATCACCTATTACGAAGAAAGCAATTCAATTAATTTTGGAAAGGAGTGGTTTTTATGACGAAGCCTAAAAAAGTGGATATCCCTATATCAACTTTCATAAGTGACAATGAAAATTATTTAAAGCAGACAGTTGGACTAGGCGTTACATACGATGTCGGCATTCGTAAATTTCAAATTTTGAATAAAGAAATTGGTGTGTTATTTGTAAACGGACTTTGTGATACAAATTATATTATCCCTATTTTAGAAGAAGCGGTGGATACAAATGAGATAAGGGATGTAGAAGAAGATACAGTGAAGCTTTTAGAGAATCGCTTAATCCATCAACAAGTAAGTAAAGTGAAAACGATGGATGAGGTAATGCTCCAAGTATTATCAGGACTGATCGTGATATTTGTGGAAGGTGAAACGGAAGCGTTCGCGATCGATGTTCGTAGTTATCCAGGGCGAACACCGACAGAACCGGATACCGAAAAGGTAGTACGAGGTGCGAGGGATGGATTTGTTGAAAATATCGTTGTAAATACAGCGTTAATTCGTAGGAGAATTCGAGATCCACGTCTTCGAAATGAAATGGTTCGAGTAGGAGATAGATCGCAAACGGATATTTGTATTACATACGTTCAAGATGTTGCAAATCCAGATTTAGTAAAGATTATAAAACAAGAATTAAATAACATCGATGTAGATGGAATTACGATGGCGGATAAAACAGTAGAAGAATTTGTTGTAAAGCAAAGCTATAACCCATTCCCACTTATTCGATATACAGAAAGGCCAGATGTAGCAGCAAATCATCTACTAGAAGGACATGTGTTAGTACTTGTTGACACATCGCCAAGTGCTATGATTACACCGACAACATATTTTCATCATTTACAGCACGCGGAAGAGTTTAGACAAAATCCAGCTGTCGGTACATTTTTACGCTGGGTGCGCTTTTTAGGTGTTATATTCTCGTTATTTTTATTACCATTTTGGTTAGTGTTTGTATTTGATCCAACTCTTTTGCCAGCAAATCTTGCTTTTATTGGACCGACTAAGATGACGCATTTACCAATTTTATTACAGGTGTTAATGGCAGAGGTCGGACTTGAGTTTTTAAGGATGGCAGCCATTCATACTCCAACGCCGTTATCGTCTGCAGCAGGGTTAATTTCCGCTATATTAATTGGTCAAATTGCAATTGATGTAGGTTTGTTTGTGCCAGAAGTAATTTTGTATGTAGCAGTTTCGATGGTTGGTGCATATGCAACACCGAGTTATGAACTAGGATTAGGGAATAAGGTTGGGAAATTGTTTGTTATTATTTTAACAGGTCTCTTCCATGAGATGGGATTTGTAATTGGTATGACGATATTAATTTTATTTTTAACGTCTATAAAAAGTTTACAAACACCTTATTTATGGCCGTTTTTACCATTTGATTGGGGCGCGTTAACAAAAATTTTACTCCGTCCAACGATGTCTAGTTTAAAAGTACGACCAAGTATTGTAAGACCTCAAAATGTAAAAAGACAAAAATAAACGGGATTATACACCCGTTTATTTTTTTTAGCAAAAATTTATTATTTTTTAACAAAAATCAAACATTTTTTGTGTACACTTAGAGTAGATATTGTGTATGAAAGGGGAAGAGGACATGATTAAATTATTTGTAAGTGATTTAGATGACACGCTCGTTTACGATGTGAATCATATGCAAAAAGAAGATGAACGTGCGCTGTGTTGGTTAGCTGAGAAAGGGACAAATATTTGTTTTGCCTCTGGCCGCTTTACACACAGAATTGATGAAGTTGTAAAAAGGTTTGCATTCCCATATTACACAACTGGCTTAAATGGAGCGACAATGTTACTTCCAGATGGAAATTTATTTCATGAATCGAGTTTTGAAAATGTGGTTGCCCAGGAAATATATCGATATATACATAAAAAAGGACTAGCGGATATTGTTTGTGCAAATGAGCAGCGATATACAAAAAGGAAGAATGAACATCACCATAATTTTGAAGCATATATGGGCGTGCATATCGCTGAAATTGAAGCGTTAGAAGAAGAGTTTGGTAAGACTGTACACCCTGCAAAATTGTTTGTTTTTGGAGAAGAAGAGAAAATTGTGACGTTAGATCAAGAGCTACGAGATACGTTTCAAGGCGAAGCGGAAGTTTTTATATCAGGTAAACGCTATGTTGATATTATGCCAAGAGGCGTGAGTAAGGGGAGTGCTCTAAAGCGACTAATGGATCATTTGCAAATTGAAGCAAATGAAGTTGCTTGTATTGGAGATTCTTTCAATGATATTTCTATGTTTGAAGTAACCCCGCATTCATTTACTCTTCATCATGCCCATCCATATGTAAAGGAGAAAGCAAATCATATAGTGCGTTCGGTTGAAGAGGCTGTTATGAAATTACCGTTACTTGTATAAAAAAGAAGCCCGTCATTGGCGGGCTTCTTTTTTACTTGAATAAAGATTTAACAAAATCAATGATACTTGAGAAGAAATCTTTCACTTTATCTAGAAAACTTTGCCCTTCTTCAGATCCTAAAAAGGCAGAAACATGTTCTTTTGCTTTGTTTAATTGACTACCAACTTGATTCCAATCGATATTAAGATTCTTCATTTTATCAAATAACGATACTAAGTTATCTAACTGTTCATCTGTTAATGTAATGCCGAGTTGGTCAGCAATTTTTTTAATTAATGAACGTAAATCTTCTGTTGTTTTTGGCTGTTCTTTTGCAATTTCTTCTTTAATTTTTGCAACAAGTTGAACTGCTTTTTCTTCACCAATTTTATCACCAAGCTGGGCTGTTTGTACCATTTCTTCATTCGCTACTTTTTTAACTTCTTCAGGAATTTGTTTATTGGACGCAGTTTCGTATGCTTTCATTAATCCAGTTAAAGCTGCAGTTCCTGAAACTTTAAAAGGTGCAGTAATTTGAATTTCTGCATCTTTTACACCTGCTGTAATCAAAGCGTTAGTGTACATTGCATCTGTTACCCAGTTAATGTTCTTTGATCGTACAATAAGACCAGATCCTGGTTTTGTGTATGTAATCATAGAAGAAGAAATTGCTCTCGTACCAATTTGTGCTTTTGGAACAATGCCTTCTAGAAATTTATGTTCTTCCGCATTAGATACAGTGATAATTGTAGCATCTTTTGGTGCTTTCATTTCTTTTAACAGATCTTGTTTTTGTTGTTCGGATAAGTTCTCTCCTAATGTAACAATTGATTCTCCCTCGATGATGTCTGCAAATGAAGCTGTTGGCATCATAAATACCGTTACAGCTAATAGCAGAGCTAATAATTTCGTTTTCACGAAAAATCGCTCCCTTTCTCTTTCTAAAATTTTCGGGCAACAAAGTTATTATAGTATATATTTCTTATTTGTCACCTAGCTTTTTCCACATTTCAAAAAAGAAGTATCTAGATTGTCGGATTCTTTTTGTTTCTAGTCATGAATGTGGTAATATAGTGCTGAGATAATTGAAAGGAGACATATACGCATGAAAACTTTAGGATACATATTAATGGAAAACGGTGAAAAAATCGACTTGGAATTTTTCCCAGAAGAAGCACCGAAAACAGTAGAAAACTTTAAAAAATTAGCAGAGCAAGGATTTTATGACGGTGTTACATTCCACCGTGTTATTCCTGGCTTCGTAAGCCAAGGTGGAGACCCAACAGGTACAGGTGCAGGTGGCCCAGGTTACTCTATTCCATGTGAAACTGATGGAAACCCTCATAGACACCTTGTAGGATCACTTTCTATGGCTCACGCTGGCCGTAACACAGGCGGTAGCCAATTCTTTATCGTTCATGAGCCACAACCGCATTTAGATGGTGTTCATACTGTATTTGGTAAAGCAACAAGCGGTATTGAAACAGTATTAAAAATGCGTCAAGGCGATGTAATGAAAGAAGTTAAAGTTTGGGAAGAATAAGGTAAGGAAAAAGAGAGCTTTTGCTCTCTTTTTTATTTTTAATGAGATTGAGTACTTCTTCTACAGCTCATCATACAAGTAGTATTGTTGCTAAAATATATTGCTTGTGAGAACAAACCTTTAACCAATTACATAGAATACATTACATTATATGTTTCAATAAATATTTTTTGTTATATTAATTTTGCTAGAATTGTGCTGCTTTAGGGTAACTATAAATGAAGTGCTGTTGAATGATATGTTTCTTTCCATTCCATATAAAATTTTCTTTTTTTAACTCTATTTATTAAAGGAATAGTGCTGAAACATAGATTTGACTTTCTTCTTTTCGCTTTGTATGATTATCAAGTTGTTTTAGACTCTTCTCACTCTGTTGAAAATATTGTAAAATGAATGTGATATGAAAAGAGTGATTGAGGGGATTACTAGTTTGTAACTTTTGTAAGAAGGGATAAGGGTTATGTTAATTCGTTTTAAAAAAAGTTATGAAAAAATTGCAATGGGGCTTCTTTCGTTTATGCCAACTGAAAAAGATGTGAAAACATTACAATTGACAATGAAAGAATATGAAGCAAAAGATGATTGGCAATTGTATTTGTGGAAAGAAAATGAAGATTTTGTTGGAATAATGGGGATTGTAAAAAAAGAGAATCAAGTATTAGAAATTCAGCATTTGAGTGTGAACCCGTCTCACCGTCATGTGGGGATTGGGACGAAGATGGTTCAAGAGTTAAAGAGTAAATTTCTTGAGTTTACAATTTGCGGAAATGAGCAAACGGCAAGTTTTTGCGAAAAATGTAAAGGGCTAGAACAAAATATACATTCGTGAAAGCAGAGATAAGTAGTTTATTATCTCTGCTTTCTTTTTTGTAATTGTTCGTTTCGTTCAGTAATGACCTCTGTGCGATCACGCATAGTGTGCTTGTTTATAATATATTCACCTGGGATAGCATTCAAGTCTTTCCAAGAGAGGTTTTGTTTTTGACATAACTTTATGCACTGCTTCTCTAACGATGGATCTGATAAGGGTAAAAATAAAGGTACAAAACGTTCTTTTTTATGGATAGATTGCAATCTTTCATTGAGCAAGGAAAGAAGTTGTACTTGATTAATCCCTAAACGTTGTAAAGGCACACCGCTTTTTTCTAAAATTGTGATTGCGCTTTTCATCATTTTTGTGGAACCATTCCAATTAGCACGTCTTTGGTGGTATAAAGAAACTGCGATTTGAATGAGACCAACTAAGTAATGATCACGATTACCTCTTGGTTTTGTTTTCCAATACTCTTCTAGTATTTCGTGGCATTCAAAATAGTCATAATCTCCATGGAAATGAATTAAAAATTGTATGTATTCGGTAGGATACATGTTTTCTCGCTCCTATCTAACGGTTATACATATAAGTGTATCATAGAAATATGAACAATAAACGACTAGGAGGTTTCCCCCTAGCCGTTATTGTTCATATTAGCAGAAGCAAGCTGCTCCTACAATAATTAGTAAAATAAACAGTACAACAAGTAATGCGAACCCACCGCTAAAACCACAATCAACGTGACCCATAGTTTTTTGACCTCCTACATTGTTCTTACTACACTGTTATCATATGAAGTGGTGGGCATGATGACATAGGCATCGGTCTATTTTTAATTAAATTTCTTAAAAAGGTTGGATAGAACATGAGTATGCTCTATACTTATGTTGTTATAGAAAAAATGTGGTGGGATGCTTTGTGCAATATAATTTTAAAGTAGAGGCTTTTGAAGGGCCGTTAGATCTATTGTTACATTTAATACATCGTTATGAAATTGATATATATAATATTCCTGTAGCAGATATTACAGAGCAATATTTATCTTATGTGCATACGATGAAAGAACTTCAATTAGATGTTGCAAGTGAGTATTTAGTAATGGCTGCAACGTTATTACAAATTAAAAGTAAGATGTTGTTGCCGAAACATGAAGAAGATGTACTTGATAACGGTGATGATTTTATAGATGATCCTCGTCAAGAATTGATGGAGAGGTTAATTGAATATAAGAAATATAAGCAAGTTGCTACTGAGTTAAAAGAAAGAGAACAAGAAAGAGCACAGCTATATACACGTCCACCAATTGACTTTACATCGTTGCAACAAGAAGAGGAGACAAGCTTACCTCTTGATGTTACGTTATATGATATGCTAGCAGCATTTCAAAAATTAATGCGCCGTAAAAAGGCAAAAAAACCTGTAACAACACGTATTACTCGTCAAGAAATACCAATTGAACAGCGAATGACTGATATTTTAAAGCAGTTAAAAATAAAGGGTGGTCGCCAAAGTTTTTACGATTTGTTTGTTGATGATGAACGTGAAATAATGGTTGTAACATTTTTAGCAGTTCTGGAACTTATGAAAAATCAACAAATCATAATTGAGCAAGAACATAATTTTGATGAAATTTTCGTATCAAGCTCTAATAAATCTGCATAGAGCAAGTATGTGAAAATGGGATAGAAACATTTTATCTCATGCTATGTTTTAATGTATCGTTTGGAACAAGAGAAAAAATATTGAACCGAACGCATTAATTGTGATTCGGTTTTTTGATGTGTATTTTTATGGGAAAATAGAAGGAAGGAGCTCGTGAAATGGATAGGAAAGAACAAAAGTCAATTATTGAAGGCCTTTTATTTGTTTCTGGTGATGAAGGGATTTATCCAGAACAAATAGCAAAAGTTCTTGAAATCGAAATGAATGAAGTAATTAATATTTTAGAAGAAATGCAACAAGAATGTGAAGGTGCAAACCGTGGTTTGCAAATTGTACAGTATGCAAAAGTATATCGTTTTGCTACAAAGAAAGAACATGCTTCATATTATCAAAAATTAATAGATACACCAACAGCTGCTTCACTCTCACAAGCTGCCCTCGAAAC
This sequence comes from Bacillus cereus group sp. MYBK15-3, assembly GCF_051916765.1. Taxonomy (NCBI): domain Bacteria; kingdom Bacillati; phylum Bacillota; class Bacilli; order Caryophanales; family Bacillaceae; genus Bacillus; species Bacillus cereus group sp. MYBK15-3. The sequence goes on from NZ_JBQAHG010000002.1 coordinate 745,641, forward strand.
TTTAGCGATTGTTGCATATCGCCAACCAATCACAAGGACTGAAATGGAAGAGATTAGAGGAGTTAAAACCGATAAGGCGTTACAAACGTTGGTTTCACATTTACTTATAAAAGAAATGGGAAGAGCAGAAGGACCAGGGCGTCCTATTTTATACGGAACAACAAAAGAATTTTTGGACACATTTGGATTGAAAACATTAGATGATTTACCACTGCTTTCTGAAGAGAATGAACAAATGAATGAAGCAGATTTATTCTTCGGTTCCTTACAAGAGATATCGAAATAAAAGCTTAGCATTTTGCTAAGCTTTTTTTGTATATCAATTATTTACAGTGCCATACTAAATGAAAAAAGGAGACGAGTTATGAGAGGTATGCGGATTATTTTATTATTAGTTTCTGTTTTATTATGTTTTTCTTTAAATAGCGCATCAGCTAAAAGGTATATGATGTCCATTCATACTACGTCTCCTTTACATATGCATCGGCAACATCTTAGTAAAATGAAAGTGAGCTTTTTAAAAGTGGGGCAAGGTGACGCAACACTTATTATAATGCCAAATGGACAAACAATGTTAATTGATGGAGGACCTTATGAAGCAGGAGAGGTTATTATTCAGAAATTAATTGAGAAAGGGATTAATCATTTAGATGTAATTGTCAGTACGCATCCCGATATGGATCACATAGGGGGGTTAATTCCAATTGTAGAGCAAATGCCGGTATCGCTTATATTAGATAGCGGAAAAACATATAGTTCTCTTACTTATCATACGTATCGGAATAATATTAAAAAAAGAGGGATACCTTTCGTTTCAGTAAAGGAAGGACAATATATACCGCTGGATCCACATGTTTCTATACAAGTATTAAACAACGGGAAATCAAAAGATGAAAATAATGAATCCTCAATTGTTTTAAAGGTGCGATATGGAAAAGCGGATTTTTTATTAATGGGTGACGCGGATGTACGGACAGAACATGAAATATTAAAACAATTTGATGTCCATGCAGATGTGTTAAAAGTGGGGCATCACGGCTCATATACTTCAACAAGTGAAACGTTTATAAAAAAAGTGGAACCGCAGTTTGCTATTTTGTCGTACGGGAGTAGTAATCCGTATGGACATCCTCACCAAAGTGTAGTGAAACGCTTAAAAAGGCACGGTATAATGGTATATAGAACGAATAAACGTACAGTAGAAATGGAAACAGATGGTGAACATATTATGTTAGAATCTAGCGGGTTAATGCCATTATTGAAGTGATTTCTAGATTAGGGGGCGATACTGTCCCTTTTTGGAAAAATGAATAATATATATTATAATTATAAGAGACGTAAGAAATTTCCTTTTCTGTTGAATAAAAAGGAAATTTCATTAGAATGTATAGACAACTACTCGTGCGTATATTAAGATGGAACTAGGCGAATAAGGTAATAATAACAAGTAGGTAATTCATGGGAAAGGATCGATGAAAATGAAAACGCAAATTGTCATCAATGCCAAAATTTACACAGGTCAAGAAATAGTGGAAAACGGATTTATTCGTTACGCAGAAACCATTAAAGAAATTGGTTTGATGGCTCAATATGTACCACAAGAAAATGAAACTGTTTTTGATGCTACAGGGAAGATTGTAATTCCAGGTATGATCGATGTTCATATTCATGGTGGATACGATATTGATGCGATGGATGCAAATAGCGATGGGTTAGTAACTCTAGGTAAAGAAATGTTAAAAGAAGGGGTTACAACTTACTTCCCAACAACAATGACACAAGCTCCAGAGGCAATTGAAGCAGCGTTAACTGCTGCAAAAGAAGCAAAAGAAAAAGGAGCGCATTTCGAATATATTCACTTAGAAGGACCTTATGTTTCAAAGAAACGTGCAGGTGCACAACCACTTGAACATATCGTTCCTGCAAATATTGAGCAATTTAAACAATGGCAAGAAGCAAGTGGGAATTTAATTAAATTAGTAACATATGCACCAGAAGAAGAGGGAGCGTTAGAGTTTGAACAATATCTTGCTGAAACTGGTGTAGTTGGCACAATGGGGCATACAGATGCAATTGATGCGCAACTAAAAAATAGAAAGATTACACATGCGACACATTTATACAATCAAATGCGTGGATTACATCACCGTGAACCAGGAGTTGTTGGTCATGTGTTATTAAATCCAGATGTAATGGTTGAAGTAATTACAGATGGCATTCATATTCACCCTGATATGGTGAAATTAGCATATAAGTTAAAAGGACCAAAAAAAGTAAGTGTTATCACTGACGCAATGCGTGCAAAGGGTCTTGAAGATGGATTATATGAGCTTGGCGGACAGCCAGTACATGTAAAAGATGGTAGTGCTCGATTAGAAGATGGAACATTAGCTGGTAGTATTTTAAAAATGGATCAAGCTTTCCGAAATGTAATTGAATTTACAGGTTGTTCAATCGAAGATGCAGTACTGATGACATCAGTTAACCAAGCAGAAGAGTTTGGATTAAATAATAAAGGTGCATTAGCGGTAGGAAAAGATGCAGACTTTGTTGTGATGAATGAAGATTTACATGTATATGATACGGTTCGTTTAGGAATTCATATGAAGGAAGGGAAGTAATTAAATGAATATTCTTGTTGTAAAAACTCCAGAAGAACTAGCAGAAGCAGGTTATAAATTAATTGAAGAAGTTGTAAAAACAAAAGAAAATCCAACGTTAGGAATGGCTACAGGAAGCTCTCCATTAGGTATTTATGCAGAAATGCGAAAAAATAAACTTGATACAAGCCGTGTAACCACTGTAAACTTAGATGAGTACGTAAATTTACCACATGAAGATAAAAACAGCTATCATTATTTCATGCAAGAACAGTTGTTTGATCATCTTCCATTTAAACAAACTTATGTACCAAACGGGATGGCAAGTGATTTAGAGGAAGAGTGCAAACGTTACGAGAGCATTCTAGCTGCTAACCCAGTTGACCTACAGATTCTTGGAATCGGTGAAAACGGTCACATCGGATTTAATGAGCCAGGAACACCGTTTAATTCTCCAACAAACATTGTTGAATTAACAGAATCTACACGCCAAGCAAACCTTCGCTTCTTCGAAAAAGAAGAAGATGTGCCAACTCATGCGATTACAATGGGAATTGGAAGCATTATGAAAGCGAAACAAGTTCTACTAGTTGCTATGGGTTCTAAAAAGGCAGAAGCTGTTAAAGAATTATTGCAAGGTGAATATAGTGAAGAGTGTCCGGCTACAGTTTTACAACGTCATCCGAATGTAACCGTAATCGCTGATCAAGAAGCTCTATCTTTATGCAGTGAGGCGATTGCTGATGAACATCGACAAGTATTCACCATTTCCGATCTATTATCAGATTCAAGAGTGGGTGAAACAGCTAATTGAGGACGGCGAATGGAAGCCGGGAGATAAAATCCCATCTGAGAATGAACTTTGTGATAAGTTCGAAGTGAGTCGAATGACAATCAGACAGGCGATTAATAATTTAGTGGAACAAGGCTATTTATATCGGAAGCGTGGAATTGGAACATTTGTCCAACTTCCGAAAGTGGAACAAAAATTGCAAGGAATGACGGGATTCACAGAAGACATGATTTCTCGTGGGATGAACCCAAGTAGTCAATTACTTAGTTTCCGCCTAGTTCCAGCTACTGCGAAAATAGCAGACCGGTTGAGAATACAGGAGGGGGAATCGGTTTATGAAGTGAGGCGTATTCGCTTAGCTGATGATGAACCGATTGCTTTTGAGACGACATATTTGTCGCCAGCTCTTGTAAAAGATATTAACGAAGAGATATTGCAACAATCTTTATATGAACATTTAGAGAAAAAACTGGGCTTTAAACTTGTTAGCGCTACTCAGTCAATTGAAGCTTCCGTTGCGACGGAAAATGAAGCTGAACATCTGCATATTCCTAAAAAGGCGCCTGTACTTGTAATGCGTCAATGGTCATATTCAGAAGGTGAGGTACCGCTAGAGTACGTGAAATGTATTTATCGTGGAGATCGTTATAAATTTATTACGAATATCGCACGTAACAAATAGTATATTTCAGTTTGTGAAGTACAGTGGAATTGAAAATGGTTAACATGTAAAGAAATAAAAATACGACTCATCCTTATAAGGAATGAGTCGTATTTTTATTATGAGCAATTACGTGGTTAACAGCATCTTTGACGTGATTTACTACATAGTGAGCGTGATTTTTTACTGCATCATCTGCTTGTGACATAGCAAAACTGTGAGGAGTTAAAGAAAACATAGGAATATCATTGTAAGAATCCCCTATACAAGCAATTTCCTCAGGTTTTATTTGAAACTCATTTAATAAAACAGAAATGGCAGAGCCTTTACTAACATTCGGTGGCATTACATCTAAACATTGTTCTGCTGAGATGAAAGTACTAACTTTCCCGTGGAATTTTTCATCAATTTTTTTCTGAAGGAGTTGCAAGCTCTCCTTTGTTCCACCGACAGAAATTTTATTTGGGAAAATTGTATCATCAATCTTCTGTAGTAAGTTTGGTTCTTCAACAGAAGTCATAGTTACTTGTTGTTCAAGTTCTTGAATAAAAGGTGTTTTCTCTTCAATGTAATAATTATGCTCATCACTTACATAACGGAAATAAGGATCTTCATTCGTCATAGCTAACAAATCGGGAAGTATGCTGGAATCAAAAGTTGCAGATAATAGTTGTTTATTTTCATGTGTATATACAAAAACACCATTTACACTAATGCGATGAAAATTTGTATTTACAGCTTTCATTAAGTCTGCAATTTCATTATCAAGTCTTCCGGAAGCGAAGCAAAGAATAACATTTTGTTCGGCAAGGCTGCGTAGTGCCGCAACATCTTGTTCATCAATAAGACCTCCGTGTTGCATCATTGTACCATCGATATCACTTACAAACATTTTAATCATGCTGTTATCTCCTTTCTATGTACAGTTGCTCTTACATTATACGCATCATATATAAACATGTCTAAAAAATGAATTTTTATTAAATGGCAGATGTTTTACATTGACGACAAAGAAGAATATTCTGTAACATGAAAGTAGGCTATTTAAGTACGAGGGTGGTGTTATATGAATAATTATCTAGAAATTAAAAAAGTTTTAAATAATAATGTCATCATTGCTAGCCATCCTGAACACGAGGAAGTAGTAGTGATTGGAAAAGGAATTGGATTTGGGAAAAAAGCGAAAGATGTATTGGAGCAAGAACAAATCGAAAAAATGTTTGTCTTAAAAAATGAACGTGATCGTGAACAATATAAATTATTAGTGCCGCATATTAGTGAAAAATTAATTGAATTGATGAACGATATTATGCTGTACATTCAAGAAAAAGCGAAATCTCCACTAAATGAACATATTCATATTGCGTTAACGGATCATATTTCATTTGCGATTAAAAGGTTAAAACAAGGACTTACAATTGATAACCCTTTTTTAGTTGAAACAAAAATGCTCTATCCAGAGGAATATGCAATTGCGGAAGGTGTTGTACAACTTTTAAATTCTCGTTTGCAAATTACATTGCCAGAAGGAGAAATTGGTTTTATTGCACTTCACATTTACAGTTCGCTTACAAATTCTGATTTATCTTCAGTTAATCAAAACTCCCGTCTCATTGCACAACTTGTATCTTTAATTGAGACAAACTTACAAATTACATTAGACCAAGAGAGCATTCATTATTTACGCCTTATTCGTCATCTTCAATATGCTATTGAGAGGGTGAAAAAAGGAGAAAAAGTAGAAGAATCGCAAAGTTTTGCTGATTTATTAAAGGCGGAGTATCCAGTTTGCTATAACTTGGCTTGGAAGCTAGTTAAGGTCATGCAAAAAGAGTTGCAACTACCTGTATATGAAGCTGAAAGTATTTATTTAACGATGCACTTGCAACGCTTAGTGAAGGCAGAGCATGTGTAAAAAGTCATATATTTTTGTCTAAAATGAAAACGTTAAAAAAAATGATTGAATCGCTTACAATAGTTATGTATAATAACTATTGCAAAGTTATACAAATTTCGACAAACACATTAAGGTGAGTAACGAAAACGTTTGCCTTAATTATAGTGAACTTATACGTAAACCTATTTTTGACACGTGTTACTGATTCGATCAGGCATGAGTGGAGAAAAGTAAGGAATGTAAGCTAGAGAAAGGGATATACTACCCTTTGTATAGCTATCGTTCTATCTTTTTTTCCTCATGTCTTTTTGGCGTTTGTCGGAAGGTATCAATATAGATAAGAGAGGAAGGGTTTCCATGTTTAAGAAGATCTTTGGTGTTCTTCAAAAAGTCGGAAAAGCGTTAATGCTTCCAGTAGCGATTTTACCGGCGGCAGGTATTTTACTTGGATTTGGTAATGCATTTCAAAATCCACAGTTAACAAATGTTATTCCTGCTTTAAAAGCAGATTGGTTCGTAATGGTTGCAAAAATTATGGAACAATCTGGTGATATTATTTTCGCTAACCTTGCATTATTATTCGCAGTTGGGGTAGCAATTGGTTTAGCTGGTGGAGACGGAGTAGCTGGTTTAGCAGCATTCGTCGGCTACTTAATTATGAACAAAACGATGAGTGTGTTCTTAGAAGTAGATAAGCTAGTGAAAGTAACAAGTTCTGGAGCAGACCCAGTAAAAATTGGATTTGCAGATCCAGCGTATGCAAACGTATTAGGTATTCCAACGCTACAAACAGGAGTATTTGGTGGTATTATCGTCGGTATAGTAGCGGCATATTGCTATAATAAATACTTCAACATTGAATTACCATCATACTTAGGTTTCTTTGCAGGTAAGCGCTTCGTACCGATCGCAACTGCAACATTCTCTTTAATAGTAGGTATTATCATGTGCTTCATTTGGCCATACATTCAAGGTGGCTTAAACACGTTCTCACATCAAATGATTGATGCAAATAGAACAATCGCAGCATTTATATTCGGTTTAATTGAACGTTCATTAATTCCATTTGGATTACATCACATTTTCTATTCACCGTTCTGGTTCGAATTCGGTCAGTATACAAATGCAGCTGGCGAATTAATCCGTGGTGACCAAAAAATCTTTATGGCACAGTTAAAAGACGGTGTAGAATTAACAGCAGGTACATTTACAACTGGTAAGTATCCGTTCATGATGTTTGGTCTTCCAGCAGCAGCTTTAGCAATGTACCATGAAGCACGTCCAGAAAATAAAAAATTAGCAGCAGGTATTTTAGGTTCTGCAGCATTAACATCTTTCTTAACAGGTATTACAGAGCCACTTGAATTTTCATTCTTATTCGTAGCGCCAGTATTATTCGGAATTCACGCTGTATTTGCTGGTCTATCATTTATGACAATGCAAATTTTAGGTGTTAAAATTGGTATGACATTCTCTGGTGGTTTAATTGACTTCCTATTATTCGGTGTATTACCAGGCCGTACAGCATGGTGGTGGGTAATTATTGTTGGTCTTGTACTAGCAGTTATTTACTACTTCGGATTCCGCTTTGCAATTCGCAAATGGAATCTAAAAACACCTGGTCGTGAAGTGGCAAATGCAAATGACGGCGCAGGAAAAGCAGAAGCAGGCGAACTTCCTCGTGAAGTATTAGTAGCACTTGGTGGTAAAGAAAACATTGCTTCTTTAGATGCTTGTATTACTCGTTTACGTGTTCAAGTTAACGAACAAAAGAATGTAAACAAAGACCGCTTAAAAGAACTTGGAGCAGCTGGTGTACTTGAAGTTGGAAATAACATTCAAGCTATTTTCGGGCCGAAATCTGACACATTAAAATCACAAATTCATGATATTATGTCAGGTCGTACACCTCATGTTGAAAAAGAAGAACCTGTAAAAGTGGAAGAAACTCCTCAAAAAGTTGATGAAAATGAAACAATTGTATCACCAATCGAAGGAAAAATCTTACCAATTACAGAAGTACCTGACCAAGTATTCTCAGGAAAAATGATGGGAGACGGATTTGCAATTGAACCAACTGAAGGAACAGTAGTTTCTCCAGTGAACGGTGAGATTGTCAATGTATTCCCTACAAAACATGCGATTGGCATTCAATCTGAAGGCGGAAAAGAAATTTTAATCCACTTCGGTATTGATACTGTAAAATTAAATGGTGAAGGTTTTGAAGCGCTTGTAGCACAAGGCGACAAGGTGAAACAAGGCCAACCATTATTAAAAGTAGATCTTGCATTTGTAAAAGAAAATGCACCATCTATCATTACACCAATTGTCTTTACAAACTTACAACAAGGGCAACAAGTCGAATTGAAAAAAGATGGAAATGTTAAGAAGGGCGAAACCGCTATTATTGACATTCAGTAGGAATTTGACGCAAAATGTTTATAATTATAATAGGCGATGTGGTTGACCGAACATCGCCTATTATATACAATAGATGGTGTAGTACTCACGTCTATACAACTAAAAAATACTGTAATTTAAAGGAGATAAATTATCATGGAAAAAATCTTTAAAGTAACTAGCGACTCAGGAATTCATGCTCGTCCAGCAACTCTACTTGTAAACACTGCAAGCAAATTCGGTTCTGACATTAACTTAGAGTATAACGGAAAGAACGTTAACTTAAAATCAATCATGGGCGTTATGTCTTTAGGCATTCAACAAAACGCAGAAATTAAAATCACTGCAAATGGTGATGATGCAGCTCAAGCACTAGCAGCTATCGAAGAAACTATGAAAAATGAAGGATTAGGAGAATAATGACTCTTAACATTCAAGGGATCGCTGCATCAAGTGGGATTGCTATTGCAAAGGCTTTCAGACTTGAAAATCCTGAATTTAACATCGAAAAGAAATCAATTACAAACGAAGCTGCAGAAATTGCACGCTTAGACGCTGCGCTTGAGAAAGCAAAAACTGAATTAGAAGCCATTAAGGACCACGCATTTGCTGAACTAGGTGCTGACAAAGCTGCGATCTTTGAAGCACATTTATTAGTGTTAAATGATCCAGAACTAGTAAACCCAGTAAAAGATAAAGTAAATAGCGAAAAAGTAAATGCTGAATTTGCAATGGATGAAGTTGCATCAATGTTTATTTCTATGTTTGAAAACATGGATAACGAATATATGAAAGAACGTGCTGCGGACATTCGTGACGTAACAAAACGCGTTCTTGCACATTTACTAGGAATTAACTTCTCAAATCCTGGTACAATTTCTGAAGAGGTAATCATCATTGCTGAAGATTTAACACCATCTGATACAGCTCAGTTAAACCGTAAGTATGCAAAAGGTTTCACTACTGATATCGGTGGACGTACATCTCACTCTGCAATTATGGCTCGTTCTATGGAAATTCCAGCTGTTGTTGGTACGAAAGTTGTTATGGAGAAAATCCAAAACGGCGATATCGTTATCATTGACGGTTTAGATGGAGAAGTAATTGTAAATCCATCAGAAGAAACTCTTCGTTCGTTTGAAGAAAAGAAAGCGAAATTTGAAGAGCAAAAAGCTGAATGGGCTAAATTAAAAGACCAAGCTACTGTAACAAGTGACGGACATCACGTTGAGCTTGTTGCAAATATCGGAACACCAAATGATGTACAAGGTATTATCGATAATGGCGGAGAAGGCGTTGGCTTATACCGTACAGAATTCTTATACATGGGCCGTGATAATCTTCCAACAGAAGAAGAGCAGTTCGAAGCGTATAAAGCAGTTCTTGAAGGTGTAAAAGAAGGTCAACCAGTCGTTGTTCGTACACTTGACATCGGTGGAGATAAAGAGCTTCCATACTTACATTTACCAAAAGAAATGAACCCATTCTTAGGATACCGTGCAATTCGCTTATGTCTTGATGAGCAAGATGTGTTCCGTACACAACTTCGTGCATTACTTCGTGCTAGCGTATACGGTAACTTAAAAATTATGTTCCCAATGATTGCGACTCTTGATGAGTTCCGTCAAGCGAAAGCGATTTTATTAGAAGAGAAAGCGAAACTTGTAGAAGCGGGTACAACTGTTTCTGATTCTATTGAAGTTGGTATGATGGTTGAAATCCCAGCTTCAGCAGTATTAGCAGATCAATTCGCGAAAGAAGTTGACTTCTTCTCTATCGGAACAAATGATTTAATCCAATACACAATGGCTGCAGACCGTATGAACGAACAAGTATCTTACTTATACCAACCATATAACCCATCTATTTTACGTCTTGTAAAAATGGTTATCGATGCTGCTCATAAAGAAGGCAAATGGGCTGGTATGTGTGGTGAGATGGCGGGCGATTCACTTGCTATCCCATTATTATTAGGATTAGGTTTAGATGAGTTCAGTATGAGTGCAACATCTATTCTTCCTGCAAGAACACAGCTAAGCAAGTTGTCAAAAGCAGAAATGGAAACATTAGCAGAAAAAGCATTAATGATGTCAACTGCTGAAGAAGTTGTTGAACTAGTTAAAAGCATATAAACAATAAAAAAACCTGAGCCGATTTGAAATCGGTCTCAGGTTTTTTCTATGAGAAAAGTAAATCTTATTTGCTTACTATTGAGGATAAGAGACAGAATTAGATAGCGATTGCAACGATATCAGTTGGGCATACACGTAAAATACCAGTAAAAGTATTTCGATTTTGATTGTTCTTATCGTCTTTATTGTTATCTTTGTTATCTTTGTTATTACGAGCTAAAGCAGAGAAAAGAGCAACACCGTTAGCGAAACCTTCAAAAATTACATTATTGAAAGTGCCATTACCTCTAATGCTTAAAAGAGAAAGCTCTGTTCCAACTGAAATGCTAGCAAGTACGTTACATACAGCTGGTTGTTGTGGTCTAACTACTTCTCTCTCTTTCTCGCGATGTTCGCGATGGTCACACTCTCTTTCACGATGATGACAGTCTCTAAAGTTATCACAGCATCCAAATGATCCAAACATAATCCTCATCACCCCCTTCACACTTATAATCTATGTAAGTTCGGTAGTTAGTGACTGGACAGAGAGTGGAATTTTTTCTAGGGGATTTTCTCATTTTAAATGACTAGCTGGGTGTTTAGTATGGAATGATGTTTAAAATAGGGGGAATATAACAAAAAATGTAAAAACCACCGAAATAAATGAAATGGGTAGCCTTTACACTTTTTTACTTTTATATAAAACGATGATATATACAGGAAGAGCTAGGAGTAGTGGCACAATGGATCGTGCAGTATGTTTTTCTGATTCTAATTGGAATGCTTCTTCTTTTGGAAATTGTAAAATGGAGATGTTTGCGGCATCACCAATAAAATATAGAAGCAGTACAGTTACTATGTAACATAAAAGTGCGATAAAGCTTCCGTATGAACTCAATGAAAATCCCTCTCTTGTTATCTATTTGTTATCATTGTATCACAATTGTAACAAAAATACACGGGTATATTTCAACACCTTAACAAAATTCGACACGAAACGTCACGTTTATTTATGAGGAGGGAATAGAATATACTTTTCCATAAGTATAAATGTCGAATGATTTGTAGTAATATTACAAAAGTATGACAGGGAATAAAAAAACGAAGGCAACGTAGTTACCTTCGTTTTTTATTATTTTGCCCACTCACTCACTTGCTCTACGCTCATGCGAGGTGCAGGGTGGCCTTTTAAAGTTGATTCACCAATTGTAATAAGCATAATTGGAACGTAACGAGATGAAACGTTAAATTCGTCTGTCAGTGCTTGTGGATTGAAGCCACCAATAGCACAAGTATCCCAACCAGTTGCTTTAGCTGCAAGCATAAGTTGCATTGCTGCTAAAGATGCATTTGAAAAGGCAGCATCTCTTGGGAATTGTTCACGAGCATATGCAGATTCAATATTTTTAGCTAAGCGTTCTTTTGCTTCTTCTTTCATAAATCCTTGTTCTACAATTGGACCATATACCGGCTCAACATTTTTATAAGCTTCTAAATCGCCTAAAATAGCGACTACTGCAGAAGCATCAAGAATTTGTTGTTGGTTATAAGCTATTGGGTGTAATCGTTTTTGTACATCTTCACCTTGAAAAACAAGGAATTTCCAGTGTTGTAAGTTCCAAGCGGAAGGTGCTTGTGCTGCGGCTTTTAAAATCTCATGTAATTCTGTAGATGAGATTTCTTTATTTGGGTTGAATGCACGTGTAGATGTGCGTTCATATAGAACATCAAAAAAGTTGTCGTTTGTCATTGTATATCCTCCAAATTGTATATCGAATTATCTTCAAAAAAATAATATACACTACTTACATTTTGTAAGTTATCGAATTTAAGAATATAATATCTTTATTTTAATTGTCAAGTTTTAAAAATTAGCTAGGGCATTCATACAAACGATACAATTCCTACAATCATACACTAAAAAAGGAATTTATAGAGTGAAAAGCGAAGATAACATTCTCAATTAGCTTGTTAATATGTATCTCTCACAAATTAAAGTTTATTGGAGACCAGTCTTTTAAAAAAGTTTGTGAGGAATTCAGTAGAACAAGATATATGAAGTGAGTGAAGACTAGTGATGAACATACTACATTTTTTATTAGAGAATACGGTTTTCCAAAATGTGTTACAAGATCTGCAGTTAAATGTCCTTTATATAGAAAATGGATGTAAGCATCAACAAACGGTAGAAAATATCCATCCCAAATGTATGTTTATAGCAAATAGTTTTGAAGAGGGCGAACTATTATTTCAAAGAACGAAACCACACATTATCATTACGTATGTAACAGATTATTCTCAAATAAAATATATAAAGAATATGTATACTCCGCACAGTACATTCATTGTCATTTGGGATCAACAAATAACAAAAGAATTCACAGATGTACTTGCATTAGGAATACGTAATATTGTAATAGCTCCTGTAACTCCGCAAGCAGTGTTAGAGGAAGTGAATAAGAGTTTGTATCAACTTTCTTTAGTGAGGCAAGTTAGTTTGCAGCAGGAATTGCTTCAAACGATGTTTGATTTTCAAAATGATCTATTATTTATAGTAGAAGATGATGAAATAGTTGATTGTAATACAAATTTTTTGGCTTTTTTCGGATATGAAAATTTGTTTGCCTATCGTGAGCAACATTTAGTATTTGCTGAACATTTTATTAGAGAAAATGGATACTACTCGACGACGCATGATATAACATGGCTAGACGATACTTTATCTAGTGGTAGAAGAATTAAGATGTTAAATTATGAAGGGGTAGTATCTACTTTTCTATTACGTGCGACACCATTGCCAGAAGATTTATCAAGATTTATTGTAAAGTGCACGGAAATTACAGAATTAGATGAAATCTATCAAGAACAAGAAAGACTTGCTATGATAGATTCATTGACAGAGATTTATAATCGTTTAAAGTTTCAACAAATACTAGAGGTAGAATGGGAAAAGGTAATACGTAGTGATGAGAAAATAGCAATCATTTTATTTGATATAGATAATTTTAAAACAGTTAATGACACATATGGTCATGATTTTGGCGATTTAGCATTAATACAACTTGCAGAGCTTATGAAATCTAAAGTGGAGCAGCAACATGTATTTGCAAGATGGGGAGGAGAAGAATTCATTATATTAGTGACAAATACAGTAGAAAAGGAAGCATTTCAAGTTGCGGAGTCATTACGATTCTTTATTGAAACAAAGCAATTTACTGGAATTTCGAAGTTAACAGCTAGCTTTGGAGTTGCGTTATATGAACAAGGAACTACAAGAGAAGAATTAATGCAACGAGCGGACATTGCATTATATGAAGCGAAAAAAAATGGAAAGAATCAAGTATGTGTGTATAGAAAAGAAAAAATGTAATTTTTCGCAACAAATTGTTGCGATTTTTTTTTATTGTTTGATAATAGAATAGGGGGGATAATTTTTAGCGAAGGAATTATGGAGGATCAATATGATAAAAAAAGTAATGGTGATGGCTTCACTGTCTGCTATAGTTGGCAGCGGAGTATACTATTTTCTTGTTAGCCCCAATATAAAGGAAAACACTGTATTAACAACTAAAGTGAATCCTACTATTGAATCGGAAGTACAAGGGAATATAGAAGAAAAAGAAGAGCAACAAATTGATTATGCTAGTATATCTCAAAAATTAGATCAATATTTAGTCGGAAAGCAATTTAATGGAACAGTTTTGGTAACAGATAAAGAGCGTGTTATATTGAATAAAGGATATGGGTATGCTGATGTTCAAAATAAAATAGAAAATACGCCTCAAACAAAATATCGTATCGGTTCTATTACGAAAACAGTTGTTGCCACATCTATTTTACAGTTGCAAGAACAAGGTAAATTGAATATTCAAGATAATGTAAATAAATATATTCCTTCATTTCCGGAGAATAAAAATATTACGCTATATCATTTATTAACGCATACCTCTGGTTTACCTGAACATGCGAAAGGAAATGTGAATGCTGCTTCCCGTTTACAGTTAATTAATTGGATTGGACGTCAAAATTTAGAATTTCCTGCAGGAACAGGTTGGAGATATACAGATTATAATTATATGGTTCTTGCTTATATAATAGAACATATCTCCAAAAAACCTTTAGGAGATTACATAAAAGAAAACATATTTTTAAAAGTAGATATGCATGAATCCGGTATGGGAAATATGGTACCTGGAGATAAAAATTTTGCAAAGGGTTATGTGAAAAAAAATCAAGAGCTTGTACCAGCGCAGAAGTTAGGCATGGATTGGCTATATGGTTGTGGTGAGATGTATACGACAGTTGGAGATATGAAGAAGTTAGACGAAGCGCTATTATAAATGGAAAACTTCTTTCTGAACAAAGTATACAAGCAATGTTTTCGCCTTCAGCAGAACGGAAATATGCATTTAGTTTTTATATATATCCAGATTATTTTCATAATCATGGTGTATTATCTGGTTGGAACACTTTCAATAATTTTAATAAAGAAAAAGGAATTTTTGTTATGTTATTTTCAAATGTGAAAAATAGTATGGATGATGACTTTAATAAAGAGTTCCGAAAGATGGTAAATGATTTATTAGAACAAAGGGGATGAGAAAATGGAACATAAAACTGTATCAATAGGTTTCATTGGTATTGGCGTAATGGGAAAAAGTATGGTTTATCACTTAATGCAAGATGGTCATAAAGTATATGTATATAATAGAACGAAAGCAAAAACAGATTCTTTAGTGCAAGCTGGTGCACATTGGTGTGATACGCCAAAAGAGTTAGTGAAGCAAGTTGATATTGTAATGACAATGGTTGGATATCCACATGATGTAGAAGAAGTGTATTTTGGTATAGAAGGAATTATAGAACATGCAAAAGAAGGTACGATAGCAATTGACTTTACGACATCTACACCTACTTTAGCAAAACGTATTAATGAAGTTGCAAAAAGTAAAAAAATATATACGTTAGATGCACCTGTCTCAGGAGGAGATGTTGGCGCGAAAGAAGCAAAACTCGCAATTATGGTAGGTGGAGAGAAAGAAATATATGATAGATGTTTACCTTTACTTGAAAAGTTAGGAACAAACATTCAATTACAAGGACCAGCTGGGAGTGGACAACATACAAAAATGTGTAATCAAATTGCCATTGCTTCCAATATGATTGGAGTATGTGAAGCTGTTGCTTACGCGAAGAAGGCTGGACTGAATCCAGATAAAGTGTTAGAGAGTATTTCAACAGGGGCAGCAGGTAGCTGGTCATTAAGTAATTTAGCTCCTCGAATGTTAAAAGGAGACTTTGAGCCAGGATTTTATGTAAAGCATTTTATGAAAGATATGAAAATTGCTTTAGAGGAAGCAGAAAAATTACAATTACCAGTCCCAGGCTTAAGTTTGGCGAAAGAATTGTATGAAGAGTTAATTAAGGATGGCGAAGAAAATAGTGGAACACAAGTATTATATAAAAAATATATAAGGGGGTAAACGAGGTGGACCTTCAAAAGTTTGATGAGATGATTGATACTGTACAGCGAGCTACTTGTATGCAAATTAATGAAAGACAAAAAGAAGCTTTTAAACAAAAATATGATTTTGAACCAGAATTTGAATATGGAAGAGATGAGAAGGGGCATTATGTAATTCGAACCTCAAAAAAGATGTTAGAAGAAATGGAGTTTTATTTAGCATTGAAATATGATCGTGATGGAGTGGATCTTTATATGCAAGCTGAGATTGACGGCATATTTCATGTATCTGTTAGCTATGGTGAAGATGCCCTACATTTACAAGAATTGTTTCAATTTCTAGAAGAAAATAAATAAAAGTCCTCAAATGAGGACTTTTATTTATTTAGTCATCTTTAATTTTTATAATTATAAGTTAGAAGCCCGGCGGCATCGTTCAACCGGGAACGGGATAATTTGTGCGATGTGATTAGGGCCAAATTGTTTTGTACGAGCATGGCGTATTATATAAAAAGCACACAGAATTGAAACAGGAATAGCGCCGAATAAACCAAAAAATAAAGCGCTTACACAAGATGCGACAAATCCTAAAACACCAATTTCTAACTCTTCCATAATAGCTCCTAAAATAACAGGAAATGCTCCACATGTAACTCCAAGTATAAGTGCGATAAGTAAGCTCATGATTATCCCCCTCTGTTTGCGATATTATTTTCCTTCTTAGTTAATTGTAGTATATCACATATAAAACAGAATTTTCAGAAAAAATTCAAAAAATGTTCAAAAAATGCACTTGAAAAATCAAGGTGTTAAACTTGTGATGAAATGGTACTTTCAAGTAAATAAAAAATCAGGCTTATTTCAAAATGAAATAAGCCTGTTCCATAGGAGGATGTATATATGTAGAGTGAATAAAAGTTTGGAAAAGGGGGTCCAAGTCCTTTTATTCAACTAACTACCTTAATAGATTGGAACCCAGCCTTCAGTTGTCACAAAAATACGAATAGCTACAACTTGGCGATCATCTTGCAAGGTAAAATAATGTCTTGCATTTTCAGGAACAGATATTAAATCGCCTGGCTCAAGTTCAACATCAAAGAATTTCCCATCTTTACCTTCAATAGCGAAAATGCCATGACCACTGACGATAAAACGAACTTCGTCATCTGTATGATGGTGTTCCTTTTGGAAATTAATTAATAATTCGTCAAGGTTAGGGGTGCTATTTGAAAGTGAAATTACATCATGTGCTTTATAACCACGGCGTGCTGAAACATCAGCGATTTCTTTTGAAAACACAGCTAATATTTCAGCTTTGTTTTCATCTGTTAAAGAATAATTTTCATTTAAATGAGTAGGAAGTTTAGAAATATTCCATTTCTCATATAAAACGCCTTCCTCTTGTAGAAATTTAGATACTTCCACTTCATTTTCAATACGAGTATTTACTTCATGAATACGAATTTGCGCCATTAGAAACGCCTCCTTGAATTGATAATAGTTTTATATGAAATTGGAATAAAAACTCATAAGCTTCTAATCTCTTCTTTGCATCAAAGCTATCTCGACCCCATACGGTAATACCGTGGTTACGGATTAATACTGCACCCGAATCTCCTTGTATATGCTTTCGGAAGTTTTCTCCAAGCGTTGGGATATGGGCATGGTTTTCAATAATAGGAATTTGAATTGTTGCACCTTCTTCCCAAATATCGAGAGCTTTAATAATTTCTTGATTTTGAAGGGTGACTGCATCACTATATAAATTTGTGATGACATTATTATCAGTTGTATGAACATGAAGTACGCACCCGGCATTCGTATTGTTATAAATGTGTGTATGCAATATTGTTTCTGCTGAAGGGCGTAATTCAGTCTCTAAAACGGGAACTCCTACATGATCTACTAATAGAAAATCATCTGGAGTGGTTTTTGTTTTATCTTTACCGCTTGCTGTAATAAGAAAAGTAAGTGGTTCATGGCTAACCTTTATAGAAATATTACCACTTGTTGCTGGAAACCAATTTCGTGTTGTTAACTCTTTTTTTAACTCGCTTAAGTCATACCATTGACGAAAAAGTTGTTTCATGCCTTCACCTCCAACAAAAGTTTTAATTCAGCTTGCACATCTTGAAATGTTTCAAACGGTGTATAAGCAATATGATTTTCTTCACACTTTGTAATAAGAAAATCGCGAGCGAATACTTTATCAGCTTGTTTCGCGGCTTGTAAATCAGTAATAGAATCTCCAATTACAATATGAAAGTCATTTGTATCACTTAATTTACGGATTAATGATGATTTACATAATCCGCAATGATTTTGACAATGATCATCACAAGAATGAGGCCATTTAACTGTAATAAACTCTGCTGAAAAGTCTGTTTCATTACAATAAATTTGCTCTTTTGGAATGATTCCATGTAAGAGTGGATAGACGAAGAAATCCATTCCACCTGATATCACGTAAAAAGAAATGTTATTTTTCTTTACGAATTGTATAAACTCATGAAAACCACTACGGATTTCAGCAGTTTCTATTAAAAATTGAATAATATCATCGTGCAGATTAGTAGGTATGAATTGAAATAATTGAGAAACACCTTCTTGAATGGATAGTTCTTGTGATAAAATTTTATTCTTTACTTCCTCGGCTTCTGGTGGTGCGAATTTTTCCATAATGGACATAATGTTATCATTATTTGTAATCGTGCCATCGAAATCACAAAATACTTGAATACTCATAATTTCACCTCATAAGAGGGATTTCCCCATATTTGTAGTGCACTATGCAAATTTATGTCGTCTACTTCATGGAGTGGTTTATTTTGCAAAGTAGCATCAATTGCAGTACGGAAAGCTTTACCGCCGCCTTGCGCTCCATTTGGATGTCCGTGTATCCCGCCGCCAGCATTAATAACAACATCTTTACCGAAATCTCGTACAATAAAGGGAACGAAACCAGGATGAATACCAGCAGACGGAACAGAAAAGCTCTTCTTGAAAAATGCATCGTCTTCAGTTAAATATTTTGAGATAGCAAGAGCCTCCTCTTTTTCTAGCGCAACACTTCCGTATGGAGATGGGAATAATGAAAAGTCAGCCCCAGCATAACGTAGTAGCTTTCCAAGTAATAATGGTGATGAAACTCCATATAACTTGGATGCTGAATAAGCACCACTTACAGCAGGATGTGCCATAATAGGAACTGGGATTTCATCATCTTCTGCAAGTGATTGTAGTACATCTAGTCCGTAAGCAAATACGTTAAATAATAGAATATCAGCTCCAGCTTGCACTGCACGTTTAGCATTTTCTTTTAAATCAAAAGTTCGTCCTGTTAAATTTAAGGCATATAACGTTTTATGACCGTATGTTTCGTAGACAGATTGTAAAACTTCTTTTCCAGATACAATGCGTTTCGTAAGTGGTGTCAATGCATTTTCAAATAATATTTCATCATCTTTTACTATATCTACACCACCAATTGCTTGATCGCGTAATTGCGTTTTTAAATACCCAATGTTTCGTCCAATCATTCCTTTAAAAATACTCATTAAAAGGGGACGATCATGCACTTGTAAAAGATTTCGAATACCATCTATCCCGAATTTTGGACCAGGAAAATGTTTTTTTAACTCGTCTGAAAAAGTTAAGTCAATTAGTTTTACTTCGCCATCAAGTGATAGCTTTCCAAATGTAGTCGTTAAAATCGCTGGTAAATCTGGACTGAAGTTTAATAGCGGATATTCGATTTTAATAATTCCGCGTTTTACTTTTTTACGTAAATACGAATTGGTATATTCATGTTCAGCTAATTCCTCAACATGAATGACGTTGCCTTTATGCTGCTTTAATTGTTCTTGCAATAAGTGTGGCAAATGAGTCCAAGAGCCAATTGTTAAACCGAGTGCAATTTGCTCAGCTTTTTTTTCTAAGTTATGTGAATCATCATGGATTAAATACGTCGCTATAATTCCGCTCATTGTTATAACCTCCTAGTTAAATAAAAAAACCTCTCAGCTAAGGAGAGGTTTTTTTACAACCAGCTCCTTATCTGTCAGCGTAATGCTGCGAGAATTAGCACCGTGTCTACAATTGTAGATCGGTTGCCGGGTTTCGTCGGGCTCGTCCCTCCACCTGCTCTTGATAAGAAGTATTTAGAAATGTTTAAATTTTTAAGATAACTGAATTTTGTCAGATATTTTTCGTGTTGTCAATTACTTTTTGAAAAAATTTAATTTATCAATTCGATTAATGGCTTCTCGTAATCTATCTTCTGCATGCAAGAGACCAACACGGACATACCCTTCCCCATGCTCACCAAATCCAACACCAGGAGCAACTGCGACATGTGCTTTTTCTAGTAAAATATCAGAAAATTGCTCAGAGGTATATCCTTTTGGAACGGGAAGCCATGCAAAGAATGATCCTTTTGGAATGTCTACATTCCAACCAATTGAGTGACAGGCTAAAATAAGAGCGTTTCTTCGAGATTCGTAACTATTTACAAGGTCTATTACGCAAGACTGTGAACTTAATAGCGCTTCTCGAGCAGCATCTTGAACTGCACCGAATATACTAACATACATATGATCTTGTAATAGGTTAATTGTTTCAATCACACTTTCATTCCCTACAGCAAAAGCGATGCGCCAGCCAGCCATATTGAAAGTTTTTGATAATGTGTAAATTTCAATTCCTATATCTTTCGCACCATCTGCTTGCAAGAAACTAACAGGTTTTTGACCATCAAATCCGATAGCGCCATAAGCAAAATCGTGAACAACTAATATATTATGTTTATTAGCAAAGTGAATGGTTTCATCAAAAAAATCTTTTGATGCAGTAGCACCGGTAGGATTATTTGGATAGTTTAAAAACATTAATTTTGCACGCTCTGCAATAGAGTCATCAATGTTCGTATAATCTGGTAAAAAGTTATTTTCTGCAATAAGCGGCATTGTTTCAAAGTGTGCTTTTGCTAAAGCAACCCCGGATAAATAATCTGGATAACCTGGATCCGGAACGAGAATCGTATCACCAGGATTTGTAAAACAAATCGGTAATTCTACTAGTCCAGCCTTCCCGCCAAACAAAATAGCAACTTCAGTTTTTGGGTTTAATTCGACGCCGTATTCACGTTTATAGAATGTAGCCACGGCTTCCTTTAAGCTTTCATGTCCGCGAAATGGCGGATATTTATGATGAATGGTCTTTTCGGCAGCATTTTGTAAAGCTTTTACGATATGCTGCGGTGTTGGTTGATCTGGATTACCTTGACCTAGATTAATAACATCGTGACCAGCTGCAACGACTTTGTTAACTTTTGCAACAAGTGAAGCGAAAAATTGTGTTGGCAATGATGTTACTATCTCAGAAGGTTGAAATAATTTCATACTTTCCACCTCTTTTGAAAGTTGTTACAATTCTAGTGACAAATGATATAATCTTTCCAGTATTTTGTAAAGAGAAAAATAAGAATGGGGCTGAAAAAATGAAAGTCGCATGTATTCAAATGGATATTGTTTTTGGAGAGGTAGAAAAAAATATTGAAAATGCTAAAAATAAAATAAGCGAAGCTATGAAGGAAAGGCCAGATGTTATCGTCTTACCAGAACTATGGACAACAGGATATGATTTAACGAGACTTTCTGAAATTGCAGATAAGGATGGAGTGGAAACGAAAGAAAAGTTAATAGAATGGGCGAAGCAATATAATGTACATATTGTTGGTGGGTCCATAGCGAAGCAAACGGATCAAGGCGTTACAAATACGATGTATGTTGTAAATAATGAAGGACAGCTAGTCAACGAATATAGTAAAGTACATTTATTTCAGCTTATGGATGAACATAAATATTTAATAGCTGGTAATGGTACGGGCGAATTTAAGCTAGATGATGTTGAATGCGCTGGAACAATTTGTTATGACATTCGTTTTCCAGAGTGGATGCGTGTCCATACTGCTAAAGGGGCAAAAGTATTATTTGTTGTAGCTGAATGGCCATTAGTTCGTTTAGCACATTGGCGTTTGCTATTGCAAGCAAGAGCAGTTGAAAATCAATGTTATGTTGTTGCGTGTAATAGAGCAGGAAAGGATTCGAATAATGTGTTTGCAGGTCATTCTTTAATTGTGGATCCTTGGGGTGAAGTTGTAGTAGAGGCGAATGAAGAGGAATCAATTTTATTTGGAGAGCTTGTATTCGAGAAAATTAAAGAAGTACGTAAAGGAATTCCAGTTTTTGCGGATCGCCGTCCAGAATTATACAAATAAAATGTTGACAAGTGATTTTTATTCTTGGTATAGTCTTCAACATAAAGTTAAAAATTCAAAAAATTATACAACTCTTATCAAGAGCAGGTGGAGGGATTTGGCCCGATGAAGCCCAGCAACCGACCGTAATACCATTGTGAAATGGGGCGTTTATTACGCCAAAAGGCACGGTGCTAATTCCAGCAGAAAGTAAAACTTTCTGGCAGATAAGAGGGGAGAAGATAAACTTCAAACCTCTTTCTTAGTGGAAAGAGGTTTTTCTATGTTAGAAAAACCTCTGAATTTAAAAAGGGGGAGAAGACGATGGGATATTATTCATTAACAGAAATAACAGCTGTACAATATGCGAAAGATCATGGCTATTTTGAAGAGAAGGCAAATGTCATTTGTCATGAAATTGGAGATGGAAACTTAAATTACGTGTTCAAATTAGATGATGGAGAGAAATCCATTATAATAAAACAAGCACTGCCTTATGCTAAAATAGTTGGTGAAAGCTGGCCATTGTCTATAAAAAGAGCAACGATTGAAAGCAAGGCACTGCAAATTTTTGCGCAGTATGTACCGGATTATGTTCCAGTAGTGTACAGTCATGATGAAGAGTTAGCGATAACGGTAATAGAAGACTTATCAAGACTAACAATTACAAGAAAAGGATTAATAGACGGAGAAGAATATCCGCTTTTATCCCAGCATATTGGTCGTTTTCTAGCACATGTTTTATTTTACACTTCAGATTTTGGTTTACAGTCAGAAGAGAAGAGGGTACTAGAAGGTGCCTTTGTAAATCCGGACCTTTGTAAAATTACAGAGGATTTAGTGTTTACAGATCCATTTGGACATTATGATACAAATGATTATGAGCCAGATTTACAGCTCGTGGTTGATGAACTTTGGAGTGATAAAACTTTAAAACTAAAAGTAGCACAATATAAATATAAGTTCTTAACAAGAAAAGAAACTCTTATTCATGGTGATTTACATACTGGTAGTATTTTTTCGTCACCTTCTGAAACGAAAGTGATTGATCCAGAATTTGCGACATATGGCCCATTTGGATTTGACATAGGTCAATTTATTGCAAATCTATTATTAAATGCTTTATCTAGAGAAGAAGAAAAGAGAAGAGTACTATTTTTTCATATAGAAAAGACGTGGAGTAATTTTGTAGAGACTTTTACAAAGTTATGGATTGGGGAAGGTGTAGAAGCATATACGAAAGAAAAACAATGGTTACCAATTATTTTGCAAAATATCTTTACTGATGCTGTTGGATTTGCCGGATGTGAACTAATTCGTAGAACAATTGGTTTAGCTCATGTAGCAGATTTAGATGAAATAGAAAATAAAGAAACAAGAATTCAAGCTAAGAAACAAGCGCTATCCTTAGGAAAAGAACTAATAAAATATGAATCTAAAAGTGCTGATATTCAACTGTTTCGAACATTATTTCAACAGACAGTTTCAAGGGGTGTAAAAGTATGAGTACAATCGTTACTGTTCCGAGATCTGTAAGTTGGAAAGGTGATGCAATTGCGGTATTAAATCAAACGAAATTGCCACATAGCACAGAATACAAAACATTAACGACTATTGAAGAGGTTTGGAAAAGTATCATAATGTTAGAAGTACGCGGAGCGCCTGCAATTGGAATTGTAGCTGCATTTGGTTTGGCGCTTGCAGCGAAAAAATATAATACTTTACATATCGAAGAATTTCAAAAGAAGTTTAATAGAGACTGTAACTATTTAGGGACATCACGCCCAACGGCAGTAAATTTATTTTGGGCAATGGATCGTATGAGAGAATCTATTCGAGAGATTACTACAATAAAAGAAGCACAAAAAATATTAGAAGAAGAAGCGCTTCGCATTCAGCAGGAAGATGAAGAGGTGTGCCGAAATATTGGGGAATATGCGTTAACATGTTTTAAAGATGGCGATAATATTTTAACAATCTGTAACGCTGGAAGTATCGCAACTGCCAGATATGGAACTGCATTAGCTCCCTTTTATATTGGAAAAGAGAAAGGTGTGCGTTTACATGCATATGCGTGTGAAACGAGACCAGTTTTACAAGGTGGTCGCTTAACGACGTGGGAATTGAAGCAAGCAAATATTGATGTGACCCTTATTACAGATAATACTGCAGCTCATGCTATTCAAACGAAAGAAATAAATGCAATTATTGTAGGGGCGGATCGAATTGTCGCAAATGGAGATACGGCAAATAAAATAGGGACAATGAATTTAGCTATTTTAGCAAAGCACTTTAATATCCCATTTTACGTTGCTGCTCCACTGTCAACATTTGATGTTACGAAAGAAACTGGAGCTGAAATTATTATTGAAGAAAGAGATGAAACAGAAGTTACGAAAATCTTTGGAAAACAAGTAGCACCAATTGGAACGGATGTTTATAATCCAGCATTTGATATAACGCCGAATGAATTAATTACAGGAATTATTACTGAGAAAGGTATTATACGCGGGGACTATAAACGAGAAATTGCATCATTATTTGAAAAACAAGCTAATACATAATAGCTTGTTTTTTTATGCCTAAATGCAGTGTTTTCTCTTACTTATATAATGAAAGGAGGGGAAGAGGATGGAAGAGTGGATCAAGATGATAGGTAATGTAGGGTTTCCGATTGTTGTAACATTATATTTACTCCACCGTATTGAAAGTAAACTAGAGGGGGTAATTGTTGCAATTGAGAAGCTCCCGCGGCAATTACTAAAGTACGAAGATCCTCGGGAATAAAAATAAAGTTTGCTCTTCTTGAGCAAACTTTATTTTTATTGAGCGGTATAACCACCATCTATAACAACAGCTTGTCCCGTTATACCTTTAGCTTTTTCACTCGCTAAAAACATCGCATAATCAGCGATTTCTTGTACTTGTAATAAGCGCTTTTGTGGGACGAGTGGATAAATAACATCTTCTAAAACATTTTCAAGTGGTACATTTCGTGTAGTAGCTAAGTCTTGTAGTTGATTACGTACAAGAGGGGTATCGACATAACCAGGGCAAAGGGCATTAACAGTAATACCATGCGTAGCACCTTCTAAAGCAGCAACTTTTGTTAATCCAATTACGCCATGTTTTGCACTATTGTAGGCAGCTTTTCCAGCAAATCCGACAAGGCCGTTAATAGAAGCGACATTAATAATACGACCATATTTTTGTTGTTTCATAATCGGAAAGGCATGCTTAATTGCGATAAACGGAGCAATTTGCATAATTTGAATTAGTAGCTCGAACTTTTCAGTTGGAAAGTCTTCAATGGGTGAAACGTGTTGCATTCCTGCGTTGTTAATTAATATATGTAATGAACCGAAATGATCAACTGTTTGAGAAATTGCTGCTGTAATTTCCTCTTCAGATGTAACGTCACATTTTAAACCGATAGCTTGAAAACCTTCATTTTGTAATTGTTCAGCAGCTTCTTTTGCACGTTCTTCAAGTCGATCGGTAATCACAACTTTTGCACCTTCTTTTGCAAAAGCCTTTCCCATTTCATAACCAATGCCACTTGCAGCACCTGTTA
This sequence comes from Bacillus cereus group sp. MYBK15-3, assembly GCF_051916765.1. Taxonomy (NCBI): domain Bacteria; kingdom Bacillati; phylum Bacillota; class Bacilli; order Caryophanales; family Bacillaceae; genus Bacillus; species Bacillus cereus group sp. MYBK15-3. Next base: position 771,400 of record NZ_JBQAHG010000002.1, read on the forward strand.
AAAAGACAACTCGATTTGTAACCATGATGAAAAACATCCCTTCATAATAAAGTTTTCATAGTGCTCTATTTAGAGAAGCTATAATGAAATTCCTGCAAACATTTGGAAAAAATATCGTTAGCTATCTTGTTTTGCAAAATAGTCTTTGCTATACTATTTTGTAAAGCAAGATAGTAGGAGGATTTGAATTATGTCGACAAGTCAAATGCTGAAAGGGATTTTAGAAGGATGCTTACTTGCTATTATTTCTGAAGGCGAAATATACGGTTATGAAATGAGTGAAAAGCTAGCGAAGTATGGTTTTACAATGGCGAGTGAGGGGAGTATTTATCCGTTATTAATACGAATGCAAAAAGAAGGACTAATAACAAGCGTAATGAAGGAATCTCCATCTGGTCCAAAGCGAAAATATTATACATTAACAGAAAAAGGCGAGGAAGCACTTGATGAATTTATGGATCGCTGGGAAGCGATGCAAAGTAGTGTAGAGCGTCTACTGGTAGGGAAGGGGAGAAAAAAATAATGCTATCAAGAGAAGCACGAAAGTTTTTGTTAGATATGAGATTATTTTTGACGGCAAAGAGTGTAAAAGAAAGTGATATTGAAAACTTTTTAGAAGATGCAGAGTTGCATTTAATAGAAGGTGAGAGTGAGGGGAAGAGTGTAGAAGATATTTTCGGAAGCTCCCCGAAAGAATATGCGCATGAACTTGTAAAGTTAATGGAAAAGGATAGACGGGAAACGTGGAAGCAAATTGGTTTTACAGTAATGAATATCGTAACGTTTTGGATTATTGCTTCTATCTTAATAGTGAATAATGGAATGTTACAGATTTCACTTATTCAGTGTATCGGTTATAGTTTTTCATTTATTTTAGTTGTTATAGGTCCTAATTTTCTACTTCGCAAAATGACCTTCGTAACAAGCTTTACAAAAACATGGTTTTCTATGTGGTCTTTAGTTATGATTGCTCCAATGTTTTTATTAGGAGCTGTTACGATATTAGATGTGATACATCCGACAAAAATGCTCACATTCACCGAAGTGCAAAGTTATATAGTGTCTGGTGGGATTTTTATCATCACAGTAACTATAAATATATATTTTGAAGGATGGTTTAAAAATTTATATTTAATCATTCCACTTTCAATTATGTTAGTGTTTAAAACATTTACAACGGAAGAACTTATGCCAATGCTATTTCAAATTATATGTTTATACGGAAGTTTATTTATTTTAATTTTTGTTGAAATTATGATGAAGACGAATAGAAGAGAAATGGTTAAATAAGGGAGGAGTTATAATGAAGATTTCTAAAGAAGGTGAAAAGTTTTTAATCGATACGAAAGTATATTTAATAACAAAAGGGATTAAAGAAGAAGATGTGGACGCTTTTCTAGAAGATGCAGAGCTTCATTTAATAGAAGGTGAAAAAAAGGGAAAGACAGTAAGTGACATATTTGGTGACTCACCAAAAGAGTATGCGGAAGAATTAGCGAAAGAGATGGAGAAGGATAAAAGCGGGAGCATAAAAAGTATTTTAGGGATGATTATTGGTATTGGTGGATATTGGTTACTGACAAATATTTTATTTGGAAGTCCAGATCAACAATTTACGTTAACAAATGTACAGTTAATTGGTTATCCTATCGTTTTAATCATTACGATTATTGGAACGATTGTTGCATTTAGAATGTCTTCTTTTAAAAGTAAATTAGTAGAATTTGGAATGATTTATGTAATAGTAATGGTTCCTATTTTATTATTGGTGTTATTGATGTTTATGAATAAATGGTATGGGACACCTGTATTGCAATTGGCGACAATGCAAACATATATATTAGCAGCAATTATCTTTTTATTACTTCTTATTGGTGAAGTATATGTTCTTGGCTGGATGGGTGTTTTTGTACTAATTGTTCCTCTTATGATTATGTTCTTATTTAAAGACTTAGAAGAAAGTAATGTATTTTGGGGAATTGCAAAGGTCTTACTTATGTATGGAAGTATATATGGATTAATGAAATGGTCTTTAAAAATTGAAGAAAGAAAAAGTATGAACTAGAAATTCAATAAAAAGCGGCTGCTCTGGATATACCAAAAATTATTTCCAAAGAAATATTATATAGGGATTTTTAGAGGGATTACATTTACATTTAGTTGTCTATTTTTATTTCTAGCAGCCGGGATTTGTTTTGTTGATTGGAATAAGTTGTTTTAAACAGTAACATGAGGGTTACTGTTTTTTTCTTTGTAATAAAGAGCTTTGTAAAGAGAGCGCTTTTTGTTCTGCTGTTAATAAGGAATGAATATGAACGTTTTCTGGACGAGGGACTATCGGATACATAAGATTTGTTGGAGAAGGGTGGTGCTCCGAGCCGGTTGGAGAATGAGGATCTGCATGAGTAAGTTTTCCATGAATACGTCTTGTAAATAAAATATGACCGATTTCGTGAGCGAGCGTATATATATTTTTCATAGGGGCAGCCGAATTTGTTAAAACGATATAGCCAGTAAGTTGCTGTTGTTTTGCTAAAGAATAAGCGCAGGCAATTACTGCTGTTTCTTTGAAATAATCACTGCCAATATAACAAATATAAAGGTCGCATTCAGGAGCTTCATTTACACATGTTTGGAAAAAGGATGCCAACTTTTCTTGACTTTGAATGGAATTTTTATAACTGATTTCACGGTCAAAAAAACGGAAAAGTTCATTTAATACAATTACTTCTTGAATTTGAAATGTAATGGGGTGCCAAATTGATTCTGCAACAGCTAAATCTTTTGCGATGCGGTCATCAGAAATATCGGCGCCGGGAGTAATGCAAATACATATATTGACGTATGGATCCATAAGGAACACCTCAAATGAAAAAAGTTCTTCCTATAATATATGTGGGGAAAAGATGTCATGTATGGATAAACGCCTTCTTTATTGAATATATAGATGACAAGTCGAAAAAATTTCATAGTTCTATAACATGGTATGGTCGTCTTTTTGATATAGTAAAGGAAAGGGGGAGAATATATGTATACATTAAAAATCGTTTCAGACAGAGAAGCACTTTATCAATTTGCGAGTTATGTAAGAGTTGTACAAGGGGTTGAAGATGTATATGTAGAGGTGGGAGAACCTTTATATGAACATCCTTTAATGAAGTTTTATGTACATATTAAGCTGAAAGAAACATATGAGCAGCATAAAGCGTTACAGGAAATAGCAAGATTAGTAGAATTGGGTCGTTTTACATATGTCCATTATCGTAATGATGAAATTGAGGAAGCTTTTGAAGCTGTAAAATATGAAAGTTTTAAGAAATAAAGATGAAAAAACGGAGGCGAAAGCTTCCTTTTTTTCTTTAAAATTACATGAACAAAAAGAGAGAAATTTTGTTATGATAAGGGAGGTTAGGGAAAGGGGAATTTACATATGGGGTATATTGAAGAGTTACGAAAAGTCGTTGGTACAAGACCGCTTATTCTCGTAGGATCAGCAATCATTATATTAAATGATAAACAAGAAGTATTGCTTCAATATCGTTCAGATACATATGATTGGGGTGTACCTGGCGGGGCGATGGAACTGGGTGAAACGACAGAAGAAACGGCACGTAGAGAGTTATTTGAGGAAACGGGGTTAACTGCAAAAATAATGCAATTTCTTGGTGTTCTATCAGGAAAAGAAGTATATTTTCGTTATCCGAATGGCGATGAAATTTTCAATGTCATTCATCTGTATCAGGCACATCATGTGAGCGGGGAATTAAAGCTCGATCATGAAGGGTTGAAACTTCAATATTTTCCAGTAGATAAGTTGCCAAAATTGAATGAAACGACAGAGAAAATTTTGCAAAAGTTTTTATATGCACTGACAGAATAGAAGGTTAATTCCTTCTATTTTTATTATATTAAATATTTTGATTTTTTAGTATGTTTATAGTATGATAGTTATAGATATACATCTTATGGAATTTCACCTAAAAACTTACTAGGGTACATAAGAGAGGGGCAAGTACAAAATGCATAATGTTGTTATTACAGCTGCAGTTCGTTCGCCAATTGGAACTTTTGGAGGAGCGCTAAAAAATGTAACGCCAGTAGAATTAGCTGTTCCTGTACTTCAGGAAGCTGTAAAACGAGGCGGGGTAGAACCACATGAAGTTGATGAAGTAATTTTAGGTCATTGTATTCAAAGAACTGATGAAGCAAATACAGCGAGAACAGCTGCATTAGCGGCAGGATTTCCTGACACAGTTACAGGGTATACAATCCAACGTCAATGTTCTTCAGGTATGCAAGCAATTATGTCAGCTGCAATGCAAATCCAATTAGGTGTAAGTGATGTTGTTGTTGCAGGTGGAGTAGAAGCGATGAGTTCGAGCCCTTATGCATTGAAACAGCACCGCTGGGGACAACGTCTACAGCACGGAGAAATTCGTGATACGGTGTGGGAAGTGTTAGAAGATCCGATTCACCATATTATGATGGGTGAAACAGCGGAAAATTTAGTTGAACAATATGAAATTACAAGAGAGGAACAAGATGAAGTTGCTCTTCGCAGTCATACATTGGCACTGAAGGCAATCGAGTCTGGACACTTTGACGATCAAATTGTTCCTATTACAATAAAAGAACGTAGAAAAGAAGTAGTATTTTCGAAGGATGAGCATCCACGTGCAGATATTACAGCGGAAAAATTAGCAGGGTTAAAACCAGCATTCCGTAAAGATGGGTCTGTAACTGCAGGTAATGCATCTGGCCTGAATGACGGAAGTGCAGTTCTAGTATTAATGAGCGAAGAAAAAGCGAAAGAAAAAGGCTTACAACCGTTAGCTAGAATTGTTGGATATTCAGTAGCTGGAGTAGACCCGAAAATTATGGGTATTGGACCAGCACCAGCAATTCGTAAAGGTTTAGAAAAAGTAGATTGGTCATTGGAAGATGCAGATTTACTTGAAATTAATGAAGCTTTCGCGGCTCAATATTTAGCTGTAGAGAAAGAGTTAGGCTTAGACCGTGAAAAAGTGAACGTAAACGGTAGTGGCGTAGGACTTGGGCATCCAATTGGTTGTACAGGGGCTCGTATTACAGTAAGTTTAATTCACGAATTAAAAAGACGTGGGTTAGAAAAAGGAATTGCCTCTTTATGCGTCGGTGGCGGTATCGGGGTTGCCTTATTTATAGAAGCACTATAAAAAAGAAGCAGCTATTGCTGCTTCTTTTTTTACGACTCAAATAGATGATGAAATAATCGATCACGATTTTCAAAGAAAAGTTTCGTCGTTTGGTAATGCTCAGTTTCTTCTAATGTGGATTCGTGAATCCCTTCTTGTGTTAAAGAATATATAGTGGATTCAGGGTAGGCCATTAAAATAGGAGAATGCGTCGCAATAACAAATTGTGAACCTTGTTCCACTAGCTCATGCATTCGAATGAGCATGGAAAGTTGTCTCATTGGTGATAAAGCTGCCTCAGGCTCATCTAAAATGTATAAACCTTGTCCTGAAAAACGGTTCATAAATAAGGAAAAGAATGATTCGCCGTGAGATTGTTCGTGTAGTGAAACGCCGCCGTAAGATTTTATAGCATCTATTTCATCAATATAAGAAGCAACGTTATAAAATGATTCAGCGCGAAGAAAGAAACCGTCGTTTGGTGTATTGAAACTTTTGGAAATTCGAAGGTATTCATGTAAAGATGAATGTGAATCGTTAGTGCTAAAGCGGAAATTCTTCGTTCCACCTTCTGCATTAAAGCCTAACGCAATTGCAATTCCTTCAAGTAATGTTGATTTACCCGTTCCATTTTCTCCAATAATGAATGTTACATTTGGATGAAAAACTAGTGATTGTAATGTTCGGATAGCAGGTAAGCAGTAAGGATATCCGGAAAAATTAGGGATATTTTCTTTTTTTAATGTAACATTTTGTAAAAAGGGTACGTCAATCAATATATAAACCTCAATTCATAACGGATTTTGATTCTAAAAAGGCGGCAAATACAAGTGTTAATGACACCTGAATTCCTTCCTTATTTTCTGAATATTTTATGTGGATTATATCATTTAAACTATCATATTCCAATGTGAAAATAAATATTGCATGAAGATCCATTCTCTCGTTATGATATATGGTATTCTATTGAAAATGTGAGAAGGAGTTAAAGTATGCCGTTTACATTTGCACATCCAGCAGCAGTTCTTCCTTTTGCGAAAAAGCATTCTAAACATATTTCAGTAACGGCTCTTATATTAGGTAGTATGGCGCCTGACTTTGAATATTTCTTACACTTTAGACCGTATGGTGTAATTGGGCATACGTGGCTTGGATTCTTATATTTCAATTTACCACTTGTCTTTTTGTTAGCATACATATATCATTACATTTTAAAAAAGCCGTTTATAACGCATTTGCCTAAACCGTTTGCTGGTTATTATTCATATGCAATAGATGAGAGGTGGGGGCTATATACATGGAAAGAATTCTTTGTATTTTGCTATTCTGCATTATTCGGTATGCTCACGCATGTCGTTTGGGATGCATTTACTCATAATACAGGCTATTTTGTTATGAAAATACCATTATTACAAAGAGAATGGTACGGTATCTCTGTTTATAAATATATGCAACATGGAAGTACATGTATTGGTGTTCTACTATTAGTATACGTTTTATGGAAGTATAGAAATGAAATGGGTAAAGATCTTATTTTAGCTTCGGAAAAAAGAAAGTATTGGGTTTCAGTAATTGTTGTAGCAACTATTATATTTATCGTGCACGCGTTCCTAGATCCCTATTTTCATATTTTCCAAATTGGAGGTATAATAGTATCTGGACTGACAAGTTCATTTTGTGGACTTGTCATTGTTTCTATAGTTTACAAAGCCAGGGACTAATTTTATATTCATGAATGATAGCGTTAGGAGAAATGAAATGATGAAAGCATGGAAAAGTATTTTTGTTTTATGTAGTTTTCTTCTTATGTTAAGTGGTTGCTTCCATCAAGAAGAAAAGAAAGCTGAACCAAAGAAGAAAGAATCTATTCCTGAAACAAAAGAATATGGTGGGCGTGAGCTGAAAAAAGTAGGACAAAAAGTGAAAGAAACAGGATGGGGTACTTTCAAGTTAGAGCAGATGCATTCTGTGAATCAAACATTTGAAGTAGCGCCAATGAAAATTCACGTACAAGATGTGAAAGTAATTTCTTTATCACAGATGAGTGAAAAGGCAAAAAAAACATTGAAAGTATACACGGCACTAACCCCTGAAGAAGTAAAACGGAGATTAGGGGATAAAGTAAGCCAAGAAGATGCAGAATTATATGCATCGCTAAGTGGAACAGAGATTAGTAATACAATTCGTTACGTTGAGATTACATATAAAGTGGAGAATACCGGAAATAAAAATATGCAATTTTTCTCTATGAATGATGTTATGATTAATGGTAAGCAACATTTTAAAGTAGCCACTCAAAACTTTTTATATGACGAAGATACGTTAGTTGGTACAAAAAATGTATCAAGAGAAGACTATAAGCCTGGTGAAACAAGAGATGGTATTATTGGTTTAATACTTGACGATGGAAAAGACAAGGTAAAGGATATTCAGTTTACAACTGATGATTTACTTGCAGGGGATTCAGAAACACAAGATGTTGTAAAAGAGCCACAAACGTTTAACATCTCACTAAAATAATGTAAGACAAAACAGTCAGCATTCAAATATTATGCTGACTGTTTTTTTATTTCTTTTATGTATGAATCTACATTTTGAAAAGGTACCTTAATTTTAAACGCATCTTTTTGTTCATTAAATTGCTTTTCATTGTAGGGACCGAAACGTTTATTGTGCTTTACGTCAATAATCCAATAATGTTCACTTTTTTTATTTGCAATTGCTGCGTCAGGGTTATTCGGATCTGATTTTTCCTCGGTTTGTTTTGCAATAATGTATTTATCATCCCAAGCAATGTCTGTAATTTTTGCAGGGATGTATTGTGTGGCATATACAGCATCTTGCGAGGGGAAAAGTTCAAATGCATTTCCAGAAGTACGTATGAGTTCGTATTCATCGTTAACCGTATAAGTTAAGTGACCTGTGTTTCCTGCACAACCAGTTAATAGGAAGGCGACGAATAGGATTATCCATTTTTTCAATATGGGAACCTCCTTTATAATGCTATTGTAACAAATTGTACAAGAAAAGTAAGAGAAACGCTAGTTTACAATGTTTTTTAGAAGTGGTACGATGAGACGGGTAAAGAAGGATATGAAGGAGTCGACATAAAATGAAGTTAAAGATGCATCGTCCAGCGCTTGTAATGAATCGCATAGGTGCTTCCCTAATTGACATGTTTTTAATCTCGGTTATGTATGGTGCAGTAGTAGCTGTTATGACCGGAAACTATAGTGCTATGTTTAAGCGCTTTAATATAAGCTTAGGTGATTTTAGATATGATTTCGCAGTAGTTTTTATATTAATGGCGATATATTTTATTGTGTTACCCTTTATTTGGAACGGTGTTACACTTGGAAAAAAGGTAACGAGAATAAAATTAATTTCATTGAAGAGTGAAAAGCTAACGTTGCAAACATTAATTATAAGATTTTTTGTAGTGTTATTACCGAACATATTGCTATTAGGAATTCCATTAATATGTAATATATATATGATGTTGTTCCGCAAAGATAATTGTGGTTTTCAGGATTTAATTACAAAAACGAAAGTAATAAGTCTTGTATAATGAAAAAAAGACCTTTTTATATATAAAAGGGTCTTTTTGATTTTATAAGTATATGGGGAATGTTTACAGTAAGGAAAAGCTAAAATGTGTTAATTCTATTTATAATAGATTGAAAATTAAGAAAATGATATAATGATTAAAAATAATATCTTTATTCCGCCATATTGGGGCTGATTAAAATTTCACTTTATATAATAAGGGGGAGATTAAAATGACTGGAGGTAGTGTAATCTTTTGGGGGATTTTAATTTTCATCGGTTTAGTTTTCGACCAGCGTAATAATAAGAAAAAAGAAGGATAAAAAGTAAACGTTTACAAATGAGATAGCAATTTTCTTGCTTGCAGATTAATCTTATAAAGGAGTATACTGAATGACGGTAAGACTTATAGAAGGGGTAATGAAAATGAAGCTTGCAGGAAAAGTTGCTATCGTAACTGGCGGTGGCATCGGTATTGGACGTAATACAGCTCTTTTGTTGGCTAAACAAGGCGCAAAAGTTATTGTGACGGACATTGATCAAGAGAGTGGACAAGCAACAGTGGAGGAAATTATGAATCTAGGCGGAGAGGCACTTTTTGTATCCTATGATATGGGAAAGCAAGGAGATTGGCAACGCGTTATTAGCATTACTTTGAATGCATTCAGTCGCATTGATATGCTTTTTCAAAATGCAGGTTTATATAAAATAGATTCTATTTTTTCTCGCCAACAAGAGAACGATTCCAATGTACTTTGTATTAATGACGTTTGGATAGAGATAAAACAATTAACGTCATCTTTTATGAAACAGCAAGAAGAAGTGGTGCTTAGTGATTTACCGATTTTCGGTATTATTAGCACAAAAGGACAATCATTTCATACAGTAGAAGCCCTAGTATAATAATAAAAACCGCCCTCAATATATGTGGACGGTTTTTTTGTATGTGTATAGTAAAGATAAATTTTTTAGCGAATACGTTGTTCAGTTTGGTTATCAAAGAAATGTGCTTTATTCATATCAAATGCTAATTTAATTTGATCACCAGGTGAAAATGTATGTCTTGCATCTACACGTGCTGCAAAATCTTGATTTCCAAGTTTCATATATAAAATGGATTCAGCACCTAATAATTCAGCGACTTCAATTTTTGTTGTGAAGGCAGTAGATTGCGAAGCTTCTAAAAATAGTAGTTCATCATGAATGTCCTCTGGGCGAATACCTAAAACAATTTCCCTATTTACATAGCCTTGTTCACGTAGCATCTTCATTTTTCCTTCAGATACTTTAATTTTTATAGTATTGTCTATAACGAAATCGGTTTCAGTCAATTTACCACGGAAGAAATTCATCGCTGGTGAGCCGATAAATCCACCCACGAAAATGTTTTCTGGCGTTTCGTATACTTCTTTTGGAGTTCCAATTTGTTGGATTTTTCCATCCTTCATAACGACAAGACGCGAAGCCATAGTCATTGCTTCTGTTTGGTCATGTGTTACATAAATTGTTGTTGTTCCAAGGCGATGATGTAGCTTAGAAATTTCTGAGCGCATTGCAACACGGAGTTTAGCATCTAAGTTTGATAATGGTTCATCCATTAAGAAAACTTTTGCATCTCGAACGATTGCTCTACCTAACGCAACACGTTGGCGCTGTCCACCTGATAATGCTTTCGGTTTTCTATCTAAATATTGTTCAAGTCCTAAAATTTTTGCTGCATCTTTCACACGACGATCGATTTCATCTTTTGGTATTTTTCGAAGTTTTAATCCAAATGCCATATTATCATATACACTCATATGTGGATAAAGAGCGTAGTTTTGGAATACCATAGCGATATCTCGATCTTTTGGAGGAACATCATTCATTAGTTTACCATCAATTGAAAACTCGCCTTTTGAAATATCTTCAAGTCCAGCTACCATTCGTAATGTTGTAGATTTTCCGCATCCAGAAGGACCGACAAATACAATAAATTCTTTATCTTGAATGTGTAAATTAAAATCAGTTACAGCTGTTACGTTATTATCATATATTTTATAAATGTTTTCTAATTTAAGTTCTGCCATGGTATTTCCCCCTAGAAATAATTATGCAAACGTTTTCTTTGAGTTCATTATAAACGAATAGATTCAAAAAATAAATAAAAAAATAAAACGTTTTCATTTATTGGAGATTTATTAGTGGTTTTCATATGTTTTCTTAGAAAAAGAACAATAAAAATTGTAAGCGCTATTTTAAATTGAGATAGAATCTGTTATCATTCATTAATGAAAACGTTTGCGCCTTAAAAAAGAGAAAAATGAATGATGAATGAAATGGGGTAGCATAATGGAAAAACAATGGTGGAAAGAAAGTGTAGTATATCAAATTTATCCTCGTAGCTTTATGGATAGTAATGGTGATGGTATAGGAGATCTTCAAGGGATTATTTCAAAGCTAGATTACTTAAAAGAGTTAGGGATTGATGTGATTTGGTTATCACCAGTCTATGAATCTCCAAATGATGATAATGGTTATGATATAAGCGATTATTGTAAAATTATGAACGAGTTCGGAACAATGGAAGATTGGGATGAGCTATTATATGAAATGCATGAACGTAATATGAAACTTATGATGGACTTAGTTGTTAATCATACTTCGGATGAACATAATTGGTTTATTGAATCACGTAAATCAAAAGATAATAAATATAGAGATTACTATATATGGCGCCCTGGAAAAGAAGGGAAAGAACCGAACAACTGGGGAGCTGCTTTTAGTGGATCTGCATGGCAGTATGATGAAATGACGGATGAATATTATTTACATCTGTTTTCTAAAAAACAGCCAGATTTAAATTGGGATAATGAAAAGGTAAGACAAGATGTTTATGAAATGATGAAGTTTTGGTTAGAAAAAGGAATTGATGGCTTCCGTATGGATGTTATTAATTTTATTTCTAAAGAAGAGGGATTACCAGCTGTTGAAACAGAAGAAGAGGGGTATGTTTCAGGTCATAAGCATTTTATGAACGGTCCAAACATTCATAAATATTTACATGAAATGAATGAGGAAGTATTATCGCATTATGATATTATGACGGTTGGTGAAATGCCTGGTGTAACGACAGAAGAAGCGAAATTGTATACTGGAGAAGAACGAAAAGAGTTGCAAATGGTATTCCAATTTGAACATATGGATTTAGATTCAGGAGAAGGTGGAAAGTGGGATGTAAAACCATGCTCACTTCTTACTTTAAAAGAGAATTTAACAAAGTGGCAAAAAGCATTAGAGCATACCGGATGGAATAGCCTTTATTGGAATAATCATGATCAGCCTCGCGTTGTATCTCGTTTTGGTAATGATGGAATGTATCGCATTGAATCAGCAAAAATGTTAGCGACAGTTCTTCATATGATGAAAGGAACGCCATATATTTATCAAGGAGAGGAAATTGGAATGACGAACGTTCGATTCCAATCAATTGATGAATATCGAGATATTGAAACGTTAAATATGTATAAAGAAAAAGTGATAGACCATGGTGAAGATATAGAAAAAGTAATGGAATCTATTTATATAAAGGGTCGTGATAATGCTAGAACTCCGATGCAGTGGAATGATCAGAATCACGCTGGATTTACAAAAGGTGAACCTTGGATTACTGTAAATCCTAACTATAAAGAGATTAATGTGAAACAAGCAATCCAAGATGAAGGTTCAATTTTTTATTACTATAAGAAATTAATTGAACTACGCAAAAATAATGAAATAGTTGTGTATGGATCATATGATTTAATATTAGATAATGACCCTTCTATTTTTGCTTATGTAAGAACATATGGAGATGAAAAACTACTTGTCATTGCAAACTTTACTGCGGATGAAAGTGTATTTGAAATGCCTAAGGATATTAGTTATAGTGAATCAGAGTTATTTATACACAATTACGATGTAGAAATCGGATCAATAGATAACATTCCATTACGTCCGTATGAAGCGATAGTGTTCAAATTGAAATAAGAAAAAGCCTTATGCCATTTCGAACTTGGCATAAGGCTTTTTTGGATTACCATTTTAATATGGAGAATCCATATGGAGGAAGTGTAACTTGTAATACACTTGCTTCCGCTGAAAATTCTTCGTTTGTATAAATGTTAATTATTTTCTTACCAGTAACATGAAGAGGGAGTGAAACTGTAACTTCACTATTAGTAGGGTTTAAAACGAAAAAGATAGTTTCATCCTCATATGTTTTCGTATAAGAAATATAATTATGTTCATCATTTGCTTCGATGAATCGAAAAGTACCATGTCCTCCAAATGCTTTATGTTGTTTACGTAATAAAATCAATGTTTGTATATGGGTAAATAATGCATGATCTTGTTCTTTAGTATCCCAAATCATACATTTACGGCAATCAGGGTCCATGCCGCCATCCATACCAATTTCATCCCCGTAATAAATACAAGGAGAGCCGATGAAAGAAAGATGGAATACATAGAGCAATTTCAACTTATTTTTATCTCCGTTGCATGTTGTTAAAATTCTTGGAGTATCATGGCTGTCTAATAAATGAAATGCTGCTTCATTTACATTCATAGAGTAGGAATGTAGAGATTCTGTAATTTGCTTCATGAATTCACTTGCTTTAATGGAATCGTTAGCAAAGTAAGAAAGTAGAGCATTTGTAACAGGATAGCTCATGACAGCATCAAATTGATCGCCTTGTAGCCACGGAAGGGCATCGTGCCAAATTTCTCCCAAAATATATACTTCAGGATTTAGTGTCTTTATTTCAGTTCGGAATTCTCTCCAAAAGTTGTGATCGACTTCATTGGCGACATCAAGGCGCCAGCCATCTATATTGAATTCTCGTACCCAATAACGTCCTACTTCAAGTAAGTATTCTTTTACATCTGGATGAGCTGTATTTAATTTAGGCATATACGGTGTAAAGGCGAAAGTATCATAATTTGGAAGTGGTTCGGTTATAATCGGAAATTCATGAATGTGGAACCACTCTTTATATGCGGACTTCTCACCATTCTCTAGTACGTCTTGAAATTTCTCGAAAAAGTATCCACTATGATTAAACACAGCATCGAGCATTACTTTTATACCGTGCTTATGACATTCTTCAACGAGCTCTTTAAAAGTTTCTTTCGTCCCAAATTGTGGGTCAATTTCCATATAGTCAATTGTGTCATATTTATGGTTTGAATGAGCTTTGAAAATAGGTGTGAAATATATTCCGGAAATGCCAAGCTTAACAAGGTAATCAAGGTTTTGAATAACACCAGAAAAATCTCCGCCGAAAAAATTAGTTGGAGTTGGATTCGCACTTCCCCAAGGAAGGGTGTTTTCTGGATTCAGCGTACTATCGCCATTAGCGAATCGCTCAGGGAAAATCTGATACCAAATGGTGTCTTTAATCCAAGATGGTGCTTTGAATACATCATCTGCATGAATAAATGGAAAACAGAAAAAGTTACCAACATCATCATTTGGAATGCTAGAAAAGAATCCTCGCTCTGCATAAATAAGAGTGTCTGTTTCAGATTTTAATTCAAACCCATAACGTAAGCGCTTAAATTTTGGTTCGATTGCAATGGACCAATAATCAAATAATGCAGTAGAACCCGTTTTTTTCATGGGTGTACTTGCTGATATCCATTTCCCGTCTTTCCATTCGTAAGGATCACCGTAAATAAGATCGGCGCTTTGAATATCATCTCTCTTAGTACGTACTCGGATGTGAATTGTTTGTTCATCATAAGCGTATGCATAATTATCTTTCGGCCTATGATAAATGGCTTCTTTAAACATATAGAAAATCCCCCTTCAATATCTCTATACATAGTATTCCCTTAAGTGTAATAATAAAGCCTGTATTGCAAACGATTGCCTTTCTCGTAGCTTTAATATTGCTTATAAGAGTAGTATTCATTTTATATAAAGTCAATGTATAAAGAGTATAATGACATAATTTTTAAATTAATATTTGCAAAATGAATAAAAGAATGTATAATGATAGACAAATAGCGCAAACGTTTTCATAGATTGAGATATTGTTTGCGCTTCAATTAAACTATCAAATGCAAACGTTTTCAGTCACTGAGGTACATAGACAATTTAGGGAGGTTTTTGGGATGAAGAAAGCATTATCATTATTAACGGTTTCAGCATTATCTATTGGTATGTTATCTGCATGTGGACCGAAAGATTCAGGGAAAAAAGAGGAAAGTAAAGCGAAAAAAGACTATGATCTTCTTGTTTGGGAAGATGATAAAAAAGGTGTTGGTTTAGAACCAGCAGTGAAAAGCTTTGAGGAAAAATATAAAGTAAAAGTAAAAGTTGTTGAAATGCAAATGACAGATCAAGTGAAGAAGTTACGCCTTGATGGGCCAGCGGGGACTGGACCAGATGTTGTAACATTGCCACACGATCAAATCGGAAATGCAGTAACAGAAGGTTTACTTTCTGAAGTGAAAGCAGATGATGCTGTAAAGAGTAAATTTACTAATTCATCAATAGAAGCACAGACATATAACGGAAAATTATATGGTTTACCAAAAGCAATTGAGACACCAGTCTTTATTTACAATAAAAAACTAATGCCAAAAGCGCCAGAAACGATGGACGAGCTGTTTAACTTCTCAAAAGAATTTACGAAAGATGGCAAGTACGGATTTTTAGCATTAGGAGATAACTTCTACTTTGCTAATGCATTCATGGCAGGTATGGGCGGTTATGTATTTGGTGAAAAAGATGGAAAGCCAAATGCAAGTGATGTTGGATTAAATAATAGTGGAGCAGTACAAGGTGCTGAATATCTTCAAAAATGGTACAAGGAAAAATTATTCCCAAAAGGTATTATCGGTGAATCAGGTGGGCCTGCTGCTGATGGACTATTCAATGAAGGAAAAGCAGCTTCTATCATGAATGGCCCATGGGCATTCCAAGCAATGGAAAAGAACGGGATTGATTATGGCGTTGCTCCAATGCCGAAATTACCAAATGGTCAACCAATGAAAACGTTTGTTGGGGTTAAAGGATGGCATGTAACAAGTTTCTCTAAACAAAATGATTTAGCTACAAAATTCACTGAGTGGGTAACAAATGAAGAAAACGCAAAAATTCGATTTGAGAAAACAAAAGAAATTCCTCCAGTAAAATCAGTAATGGAAGATCCAATTATTAAAGATAACGAAGCTGCAAAAGCAGTTGCAACGCAATCTGAAAATGGAATTCCAATGCCAAACATTCCAGAAATGCAAGAAGTTTGGAAACCAGCTGGAGATGCGCTTCAATTAGTTGTTACAGATAAAGAGGCACCAAAAGCGGCGCTTGATAGTGCAGTGAAACAAATTAAAGGTAATATTGAGGCAAATCATAACAAGAAAAAATAAGGTGAAATTCGTGCCTCTAATATGAGAGGCACGAATTCTCTCCCTTCCATGTAGGAAGAAAAAAGGGGGAAGGAACATGCAAACATCTATGGAACCAGCAAATGGGTTAAACCGTTCAAAGCATAGGAAAATGGCAACCATGTTATCAATCATTCCAGGCGTGGGCCAAATGTATAATAAACAATTTGTAAAAGGTCTTATTTTTCTAGTATTAACAGGTTCTTTTATTGTAGCCTTTGCTGATTTATTAAATATGGGATTATGGGGTATTGTAACGCTTGGTACAGAAGTTCCACGTGACCATTCTGTCTTTCTATTAGTAGAAGGAATCTTGGCCCTTATCGTTATCGCTTTTGGGCTAGGCATATATGCATTTAACTTATATGATGCATACCAAAATGGAAAGAAACGTGATAGCGGAACACCGTTAAATTCTGTAAAAGAGCAATATCGTAATTTGTTAGATCAAGGTTTTCCTTATTTAATGGTTTCACCAGGTTTTCTACTACTTATCTTTGTTGTCGTATTTCCAATCATCTTCGTAATTTTAATTGGATTTACAAACTATGATTTATATCATTCTCCTCCAGCTAAATTAGTAGATTGGGTGGGCTTTAAAAACTTTATTGATATTTTCACTTTACCGATGTGGAGAGAGACATTTGTAAGTGTATTCTCTTGGACTGTCATTTGGACATTCGTTGCAACAACATTACAAGTTGCACTTGGTATTTTCTTAGCGATTATCGTAAATCAGCCTGGTATTAAAGGAAAGGCGATTATTCGAACAATCTTCATTTTACCGTGGGCGGTTCCAGCATTCGTATCTATTCTTGTTTTCTCTGGTATGTTTAATGAAACATTCGGAGCGATTAACAATCAAGTATTAGCTTTATTCGGAATTGAAAAGATTGCTTGGATGACAGATCCATTTTGGGCGAAGATTGCTTTAATTATGATTCAAACGTGGCTTGGGTTCCCGTTTATCTTTGCGATGACAACAGGTATACTGCAATCGATTCCGGGAGAATTATATGAAGCGGCTACAGTAGATGGAGCGACAGCTTGGCAACAGTTTCGTAAAATTACATTGCCACTTGTGTTATATGCAACAGCACCAATATTAATTACGCAATATACGTTTAACTTTAATAACTTTAGTATCATCTATCTATTTAATGGTGGAGGTCCTGCTGTAGCTGGACAAGACGCAGGTGGAACGGATATTTTAATTTCATGGATTTATAAGTTAACGATGACTTCAGCGCAGTACGGAAAAGCAGCAGCTCTTACAATGATATTATCGTTAATTGTTATTACAGTTGCGTTATGGCAATTTAAGAGAACAAAATCATTCCAAGAAGAGGATATGATGTAAATGAATATTAAAAGACAGAAGATGTTACGTCTCTCATTAAGTTATTTAGTTATTTTCGTAATGTGTGCCATCATTTTCTATCCGTTATTATGGATTATTGGCTCATCGTTTAATCCAGGTGATAGTTTATCTGGATCAAGTATTATTCCACAAAATGCAACGTTAGATCATTATCGTAAGTTATTAGATCTAGAGAATAGTAATTACTTACTATGGTATAAAAACACATTAAAAGTAAGTGTTTTAACGATGATTTTCTCAGTGTTAGCAATTAGTTTTACCGCTTATGCATTTTCGAGATATCGTTTTGTTGGAAGAAAAAATGGTTTATTAACATTTTTAATTCTGCAAATGATTCCAAACTTTGCAGCGTTAATTGCTTTATACGTATTAGCTCAATTAACAGGATTAATTGATACACACCTTGCATTAATTTTAATTTATGTAGGCGGGGCTATTCCGATGAATACATGGCTTATGAAAGGGTATTTTGATACGATTCCGAAAGAACTGGATGAATCAGCTCGAATGGATGGAGCAGGACATTTTCGTATTTTTTGGCAAATCATTATGCCACTTGCAAAGCCAATCGTAGCGGTTGTAGCGTTATTTACTTTCATTGGTCCATTTACAGATTTCATTTTAGCGAGTATTATTTTGCGAACACCAGAAAATTATACTTTAGCAGTTGGATTATATGAAATGGTTGCGAAGAAATTCGGTAATGAATTTACAACGTTTGCAGCGGGTTCTGTGTTAATTGCGATCCCAATTTCAATTTTATTCCTATCACTACAAAAATACTTTATTTCTGGTTTAACAGCTGGAGGTACAAAAGGATGAAAAATGGGACATTACGTCCCATTTTTCTTTTCATCTCCCTATAAATAAGTTTATAGGGAGATGAAAAGAGATTTGACATCACATGTGAAAAGAAGTGAAATAAATAGTATATTATAGTATAGGAAAAAATAGCTATATCCCTTACAATACATGAAGAGGGAGAATAGGATTAGTTTTGCAAGATATAAGAAATGAAAGTTTATGACTTGCAATGAGTGCGAGATAAAATATATGAAAAATGGCAGAGAAATGAGAGGAGGGGGATTTTTATGACAGTTACAATTAAAGATGTGGCGAAGCAAGCGAATGTTGCACCATCAACAGTTTCTCGTGTAATTGCTGATAATCCAAGTATAAGTGAAAAGACAAAGCGCCGTGTTAGGAAAGTGATGAGTGAATTAGGGTATCATCCCAATTTAAATGCGAGAAATCTTGCGAACCAAACGACGAAAACACTTGGTCTTGTTATGCCAAGTTCTGCAAGTAAAGCTTTTCAAAATCCATTTTTCCCAGAAGTTATAAGAGGGATTAGTTCATTTGCACACGTAGAAGGTTATGCGCTTTACATGTCGACAGGTGAAACGGAAGAAGAAATTTTTAATGGTGTCGTAAAGATGGTACAGGGACGCCAAATTGGTGGCATTATTCTTTTATATTCAAGGGAGAATGATCGGATTATTCAATATTTACATGAACAAAACTTCCCGTTTGTTTTAATAGGAAAACCATATGATCGAAAAGATGAAATTACATATGTAGATAATGACAATTATACAGCTGCAAGAGAAGTGGCAGAATATTTAATTTCATTAGGGCATAAGCAAATCGCGTTCATTGGTGGTGGATCAGATTTACTTGTAACGAGAGATCGTTTAGCTGGTATGAGTGATGCCTTGAAATTAGCAGACATTGTATTACCAAAAGAATATATTTTACATTTTGATTTTTCGAGGGAAAGTGGTCAACAAGCTGTTGAGGAATTAATGGGACTGCAGCAACCGCCAACGGCAATTATGGCAACGGATGACTTAATTGGACTTGGTGTGTTAAGTGCTCTTTCTAAAAAAGGATTCGTTGTACCGAAAGATGTTTCTATTGTAAGCTTTAATAATGCTTTATTATCAGAAATTGCGAGCCCTCCACTTTCGACAGTTGATGTGAATATTTATCAGCTAGGATATGAGGCAGCAAAAGCTTTAGTTGATAAAGTAGAGAATGCAGAATCCACTGCAAAGTGTATCATTATTCCTCATAAATTACTAAAACGTCAAACTTGTGATCATTATGCATAAAAAAGCTAAGAGTTTAACTCTTAGCTTTTTTCATTAGAAAGGCTTCTAATCGGTCGCAGCCTTCTTTTAAAGTTTCGATACTATACGCATAGGACAAGCGAAGGTAGCCTTCACCGTATTCAGAGAATGCTGTTCCAGGAACTACAGCTAGTCCCGCTTCTTTGACAAGATCAAGTGCAAAATCAAATGATGAAGATGTCAAATGACCAACATATGGGAATAAGTAAAATGCACCTGTTGGCTTTTCAACTGTTAATCCCATTTGAGTGAGTCTATTATATACGTAATCACGGCGTTTTTTATATTGGTGGCGCATCATTTTTGGTGCGTCTTTAGCTGCTGTTAATGCTTCAATTGCAGCGTATTGAGCGATTGAAGTAGCACACGTTACATTGTATTGATGAACTTTTAATATGTGTCCTGCTAAATAACTTGGTGCAAATAAAAGTCCAACACGCCAGCCAGTCATAGAATGTGATTTAGATAAACCGTTAATGACAATTGTTTTTTCACGCATTTCTGGGAAATGAGCGATAGATGTATGCTTTTGTTCATATACAAGCTCGCTATAAATTTCATCTGAAAGGACGAAAATATTTTTATCTTTTAAAACATCTACAATATCTTTTAGCTCTTCTGTTGATAAAGTTACACCGGTTGGGTTAGAAGGATACGGTAGTACGATACATCTTGTTTTTTCTGTAATAGCATTTTTAAGCGCTTCAGCTGTTAAACGAAATCCAGTTTCACGAACATCTACAAAAATAGGCGTAGCACCGCATAATCGAATAATAGGTTCGTAGCCTGGATAAATAGGAGCAGGTAAAATTACTTCTGTTCCTGGCTCTAAAATCGTTCGGAATGCAACATCAATTGCTTCGCTAGCACCGATTGTAACGATGGTTTCGTTTTCAGGTGAGTAATGTAAATCGTAGTTATCTTTTACGAAGTTACAAGCTGCCTTACGTAATTCTAGTAAACCAGCGTTATGTGTATAGCTTGTATAGTTTTCTGTAATAGCCCGTTTTGCCGCTTCTTTCACGAGAGAAGGTGTAGGGAAATCGGGTTGTCCAATTGTTAAAGAAATCAAATTACCATAGTTTTGAATCATGTTAGAGAATTGACGGATTCCAGAAATTTGGATATCCTTCACTCTAGGGTTAATGAATTGTTCCATTGTATCTCCCTTTCTTCCGTTTGAAAATTAAGTTCATTTTATCACATTTTCTATGATTACGCTTTGTATATGTTATTTAGAAAGAGAGAGAAAAGAGAAAAAAAGCCGCTATAAGCGACTTTTTAATATCCGTATTCCCAATCTATTTCATCTTCATTCCAGAGTACAGAGGATACCTTGCCAAGGTGAACAACTGATTCGTTCACAGCACATGTGCAGTTTTCTTCTCCCGCTTTATGCTGTAACTCTTCATATACTGATTTTTCAACATTTTCTAGAACAACCAAATTTTCTTCTTTTAAAACAAGCGTAGTACCCGCCATATTTATCTTCCTCCTACTAAAGTAATGATCACTTATTTGTAAACATAGATAGTATGGATTATATGCTGTATTTTGCTATAGTTGTCCGTCTAAAAAAGTATTTTTATATTTTCTTTGTAATCCGTATTCATTGTATACTGCACGAAGGAAATTTGGTACAGGGTTTACAATCATTTCGAAAATCTGTAACAATTATTATGAGTTGTTAACAAAGAATTAACAAATATGTTAAGAAAAATCAAAATTTTAAAACAAATAAACCTATAAAATGATATAATCATATCAAAATACATATAGGGGATGAGAGGTTATGGAGCTTATCCGTGATTTATTGATTCAAATTGCCATCATAATTTTGCCACTATTTTTATATGAAGCGATTCGTTTAAATCGCTATCAAGAAATGCCTCCGAAGCCAAATCGTTACTTTATTATGTTTTTATCTAGCGTTACGCTCGTTCTCTCCATGACATACTCTATTTGTTTTGGCAATGTGTGTGGGTATAACTTTCACCCCATTCCAATTGTCAGTGGTTTTTTATATGGTGGGATTGTTGGTTTAATCCCAGCGGTTATTTTTGTTGCATATGAATGGTTACTAAAGGGAATGAGCTTTCTTCCAGTTTTAGAAGTAATATTTTTATTGATAGTTCCGCTATTTTTATCAAAGAAATGGTCTCTTTTTTCAAGGGATAAGAAATTAATTTTAGCATTTATGATTTCATCATTTTATGTGCTTGTTTCTTTAGTATTAGGCATGATTAATGTTCTTTTGGAAACAGGATTTACACCGTATATTTCGCAAATATATAGCGGATTTATATTTGCCTCGCTTATCATGGTCATGACAATGGTATTCCAGGTGTATTTAACTGAATATTTAAATGAAAATGCATTGCTACGTACAGAGATGCAAAAATCAGAAAAGCTTAATATTGTAAGTGAGTTAGCAGCAAGTGTGGCACATGAAGTTCGAAATCCACTAACTGTTGTTCGTGGATTTATCCAATTGCTAGAAAGTACGGAAGATGTGAAGAATAAGGATTATATGCGTCTCGTATTAGCTGAATTGGATCGGGCGGAACAAATTATTTCAGATTACTTAAATTTAGCAAGGCCGCAAATTGAGAAAAAAGAACACATTTGTTTATCAGCCCAATTAATAGAAATGACCACTCTTATGTCGTCATTTGCAGCGATGCAAGGTGTATATTTACAAGTTGAAATTTCAGAAAGTCTTTATACGATTGGTGATAAGACAAAATTGAAGCAAGCTATTATGAATGTTGTTAAAAATGGTATTGAAGCAATTCAAGGAAATAAAGGATATTTAAAAGTAACAGCTATTCAAAAAGATGAAACAATCATAATAAGAGTTAAAGATAGTGGTGTTGGTATGACGAAAGAACAGTTAGCAAGGCTTGGGCAACCATATTATTCTTTAAAAGAAAAAGGGACAGGATTAGGACTTATGGTAACATTTAGTATTTTACAAGCGCATAATGGTACATTGGAATATAAGAGTGAGAGCGGAAAAGGCACTGAAGCAATTATTATATTACCAGCTGTACAAAATAAGGAATAAAAGTTACCGATGAAAGGTAACTTTTTATTTTATATTGTTTATTCATTTGTTTTTTCTTGTTTTGCTCGGCTAAATAAACTTTTAAATGATTGAAAGAAGCTTTGCTCTTTTGAGGCAGCAACCATTCTTTTTGTTTCTTGAATTTCTCGAATAACTTGCATAAGCTGTGCATCACGGTTACTGTCTTTGTTATAAATTTGACTAACAAGTTTATTCATTTTTTCTTCCTGTTTGGATTCTCGTTTATACATATGATTCATTAATAAGTCCATCTTTTCTTTTTGCAGTGCATCTGTTTGAGCGGCGTGATCGACTAACTCTTGAAGCATTTTTTCTTGAGAGCCTTCTTTTACATAAACTTGTTGCATCAATTCGTCTAGTTTCTCATCCTTTAAACGATTTTGTGTAATTAGAGTAGAATTTTGATGAATAATTGCTTCATTTAATTGAGCTAGCATTTCAAGTTTTAACATGAACTCCTCAAAGTTACGCCCATCTTCTTTTTCTTTCGTTTGTATCTCTTGCTTATCTTGTATAACTGGTACAGGTGGGGCCTCTTTTTCTTTTAAAATAATCGGTATCGTTTCTGAAATATCTTCTTGTAATGTAGCAGCTCTTTCGTGTATAGATTTCAATAATTTTAAATCATCAAGTTTATAAATACGAGCATCAGCTGTTTTGGAAATCATATAACCATGTTCCTCTAACAGTTGACTATATTTGCGAACTATATGTTTTGGGATGCCTGTTTTATTCGTGACATCTTTCGTTTTATAGGTAGCTTCCATCATATTTCCTCCCCAAAAAGTATCGTATATATCATTTCAATCTTTTATGAGGACTTCCTTTGAAAAAGAATGTCGGAAGGCTATTAGTTTTCTACAGCATTAGTGAAAAAATGAAAATTTTTGGCGGAATGGCAAGGAATAACTAAAATAATGTCTGAAAACATATACAGGAGAAGTTTGTTATAATAACGGAGGAAAAGAAACTGGTAGAAACATGGAGGTATACATGAAGCAATTAAAAGGTATTATCATTTCAATTATCGCAATTCTGTCTATTTTAGTAGCAGTTTATGAAGTACTTGTGCCAGAGGAAACAAGTGTAAAGAAAACGAATACGTATGATCAAGTGTTAGAATTTCCGAAAGAACGTTATCCAGAGACAGGAAAACATATTACGGATGCTATAAAAGAAGGACATTCAGAAGTTTGTACAATCGATCGTGGTGGTGCTGCAGATAGAAGGAAATTGTCGTTAGCACCATATCCATCAAAAAAAGGGTATGATCGTGATGAATGGCCAATGGCGATGTGCAAGGAAGGCGGAAAAGGAGCACATATTGAATATATAAGTCCGGCGGATAACCGTGGAGCAGGCTCTTGGGTAGGGAATAAGTTAGATAAATACCCAGATGGTACGCGAGTAAAATTTGAAGTGAAGTAGTAGTTGTATATTTCATAATGAAGGAGAAGGGGAACTATGGAGTTAACGATTTCTTATTCGCAATTAATGTTGATGAACTATGACGGTGAGCAGCCTTATGTAGATTGGACTGATGAAGATTTTGAAAGAGGTTATGCTAAGGCAGATGGAACTGTTATTTTTGAAGCACTTTCTGATTATACTTGTGAAGTGAAAGTGACCCCAGGGAAACATATTGAAAAAGAAGAAGTAGTTAGAACGATTACGGTTCCTTTTACAGTTGAAAATGAAAGTATCGTTATAACGAGTATTCTTTCTAATAAATTTCAAATACCTATTCCAAATGGTGAGTATACAGTTGTATTACAAGCAATTCCTCTTGAAGAGCCAACGGATGATGAATTATATAAAATACAATATGAATTCTTTTTTGAAAGTAAAGAATAAAAAATGGGTTATCCTTTTCTCAGGATAACCCATTTTTGTTATGCGTTTGTTTTTAAAAGGGAACGAGCATCTTTCGCTGCTTGCACCATATGTTCTAAAGCTGGAATAACTTCTTCTGTTCTTCTCGTTTTTAAACCACAATCGGGATTAATCCAGAAATATTTAGGATCACATACTTCTAAAGATTGTTCTACGATTTTATACATTTCATCTTTACTCGGTACACGTGGGCTATGAATATCATATACACCTAGGCCAATGCCTTTTTCATATGTTGTATGTTTTAATGTATCAATAAATTCTCCGTGACTTCTTGATGTTTCGATAGAAATTACATCTGCATCTAATGCGCGAATCGCGTCAACAATATCTTCGAAGTTACTGTAACACATATGAGTATGAATTTGTGTTTCATTTGCTACAGAAGAAGTTGCTAAAAGGAAGGATTGTACTGCCCATGTAATATAAGCATCCCAATCTTTTTCTTTTAGTGGCATTCCTTCACGAAGTGCGGGCTCATCGACTTGGATTACTCTAATTCCGGAAGATTCAAGTAGTTCAATTTCGTGACGAAGAGCTAGTGCAATTTGATACGAAACTTCTTTTCTTGGAATATCATTTCGAACGAAGGACCAATTTAAAATTGTAACAGGTCCGGTTAACATTCCTTTTACAACTTTTTCCGTTAAGCTTTGTGCATAAACTGTTTCCTTAATAGTCATGCCGTTAATAAAGGCTACATCACCATAAATAACAGGTGGTTTTACGCAGCGGGAACCGTAAGATTGTACCCAACCGTTTTTAGTGAATGAGAAACCAGCAAGGCGCTCACCAAAATATTCAACCATGTCAGTTCTTTCAAATTCACCATGTACAAGTACATCAAGCCCAATTTCTTCTTGGTAACGAATCCATTTTTCTGTCTCTTTTTCAATAAATTGTTCATATTGTTCATTTGAAATAACACCGTTACGCCATTCTTTTCGCGTTTGACGAACTTCAGTTGTTTGCGGGAAGCTACCAATAGTTGTTGTTGGTAATAGCGGTAACTCCAGGGCAACTTGTTGTAATTCGTATCGTTTTTCAAATGGAAGAGGACGTGAAAAATCTTCTTCTTTTAGTGCTGTTCGTGCTGCTTTGACATCTTCTCGGTTACGTGCAGCAGATGAACGAATTGTATGATGTACGTTTCGATATGTTTCCAGCTCATTACTAATGCTTTCTGTACCTTGAGTGAGAGCGGAATGAATAAGAACTAACTCTTCTAATTTTTGATTTGCAAATGCTAACGCATCAAACAGCTCAGTCGATAAGTGAGTTTCTTCTGTTTTATCGATTGGTGTATGCAATAAGCTACAAGAAGGCTGAACGATGATATCTTTCGTTTGGACTTGTTTTTGTAACGTTGTAAATAACGTAAGTACTTCATCAAGGTCAGCTCTCCAAATGTTACGGCCGTCTATACAACCGACAGCTAAAGTTTTATCAGCTGGGAACCCATATTTTGAAATAGCATTTAAATTGCCTTCTTTACCATGAATGAAATCTAATCCAATACCGGATACCGGGAATGTAATAATTTCTTCATAGTTTTCTTCTACGCTATCAAAATATGTTTGTAAAAGAAGAGTCGCATTTGGAACTTCTTTACGAATAGCTTCATAAATTTCTTTTGCTTGTTGAACTTCTTCTTTCGTTAAAGAAGCGAAAATCGGTTCATCAACTTGAATGGCTTGTGCCCCAGCTGCATGTAGTTCTGAAAGCAGTTGTACGTAAGGTACAACTAACTGTTTTAAAATGGTAGAAAATTGTTCTTGTGTATAGCCTTTAGCTAATTTTAAGAAAGTATATGGTCCTAAAATAACAGGCTTTCCATCTACTCCTAATTCTTGTTTTGCCTCTTCGTATAAGCGAAGTGGACGATTATCTTTTAAAGAGATTTGTAATCCCTCTTCATATTCAGGAACGATATAGTGATAGTTTGTGTTAAACCATTTTGTCATTTCGGAAGCTACGTGATCTTTAGAGCCACGCGCCATTGCGAAATATACATCAAGGTAAGATGTAAACTCAGAAAAACGTGATGGAATAAATCCTAGCATATAGGCAGTATCCAAAACGTGATCATAATATGTAAAGTCGCCAATTGGAATGAGTTCAATCCCTTTTTCTTGCTGTACTTTTACGTGTTGAAGGCGAATTTCTTTCATTGTTGTTAAAAATTGTTCTTCATCGATTTTATTGGACCAAAATGCTTCCAATGTTTTTTTCCACTCTCGTTGTAGTCCGATACGTGGATAACCTAAGTTACTTGTTTGAATTGCCATTTTAAATTCCTCCCTAATTGAAAGTAAGCATTTCCGTTTACTAGGAAATACCTATAACAAAAAGTACAAAGACATAGAAAATAAGCCTTCCTTTTTGTTTTAACACCTCATCATCATCCGTGAATCTATCAGTGTTGTTAAAACAGGCAGGTCTCCTGACTTATGCTTCATATAATTTCTTTCACCTTCCCGTTTTCACAGTGGTACTAAAAAGAAATCTCAGCATTTACAGTGGCGGGACCGTGTTGGAGTTTCACCAAGCTTCCCTTTTAAACACGAAACGAAACTTTCGTGTACCTATTTTCCTTTTGAAAGGAATTTAACAAGCGATATGATATTGAAACAAATTCTAACACAATTTTTGGAATTTTGTCTACTGTTTTGAAATAAGAAAATTCTAAAGTTTTTATTTCTTATTATTCTGAATTAATTAATAATAGTACTGTATAAAAAGAGAAATTGAGCTATGAAAGAAGTAGGGATGTCTTCTTTCATAGCTCAATTTTCATCTATAGCAACTTCTGAAAGTCGGCCTGCTATAGCATCTTTAAGGAGGGTGTTTAACCATTGTAATTCAACTGTAATATGCTCAATTACACTTTGCAAAATATATAGTTGTGCACGTGGAACCTTTCCTTTATTACAATCATATATCGTTTGCATAGTATGTAAATATTGAAGAGTATCGTTTTTCTTTTTTTCTAAAATAGGAACTAATTCGTGATCATTGCTAAAGTGAGCGAAAGATAATGCTGAATAAATAGGTTTATATATTTGGTTTTTGGCTTCAAATTGTTTTAATAGTAAAGTATGGAATAGTTTTTTGCCTTCTTCTGTTATATGAAAAATTGTTTTGTCCGGTCGATTTGTGTCTCTAATTACATTTGTAATATGAATTGCACCTTGCTTTTCTAATTGCTCGAAGGCGTAATAAAGTGATCCTTTAGCATATTTAATGTAACAATCCATTTGTCGTTCTTTCATAATATGCTGCACTTCATATGGATGTTTATCTCCTTCGAGTAGCAAGCCGAGAATGACTAATTTCATGCTCATGCTGTCTCAACTCCTGTATACAAAAACTTTATCCCGCATTAACGGGCAGTAAGACCCCACCCAAAAATTCAGTGGAAGCAAAGAAGTTAGGTGGGGATTAACTGCCCGTAAAAACCAGATTGGTGAGGGCTAATAATCAGTGGGAGATGAACAACCCCCACTGATTAAAGTTTCACTTTATACATATTATAAACGGCATATCCTTTTTCATAAAGGAATATGCCGCTTCTTTTTTATATTAACTAACTTGCTTTTGTTTTTCTTTCTTTTTAGGGCCAGTAAAGAGGCGTTCATTTCCCATAAGTAAAATACAAATAATACTTAGTACAGCCGGGATGAGTGCCCAGAAGAATGTATTCGCAATAGATGTAGCGAGAGCTTCTTTAATACCCGCTAATATTTCAGCAGGAATTTTTGCGGTAGCGCCTGGTGATAATAAGAAACTTGTGTCTCCGCCTTTTGGAGCTAATTTTGCTAGTTCAGGGGGGAATACAGAGTTTAGTTTATCTGTAAAAATATGATTTTGAATTGTACCGAAAATCGTTACACCAAGAGTCATACCGAGTGATCGGAAGAATGAGTTTGTTGATGTCGCCGAACCACGGTCTCGCATTTCCAACTTGTGAATAGAAGACATACTTAATACTGAGAATGAGAAACCGACACCAAGTCCAGCGAGAATCATAAATAGTGTTACGAGTAAACGAGGTGTGTCCATTGTTAAAGTACTTAATAAATAAATACCAAGAACGAAGAAGACACCAGATACCATCATAATGTTACGATAGCTTGTTCGAGACGCTAATTGTCCTCCTGTTTGACTTCCAATTACAGAACCAACCATCATTGGTGTTAAAATTAATCCAGCATTAGAGGCGGAACCTCCAAGAACGCCTTGAATGAAGATTGGAATATAAACTGTACAGATAATAAAAGCGGCACCATAGAAAAAGGCAACTCCTTGACTAGCTGCGAATAAAGGTTTTTTAAATAGATGGAACGAAATAATAGGCTCGGTTGCTTTTCGTTCTACAAAGAAGAAAATAATAAGCGTAATAACTACTGTTGTAAATAAGCCAATAATTACAGTAGAATTCCAGGCATATTCTTTACCACCAAGTTCTAATGCGAACATTAAGCAAACGATACTTATGACAAGTGTAATAGCACCAGCCCAATCAATTTTTTGTTTTCTAAATTCTAGAGACTCACTGTAGTATTTAGTAATGAAGAAAAAGGAGATAAGTCCTAATGGAATATTAATATAGAAGACCCAATGCCAACTTATATAGTCTGTAATATAAGCACCTAATAAAGGACCGAATACACTAGATGTCCCGAAAACAGCACCGAATAGTCCTGTCATCTTTCCGCGTTTTTCTGGTGGGAAGATATCGTACATAATTGTGAAGGCGATAGGCATAAGGGCACCACCACCGATACCTTGAATAGCTCTATAAATACTTAATTGCTCAATACTTGAAGCTGTTCCGCAGAGCGCAGAACCGAATAAGAAAAGAATGAGGCCACCAATATAAAAACGTTTCCGTCCGTACATATCAGAAAGTTTCCCGAAGATAGGCATCCCTGCCATTGTTGCTACCATATAAGCTGATGTGACCCAAACAAACTTATCAAATCCTCCTAGGTCTCCAACGATTGTTGCCATTGCGGTTGCAACGATTGTATTATCCATTGCGGCCATTAATATACCAAGCAGTAAACCAGCAACAACAAATTTTGTCTTGTTGGCGTCTTTTTTTAATGGTTGAGTTTCCAAATATAACCCTCCTTTAGAAATAAGTAAACTATATTAAGTTTTGAGTGCAGTGGATAAAAAATTTTAATGTATAGTTGATTTTAATTTCTTTTCCATAAGTGCACTGATATGCCATAAAGAATATTATAGTCAAATTTGACTATAAGGCAAACTTTTTCTTCCGTCAAAATATTCTTTCGTATGAGTAGAGAACGAGTGAGCCATACTGAATATTGCTATAAAGGAAATGAAGTAAATTGTAAAAAAATTTCATAAAGAACACCTTCTGTTAATAGATGAAAAATGGTTTTTTCTTCATATTGTCGAATAGGATAAAAGGAAGAGAAATATTAAACATTGCTTGTAGCAAGCTTTAGTAATTTGGGGAATTCATTGTGTGTATGTTACATCTGAAATGAGGTGAATATATATTATGAAAATATGGGGACGAATTTCGGATACAGGAAAGTATTCAATACCGCTACAACCAGTATTGTGGATTGACGGATCGAAAAAGGAAAACGAATTTCCTCAAGTAGCCGTTACATTACAAATTGGTAGTATGTATACAGAACAGTTTTCGTATGAATTGACCTACGATGTAAACGACATACTTATTATGCGAATTGAAGTGGAAAATAAAGGAGTAGAAATGATTTCGAGAGTTGTTGTAAGTCATATGATTCGAGATTACTTTGCTTATATTCCTAATTCTTTAAAAGTTGATAAGGGGATAAGTGAGTTTTTATTCCAGCTTGTCAGATGGCGAATTGATGATTTGTTACCGAATGAGAAGGTGGAACTACGTTGTAAAATAAAAGCTAATAAAGATAAAGCTCTTAAACAAACATTCTTTCAGGCTACATATACATTTCAAGATAAAGAGATATCATATGGCCCACTGCAAACAAATGAAGTTGTTGTGCGTCAATGATAAAAAGGAACCTGTACAAAAGGTTCCTTTTTTAGTGAAGGTTGTGTTTTTTGAGTATTTTCTTTTGCTCCATTCCTTTTTTTCCTACATAGTTATTTTTGTAGCCAAAGTATAGAATAAATAAAAATGAAACAACATTAACAATAGCGTCGATTTGATCGTTTGTAATAAAGTGTATGCCGAAAGAGGTAAATAATAATTTTAATGATAATAGAAAACCAGCTAGTAAACGCATAGCATCTGATAGATTCTCTTTTTGTAGCATATAGATTACTCCTTTCTATAAAAGTTATATTATATATATATGAAATAGAGTAGAAAAGGTATACAAGCTTAAGCAGAAATGTACATTGCATATGTACATTTTTTATTTTGTAGAAAAACATTATTGATATAGAAACATATATTGGTATAAAAGGGGGAAAAGTATGAAACATAAAGGGAAAATTAGTGGATTATTGCTTGGCAATACTGTGGCAGTTACAGAATGGATTGCACTTCAGGATGTAATTGCAAAACTGGATTCACGATCATTTTATACCGTCTTTATTATTTATATATTGCAAATGATACTAAGTTATTATTTTGGACATTGGTACGATAAAAGAGCGAACGAGCGTATGGGTATGGAAGTAGGAGGAATGGCAAGCAATGATTTTGTTGTTGATTTTTTTGGGAAAGTAGCTGCTTTATCTGAAAGAGATTCTCGTAATATTACAGTGTACATTCTTTCTGTAAAAGAATGGGAAGGATTAAAAGACACGTTGCAAGAAAAAAAGTTGGGAGTGTTAGTACAAAAATTAGAGAGTACCATTGTAAAGACAATTCGGAAGGGCGATGTTGTTACAAAGTGGGATGAAAATAAGTACGTTATTGTAGCAATTGATAATGGTCATGAAACATCAACAATAACAAAACGATTAATGAAAAATATTGAAAGTGAAATAGAAGGTGATTTACTCAGTGTCACTCTTTTATTTGGAGCAGCTAGCTATCCAGTAGAAGGAAAAACGTTTGAAGAACTGTTGAGAAAGTCGCAAAATCAATTGTACCAGTATAGAAATTTGCAAGAAAATGAGTGAAGCTTTGATTTGAAGATATATGATAGGAAGATGTTTTATTTGTAACATTTTTTTGACTTTTATTACAAAAAAACGCCACGTTTGTAATAAAAGTCTTTAAAAATATATGAAATAAGCATATAATTATGATGGTAGTGTCAATGCAATTTGCACAGTGTGTTTTATTTTAAAAGTGTAGAGGAAAGCAAGCTCTACACTTTTCCTTTTTAGGAAATGAAAAGAATATTTGTAAGTTGTTGCGAGATATCGATTGTACTGTGTAAAATGAACAAAGAGATTAATTGATAGAAAGCTGGAAAGGGAATGATAGACGTGAGAGCGGAGCGATCACCTTTTATCAGGTGAACTATTATAGTCTTATTAAGACTGAGGTGAAATTCCGTGGATATTAAAGTAATACATAGTGTGAACAGGCCTTAAAAAACACGAAGTAGTATACTTAAAGATGGATATGGAATTGCTAAATAATTCAAAAAGAATAATGTAATATCAAGTAATAATTTGTACAAACAATATTAATGATCTTCGTAAAAAAGATGCGAGTGTATAGAACAATTACATATTTTATAACTTTTTTATATTACACGATGGTCGTTTATAAGTAGGAGGAAGAGATGTTGAAATATAGTAAATTAGCAATTGTAACTGCATTATCAATGATTTTATTAGCCGGTTGTTTCGGTCCGAAACCAGAAGAAGAATTATATGTAGCGTTTGAAAACGCTGCTAAACAAGAAAAAACAATGTTTGAAGATGCAAAAAAACTTGAGACTTTAGAGAAAGAAGGACAAGAATTATATAACCAGATTGTTCAAGAAGGAAAAGATAATAATCAAACTGTTAAAGAAAAACTGAATCAAGCAGTGAAAAATACAACTGAACGAGAAAAAGTGCTTGCAAAAGAAAAAGAAGTTTTAAATAAAGCGCAAGAAGAAGTGAAGTCAGCTGATAAGTATGTGAAGAAAATTGAAGATAAGAAATTGAAAGATCAAGCTGATAAAGTGAAAAGCACGTATGAGAAACGACACGATTCATTTAATAAAATGTATGACAGCTATGACAAATCTTTAAAACAAGAAAAAGAGTTATATACAATGTTACAAGATAAAGGTACTAAATTAAAAGATATTAGTGAAAAAGTAAAAGTAGTAAATCAATCTTATAAGGATATTGAGTCAGAAAAAGATAAATTTAATGAATTCACAAAGTCTTATAATACAGAAAAAGTAGCTTTTTATAAACAAGCAAATATTAAAATTAAAGAAGAGAAAAAATAAAACAGTTTGGCCTACACTTGGCCAAACTGTTTTATTTTTTTGTATAAGTACGACTATACCATGGAACAGGTTCACTTAATTTTTTTTCTTGTTTTAATGCTTCAGGACCAATATAATCTTGAATTGTTTTTTTTGCCACTGTTAAAGATAAGGTTGTTTTCGGATTTCGATAGGAGGATTCAAGATGACCAAGATGCGGTAGAATTCGAAAATCTTCTTTCGTAGGAGGGATGTGGAAAAAATAATCGCCTAAACGTATAAGGACATCAGATTGTTGTTGGCTAAAACGTGGGTTTCTAGAAAAATGTAATCCTTCTTTAATTGCTTTTTTTTCAGCAATCAAACGTTCTAAAGCTGTCTTTTTTAACCAGTATAAATATTTAGGATTAGTAGCTGCTTTAGCATGACGATTCACAACGAAAATAGATTGAGCTAGTCGATTAATAGAATGTTGGTTTTGTAATTGAGATTGTGGTTGTGAAGGTTTCATATTGAATCTCCTTTCAATTTTTCATTATTATACCATAAATAAAATAGGTATTTATTATACGCAAAAAGTGATTGTATATATTTTCAATATTAAAGCAATATTGTTACAAAAAACAACTATTTTGTATAATAGTAATAGAATATGTTTTTGAAATTTGATAATGAAAGAGTGAGAAGTTTGAAAGAAATATTAAAACAACAGTATGCCATTATAGATATTGGATCTAATACAATGCGTTTAGTTATTTATGAAAAGCAAAATGGAGGTTTTTATAAAGAGATTGAAAATACGAAAGTTGTTGCTAGGTTAAGGAATTACTTAATTGATGGTGTGTTGAATGAAGAGGGAATAGAAGTATTATTACAGACATTATTTCAATTTCAAGAAAGTACAAGATTCCATCAGTTGCATCATGTACTTTGTGTTGCAACAGCAACAATTAGACAGTCGGAGAATCAAGAGGAAATTAAAAAGCTTGTTGAAGGACAAACGGACTTTACTCTTAGAGTATTATCAGAGTATGAGGAAGCGCGTTACGGATACTTGGCGGTTATGAATTCTACATCGTTTTCAGAAGGAATAACGGTAGATATCGGCGGGGGAAGTACAGAAGTTACATACTTTAGAAATAGAGAGATTTTAGAGTACCATAGTTTTCCATTTGGGGCACTTTCTTTAAAGCAACAATTTATTAAAGGGGATATTCCTACTAAAGATGAGTTAGAGGGAATGCAACAGTATTTAGAGTTTCAATTTCGAACGTTACCATGGTTAATCAATAAGAAATTGCCTCTTATTGCAATTGGTGGTAGTGCTAGGAACTTAGTGAAAATCCATCAAAATTTAATATGCTATCCTATAGCAGGATTACATTTATACAAGATGAAAGAAGAAGATATTGAAAGTGTAAAAGATGAATTGGAAAAATTGTCGTACATAGAACTTCAGAAATTGGAAGGATTGGCAAAAGATCGAGCAGATACGATTATTCCAGCGGTTGAAGTATTTCATACACTTGTTAATGTTATAGAGGCACCGGCATTTGTATTAAGTAGAAAAGGGTTAAGAGAAGGTGTTTTCTATGAAGAGTTGACAAAAGATTTGGGGATTTCATATTATCCGAACGTAGTTGAAGAAAGTCTGCATTTACTATCACATGAATACGAAATGGACATGGAATTTGTTATTCAGCTTATTAAACATGGAAGACTAATTTGCAAACAACTTGAGGAAATAGGGCTTATTTCT
Organism: Bacillus cereus group sp. MYBK15-3; assembly: GCF_051916765.1. Taxonomy (NCBI): domain Bacteria; kingdom Bacillati; phylum Bacillota; class Bacilli; order Caryophanales; family Bacillaceae; genus Bacillus; species Bacillus cereus group sp. MYBK15-3. Next base: position 806,164 of record NZ_JBQAHG010000002.1, read on the forward strand.
ATGTCAGTAAAAGACTGGGAAGTGTTCCATCAAGCAGCGAAAGTATTTAATATAGGCAAATATATAGACGAAGAAGCAAGTCGTTTACATACGTTTTATTTATTAGCGAATAAGACAATTGATGGCATGATGCATAAAGATCGAGTAAGGCTAGCGCTTATTGCATCGTATAAATCAAAAATGTTATTTAAACAACATTTATCTCCATTTGAAGGTTGGTTTGATAAAAGCGAACAAAAAAAAATCCGCCTGTTAGGAGCTGTTTTACAATTTTCAGCTACTTTAAATGTAAGGCAACGATCGCTTATTGATACCATATCTATAACAGAAAACGAAGAAGGATTAACATTTAAAGCTTTATGTGAAAAATCGGCATTAGCGGAAAAAGTGCAGGCTGAAAAACAAAAAAAACAGTTAGAAAGAGTATTAAAAACGAATATTAACTTGTTATTTGAACTAAAACATTAGGTTGTACGGATGTCTTTACAAAAAATTTACACTTTATAATATTGTAATTTGCTAAAATAAAAGTAACTAAATTATAGTGAAAAAGTTTCAAGGGGAAGTGTGAAGAGAATGGAATTATTGAAGGGGAATGCAGTAAATTTAAATGATACAGCTTATTACAATAATCGAGAGTTAAGTTGGTTAGCATTTAATGAACGTGTCTTACAAGAAGCGCAAGATGCAAATAATCCACTTTTGGAAAGATTGAAATTTATTAGTATTTTTAGTTCGAATTTAGATGAATTTTTTATGGTACGTGTAGCGGGATTAAAGGATCAAGTGAGTGCTGGATTTAATCAGCCAGAAAATAAAGCTGGCTTAACACCAAAAAAGCAATTAAATAAAATTGCGATAAAAGCCCATGCACTAATGACAGTACAATATGATACATTTAAAAATTATGTATTACCAGCGCTTGAGTTAGAGGGAATTGAACGTTTAACATTCAATGATTTGACGAAAGAGCAGCGAGAATTTATAGAAGAGTATTTTGATGAGCAAATTTTTCCAGTGTTAACTCCTGTAGCTATTGATGCATATCGCCCATTTCCAATGTTATTAAACAAAAGTTTGAATTTGGCTACTCTTTTATATGATGAGAAGCAAGCGGAAGAAGAAAACAGGACGAAGTTAGGAATTGTGCAAGTTCCTTCATTACTTGAGCGCTTCATAATTTTACCGAGCGAAGGGCAAAAGCATAAATTTATTTTATTAGAAGACGTAATTAGTAGCTTTACTCATAAATTATTTACGGGATATACAGTATCATCTGTTACTCGTTTCCGTATTACACGCAATGCAGATTTAACGATTCATGAAGAAGGTGCGAGAGATTTATTAAAGGTAATTGAAAAAGAATTAAAAAAGCGTAAGTGGGGGGCTGCTGTTCGTTTAGAAGTTGGGAAAGAACACATTGATGAAAGAGTACTAGCGTTATTATATGAGGTTCTGGAAGTAAAAGATGAAGATGTATATATAATGGATGGTCCATTAGATTTAACATGTTTGTTTTCTTTATATAAAAAACTAGCTCCTTTATATGAACATCTTGTATATCCGGCTCTTATTCCGCAACCACCTCAAGATTTAGGTGATGAAGAAGATGTATTTGAAAAAGCAATTGAGCATGATATTTTATTACATCATCCTTTTGAATCATTTCAGCCGGTAGTTGATTTTGTCCGTGATGCGGCGGACGATCCGAATGTACTTGCGATTAAACAAACGTTATATCGTGTAAGTGGTGATTCACCGATTATTCAGGCGTTAAAGATAGCGGCTGAAAAGGGAAAACAAGTGACAGTATTAGTTGAATTAAAGGCAAGATTTGATGAAGAAAACAATGTTCATTGGGCTAAAGAATTGGAACAGGCAGGCTGTCATGTTATTTACGGTGTAAGTCACTTGAAAACACATAGTAAAATTACATTAGTTGTAAGAAGAAAAAACGGAAAAATCGAAAGGTTCGTACATCTCGGAACTGGAAACTATAATGATGCAACAGCGAAGTTATATACTGATTTTGGATATATTACATCAAGAAAAGACTTTGGGGTTGATGCAACCAATTTCTTTAATTATTTAAGTGGTTATACAACAAAGCCACATTTTCATCATTTATCGGTTGCTCCATTTGATATAAGAGAGCAATTTATAGATTTAATAGATGAAGAAATCCGTTATCATAGGCAATATGGAAATGGATATATTATCGCTAAGATGAATTCATTAACAGATAAACCATTAATTAAAAAAATGTACGAAGCATCACAAGCTGGAGTAAAGGTAGAGCTCATTGTTCGAGGAACATGTTGCCTACGACCTGGCATTCCAAATGTAAGTGAAAATATTCGTGTAGTTAGTGTTGTTGGAAGATACTTAGAGCATAGCCGTATTTATTATTTCCATCATAATGGGGAGGAGAAAATATATTTATCTTCAGCTGATTTGATGACGCGAAATATGGAGAAGCGAGTGGAAATATCTTTCCCGATATTAGATATTGAAATGAAGGCACGAATTAAGGCGATTTTACAGCTTACATTAGCTGATAATGTGAAAACACGTGAACAAAATAAAGATGGTGATTACTATTATGTTATTAATAGTAGTACAGAAGAAATTGATAGCCAAGTGAAGTTGTTTAAGATGGCATATCAAAATACAGACGCTGAATAATGAAAAAAGTAAAAACCTCTTATGTCAATAAGAGGTTTTTACTTTTTTCTACTCATATGCTCCAAAAATGGAAGGATGAGTAGAAACAATAGTTTTATTATAAGCGTGTAATGAGATGGCTCGTTGAGAGAATAATATTTGAAAGAATCGTTATTTTAACTTAGTAATAGTATGGTTGCTGACATGGTCCACCGTAACAAGGATAAGGTGCTGGCGGCGGAAAAGGTGGTGGATAAGGTGGATAAAATGGTCGAGGGCCGAAAGCTAATGCTCCGCCGAGCAATCCACCAGCAATTCCAGCTAGAAAGGGAACGCCAAAAAACGGGAAGAAGCGTGAGTCGCCTACTGGACCAATAGGTGCTGAACGGACTGGAATTGGTTGATAATATGGATACATGAACATACCTCCTTTATTGGACTCACTTTTATCATATGGTAAACAAAACGTGGATGAGCGCGTACAAGAAAGGATATGTAAGAAAATAGGCGAATTATTACGAATGTTGGAGTGTGAAAATTGTGATTTCAGGTTTTGACATAAAACGAAATGGGACACGTGTTCTTCCCAGGCCTCGATTGACATAGAGAGTTAAATCCTGAATTGTATAGAAGCCTTCAATATAGTCTTTGGCGAGTGAAGGTGTAATAATAGCTCCTAAAAAAGGAATTTGTACTTGTCCGCCGTGACTATGACCAGAAAGTTGCAAGTTGATTGGATATCTAGAAACTTTGGGCGCGATATCTGGTTCGTGAACAAGAACAATGTTATAAGTACTTTGCCGTGCATGCTCTAATGTTTTCTCTATTTTTGGTTTGCCTAATAGTATATCATCGAGACCGAAAATAGAAATTTCACTATTATCCATTAAGCGAATTCTTTTTTCACTATTGAGCAATAGCTCAAATCCTGATTCACGCATGATGTGCTCATAGTATTCAGTTCCATATCCACCGTGATCATGGTTACCATAAATAGCGAATTTACCAAAGGGGGCTTGTATATTTTTTAAAATGGATGCAACGAAAGGAGTGTCAGTATACGTTTGATAATTATCAATGAGATCTCCGGTAAAAAGGACAATATCTGGATTTACAGCATTAATTTTAGAAACAACTTTAGATAAATGTTGAAGCGAGAAATAGTATCCGAGATGTAAATCGCTGAATTGAAGAATTTTCATACCATGAAAACTTTTTGGGATGAGTTGTGATTTTAATGTGTGCTGTGTAAAAGAAATGAAATGGGGCTCTATATATTTAGCATAGTAGTATCCGATGCTACTGGTTATAAATGAATAGAGACAAGTGCGCATACCAATTTTCAAAAAATTTCTTCTTGTAATGTGCTTCATAAAAATATGAGTATACCTCAATGTTTTCATTCCATTTATAGGCTACTCAAATCTCCTTTCAGTTTATTTAAAATATACTTTACATAATAAAAAGTAGTATAGATTACGAAAAAAAATGAATAAAAAGAAAGTTCTTTACGCTAAAATATCAGAAAAGTTTAAAAATATAAAGATTTCTATTAAATAAAGTGATAAAATGAATGTGTATTCATTTTTTGGAGGGGATGTATGTGAAAGAAAAGGTAGTTATTATAACAGGTGGATCGAGTGGAATGGGAAAAGGAATGGCGACTCGTTTTGCAAAAGAAGGGGCACGAGTTGTTATTACAGGACGTACAAAGGAAAAACTAGAGGAAACAAAGTTGGAAATTGAACAATTTCCAGGGCAAGTATTACCTGTACAAATGGATGTAAGAAATACGGATGACATTCAGAAAATGATTGAACAGATTGATGAGAAGTTTGGTAGAATTGATGTTTTAATAAATAATGCAGCTGGAAACTTTATTTGTCCAGCAGAAGATTTATCTGTGAATGGCTGGAATTCAGTCATTAATATTGTATTAAACGGTACGTTTTACTGTAGTCATGCTGTCGGAAAATATTGGATTGAAAAAGGTATAAAAGGGAATATCATTAACATGGTAGCAACATATGCATGGGATGCTGGTCCAGGAGTTATTCATTCGGCTGCAGCGAAGGCAGGAGTATTAGCGATGACGAAGACGCTCGCTGTTGAGTGGGGACGTAAATATGGAATACGAGTTAACGCTATCGCGCCAGGACCAATTGAACGTACGGGCGGTGCTGATAAATTATGGATTTCAGAAGAAATGGCTAAACGTACGATACAAAGTGTTCCGCTTGGAAGGCTGGGTACGCCAGAAGAAATCGCTGGTCTAGCTTATTATTTATGTTCAGATGAAGCTGCGTACATAAATGGAACTTGCATGACAATGGATGGAGGACAACATTTACATCAATATCCATTTTAAAAGGGATAAAAAAATGAATATTTGATTCATTTTTTTATGGCTAAATGTGACGGAATTGTGACATATGAAAGAAAAGTGTTTACAAGAGGTCATATATACGTTATATTTAAGACCTCTTTTTTCTTCATAGTAGAATTGCTAATTCCCCTTAGCATTTTACCCCTCTAATCCCTTCAGGAAAACTGAAGGGATTTTTTATTATTTTTCCGTAAATATCATGTTATAATTTTTGAAAAGTAAAGGGAGGGAAGCACGTTGATAGATGCATTAGATGTAATGAGTAACTTGGATAAAGTCCTTCCTTATTATCAAGCTATTTTTAGTGCTGATGAGCATACTGTAATTGGATACGAAGTAGTAGGACGTATTCAAACAGAAGAGGGCATACAAAGTTTAGCTTCTTTCTTTCACGATGATTCGATTCCAAGTGAATTTCAACTGGAAGCGGATAATATTATAGTAGAAAAAGCTTTAAATCGTTATTTAGAAAGCGATCAAAAATTATTATTATTTATACATCGGAATGCTAATGTATTAATGAATGATGATGATGAAAGCTTGCTTCAACTTTTATTGAGGTATGAAGAACAAGGTTTAAATTTAAAACAAATTGTTTTAGAGATTACAGAGCATGAATGTAAAGAAGATATAGAGCAATTTAATCATTTGCTTATGTATTATCGTACATATGGTATTCAAATTTCGATTAATAAAGTCGGAACGGGCACAAGTAATTTAGAGCGTATTAGCGTGTTAGCACCTGATATTTTAAAAGTAGATTTAACGAACTTAAGGCAAACAGCACTTTTACAATCTTATCAAGATATTTTATATTCTTTATCATTACTTGCTAGAAGAATTGGTGCAACTTTGTTATATGAAGAAATAGATGCTTTTTATCAACTGCAATATGCTTGGAAGAACGGCGGAAGATATTATCAAGGTAATTATTTGAAAGAATGTTTACCTGATTTTATTGAAACGAATGTTTTGAAAGAGCGACTAGGTAATGAATGTCATCAGTTTATTCAGCATGAAAAGAAGAAGTTACAAAAAATTTATAATTTAACAGAGATGTTACGCGATCGCATTGGCGATGTTTTATCAAAACAAAAAAAGAATGAAGATATAAATGATTGGTTATTACAATTTAGTCAAAGTGTATCACAGTGTAGTTTTCGTATATTTATTTGTAATGAAGATGGTTTCCAACAATCAGGAAATGTTATGAAAAAAGATGGAGAATGGATTGTGATGCCGGATTATTATATGAAGAACTGGAGTTGGCGCCCGTATTTTCTCGAGAATATCATGAAAATGCGTTTTGAGAATAAGGCGAGGCTTTCAGATTTATATGCAGATATTGAAACGGGAGAAATGGTACGAACATTTTCTTTCCCGATTGATGATGACAACTTTTTATTTATAGATTTATCTTATGAATATTTATATGAAGAAGATGTTTTATTTTAATGCACGAAGAGATTCGTGCATTTTTTTGTTTGTTTTTATCATAAATTGGTAATAGTGAAAATGGTGATGAAAATGCTGTCTATCGTTGTAAAGATTTTACGAACGAAATCTGTCCTTTCTTTGCATAATCATTGTTACAATGAATACTACAAAGACAAGTTCTTTTAAAAGGAAGGTGAAAAAATGAGGAAATATGGAATATGGCTTGTTCTATTTGTATGTGTTGCCTTTCTAGTTGGTTATAGTGTTACGACTGTTTTAGGAAAAGAGGAAGTGGAAGTCGATCGGAAAGAAGTATTTACAACGATACAAAAAGGCTATGAAACCCAGTTTTCAATTCGTGGGAAGCATTTGCCGATGAATAAGATGATAGAGACGTTATCACCGTATTTTACAGATAATTTCCTTCAAGTATTTACAGATGAAAATAGCAGAAGTGATAAACAAAGTGGTGAATATTTACTTCCGGCAAAAGAAGCACCGTTTTCTTTTAATTCAGAAACAAAAATGTCGTATGATGAAGAACATAAAAATTTATATGTATATGAGCGGACAAAAAGTGGACAGTATCAAATTGTAACATTGAAAAGGGATCAAGATAAATGGAAGCTAGCAGGATATCATGAAAGTCAGGAACTTTTAACTGAAATAAAAAGGTTGCAACAATTATAAAGTGAAACTTTTAATCAGTGGGAGGGATTACTCTTCCATCTAACTTCTTTGCTGTAGCTAAATTTGGGGTAGGAGTTTTACTACCTACAAATAGCGGGATAAGGATAGGAATAGGTATTTACCTATTCCTATTCTATATTGAGTAGTTGTTGTAACTTTTCAATTTGAAACCCTGCAACTACTTCGCCATCAATTACGACTGTTGGAGTTGAATAAGAATCATAGTCGTATAAAAGACGATTGCGAGCAGCAGCGTCTTTTTTTACGTCAAATTCTTCATATGCAACGTTATTATGCTTCAAAAATTCTTTCACAATAACACAGGGCGGACAATCGGGTTGTGTATAAACCTCAATTTTTTTCATTGTTATTCCTCCTTTTTTCTGTTTTTTATTATATTCTTCCAGTATAAAAACCGCAATAAAGAAGGGGAAATATGTTCTTTCTGTTTTTTCCTTCGCATTTCGACAAATTTTTAGTTGAGTTTCTGGCCAATAACCTTTATCCTAGAGTGTGGAACATTTTTTCTGTTATGACGGATAGAATGAGTATAGCTGTAAAACCTATTGGTAGGAAGATCAGAGAAAGGAGAGATTTCATGTCTCTACTCCAAGGAATTTTAACTCGACTTGTTAGTCTACAAGAACAAGCTGAAAGCGGTGAAGTAGCACAACGCTATTTTGAAGTGAACGGTGAGCGCAAATGTAGCGTGAAATTTTTCGATAAAAGTGAAATGTATGAGTTAGAAGTGTATCAACAAGGTGAAAAACCTCAAGTGTATCAATTCGATAATATCGACATGGTTGCAATTGAGATTTACGATATCATTTCTTGATACATATAAAAAAGGTACTGCCATGTGGCAGTACCTTTTTTAGTTCTATTACTTTCTAGTGGAATGTATAGAAGTTTTTTATTTTTCCTACAATGGTATTAAAATGAAATTTTAATCCGTGCAAGTTTGCTTATCCATGTGGAAAATGAGTCCCGTCAACCGGGTGAATATGTGAAGCTAAACTTCTCACAATCGCTGGGTTCTGCAAATAGCGGGAGAAATATAACTAGGAGGTTATCGTATGGAACGTTTACCAGTTGTGATTTGTCCTAATTGTCAAAGTTCTGCTGAGATTATTCATGTATTAACGGCTCAATCTAATCAAAATGTAATTTATACGTGCCAAGTTTGTCACTTTGTAATTCGAAATATTGAAACGAATAAAGGATAGGAAGTTATAATTTTAGTTTTTGTCCCATACAATGAGAATACGAAAAGTCTGTCTAATTGAAAGGACGTGACTCTGTGGACGGTGCACATAAATTTTACAATGTTTCAGAGAGACATTTAAATTTTGATATGGTCTTTAACCGTATTTGTAGTTTCATTGAAAAGGATCCGCGAAATTTATATCGATTATCCATTGGGACAGACTCACAAGCGCATCAAAAGGATACGAGGTTTATTACAGCAATCCATATTCATCGTGTTGGAAAAGGTGCCTGGGGCTGTTTACACCATAGATCAGTAAAAGATAAGCCGGCAACCTTACGTGAGAAAATATATTTAGAAACGCAGTTTAGTCAAGAAATCGCATGTCTATTTACGCCTACTCATATACAAACAATATGGGAGTTATTGCATCCTTATGCTCAAGATGGGGCTGGATTCATAATGGAAATTCATTTAGACATTGGGAATGATGGTTTAACAAAAGAATTTATTTTAGATATGACAGAAAAAATTCGAGCTATGGGATTAACTGCAAAAATTAAGCCAGATGCTTATGCGGCGTTTAGCTATGCAAATCGATATACGAAATGATTTTTTTGTATGTATACGATTGCTACATATCTTTTGATAAAAACTGAATATTACATCTATTAAATAGGTTGAATTTTTTATATAATAAGAGTAACGATGCGAGTGTAAGGAGAGGGGTATATGCAAAGGGAAGTTGTTTTAACGAAGGAAGAAGAAAGTTTACTACTAGATATTTTATTTCAGCAAAATTACGCAAGTGAAATTTTAGCTGTGGAACTTACAGATATTGAGAATGGTTTGAAACAGACAGATGTGATGCAATATAAAAAAATCACAAGGTTATTTTACAGATTAAAAAATAAAGGGTATTAAGCGCTACCGGAATGGTAGTCTTTTTTTTGTGCTATATGCTAAAATAGCTGTGTGATTGTATTTTTATTGAAATAAATTTAGGACAAAATAATAATATGAAAACGCTGTCATAAAATATGAATAGAGTTGTGAACATAAGCAGGAAAAAGGGAAAATGGGGGATGTAATATGATTAGTATTCCGAAAGACGAATTTCAACAAATTCTTGTGAAGGATTTAATGATTTCATCGGAAAAAGTAGCTCATGTCCAAATTGGAAATAGTTTAGAACATGCTTTACTCGTTCTTGTGAAATCTGGATATTCGGCGATACCTGTCTTAGATCCAATGTATAAACTACATGGTTTAATTAGTACTGCCATGATATTAGATGGTATGTTAGGATTAGAGCGTATTGAGTTTGAAAGACTCGATGATATGAAAGTAGAGCAGGTGATGAAGGAAGATATACCTGTTCTTAAATTAGACGATTCATTTGCAAAAGCTTTAGAAATGACAATTGATCATCCTTTTATTTGCGCTGTTAATGAAGAAGGCTATTTTGAGGGGATTTTAACACGTCGGGCTATTTTAAAATTGTTGAATAAGAAAGTAAGGCAACATAATCGATAACGTAAGAAAAGTGACTTCATAGAAACGAAGAAGTCACTTTTTTTTCGTGCATATCACTTGTGTATGTATTATATTTAAAAAGACATAAAACATAAGGAAAGTTTGCACTGGACAATTGTATTTTCTGAATGAAAGCATTCGGGTAAATTAAGGATGAAAAGCTTATTGAAATAAGGTGTATGGAAGCTAAGGAAAGAGGGAGAAAGTTGCAAATTGATGATTTTCAAATGATGGTTGTGTTAGCTCAGGAATCAAATATGAGAAAAGCGGCGGAACGTTTATTTGTTTCCCAACCTGCGCTGAGTCAACGATTACAATCTATGGAGAAACAATGGGGAATGAAGTTTTTTATTCGCTCACAAAAAGGATTGACAATTACACCTGAAGGGGAAAAAGTTGCAAATTATGCTAAAGAAATGTTGCAAAGGGAAGAAGATATAAAAAGTGAGCTAGCTGTTTTCAGAACGGAAACTCATGGAACGTTAAAAATAGCTGTTGCATCAGTTATTGGTCAATATTGGCTCCCTCCTGTTTTGAAAAAGTTTGTGCATAAATATCCTTCTGTCAAGATATCGCTGTTTACTGGATGGAGTAGTGAAGTGCAAAAGCAGTTTTATGAAGGAGACGTTCATGTTGCTATACTGAGGGGAACACAAGAATATAAAGGTCAGAAGCAACAATTATTTGAAGATGAACTGTATTTAGTTGATAAAGAAATAAAAGATATTTCGATGTTAAAAGAAACAAATAGGCCGTTCATTCAATTTAAAAGTGATTCGACTTATTATGGACAAATACAAAATTGGTGGTATGGTTTATTTTCTAATCCGCCTAAGCGAACGATTGTAGTTGACCAAATTGAAACATGTAAACAACTTGTTTTAAATGGTATAGGTTATGCCCTTTTACCTTCTACTGTTTTAAAGGAAGTACAGGAAAATATGTATAAAACACCTGTTCAACTGACGAGAGAAACATGGTTGTTAACAAGTGACTCGGCAAAGCAGTTGAAGCAAGTACAAGCATTTTTAGAAATTATAGAAGAAATTCAAAGGGAAAAATAAGATTATTATCTTGCTACTCGCTCTTTCGTTTGGTAGAGTAACATTATAAATGGATTTAGGAGGCAACAAGAATGAAAATGATGGACGCTAACGAAATTATTTCGTTTATTCAAAAAAGTGAAAAGAAAACTCCTGTAAAGGTATACATAAAAGGGGATTTAAAAGAAGTAACATTCCCTGAAACAGTACAAGCATTTGTGAATAAAAAGTCAGGTGTATTATTCGGAGAATGGTCTGAAATTAAGACAATTCTTGATGAGAATAATAATCACATCGTTGACTACGTTGTAGAAAACGATCGTCGTAATTCTGCAATCCCGATGCTTGATTTAAAAGGTATTAAAGCTCGCATCGAGCCAGGTGCTATTATTCGTGACCATGTTGAAATTGGTGACAACGCTGTAATTATGATGAATGCAACAATTAACATTGGTGCTGTAATTGGTGAAGGTTCTATGATCGACATGAACGCAGTACTTGGTGGACGTGCAACAGTCGGTAAAAACTGTCACGTAGGTGCGGGTGCTGTACTTGCAGGTGTTATTGAGCCACCTTCTGCAAAACCAGTTATCGTTGAAGATGATGTAGTAATCGGTGCAAACGTGGTTGTTTTAGAGGGTGTTACAGTAGGGAAAGGTGCAGTTGTAGCAGCAGGAGCTGTTGTAACAGAAGATGTGCCTCCATACACAGTTGTTGCAGGTACTCCAGCACGTGTAATTAAAGAAATTGATGAGAAGACAAAAGCAAAAACAGAAATTAAACAAGAGCTTCGTCAATTAAACCCAGAGAAATAAAAAGTAAAAAAAGCGTAAGAGCGTAAATGGGCTCTTACGCTTTTTATAGATAGAGGTGCAAAAATGACAGTAAGCAAATTTATCCAAATTCGTAGAGATCTACATAGAATTCCGGAAATTGGATTTAAGGAATGGAAAACACAACAGTATATTTTAAATTATATAGAAACACTTTCTCATGAATTTGTGGAAGTGAAGACATGGAAAACGGGTGTAATCGTTAAAGTAAATGGAAAAAATCCCGAAAAAATAATAGGTTATCGTGCAGATATAGACGGTTTACCAATTACAGAGGAAACTGGATACGAGTTTGCTTCTATTCATGAGGGAATGATGCATGCATGTGGCCATGATGTACATACAACAATCGGTTTAGGCCTTCTAACGAAAGCTGTGAGCGAAAGAATAGATGATGACCTTGTATTTCTATTCCAGCCAGCAGAAGAAGGACCAGGCGGTGCTCTTCCTATGTTAGAAAGTGAAGAGTTAAAAGAATGGAAACCAAATATAATTCTTGGTCTTCATATTGCACCAGAATACGCTGTGGGGACAATTGCAACGAAAGAAGGACTGTTATTTGCCAATACTTCAGAATTATATATTGATTTAAAAGGGAAAGGTGGCCATGCTGCCTATCCGCATACTGCAAATGACATGATTGTTGCAGCGAGTCACCTTGTTACACAGCTTCAATCCGTTATTAGTCGCAATGTCAATCCTCTTGATAGTGCAGTAATTACAATCGGGAAAATTACAGGTGGTACGGTTCAAAATATTATTGCAGAAAAATCTCGTTTAGAAGGAACGATTCGAACATTATCAGTGGAATCAATGAAGCGTGTGAAAAGCAGAATTGAGTCAATTGTTGCAGGTATCGAAGCTTCTTTCCAGTGTGAGGCGATTATAGATTACGGAGCAATGTATCATCAAGTATATAACCATGAAGAGTTAACGAGAGAGTTTATGGAATTTGTACATAAACAAACTGATATGAATGTTATTACATGCACTGAGGCAATGACGGGTGAAGATTTTGGTTATATGCTTCGAGAAATCCCTGGATTTATGTTTTGGCTTGGAGTAAATTCAGAATATGGTTTACATCATGCAAAATTAAAACCAGACGAAGAAGTGATTGAAAAGGCAATCACATTTTTAAGCCAATATGTAAAGTGGAAAGGGAATAGAAAATAAAACTTCCGCTCTCTTGAAGGTTCCAAAAAACTTTTTGTTCTGAGGTGTAAGTAACGCTCGTATAGATTGATTTTAGACATTTACATACAAATGGAAGAATTAAAGTTAATTGTACTGTTTTAATAATGAGCAGGGGGTTTAGCCACTGCTCATTATTAATTATTTGACTAACTTATATATGTTTACTTTTAGTATGAAAAGTGTGTAAAATCAATGTGAAACATAGAAAAAAGGGTGGGGAATTACGTGCAAATTAGCAGTGCGATTTTATGTTTCGTCTTATATGCGTATGTTATTATTGCGGCGGTTTATTTTGGGATAAGTTTTTATGCCTATCGTCTAGTAGATAATAATGAATATGATGAAACATACAAATGGGTGAAGAGATATTTATCACCTGTACTAGAAATTATGAATGGGTTTGTGCTCTTTTTATTTATTGGATTAATTGCTTTCTCAACGAGTTTAGTAGGGAATAAAACTACGTTATTTGTATTGGGTATCATTATTTTTATGTTGTTAGGAATAAGGATTGGTAATACGGTCTTTTGGAATGAAAGAAAAGTAGATGGTTGGACGGGAATGTTAATTCCGTGCATGTTAGCTGCAATCGTGACAAATATAGAGCATGAATATTATCAATTACATTTTTGGCTTATTATCGTTTTAACAATTCTTTCTGTTTTGTATATAAGCACAGTAGTACTAACATATATTGCACATGAAAAAGGAGATGTTAAAGGCACTCGTTTCTTTAGAGGACGGGCATTATTTTGGAGTGTGCCGACGATGGCAGTTATCGCGCTTATTGCGATATTAGTAAATGGATATCAATTTTCTAATTGGCAACTATTTTTAGAAAATTGGTGGATCTTTATCTTTTCGTTTATTGCTTTTTTAGGTGCAACGCATTATTTATTCCATCAACATCATTACATATGGGCGTTGTTATTTGCATTCACACAGCTTCTATTTGCCTTTTTTGGTCAAGAAACATTATTATTCGTTTTTGAAACATTTAGTTCTTTTGGAAATATATTTGTATTTGCTATGCTACTTGTTGGTATCGCTTTTTACTTGCAACAATATTTTTATATACAAAAACAAAAATAAGAGCTAATCATAGTTTTTGTGACGCATATAAAGTGTGTTACACTGAAAATAAATAGTACTTGAAGTTATTGGAGGAATTCTTGTGGGTGAGAAAGAAAAAGAATTTGCTGTCATTGGACTTGGTCGCTTTGGTGGAAGTATTTGCCGAGAACTAGCTCAATTAGGTATGGAAGTAATGGCAATCGATTCAGATGAGGATAAAATTAATGAATTTGCAAATATAGCTTCGCATGCTGTAATTGCAGATTCAACAGATGAGATGGTATTAAAAAGCCTTGGTATTCGAAATTTTGATCACGTAGTCGTTGCTATTGGAGATAATTTAAATTCAAGTATTTTAACGACTTTGATTTTGAAAGAGTTGGGTGTAAAAAATATTACTGTAAAAGCTCAAAATGATTATCATGAAAAAGTGTTAAGTAAAATAGGTGCAGATCATATTGTGCATCCAGAACGTGATATGGGAAAAAGGATTGCTAATAATATTGCATCAAGCAATGTGCTAGACTACCTTGAGCTTTCAGATGAGCATAGTATTGTAGAGATTATTGCGAATAAAAAAATTGATGGGCACTCTTTAATTGAATTAGATATTCGTGCGAAGTTTGGATTGAATATTGTAGCAATTAAACGAGGCAAAGAAGTTATCGTATCCCCTCGAGCTACGGAGAATATTCAAGCAGGAGATATATTAATTGTCATTGGTCATGACGATGAAGTGGATCGATTTAAACACTTTTTAAGATAAGAGAAAAGAAAAGGACAATGCCTTCATGGCATTGTCCTTTTTCTTATATTTCCATAATGATTGGTAAAATCATTGGACGACGTTTCGTTTTCTCATATAGGAATGGGGCTAATGTGTCTGTAATTTCATTTTTAATTTCAGACCATTGTGTTGTTTTACGCTCCATTACTTTTTCTAAATGAGTTGTAATTAATGTTTGTGCATCATTGATTAAATCGCTGCTTTCACGCATGTAAACGAAACCGCGTGAGATGATATCAGGTCCTGCTGCAACTTTAAATTCTTTCATATCAATGCTTACAACTACAATTACAAGTCCTTCTTCAGAAAGGATACGACGATCGCGTAATACGATATTGCCAATATCTCCAATACCGTTTCCATCAATGTAGACCGAACCAGATGGGATTTTTCCAGCTACGCTAGCTTCATCCGAACGTAAAGCAAGAACATCACCATTATCCATAATGAAGCAATTTTCTTCAGGGATGCCACAATCATTTGCTATGTTCATGTGCATACGCTGCATACGATATTCACCATGAATTGGCATGAAGTACTTCGGTTTAATTAGACGTAACATTAACTTTTGTTCTTCTTGTCCACCGTGTCCACTTGTATGGATATTTGAAAGTTTCCCGTGAATTACATCAGCGCCAGCGCGGTACAACATGTTAATTGTACGACTTACGCTAATTGTATTTCCTGGAATTGGTGAAGAAGAGAAAACAACTGTATCTCCAGGAATAATTTGAATTTGGCGGTGTGTACCATTTGCAATACGTGAAAGTGCTGCCATCGGTTCACCTTGACTACCTGTACATAAAATAACAACTTTATTAGCTGGTAAGCGGTTTAGTTGAGATGCATCTATGAATGTATCTTTCGGGCAACGAATATAACCAAGGTTTTGTCCAATTTCAATCGCTGCTTCCATACTTCGACCAAACACAGCTACTTTACGGTTGTTTTCAACAGCAGCTTCAACAACTTGTTGTAAGCGGTGGATATTTGATGCAAAGGTTGCGAATATAATCCGTCCTTCTACTTTACGGAAAATGTCTTGAATGCTATCACCAACGCGACGCTCAGACATAGTAAAGTTTGGAACTTCACTGTTCGTACTATCAGATAATAGACATAGTACGCCATCTTTACCGATTTCAGCCATTTTTGTTAAATCAGCTGGTTCACCAACTGGTGTGAAGTCAAATTTGAAGTCACCTGTATGAACAACTTGACCTTGAGGTGTTTTCACAACAACGCCGTACGAATCTGGAATACTGTGAGTTGTACGGAAGAAGGATACAGACGTTTTTTTGAATTTAATAACGTCATCTTCTTGAATCTCGTAAAGTTTTGCTTTACGAAGTAAGCCGTGTTCTTCTAATTTGTTTTTGATGAGTGCAATTGCTAATTTTCCGCCGTAAATTGGAATGTTCACTTGACGTAATAGGTAAGGGATTCCGCCGATATGATCTTCGTGACCATGTGTAATGAATAACCCTTTAATTTTATCTTCGTTTCGCACAAAATAAGTGTAGTCTGGTATTACATAATCGATTCCGAGAAGTTCGTCCTCTGGAAATTTAATTCCAGCATCAATTATAATAATTTCATCTTGAAATTGAACAGCGTATGTATTTTTACCGATTTCACCAAGCCCACCGAGAGCAAATACAGCAACTTGGTCGTTTTTTAGAAATTTCATATCGCTATACGATTTCCGCTAATGTTAAATCAGCGTTTTCTTTTTCATATTCAAGATGAGCGCCAGTAACAGACTGAACAAACTCGATATTATATGCGAACTTATTTAATTTTGTACGAACATCCTTTTCAGACGTAGCCTCTAAATATAAAACTTTTGTATTTTCACGTACTGGAACCTCAGTTAATTTTTCTTGATAAAATACTTTAAAAATCATTTGGAAAACCTCTCCTTGTCTATGTTTTGCATTATCTGTTACTTATTATAAAGCAAACAGTCACGATTTTCATGTTTTTTCGAATGAGAATGAAGAAAAAGCCCGAAATGGGCACAATTTAAGCGATTGTCTTTTTACGGACTAGACCGTTTAAATAACGCTTGAGCTTTTTCTTCAGCTTCTTCAGCATGATTACTCCTTCCTTTCCTTATTTTAAACATGCCTATTACTAGTGAAAACTCTATCTCTGATATAAGAGATAGGACAAAAGTGAAGGGTGAATCTTGTCCTTTCCCATACAGTGAAAGTTATTCTATAGTAAAGATTAGTAGCCGTTAGTTATAGGTATAGTATGAGGAAGAATGGAAAAGAAAATTCATCCGAACAAGTATCCACATGTTTTACTAATATATATATGCAAAGTTTATAAATAAGGTCAGAAAGGGAACGCTTTCTTCACAGATGTTTAATATGTTATACTTTTTTTTAGAATTTGAAAAGTGATATTCAAAATAGGAATATAGAGTGCCAGAAAGGATTTTGACAAATGAATGATAAAATTGTCTTTTTTGATATTGATGGAACATTATTAGATCATGATAAAAAAATTCCGCAATCTACACGAGATGCAGTAAAACAGTTACAAGAAAAAGGTGTACATGTAGCAATTGCGACAGGGCGCGCGCCATTTATGTTCGAAGATATTCGCAGGGAACTTGATATACATAATTATGTTAGTTTTAATGGGCAATATGTTGTCTTTGAAGATGAGGTAATATTTAATAATCCGTTACATCCAGATGCTTTACATAGGTTTACTCAGTTTGCAAAACAAGAAGGATATCCACTTGTATATCTTGACCATCAAGATATGAGAGCATCAGTGGAATATCATGATTATGTGAAAGAAGGCTTTGGAAGCTTAAACTTTGAGCATCCAGCATATGAGCCTAATTTTTATGAGGAACGTAATATTTATCAAACACTACTTTTTTGTGAAGTAAATGAAGAGGAAAAGTTTATTAATCATTATCCAGATTTTCATTTTATTCGTTGGCATGCATATTCAATGGATATCATTCCGAATGGTGGTTCTAAGGCAAAAGGAATTGAGAAATACATTGAAAAGTTAGGTTTTAATCGTGATCAAGTGTATGCATTTGGAGATGGCTTAAATGATTTAGAAATGATCGAAGCCGTTGGCACAGGTATTGTGATGGGAAATGGCCATGAAGACTTGAAAAAACTTGCAAATCATGTGACAAAGGATGTTAATGAAGACGGTATATATCATGGACTAAAGTGGGCTGGATTGCTATAAGTGAATATGGAACCCATTTCATAATAAAAAGGCGGAAGATTAACTTCCGCCTTTTTATTATTATCGCTCTAGAGGTTTGGAATCATCAGGAGCGGCAAAAGGATTTTCTTTATTGATATGGTCATAGAACATAACGCCATTTAAATGATCAATCTCGTGTTGGAATACGATTGCTGGTAAACCTTTTAAACGTAATTTTACTTCTTCTCCGTTAATAGAAGTTGCTTTTACTGTAATTCTTGTATAACGAGGAACATAACCAGGTACTTCGCGGTCTACAGATAGACAGCCTTCACCACCCTGTAAATATGTACGTTCAACAGAATGGCTAATGATTTTTGGATTGAATAATGCATGGCTATATAATGTACCATCCGCATCGGTTACATGAACTGCAATCATTTTTTTTGAAACACCGATTTGCGGAGCCGCTAATCCGATTCCAGGGCGTAAACTATATTTTTCAGCCATTTCAGGATCTTGGCTATTTATTACGAATTCAATCATTTCTTTTAAGGTAGTTGTATCTTCTTCGCTTGCCGGTAATGACACCTCTTCTGCAACGTTACGCAAAATAGGATCTCCTTCGCGAATAACATCTTTCATTGTAAGCATATGTAATCTCTCCTTTCCTCTTTAGTCTACCAAAGGAGATGGAAAAAGTCATCGGCAAGAAAGGGAAGGCATTTTGGAAATTGTTCTATTATAGAGTAGTTATGTATGTGATAAACAGAAAAAGACGGCAAAGCCGTCTTTTTCTTTCCATAGTTGTTTCGTTTTACATTAGCGAATGCAAGCAGCACCAACGATAATTAAAAGAATAAACAACACAACGATTAAGGCGAAGCCGCGTCCAGACCCGCCACAAGAACCGCCATAACCATAGGAAGGATATGAACAAGTTGGATAGCAATATGAGTATCCGTACATGAGATGACCTCCTTTATTATTTCCCGCTAATACTGCGGTTACTATAATGTATGGAAGAGAGGGTAGAAATGTATAGGTATTTACCTAAAAAAGGAAGAGTAGTTTGTATATTTTTGTTACGAAGAGAGAAAAACTAAAGAGAATTAAATCGTTTACATATTATTCTAAGAGAAAAAATAAGTGAAAAAGGGAATAATATAACAGTAGGTCAATGCTTACTAATACAGATGTAAAAAATAAAAACACGTTTGTGTAGTAGAAACCTGCATATTATTTATAAAAAAACGTATTCAAAGTAATTGACATCGTAATTAGAATAGTTGTAAACTAAAAAACGTGATCAAGATTGTATTAATATGTTTCTGAAAAAACATTAGTACAGATTGTTAGGTACACAAAATTATTCTCAACCGACATACAAACATGTTGGTTTACATCGTTGCGCTTTTTAAACTGGAAAATAGCCAGTGAAAGCGTTTCAGAATATGGTTCAAGAGAGGAAGAGGTGAACGGAATGGGTACTAAAACAAAAAAGACCCTATTTAATGTTGATGAGCAAATGAAAGCTATCGCAGCTCAATTTGAAACATTACAAATTTTAAATGAAAACGGTGAAGTTGTGAATGAAGCAGCTATGCCTGAATT
Source organism: Bacillus cereus group sp. MYBK15-3 (assembly GCF_051916765.1). Lineage (NCBI taxonomy): Bacteria > Bacillati > Bacillota > Bacilli > Caryophanales > Bacillaceae > Bacillus > Bacillus cereus group sp. MYBK15-3. The sequence continues at coordinate 825,821 of NZ_JBQAHG010000002.1, forward strand.
ATCTGATGATCAATTAAAAGAATTAATGCGTCGTATGGTGTATACTCGCGTATTAGATCAACGTTCTATTTCTTTAAACCGTCAAGGACGTTTAGGTTTCTACGCACCTACAGCTGGACAAGAAGCTTCTCAATTAGCAAGTCATTTCGCACTTGAAGCAGAAGACTTTATCTTACCAGGATACCGTGATGTACCACAATTAGTATGGCACGGATTACCATTATACCAAGCATTCCTATTCTCTCGTGGACACTTCATGGGTAACCAAATGCCTGAGAATGTAAATGCATTAGCTCCACAAATCATTATCGGTGCGCAAATCATCCAAACTGCTGGTGTTGCGTTAGGTATGAAACTACGTGGTAAAAAATCTGTTGCAATTACTTACACTGGTGACGGTGGTGCTTCACAAGGTGACTTCTACGAAGGTATGAACTTTGCAGGTGCATTCAAAGCTCCAGCAATCTTCGTTGTTCAAAACAACCGTTATGCAATCTCTACTCCAGTAGAAAAGCAATCTGCAGCTAAAACTGTAGCACAAAAAGCAGTAGCAGCAGGTATTTACGGAATTCAAGTAGACGGTATGGATCCATTAGCTGTATACGCAGCAACTGCTTTTGCTCGTGAGCGCGCAGTAAATGGCGAAGGCCCTACTTTAATCGAGACTTTAACATTCCGTTACGGTCCACATACAATGGCTGGTGATGACCCAACTCGTTACCGTACAAAAGATATCGAAAACGAATGGGAACAAAAAGACCCAATCGTACGCTTCCGTAAGTTCTTAGAAGCTAAAGGCCTATGGTCTCAAGAAGTTGAAGAGACAGTAATCGAAGAAGCAAAAGAAGATATCAAACAAGCAATTGCTAAGGCTGACCAAGCTCCAAAACAAAAAGTAACTGATTTAATGGAAATCATGTACGAAAAAATGCCTTACAACTTAGCTGAACAATATGAAATCTACAAAGAAAAGGAGTCGAAGTAAGCCATGGCTCAAATGACAATGATTCAAGCAATCACTGATGCTTTACGCGTTGAAATGAAAAATGACCCTAACGTACTTGTATTTGGTGAAGACGTTGGTGTAAACGGCGGTGTATTCCGTGCTACTGAAGGTTTACAAGCTGAATTTGGTGAAGATCGTGTAATGGATACTCCACTTGCAGAGTCTGGTATTGGTGGACTTGCAGTTGGTCTTGCACTTGAAGGATTCCGTCCAGTTCCAGAAATCCAATTCTTCGGTTTCGTTTATGAAGTAATGGATTCAATTTCTGGTCAATTAGCTCGTATGCGTTACCGTTCTGGTGGACGTTGGACTGCTCCAGTAACAGTTCGTTCTCCATTCGGTGGTGGTGTTCATACTCCTGAACTACATGCTGATAGCTTAGAAGGATTAGTGGCTCAACAACCGGGTCTAAAAGTTGTTATTCCATCTACTCCATACGATGCTAAAGGTCTTTTAATCTCTGCGATTCGTGACAACGATCCAGTTATCTACTTAGAGCATATGAAATTGTACCGTTCATTCCGTCAAGAGGTACCAGAAGGTGATTACACAATTGATTTAGGTAAAGCTGATATCAAACGTGAAGGTACAGATGTATCTGTTATCGCTTACGGTGCTATGGTTCACGCTGCATTAAAAGCTGCTGAAGAACTTGAAAAAGAAGGTATCTCTTTAGAGGTTGTTGACTTACGTACAGTTCAACCATTAGATATCGAAACAATCATCGCTTCTGTTGAAAAAACAGGTCGCGTAGTTGTAGTTCAAGAAGCTCAAAAACAAGCTGGTATTGCAGCTAACGTTGTAGCGGAAATTAACGACCGTGCAATCTTAAACTTAGAAGCTCCAGTTGTACGTGTTGCAGCTGCTGATACAGTATTCCCATTCTCTCAAGCAGAGAGCGTATGGTTACCAAACCACAAAGATATTGTTGAAGCTGTAAACAAAGTAATGAACTTCTAATTTTTAGCTTTTCATGTGCAAAAGAAATCAGCACATGCTGGTTTCTTTTGTACATATTCCATAATAATGAAATGAATCAGGGGGCTGAATTCCGTGGCATTTGAATTTAAACTACCAGATATCGGTGAAGGTATCCACGAAGGTGAAATCGTAAAATGGTTTATTAAACCAGGCGATGAAGTAAACGAAGACGATGTACTTCTTGAAGTACAAAATGATAAAGCAGTAGTAGAAATCCCTTCTCCTGTTAAAGGTAAAGTACTTGAAGTACTTGTAGAAGAAGGAACAGTTGCAATCGTAGGAGATACATTAATTAAATTTGATGCTCCTGGATACGAAAACCTTAAATTTAAAGGTGACGATCATGATGAAGCTCCAAAAGCTGAAGAAGCAGCAGTAGAAGCTCCAGCAGCGGAAGCTACTCCAGCAGCAACTGCAGAAGTAGTAAATGAGCGCGTAATTGCTATGCCATCTGTTCGTAAATACGCTCGTGAAAAAGGTGTAGACATTCATAAAGTAGCTGGTACTGGTAAGAATGGCCGTATCGTAAAAGCTGACATCGATGCATTTGCAAATGGTGGACAAACTGTAGCAGCAACTGAGGCTCCAGCAGCAGTAGAAGCTACTCCAGCAGCAGCGAAAGAAGAAGCACCAAAAGCACAACCAATCCCAGCTGGTGAATATCCAGAAACTCGTGAGAAAATGAGTGGTATCCGTAAAGCGATTGCGAAAGCAATGGTTAACTCTAAACACACAGCTCCTCACGTAACATTAATGGACGAAGTAGATGTAACAGAACTTGTTGCTCACCGTAAGAAGTTCAAAGCAGTAGCAGCTGACAAAGGTATTAAATTAACTTACCTTCCGTACGTTGTTAAAGCTTTAACATCTGCATTACGTGAATACCCAATGTTAAACACTTCTTTAGACGATGCATCTCAAGAAGTAGTTCATAAACATTACTTCAACATCGGTATCGCAGCTGATACAGACAAAGGTCTATTAGTACCAGTTGTTAAAGATACAGATCGTAAGTCTATCTTCACAATCTCTAACGAGATCAATGATCTTGCTGGTAAAGCACGTGAAGGTCGTCTAGCTCCAGCTGAAATGAAAGGTGCTTCTTGCACAATTACAAACATTGGTTCTGCAGGTGGACAATGGTTCACTCCAGTTATCAACCACCCAGAAGTAGCAATCCTTGGTATCGGCCGTATCGCTGAAAAACCAGTTGTGAAAAACGGTGAGATCGTTGCAGCTCCAGTATTAGCATTATCTCTAAGCTTTGACCATCGTTTAATTGACGGTGCAACTGCTCAAAAAGCGTTAAACCAAATTAAACGTCTATTGAATGACCCACAATTATTAGTAATGGAGGCGTAATAACAATGGTAGTAGGAGATTTCCCAATTGAATTAGATACAGTCGTTGTTGGTGCAGGTCCTGGTGGATACGTTGCGGCAATTCGTGCAGCACAATTAGGTCAAAAGGTAGCAATCATTGAAAAAGCTAACCTTGGTGGCGTATGCTTAAACGTTGGATGTATTCCTTCAAAAGCGTTAATCAATGCAGGTCATCGTTATGAGAATGCAATGCATTCTGATGACATGGGTATTACTGCAGAAAACGTAAAAGTTGACTTTACAAAAGTTCAAGAATGGAAAAACGGCGTAGTTAAGAAATTAACTGGCGGTGTTGAAGGCCTTCTTAAAGGTAACAAAGTTGAAATCATTCGCGGTGAAGCTTACTTCGTAGATGCTAATACATTACGCGTTATGACTGAAGATGCAGCTCAAACTTATACGTTTAAAAATGCTGTTCTTGCAACTGGTTCTACACCAATCGAAATTCCAGGATTCAAATACTCTAAACGTGTTATCAACTCTACAGGTGCTTTAAGCTTACCTGAAATTCCTAAAAAACTTGTTGTAATCGGCGGCGGTTACATCGGTATGGAATTAGGTACTGCATATGCTAACTTCGGTACAGAAGTTACTGTAGTAGAAGCTGGCGACGAAATCTTAGCTGGTTTCGAAAAAGCTATGAGCTCTGTTGTTAAACGTGCTCTACAGAAAAAAGGTAACGTAAATATCCATACAAAAGCTATGGCTAAAGGCGTTGAAGAAACAGAAACTGGCGTAAAAGTTAGCTTTGAAGTTAAAGGTGAAATCCAAACTGTAGAAGCAGATTACGTATTAGTAACTGTAGGTCGTCGTCCAAACACTCAAGAAATCGGTCTTGAGCAAGTTGGAGTTAAAATGACTGACCGCGGCATCATCGAAATCGATGAGCAATGTCGTACAAATGTACCAAACATCTATGCAATCGGTGATATCGTTCCTGGACCACCATTAGCTCACAAAGCTTCTTACGAAGGTAAAGTAGCTGTAGAAGCAATTAGTGGCCATGCATCAGCTATCGATTACATCGGAATTCCTGCAGTATGCTTCACTGATCCAGAACTAGCATCTGTTGGTTACACTAAAAAACAAGCTGAAGAAGCTGGAATGACTGTAACTGTATCTAAGTTCCCATTCGCTGCTAACGGTCGTGCATTATCATTAAACAGCACTGACGGTTTCCTACAACTTGTAACACGTAAAGAAGATGGTCTTCTTGTAGGTGCTCAAGTTGCAGGTGCAGGTGCTTCTGATATTATTTCTGAGATTGGTTTAGCTATCGAAGCTGGAATGACAGCTGAAGATATCGCTCAAACAATCCATGCTCACCCAACATTAGGTGAAATCACAATGGAAGCAGCTGAAGTTGCTCTTGGAATGCCAATTCACATTGTAAAATAATTTAAGTAATGTAAATAGCCCTTCTCTTATTGTAAGAGAGGGGCTATTTTTATTTTCATCAAATGACTTGCAAGGTCTTTAAACGTACTTGTCGAATGAATATATAATACTTTAACAAATGATTCAGGCTTAACTTACTTCAAAGGTAATATATATCATCCTATAATATGTAATTGATTCAAACTTAACCCCATATATTAATAAAATAGAGCATGTCAAAGGAGAAGGTTCCATGAAAATATTACATGTTATATTTTATCATTTACTACTATGGAGTGGCTTTTCCACTGTATTAACATTATCGAATGGTGATAAGTTTCATTATAAAGTTATTCTTTTTTTCGTATTTCTATATTTAGCCTATGTAATAGCATATTTTGTATTGCACGTAAGAAAGCAAGCTTTATTTCTTACATGTTCGAATTGTATATTATTTTTAAGCATATTATCTATTTTTTAAATTAGCGTTTATAAAAATACATTGTTCTTCCATTAAATAATTGTAACTCTCCTTCTAATTTCTTCGCTAAAAAACGGCAAAATTCATTTGCTTTCCCTTTGTCACCAAATGTTGCATTAGGTGGTAAAGAAACTTGGATGAAAGATTGTTCATTTTCTATACCAACACCAATATAAATTGAGTCATACCGGTCGTGAGTGGATTGAAGTTTTAATGTTGTTGTAGATGTATCTAAAATTTCATAAGGAAAAGCGGTATTTGTATACGTGTAATTAATTTGGGCACCAGTTTTAGAAGTAACTGTTTTATAATAATGAAAAAGTTGTTTTATATCATCTATTGAAACTGATTGTTGGTTGGATTTCGGTACAAGCGTAATAAAGGCGTGTTGCATATAAGTTCCCCCTAGCTTAGTAGAATACTATCATTCTACATCCTACTGAATTTTTTGACAATTAAAAGGAGTATTACATGTTTTGTTTAATATACTATTAATGAAACGTGATGTAGAAAGGTGGAAACCAATGTTTGAAAAATTGTATGATGAGCATGAAAGTGTGAAGGTACGATTTTTAGGGTTTATGACACATGATACACGTTATGATTTTGGTGTTATTTATACAAATATGTTTTTTGGAAAGCCACTCATTGTTTGTATGCAAACAGGAAGGTCTACTTTACTCGGACGAGATGATGTAGAGAATATTCAATATATACAGGAGATTTTTAAATTAGGATCAGAAGAGGAAGCAAAGGAGTTAGCTCAGTTTTTCAAATTTCTAGTTCCGTCAACTTCTTTACATGCGGAATATGAAGAATAATTAATGTGAAACAGTCGTACTTATAAATATGGCTGTTTTTTATTTTAATATCGCATACTAATTTAAATTAAAAATATTTAATGTGTTATACTAAAAACCTATTGACGTAAAAAGTATAACATATTAAAATGAAGACAGAAAGTTAAGCGGTTACAAAAAGTTTTTGGGATTATAAACTTAGGGGGAAATGAAAAATGGGAACAATCGTATGTCAAGATTGTGAAGGTACAATTGCACACTTCGAAGATGAGAAAGTAACGGTACTTTACGGGAAATGTGGATCTTGCGGATGTGATCACACAGAGCATACAAAAGCCCAATAATTGATAGGAAATGGACAGCTAAAAGTTTTTAGGACCATAAACTTAGGGGGAAATGAAAAATGGGAACAATCGTATGCCAAGTATGTGAAGGAACAATCGGACATTTTGAAGATGAGAAAACGACGGTACTTTACGGAAAATGTGGAACAAATTGTGACTGTGCTAGAAAAGATGATGCGAAAGCTTAATGATAAATAAATAGATTACTATTAAAACTCAGGGGGAAATGAAAATGGGAACAATCGTATGCCAAGTATGTGAAGGAACAATTGGACATTTTGAAGATGAAAAATCAACAGTACTATACGGGAAATGTGGATCTCATTGCGAATGTGACCATAAAGAACATACAAAAGCTTAATAATAAGAAAAAGCGCCTACATGTGTAGGCGCTTTTTTAATAAATTGTAGTTGTATGACCAACTGTTGCAACGATTGCATCATCTCTAATTGGAATAAAGCTTATGGATGTATGTGGTGTACTAGAAGAAGCATATTGGCTCATTATACGGCTATCGATACGGGTAATAGTATCAGTCAAGAAAGCTGAAATAAAAGCGTAAGGGACTCTTCGTTCATTTAATGAATAAATAATTTCTTCTTTTGTTTTTACACCCACGCCATGTCCGTAAAAAAAGAAATTTCCTAAATAGATTGTGTTTTCTCCTTGCCACTCAATTGTAGCTGGATTCACTTGTGGGTTTTTAAAGTAAACGAGGTCACCTGGAACAAGATCGCCACCGTTTTTTGTTATGAGCCTTAGATCTTGATCGTAGTCCCATGTATAAAGTAAAAGATTTGCAAATAGACGATTGAAAGTTTCTTCCTCATACAATGATAGTAAAGCTTTATAAAAAATAATGATCATAGCGGTTGCGCATTCAGTTCCATATAGTTTTCCATTTTTAAAAATATCTTGTATGGCAATAGAAGATGGTATGTTTGGAAGAAGCTCGAATCCTCCAAGGGATGTTCTTTTCCAATACTGGGGGTTGCAAAAGGATTGTTGAAATGTGCGAAACTGAAATCCACTTTGAAAAAGCTCTAGTGCAGAGATAATAATATTAACTCGTAAATTGAGATCAAAGCTGAGTTCATCAGCTGTTCGGAAGGAATAAACTTCTTGATTTCCTGCCATTATTGATAAAATTTGTTGTTTCTCTGCTGCAAATGGCTCATATTCATTTGTAATATAAGGATGTACAATAGAACGGCCTATTACAATCATAATAGTATCCCCACCTATACGTTACATTCTTAAGTATCGTATGAAGAAAAGGAAAAAAGGTGAAAAAAAAGCCTATCAACTGATAGGCTTGTACTCTTTAATAACACGTAATGTTTGTAAGGTCATATCTTCAGGACCTTGTACAGGTAAACCTGCTTCTAAGTTTTTCCGAATATACTCTAAGTTTTCTTGTGTAATAATTTCCCCCGGAGTAAAGATTGGAATCCCTGGCGGATAAACCATAACAAAATCAGCTATAATACGACCCGCTGCATTTTCAAATGGAATGACTTCTGTTTCCGAATAAAAAGCATCTCGAGGAGAAAGTGCTAGCACTGGAATTTCTGGAATCTCTACTTGTATTTGAACACCTTTATCTGCCCTATTTCTAAATGTTGCTGCTAAATCGTGTAAAGCTGCAATAAGTGTATTTGTATCACTTTCTGTATCTCCCAAAGTGATAAGACATAGTATGTTGTATAGATCTGAGAGTTCTACTTCAATGTTATATTGCTCTCTAAGCCATACTTCAGCTTGGTGGCCGGTAATACCTAAATCTTTTACAGATACAATTATCTTTGTAGGATCATAGTTAAAGGTAGCATCTGTACCTAACATTTCTTTTCCAGGACAGTAAAGATGCTCAATAGAATTTATAGCATCACGAACATGTTCAGCTAATTGTATTGTTTGTTCTATGAGTGCTGTTCCTTCTGTAGCAAGACGTTTTCTCGCAACATCAAGGGATGCTAACAAGATGTAAGAAGTTGATGTAGTCGTAAGCATGCTAATAATAGATTGGACATGCTTTACATTCACTAAGCCTTCTTTCACATTAAGAATAGAACTTTGAGTTAAAGAGCCTCCTAATTTGTGAACACTTGTTGCTGCCATATCTGCACCAGCTTGCATCGCTGACATGGGTAATTCATCGTGAAAATGAATATGAACACCATGAGCCTCGTCGACTAGTACAGGGATGTCATAAGAATGTGCTAATTGTACAATCTGTTCTAAGTCTGCAGCAAACCCAAAGTACGTTGGGTTAATAACAAGTAAGCCCTTTGCATCTGAGTGCTCTTCAAGTGCTTTTTTGACAGATTGAATTGTGATTCCATGAGAAATACCGAGCTTCGGATCGATTTCAGGATGCATGAAAATCGGTTTTGCGCCTGAGAAAATAATAGCTGACATTACTGACTTATGCACGTTTCGTGGTACTAGGATTTTGTCACCAGGACCGCAAACGCTCATCACCATTGTCATAATAGCACCACTTGTACCTTGAATAGAAAAGAAAGTATGATCTGCACCGAATGCAGCGGCTGCTAAATCCTGTGCTTCTTTAATCATACCTTTTGGATGATGTAAATCATCGAGTGGCGCAATATTAATTAAATCAATTGCTAATGCATTATGCCCAATAAATTCGCGAAATGTAGGATCCATGCCCTGTCCTTTTTTATGACCAGGAATATGGAATTGAATTGGATTTCGCTTACTGTGCTCAACTAAAGCGGTAAACAATGGTGTTTCGTATTGGGACAATCTATACACCCCTTCTTCTTCATAATATTTAGTGTAATTTGTTTTATATAATCCTGCTCTAAAAAGTTTAGTCTTTTTAGAATAAGGCTTGTTTTTCTGCCATTCAAAAAATCGTTTTTGAGATGGTAGCTTCACTTTACTTTCTATAAAACAAAAGCATTATATCACCAATAATTATAGATGTATAGAAAAAAATGTTTTTAAGGTGAGTATGTTTAATAGTTAGCCTCAATTAATGAATAGAGGAAGACAATTCCATTAAAATGAATAAATAGTGTATAATGCAGAGTGGCTATAATGAAGAATAAAATATTCTCTTTAAGATAGCATAATGAAACAAGAAGAAATGATAAATGAGGTGCGAAATGGAATATCAATATCCGTTAGATTATGATTGGTCAAATGAGGAAATGGTTACAATTGTTAAGTTTTATGAAGCGATTGAGAAAGCTTATGAAAAAGGGATTATAAGAGAAGAATTAATGGGTTTATATCGTCGTTTTAAAGAGATTGTTCCATCGAAAGCAGAAGAAAAGAAAATTGATAAAGAATTTGAAGAAGTAAGTGGATACTCTATATATCGTGCTATTCAAAGGGCAAAAGAAGTCGAAGAACAAAAGCTTGTAAAAATGTAAAAAATATTTTGAAAAATAAAAACTGAAGTGATATAATGTGATAACAACTAAAAACGGACAATATAAATTGTCCGTTTTCTACTATCGATTACAAAGTGCATATAAAGGAAGGAGTGATTGCATCGTAGATTCAATCTTAGCAAGGAATTGTTCGTTGGTCATTGCTGAAAACTCCTCTGGTGATATATGAATACCAACTAATAATTCTGCTTTTTTTACAGTAGCTAATCGTTCAATCATCTTTTGTAAGTCTTCGGTTTCAAGTGTTTTATGTAATTTCACACTTGGTTTAGTATGGTCAATGGACCAAACGAAGTCATTTGGAATATTTGTTTTTAAATCATTTAAATGTTCTAAGAAGGCATGAGCCGTCTCAACTTTTTGTGGACACTCATAGATTAAACCAAAGTATATGAAGGCATGAGTACCCCATAAGCCGATTTGGAAATGCGGTAGCATTTTATATCCTCGTTTATTTGTTGAAAAAGCAACCCAAGTATCGTTTGGTGGATTGACTTTGCGGCGTGCGTGTTTTGCAACATGATAAAAAAAGTTCTCATCAGTTTGTTTGGATAAGTATTCTGCAAATTGTTCCCCTAAAGCTTCTAGCTTAGGATGAATGTTCGTTTTAATTGCACTCATTCGTTCTTCGAGACCATCAACTGTAAAGACATCAAAATCAGTTGACTTGAATGTTTGTATTGTCATGATTGTTCCTCCAACTCCTATTTTGCTTTTATTTTAGCATAGCTTGTACTATTCATAAAAAAAACAGCACAAAAAAATTTAAATAAAAAAATATAATTTTGTTGCATAGATGATTTATCCAACATAGTATAGTATAAAACAAAAAATCAGAAAATTGAATTAATTCTAGTCCGAGGGCAGACGAATATTGGGAGGAGGCAAATAATATGAGACAGGTGATTAATGCGTTAAAGAGAACAGATGCTGAAAAGAGAATACCGGTGCTACGTTTGGAGCTAGATTATGAATTAGCAACTTTATATGATGCGATGATGGAAGATGATAAACAGAAAAAAGAAGAGTGTGTACAAAAGTTAGAAGTGTTAAGACTTGAAATGATTCGTTTAGAAGCGTAATAATAGTATATGTATAAAAAATTAGTTGGTGCGAACCTTATAAAGGGTTCGTTTTTTCTGTGAACAGTATAGATCGGAGTGTTTAAACATGCAAGAAGTATGGAAAGACATTGATGCACACGCCAAACGGTGGATTCGGGATGCAGGAGAGCATTTAATGGCATCAATGAAAAAAGCACTTATTATAGAAACAAAATCAAATGCAGCTGACTTAGTTACAAATATGGACCGAGAGATAGAACAGTTTTTAATTGGGAAAATTAAAGAAACATTCCCGAATCATAATATTTTAGGAGAAGAGGGTTATGGAGACGAGATAACGTCTTCTGACGGGGTTGTTTGGTTAATTGATCCAATTGACGGCACGATGAACTTTGTTCATCAAAAAAGAAATTTTGCGATTTCAATTGGGATTTATGAGAACGGTATCGGAAAGATTGGACTTATATATGATCCAGTGCATGATGAACTATATCATGCAGTCAAGGGATCTGGAGCTTTTTGTAATGATATATCAATTCCTCCACTGAAAAAAGGAACTGTAGAGCAAGGTATTGTAGCTTTAAATGCGATATGGCTTACAGATAATCCATTGCTTAATATGGAAAGTATGATGGCACTTGTTAAGAAAGCAAGAGGCACAAGATCATATGGCTGTGCAGCGTTAGAGATGGTATACGTTGCAACAGGAAGAATAGATGCATATGTAACGCCGAGATTATCACCATGGGATTTTGGCGGAGGACAGATAATTGTAGAAGAAGTTGGAGGTAAGGTGACGACATTCTCTGGAGCGCCACTTTCTATCATAGAGAAGAGCAGTGTGTTAGTTGCAAAACCAGGAGTGTATGAAGAAGTGTTATCGTTTATATGAGAGCAACAAAAAAAGTAAGAGGCTGTGTATAAGCTTCTTACTTTTTAGCGTTATTGTGATTTGCGCATTTTTCTTTTTGTTACAAAACCGTATCCAACTGTAACAAATGTGCCGATAATGCAAATAATAATACCGATTGGACTATTTTCAGCAATCATAATGCCGATACCGATTAAGAAAATAACACCGATAATTGCAGTTAATAAAAAGCGATATTGAATGTGTTCCATTTCTTCACCCTCCAATCTCATTTTACTTTCACAAAAGTAAGAATACAACTATATTTTCATTCTTGCTTTTATTTTAATTGCTATTGTATCCCCTTCGCTCTTATAATAGAGAAGGATTAAAAAGACATTAGGAGTTGGACATGTTGAAAAAACGACAAGATTTACGTAATATAGCAATTATTGCCCACGTTGACCATGGTAAAACAACACTTGTTGACCAGTTATTACGTCAAGCGGGGACTTTCCGTGCGAACGAACACGTTGAAGAACGCGCAATGGATTCAAATGATCTAGAAAGAGAACGCGGTATTACAATTTTAGCGAAAAATACAGCGATTCACTATGAAGATAAAAGAATTAACATTTTAGATACACCTGGTCACGCTGACTTCGGTGGAGAAGTAGAACGTATCATGAAAATGGTTGATGGTGTTTTACTTGTTGTTGATGCATATGAAGGTTGTATGCCACAAACACGATTTGTTTTAAAGAAAGCTCTTGAGCAAAACTTAACTCCAATCGTAGTTGTAAACAAAATTGACCGTGACTTCGCTCGTCCAGATGAAGTAGTTGATGAAGTAATCGACTTATTCATTGAGCTTGGTGCAAACGAAGATCAATTAGAGTTCCCAGTTGTATTTGCATCAGCAATGAACGGAACAGCAAGCTTAGATTCAAACCCAGCAAATCAAGAAGAGAATATGAAATCATTATTCGATACAATTATCGAACATATTCCAGCACCAATTGATAACAGCGAAGAGCCACTTCAATTCCAAGTAGCACTTCTTGATTACAACGACTACGTTGGACGTATTGGAGTTGGTCGCGTATTCCGCGGTACAATGAAGGTTGGACAACAAGTTGCTTTAATGAAAGTAGACGGAAGCGTGAAGCAATTCCGCGTAACGAAATTATTCGGTTACATGGGATTAAAACGTCAAGAAATTGAAGAAGCAAAAGCAGGGGACTTAGTAGCCGTTTCTGGTATGGAAGACATTAACGTAGGTGAAACAGTATGTCCAGTTGAACATCAAGATGCGTTACCATTATTACGTATTGATGAGCCAACACTACAAATGACGTTCCTTGTAAATAACAGCCCATTTGCAGGTCGTGAAGGTAAATACATTACATCTCGTAAAATTGAAGAGCGTCTTCGTTCACAATTAGAAACAGATGTAAGTTTACGTGTAGATAATACAGATTCTCCTGATGCGTGGATCGTATCTGGACGTGGGGAACTACATTTATCTATCTTAATTGAAAACATGCGTCGTGAAGGTTATGAATTACAAGTATCTAAGCCAGAAGTAATTATTAAAGAAGTTGATGGCGTAAGATGTGAGCCTGTAGAGCGTGTACAAATCGATGTACCTGAAGAATACACTGGTTCTATTATGGAATCTATGGGTGCACGTAAAGGTGAAATGTTAGATATGGTGAATAACGGAAACGGTCAAGTTCGCCTTACTTTCATGGTTCCAGCACGTGGTTTAATTGGTTACACAACAGAATTCTTAACATTAACTCGTGGTTACGGTATTTTAAACCATACATTCGATTGCTACCAACCAGTACACGCTGGACAAGTTGGTGGACGTCGTCAAGGTGTTCTAGTTTCACTTGAAACAGGAAAAGCATCACAATACGGTATTATGCAAGTTGAAGACCGTGGTGTAATCTTCGTTGAACCAGGTACAGAAGTATATGCTGGTATGATTGTAGGAGAACACACTCGTGAGAACGACTTAACAGTTAACGTTGTGAAAATGAAACAACAAACTAACATTCGTTCTGCAACGAAAGATCAAACTTCAACAATGAAGAAACCACGCCTAATGACTTTAGAAGAATCATTAGAGTACTTAAACGATGACGAGTTCTGTGAAGTAACTCCAGAATCAATTCGTCTACGTAAAAAGATTCTTGATAAGAGTGAGCGCGAAAGAGCTGCTAAGAAAAAGAAATCTGTTGAAGCGTAAAAATAAAAAAACAACGCCCTTTATAAAGGGCGTTGTTTTTTTATTTTGTTTATTTTTTAGAATATTTACTCATTTTTGTGGACAGTATTTTTTTTGCGAGTTACTCTTGTATTAAGTGTATAAAGAAAATTGCATTTTACTGCTAGGGGGGAAGAGTGTGTTAGAAAGGATGTCTTTTTTTGCAAAATTGTGTAAGGTAGATGAAAATCCAGAGTTAGGAATGTGGTTACTTTATGGGACGATTATTATATTAAGTGCTCTCGTTTATAATTTAGGGTTTGCTAGAAAGTTGTCTGTACTAAAAAATATTGTGATATACATATCATTAGCAATTGGATGCACAGTATTAACCTTTTTTGCTGTGTTTTTACCTGTTGGAGAAGGACTTGTTGTAGCGGCAATTGTACTTGGAATTTATAGATTGCGTTTGCGTCAAGCGAAACAACAAAAAGCAGGATAAGGAAGGGGAGTTTTCATGCGTTCAGTACAAGATGCACTATATAATTGGTTAACAATTAAAACAGTTGCGGAAGCACGCCCAGATGATAGTGCTGCAAAAGAAACATATTTGTTATTTCAAAATATGATATATGAAGAACATAAATTAAGAAATGTGGAAGTCGAAAAGAACGAGGAAATGTATTTAATTACATATGAAATGAATGGAGAACGGAAATCTGCAAGGTTTCCGTTAGAAGCCATTGATTGTTTTTTGGATCAGATGAATCGTGAACCAGAAAAATATAAATAAGTCCTTATCTATATGAGTAAGGACTTATTTACATTTTACCAATCATCTTCGATTTTTTTATCACGATATAATCGGAAATTACCACTTGCATGACGTTCCATTGTACGCTCTGCAATTCGTTCCGAACATTCCATGCACATATATGTATGAATAGGGCGATTACGCAGTTTTTTTGCCATAGGATTTTCATCATCTAACATATCTTTTTTATCACAAATCATACATTTGACTCTCATTTCGTCACCTCAATACGAATTCTATCAGTATAAGTATATCATGGAAGTATAATGTTTTTGAATAATAGTGGGAAAAAATAATATTTTCGCAATTCAAAAAATAAGTTATGATAAGGATATACCAAGTATGTTTGGAGGTGAAAATATGGCGAATGTAGTAGAGCCTACCTTAACAAAGGATTTAGTACAAACGTTGCGTAAAGAGTGTATTGTTATGATAGCAACGACAGATTTCGAAAAACAAGTTCCTAACGTAAGTGCTATTTCTTGGGTGTATGCAGTGAGTAAAACTAGTATTCGATTTGCAGTAGATCAACGTTCACGTATTGTGGAAAATATACAGCATAATACAGGTGTGGTATTGACTATAATGGCGAATGAATCCGTATTTTCTATAAGTGGTGCAGGTGAAATTTTGACAGATAGAATGGAAGGTATTTCTTTAAAATTAACTGTAATAGAAGTAAATGTGCAAGAAGTGCGTGATGTTATGTTTTATGGAGCGAAACTTGCAATTGAACCAACATATGAAAAAACATATGATCTTCGGGCAGCGAAAAAGCTGGATAATGAAGTGTTAGTAGGGATAAGAGAATTATAAAGATGCTAAATAGGAAATTTGTTTATTCACTTTTGTAATCAGTTATTGTGATTTAACGTTAATAATTATAATAAAAAGTAATATATTGAATAGAAATGAATAAAGAATAAATAAAAGGTTTAATGACTATGATTTTCGATTCTACCTCGTTTACACGGTACATATAATTATAACAATGGTTCGTCCATATTTTATGGATGAAACCCTTGTTCTACAAATTTAAAAGTGGAGTCAGGGGGTAACAGGTTGGATAAAATTTATGTGTTAGATACGAATGTACTTTTGCAGGATCCTTTATCTATTTTTTCATTTGAAACCAATGAAGTAGTGATTCCAGCAGTTGTATTAGAAGAGGTTGATTCGAAAAAACGTTATATGGATGAAGTAGGACGAAACGCTCGTTATGTATCTAAGTTAATAGATAAATTTCGTGAAATAGGAAAGCTGCATGAAAGTATCCCGCTAGAAAACGGCGGAACATTTCGTATTGAATTGAACCATCGTTCATTTGTACAACTACAAGATATTTTTGTAGAAAAAACAAATGATAATCGAATTTTAGCTGTAGCAAAAAATCTATCTTTAGAAGAACAGGAAAAAGAGGACGGGAAGTCTGTTATTTTAGTAAGTAAAGATGTACTCGTAAGAGTAAAAGCTGATGCAATTGGTTTGAAGGCTGAAGATTATTTAAGTGATCGCGTAATTGAAGTAGAAAATATATATTCTGGTTTTTTAGAAGGATATATATCAAAAGAACAATTGGATTATTTTTATGAGAAAGGTGAATTGCCTCTATCTGAAATTGCGAATCATCCTTTTTATCCAAATCAATTTGTAGTGATGAAAGATGCATTAGGGGGCTCTAGTTCTGCTCTTGGCATTGTGGATCACTTAGGTAAGAAGGTAAAGAAACTTATTTTTCACAATGAACAAGTGTGGGGGATACGACCACGAAACGTGCAGCAAATTATGGGATTAGAATTGTTGCTTCGTGAAGATATTCCGCTTGTAACGTTAACGGGGAAAGCCGGCACAGGAAAAACGTTACTTGCGTTAGCTTCGGGACTTATGCAAACAGAAGACTTAGGGTTATATAAAAAATTACTTGTGGCAAGACCAATTGTTCCAGTCGGAAAAGATATCGGTTATTTACCAGGAGAAAAAGAAGAAAAGTTAAGGCCATGGATGCAGCCAATTTTTGATAACCTAGAGTATTTATTTAATACGAAAAAGCCAGGAGAGTTAGATGCTATTTTAGCTGGAATGGGTTCGATTGAAGTAGAGGCCCTTACTTATATACGCGGGAGAAGTATTCCAGATCAGTTCATTATCATTGACGAAGCACAAAATTTAACAAAGCATGAAGTGAAGACGATATTAACTAGGGTAGGGGAAAAGAGTAAGATTGTATTGATGGGAGATCCTCAGCAAATTGATCACCCATATTTAGATGAATATAATAATGGCTTAACGTATGTTGTAGAGAAGTTTAAAGAACAGCGTATTAGTGGTCATGTGAAGTTTGTTAAAGGGGAGCGATCTAATTTAGCTCAACTAGCAGCAGATTTATTGTGAAAAGGAGTGAGCTTAAGCTCACTCCTTTTCTTTAAATAATTGTAAATTTACGGATGTTACGGATTGGATTTTGTTGATTAGATCCATCATTGAAATAGAGATGAACAGGCCCGTCTTCTTTTAATGGTTTTCCTTCTTTTGAAAAGCCTAGTATAGCATTTTTGACAGTTTCTAATGGAAGTGTCATTGTATGATCTACCGTTTCAATTTCAACTTGCGTAGCGTCCTCTAAAATTTCAGCGTTAGCAAGGAATGGATGAAATGGTATACCAAATGTTCCAGTAATCAGCTGTTCTTTTTTATATTTCTTCACACTTTGTTGTATTGGAGGAAAAGCGGCACCATCACGGATTTCGCGATCCCAATGTTCTGAAGTGTTTTTTAAATAAGTTTCTAGTTCAGACGTGTTTTCTCTAGTTTCATCAAAGTAAGTTGTCAAATCTACTTTTCGATCATCAAAGATCCAAACAGTTGGATCAATAGTGATTGGAAAACGTACTTTTCCGTTAATAAATAAAATTTCGCTCATTGTTGTTCCCCCATTTGTGTTATACTCCCACTTTTCAGTATAATAGTATTAGACACTGTTGTCACAAAAAATGTTTCTATTGCAATTTATTAAAACTATCGCTAATATTAATAGATAGGATAGAGGAGAGTAGGACGGAAACGGAGGGAATCAATTTGGCGTCTGAGACAGTAGCAAATCATCAGGAAAAGGCACTAGCCCTTCTACAAGCGGATGCAGAGAAGATTTTAAGACTTATTAAGGTGCAAATGGACCATCTTACAATGCCGCAATGTCCATTATATGAAGAAGTGTTAGACACACAAATGTTTGGACTATCCCGCGAGGTCGATTTTGCAGTTCGCCTTGGTCTTATTGCAGAAGAACAAGGGAAAGCAATGTTAGGTGAGCTCGAACGTGAGTTATCTGCACTTCATGAAGCATTTACAAACAAACAACAATAACGGGTTCAAATAAGGGGGCTCAAACTAAATTAGTTTGAGCTTTTTATTTGTATAATAAAGCAGGAAGAATCAATGTACATATGGAATACAACAATAATTAAATTGAAACAGAAAGAGGAAATGAAATGAAAAAAGTATGGAAATCAATGGATTATTCATTGTTACTTCCTCTTGTTATTTTATGTGTGCTGGGGGTAATAATGGTATATAGTTCGAGTTCCATTGTTGCGATTTCGAGATTTGATAAACCAGCAAATTTCTTTTTTAAAAGACAATTAATTACTTTAGTTGTTGGGACAATGGTATTAATAATTATTGCTACTATCCCATATAAAGTTTGGAGAAAACGAATTTTTTTGTTGGGGAGTTACGGTGCTAGTGTTGCCTTATTAGCTGCAGCTGCCTTTTTCACTAAGTCAGTAAACGGTGCAAACGGGTGGATATTTGGAATACAGCCTGCAGAATTTGTTAAGATAACAGTTATTCTCGTCTTAGCTCATTTTTTTGCGAAAAGACAAGAAACGAATACACCTGTTTTCAAAGGGTCAGGTCCAGTACTTATTGGTGTTGGAATAATCATGTTTTTAATATTAAAGCAAAATGATTTAGGTACTGATTTGTTAATTGCAGGAACAGTAGGAATTATGTTTCTTTGTTCGGGAGTACAGGTTAACTTATGGATTAAACGAATTGCTTTAACTTCTATAGTATGGATTCCGGCACTATATCTTCTTGGTAATTATGCATTAAATCCATATCAAAAGGCACGTTTTTCTGTTTTCCTTGATCCGTTTAATGATCCTCAAAAGGATGGGTTTCAATTAGTGAATTCATTTATTGGAATCGCTTCTGGAGGGCTTAATGGTAGAGGATTAGGGAATAGTGTACAAAAATATGGTTATTTACCAGAACCGCAAACGGATTTTATAATGGCAATTATATCTGAAGAACTTGGTTTTATAGGTGTAGCTATCATTTTAATCTGTTTATTACTTATTATTATTCGGTCATTTAGAGTTGCGCAAAAGTGTACAGATCCATTTGGAAGTTTAATAGCTATCGGAATTGCAAGCTTGTTTGGAGTTCAAACGTTTATCAATGTCGGTGGTATGTCTGGAGTAATACCACTTACAGGAGTACCATTACCGTTTGTTAGTTACGGCGGAAGTTCTTTATTAGCTAATCTACTTGCAATGGGAATACTACTCAATATTGCTAGTCACGTGAAACGACAAGAGAAACAACAGAATGGTGTAATGAAAGAAAGAGAACAAAATGGACCACATCTTGTAGTTGTAAAATAAAAACACATTGTGCTTTAGAGCATGATGTGTTTTTTATTTTTAAGTAGTTTTAAATATGATGTACTAATTTCTCTTTCAGTCAAAAGATATATCACATTAAGTTAAATGTGATATACAATTAAGTTGTTAGAAAAGGAAGAGGTATGCTATACTATTTTTGTGAAACAAATTGCACAGAAAACTTATCATTTGTTAGAAAATAAGGTATGATGGATAAAAATAAAGTGAAGCTTTCTAAGTATAATATAATGTGGAAAGTGAAGAACTTCACGCTTTTTAAGGTGTGTATATATTTTATCTCTAGAGTGGTAGGAAAGTAGAGGGGGAAAATCATGACAAAGCTGCAACGTATTCAAAAAGTATTGGTAGCTAACCGTGGAGAGATTGCAATTCGTGTGTTTCGAGCTTGTTCGGAACTTGGATTAAAAACAGTTGCAATCTATTCTAAAGAGGATAGTGGTTCTTATCATCGCTATAAAGCCGATGAGTCCTATTTAGTTGGGGAAGGAAAAAAACCAATTGATGCTTATCTAGATATTGAAGGCATTATTGAGATTGCAAAAAGTAATCATGTAGATGCAATCCACCCTGGATATGGTTTCTTGTCAGAAAATATTCAATTCGCTAAACGTTGTGAAGAAGAAGGAATTATCTTTATCGGTCCGAAAAGTAAGCATTTAGATATGTTTGGAGATAAAGTGAAAGCAAGAACACAAGCGCAGCTAGCACAAATTCCAGTTATACCTGGTAGTGATGGTCCAGTAAATTCATTAGAAGAAGTCAAAAAATTTGCTGAAAAGTATGATTACCCGATTATTATTAAAGCATCCCTTGGGGGTGGCGGTCGTGGTATGCGTATTGTGCGTACTAGTGAGGAATTAGGAGAATCATATAATCGAGCGAAATCAGAAGCGAAAGCAGCTTTTGGTAATGATGAAGTTTACGTCGAAAAATTCGTTGAAAAACCTAAACATATAGAAGTACAAATTTTAGCAGATGAAGAAGGCAATGTTGTTCATTTATACGAGCGTGACTGTTCTGTACAACGTCGTCATCAAAAAGTTGTAGAAATTGCACCGAGTGTATCACTTTCAGATGATCTGCGTCAGCGTATTTGTGATGCTGCTGTGAAGTTAACGAAAAATGTAAACTATTTAAATGCAGGAACAGTAGAATTCCTTGTAAAAGATGATGAGTTTTACTTTATTGAAGTAAATCCACGTGTTCAAGTAGAACATACGATTACAGAAATGATTACGGGAGTAGATATTGTTCAATCACAAATTTTAATAGCTGATGGACATTCATTACATAGCAAAATGGTAGGTGTTCCGAAGCAAGAGGAAGTAGTTGTACATGGATTTGCAATTCAATCTCGTGTAACAACTGAAGATCCGCTAAATAATTTTATGCCGGATACAGGAAAAATTATGGCGTATCGATCAGGCGGTGGTTTTGGTGTACGTCTTGATACAGGAAATAGCTTCCAAGGTGCAGTTATTACACCGTACTACGATTCTTTACTTGTAAAAGTTACAACTTGGGCACTTACTTTTGAGCAAGCTGCTGCAAAAATGGAACGTAACTTAAAAGAATTCCGTATTCGTGGTATTAAAACAAATATTCCATTTCTAGAGAATGTAGTAAAGCATAAAAACTTCTTATCAGGAGAATATGATACTTCATTTATCGATGCGTCACCTGAATTGTTCTTGTTCCCGAAACGTAAAGACCGTGGAACGAAAATGTTAAATTACATTGGTACAGTAACAGTAAATGGTTTCCCAGGAGTAGGGAAAAAAGAAAAACCAATATTCCCAGATGCTCGTATTCCATGTTTAAAACATTCAGAGCCAATCCAAAATGGAACGAAACAAATTTTGGACGAGCGTGGAGCGGACGGATTAGTAAAATGGGTACAGGATCAAAAACGTGTACTTTTAACGGATACAACATTCCGTGATGCACACCAGTCATTACTTGCAACTCGTATTCGTACAAAAGATTTACATCAAATTGCGGAGCCAACAGCGAGAATGTTACCGAACCTATTCTCAGCGGAAATGTGGGGCGGTGCAACGTTTGATGTTGCGTATCGTTTCTTAAAAGAAGATCCATGGGAACGATTACTAGATCTTCGTGAAAAAATGCCGAACGTGTTATTCCAAATGTTACTTCGTTCTTCAAACGCAGTTGGATACAAAAACTATCCAGATAATTTAATTCAAAAATTTGTGGAATGTTCTGCTCAAGCAGGCATTGATGTATTCCGTATTTTTGATAGCTTAAACTGGGTGGAAGGCATGAGAGTTGCAATTGACGCTGTACGAGATACTGGTAAAATTGCAGAAGCAACAATGTGCTACACAGGGGATATTCATGATCCACTGCGTAGTAAATATGATTTAAATTACTATAAAAATTTAGCAAAAGAGTTAGAAGCATCAGGAGCTCACATTTTAGGTATTAAAGATATGGCGGGCTTACTAAAACCAAATGCAGCATATGATTTAGTTTCTGCATTAAAAGAGACAGTGTCGATTCCAATTCATCTGCACACGCACGATACGAGTGGAAATGGTATATTAACGTATACGAAGGCAATTGAAGCGGGTGTTGATATCGTCGATGTAGCAGTGAGTTCTATGGCTGGTCAAACGTCACAACCAAGTGCGAACACGCTATACTATGCGTTAGGCGGAAACGAAAGACAACCAGATGTTAATATAGATTCTTTAGAAAAACTATCTCATTATTGGGAAGATGTACGCAAATACTATGCACCGTTTGAAAGTGGTATGAATGCGCCTCATACAGAGGTGTATATGCATGAAATGCCGGGTGGGCAGTATAGTAATCTTCAGCAACAAGCGAAGGCGGTTGGTTTAGGAGATCGATTCGATGAAGTGAAAGTAATGTACCGCCGTGTGAATGACATGTTTGGAGATATTGTAAAAGTAACGCCATCATCAAAAGTTGTTGGTGATATGGCATTATTTATGGTTCAAAACCATCTGACAGAACAAGATGTTTTAGAGCGTGGACATGCCATGGACTTCCCAGGGTCTGTTGTTGAAATGTTCTCTGGTGATTTAGGTCAACCGTACGGTGGTTTCCCGAAAGAATTACAAAAGATTATTTTAAAAGGGAAAGAGCCATTAACAGTAAGACCAGGTGAATTACTAGAGCCAGTAGATTTCGAAGCGTTAAAAGAAGAATTATTCCATAAACTTGGACGCGAAGTAACGATTTTTGATGTAGTGGCATATGCTTTATATCCAAAAGTATTTATGGATTATGAAAAAGTTGCTGAGCTTTATGGAAATGTATCTGTACTTGATACACCGACGTTCTTCTATGGTATGAGACTAGGTGAAGAAATTGATGTAGAAATTGAACAGGGTAAAACATTGATGGTTAAACTAGTATCAATTGGAGAACCTCAGCCGGATGGAAACCGCGTTCTTTACTTGGAATTTAACGGTCAACCACGTGAAATTATCGTGAAAGACGAGAGTGTAAAAGCAACAGTTGCACAACGTGTGAAAGGGAACCGTGAGAATCCAAATCATATTAGTGCAACGATGCCAGGAACGGTAATTAAAGTAGTTGTAAAAGAAGGCGACGAAGTGAAAAAAGGCGATTCTATGGCAATTACAGAAGCGATGAAAATGGAAACGACAGTTCAAGCGCCGTTCAATGGTAAAGTGAAGAAAGTATATGTTAACGATGGTGATGCAATTCAAACGGGTGATTTACTTATTGAATTAGATCACTAAAATAAGAAAAGAGCTGTGTAAATACAGCTCTTTTTTATTGCAAAAAATCCCTTGCCGAATTGGCAAGGGATTTTAGTTTTAAATTATTTTGTTTGTTTAGAAGTTGATTCGGCTTCTTTTGCATTCACTTTACTTCTTGTTCCTAACATAACTAAATAGCATAGTACGGCAAACAAGCAAGAAATAAATAGAGAATGTAACAATGCCATTGCTAAACTAGCGTTTGTAAATACAACTAAAACTCCTACTACAGCTTGAAGTGTAACAAGGATAAATGAAATGATCCATCCCCAATATACGACAGGTTGCTGTTTGTAATGGCGAATAGCGAGAATCATCGCGTATAGTATCCAAGCGAAAATTAACATCGCTGCAACTCTATGGCCCATTTGAACCCATTCATGTAGTTGAGTTGGCATAGGTCTGTTTTTGCTACATAAAGGAAAGTCTGGACAGGCTAAGCTAGCTCGTTCGTGACGTACTAAAGCGCCTGTGTAGACGACGATATAACTGTAAATTGTTACACCATAGATATGGAATTTCATTTTTTTGTCCATAATAAGTGAACGTGCATCAAACTTTTGGTCAATTTCAAAGATAAGACACGTTAATAAAATGACAGAAGCAAATGAAATTAAGGAAATACCAAAATGAATAGCAAGTACAGCGGGCATTTGGCCCC
The DNA here is from genome assembly GCF_051916765.1 of Bacillus cereus group sp. MYBK15-3. Lineage (NCBI taxonomy): Bacteria > Bacillati > Bacillota > Bacilli > Caryophanales > Bacillaceae > Bacillus > Bacillus cereus group sp. MYBK15-3. Next base: position 849,695 of record NZ_JBQAHG010000002.1, read on the forward strand.
AAACAACTGCTGCTGCTCCCATTAATGCTTGTGCAACTAAAAATACGAAGGATAAAATTGCTAACGTTTTTGTTTCACGCACATGTTTATAATATTTCCAGGACAAAATACAAAGGAGAGTGACAAGAATTCCAGCTGATCCTGATGTTAATCGGTGGCTAAGTTCAATAATAGTTTCCATTGATAAATTAGATGGAACAAATTCACCGTTACAAAGTGGCCATGATTTACCACAACCTTGACCAGAACCTGTTTTTGTAACTAAAGCGCCTCCTAATAAAACTATTAATAAATCAAGGCTTGTAATGACTGCTAACCATTTAATAAAGCGTTGCAATCTCTTTCACCATCTTTCTGCTATGAAGTTATTGCGAAATATTTTCATTCCATTATGTATAGAATAAAACGCGCTAGTTCCTATGATATATAAAAAATAATAAAATAGCAAAGAAATGGAGGAGGAAGGAAATGGGGAGAAAATAGGTGTAAAAACAGGGTTTGAAAGGAAAAAATTAGGTGAAAAATAGGCTGTTTTGAAAAGAAATGGGGAGAATACGTGTTAAATAGGACAAAATAGTTTATTATAGAAGGTAACATCATGTTATGATAAGGACAAGTCAGAATGAAGTTTTTTATATCCGACACAAAAAGTTCATGTTTTCTTCACAAAATGTTCGGGAAATATGATTTAATATATTGGAGTATGGGCGTAGATTAGTAGTAGAATGGGTTAACAATGTTTCTACTGTAATAATATTGCTATATAGAAGCGAATTATTTCATTTGAAATAAGCGCAAAAAGAAAGATGAAAGTTTTAAGAGGGGGTTAGAGTGATGAACCATGCAACAAGTGAGCTGCATGATGAGTCCGCTGTTACAAGTGTACCGGAAACAACTCGGTTACAAGATTTATCAGCACTCGTTAAAATGGGGATTGTAAACTCAAATACACTTACTGTATTTACAGGATTTTGGTTGGCGTTACACTTTAATGGATTAAGTGTGATGGACAATCTGGATAAGCTATTTTTTACAATCGTTGGTTCAGGATTAATTATGGCGGGGGTATGTTGTTTAAATAACTACATCGATAGAGACATCGATCCGTTAATGGAAAGAACAAAGACTCGTCCAACGGTTACTGGAAAGTATAAACCAGGATTTGCACTTACATTTGGCCTAGTTATATTACTTCTTGGATTTGTATTCTTATTATTAACAACACCAATGGCAGTTTTAATGGGATTTATTGGTGCTTTCACATATGTTGTCCTATATACTTTATGGACAAAGAGAAAGTATACACTAAATACTGTTGTAGGTAGTATATCTGGAGCAGTTCCACCTTTAATTGGATGGGCAGCAATCGATCCATCTTTAGGTCATCCAATTGCTTGGATGTTATTTTTAATTATGTTTATTTGGCAAATCCCACATTTCCTTGCATTAGCGATGAAACGTGTTGATGAATATCGAAATGCAGGAATTCCAATGCTTCCTGTAGTTCATGGATTTGAAATTACGAAACGCCAAATTATGATTTGGACAGTATGTTTATTACCACTCCCATTTTATATGAGTGGACTAGGGATAACATTTATGGTAATTGCAACACTGCTTAACATCGGATGGATCGTTTTAGGATTTTATGGCTTCCGTAAGAAAGATGACATCAAATGGTCCGTGCAAATGTTTGTTTATTCCCTAAATTATTTAACAATCTTATTTGTATCAATGATTGTAGTTACATTCTTCTAAGACAACGACATAATTGGATTTCTTTACGTTGAGATTTACTTTACTTAACTATAAAGTACAATCTAATTCACAAGGAAAGTGGGGGTTGTTTGTATGAAGAAACAGTGGCGACTGCTTTCGTTCGTTTCACTGCTGGCTTTACTGTTAGGGGGATGCGGTAAAGCCTTTCAATCTACTTTAATTCCGCAAGGAGAAGTAGCAAAAATGCAATATGATTTACTTCTACTGGCTAGTGCAATCATGGTAGGAGTAGTACTAGTAGTTACTATTATTTTCTTGTATGTAATTGTGCGTTTCCGACAAAAGAAAGGTCAGGAAGATTATATTCCAGAGCAAGTTGAAGGGAATCACAAGCTAGAAATTATATGGACAGTTATTCCGATTATTCTTTTACTAATCTTAGCTGTTCCAACGGTTACATATACATTCAAACTTGCTGATGTAAGTGCGATGGAGAAAAAGAATATTGATAAAGATACTATCGTTGTTGATGTAACAGCGAATCTTTATTGGTGGGAATTTTCTTATAAATCAGAAAAGATAGTAACTTCGCAAGATTTGGTCATCCCCACAGGTAAGAAAGTGTATTTAAATTTGAAGGGTGCCGATATTAAACACTCATTTTGGGTTCCATCTTTAGCAGGGAAAATGGATACAAATACAGACAATGTGAACAAAATGTGGTTAAAGGCAGATAAATCGGGCACTTATAATGGTTTTTGTACAGAATTTTGCGGTCCATCACATTCTTTAATGCAATTTAAAGTGAAAGCTTTAGATGAAAGCGAGTACAAAAAATGGCTTGCTGATATGAAGAAGATTGATGGAAAGAAAGAAGTAGCTTCAACAAAGGCGCAAGAGGGCCGAGAAATATTTAATAAAAGCTGTATTGGTTGTCACGCAGTTGGATCTAATGATAGTAGACCACCTTCCGCTCGTATCGCACCAAACTTAGCAAACTTTGCGGATCGCGATATGGTTGCCGGTATTGCCGAAAACAATGAAGAAAACTTAAAAAAATGGCTGAAAGATCCTGAAAATATGAAGCCAGGAAACAAAATGACTGGCAAATATGGCAACTTAACGGATGATCAAATTGATGCATTAAATGCATACTTACAAACGTTAAAAGTTGAAAAGTAAAGAGGGACTATTCGCGAAGGGGAGGTTGAAAACGTGAGTTCTGTAGCAAAAAAACAGGGGATGGGTGCTGTCATATGGGATTATTTAACGACAGTAGACCATAAAAAGATTGCCATTCTCTATTTAATTGCAGGTGGATTGTTTTTTGTAATAGGCGGAATAGAAGCTCTATTTATTCGCCTTCAATTAGCGATTCCTAACAACGCTTTTCTTGTTGGGGATGCTTATAATCAAGTATTAACGATGCACGGTACAACAATGATTTTCCTCGCAGCTATGCCACTCGTGTTTGCATTTATGAACGCCGCTGTACCACTTCAAATTGGTGCACGTGATGTAGCGTTCCCGTTTTTGAATTCACTCGGATTTTGGTTATTTTTCTTTGGTGGAGTATTTTTAAATTTAAGTTGGTTTTTAGGTGGAGCACCTGATGCAGGATGGACATCTTATGCATCTTTAGCTTTAGCCTCTAAAGGTCATGGTGTTGATTTCTATGTACTCGGCTTGCAAATCTCAGGTATTGGTACATTAATTGGAGGAATTAACTTCCTTGTAACCATTATTAATATGCGCGCGCCAGGAATGACGTATATGCGTATGCCGATGTTTACATGGACAACATTTGTAACATCTTCGCTTATATTATTCGCTTTTCCGCCGTTAACTGTAGGATTAGGACTTTTAATGTTAGATCGTTTATTTGGAACAAGTTTCTTTAATCCGGCATTGGGCGGGAATACAATTATATGGGAGCATTTATTCTGGATTTTCGGTCATCCAGAAGTATACATTCTTATACTCCCAGCTTTCGGAATATTCTCAGAAATCTTCGCAACATTTTCGAAAAAACGATTGTTTGGTTATTCATCGATGGTGTTTGCGACTGTATTAATTGGATTTTTAGGATTTATGGTATGGGCGCACCATATGTTTACTGTTGGACTTGGTCCAGTTGCTAATGCTATTTTCTCAGTTGCAACAATGGCGATTGCGGTTCCGACTGGTATCAAAATATTCAACTGGCTCTTTACAATGTGGGGTGGAAGTATTCGTTTTACGACACCAATGATGTGGGCAGTAGCTTTCATTCCATCATTCGTAATGGGTGGAGTTACAGGGGTTATGCTAGCATCTGCACCAGCTGATTATCAATTTCATGATAACTATTTCGTAGTAGCGCATTTTCATTATGTAATCGTTGGCGGTGTTGTATTTGGTTTACTTGCAGGAGCTCATTATTATTGGCCACTGATGTTTAATAAAGTATTAAATGAAACATTAGGAAAGATAACGTTTTGGCTATTCTTTATCGGCTTCCATTTAACGTTCTTTATTCAGCATTTCCTTGGCTTGATTGGTATGCCACGCCGTTACTACACATATCTTGAAGGGCAAGGGTTGGAAATGGGGAATATGATTAGTTCTATCGGAGCGGTGTTTATGGCTCTTGGAACGATTGTTCTTCTATTCAATGTAATTAAAACGACAGTATCAAAAGAAAAAGCTGGTCGTGATCCGTGGGATGCACGTACATTAGAATGGACAATGCCAGCACCGACACCAGAATATAACTTTAAACAATTACCATTTGTTCGCGGATTAGATCCGTTTTGGATTGAAAAACGTGAAGGTAATAAAGAGATGACAGCAGCGGAACCAGTTGGTGATATTCATATGCCAAATCCTTCGTTTTCACCATTTGTTATTTCTTTCGGATTGTTTATAGCGGCATTTGGTGCGATGTATATGCAGGGCGGAAAAGATAAGTTCTGGTTATTAGTAGCAATTATTGGTTTAATCATTACATTTGGCGCAATGTTCCTACGTTCAGTAATTGATGATCATGGGTATCATATTCATAAAGAAGATTTAGAGGATAAGGGGGGCAAGGCATAATGCATGTAGATGAAAAGTTAACGAATGAAACATTTCCAGCAGAGCCTGAAAAAGCAACCCTTGAAGGGAAAAATAAGTTTGTCGGTTTTTGGTTATTTCTTGGAGGCGAAACAGTGTTGTTCGCTTCCTTATTCGGCACATATTTAGCGTTAAAGAATTCTACAAATGGTGGACCAACATCTCAAGAGATGTTCCAAATGCCACTCGTTTTCATTATGACGATGCTTTTATTAACGAGTAGCTTAACGAGTGTATATGCGATGTATCACATGAAAAACTTTAACTTTAAGAAAATGCAGCTTTGGTTACTAGTAACAGTATTGCTAGGTTTAGGGTTTTTAGGATTTGAGATATATGAGTTTTATCATTATACACATGAATTTAAGCATACTATGAGAAGTAGTGCGTTTGGCTCTGCGTTTTATGCTCTTGTTGGTACACATGGACTCCACGTATTGTTTGGGTTATGTTGGATTTTAACATTAATCTTTAGAAATGCGAAGAGAGGTCTAAATTTATACAATGCACCGAAGTTTTATGTTGCATCGATTTATTGGCACTTTATTGACGTAGTTTGGGTGTTTATTTTCACTGTAGTATATTTAATGGGAATGGTGGGATAAACAATGGCGATAAAGCAAACGAATAATCCTAAAGTTGATCTTGTTTATCGGAAGAGAAAAAGTGCGGAGGAAATGAGGCATCAAGTTATTACGTTTGCATTAATGATTTTTTTAACATTAGTTGCATTTGTAGCAGTGGCGTATCCAAAAACTTTTAGTCCGATTTTCTCTGTACCGTTTATTTTACTATTAGCAGTGGTACAAGTAATTTTTCAATTGTATTATTTTATGCATATGAGTCATAAAGGACATGAAGCAGCAAGTTTCTTTCTTTACTCAGGTCTGCTAATAGGGTTAATTACAATTTTAGCTTTTATGACAATCGTGTGGATTTGAAAAGTGAAAAATAAGGGAGCTTGTGTTGTCACAGCTCCCTCTTCATATTATGAGATAACCTTACGAAGGTAGGTGTGAAAATGAGTAACTTGTGGATATTTGGTTTTCAGGCTTTATGGAGTCCTATCTTTTTATTATTTATGCTTTCGATTCTTATTGGGTACTTCTTAATTATTGGGCCATATAGAATGCGATTTGAAAATGCGACGAAGGTAAGTAAGAAGCAAATTTTTTATTTTACGACTGGTATTGTTCTTTTGTATTTTGTAAAGGGAGGGCCTATTGATTTAATTGGCCATATTATATTTAGTGCTCATATGTTTGAAATGGCAGTCATGTATATTGCAGTTCCGCCGTTACTGTTGCTTGGTATACCAATTTGGTTATATCGTTACATTACTTCTTTTAAGTTCGTTCAAATTATATTAAATGCATTTGCTAAACCACTTATTGCGTTGTTTGTATTTAACGGCCTGTTTTCTTTTTATCATTTACCAGTTGTTTTTGATACAGTAAAACAAAGTCAAATAGCTCATCCTATTTGTCTCGCTATATTGTTTTTTACAGCAATCATGATGTGGTGGCCGATGTTAAATCCATTACCAGAATATCAAACGTTAAGTGATATAAAGAAACTTGGTTATATGTTTGCTAACGGTATATTATTAACGCCTGCTTGTGCGTTAATCATTTTTGCGACAGCGCCGTTATTTGCAACGTATACGGATCCGGCTGCTTGGATGAAAGCGATGGAACTATGTGTACCAGCGGGCACTTTATCGGATTTAAATATAACGGGACCAGAATTTTTGCACTGGATGCCAGTCGTACAAGACCAGCAAACTGGTGGTATCATAATGAAAATTGTCCAGGAAATAGTGTACGGTACAATTATAGGCTATGTATTCTTTAGATGGGCACGTAGAGAACGTGAAAAGGATAAGGAGCAGTTGCAACAATTGCCGCCGTATTTACAGACTAAGTAAAAAAGTGTATGGGATTCCATGCGCTTTTTCTTTTTAGTTTTAGTTACCTTAAAAAGATTGAATTTTCTAACTTTTTATGTTAAGTTAGTGTAGGCGTGTACTAAAAGTGGAGATAAAATTTACTACTAGCTTTCATGCGTAATAATTCCATATGTAGTGCAAGTTTTTTAGAGAGTTACAAATATATACTGTTATCTTTAATAAACACGAACTATTTTAAGGGGGAGTTTAAATGGGTAGTAGTGGAAGTATGGTAAAGCCGATTAGTGGTTTTTTGACAGCACTAATTCAATATCCAGTACCAGTAGTAGAATCGCGTACAGACATTGATAAACAAATTCAACAAATCATAAAAACAATTCATTCGACCAAATCAGGTTACCCTGGTTTAGAATTGATAGTATTTCCTGAATATAGTACACAAGGGCTCAATACAAAAAAATGGACTACAGAAGAATTTTTATGCACAGTGCCTGGGCCAGAAACAGACTTATTTGCTGAGGCATGTAAAGAATCTAAAGTATATGGTGTTTTTTCAATAATGGAGAAAAATCCTGATGGTGGAGAGCCGTATAATACAGCAGTTATTATTGATCCACAAGGTGAAATGATTTTGAAGTATCGTAAGCTAAATCCTTGGGTGCCAGTCGAGCCTTGGAAAGCTGGAGATTTAGGCTTACCTGTTTGTGATGGACCTGGAGGAAGTAAATTAGCTGTTTGTATTTGTCATGATGGCATGTTCCCTGAAGTAGCTCGTGAAGCGGCCTATAAAGGTGCAAATGTCTTAATTCGTATTTCTGGATATAGTACACAAGTTAGTGAACAATGGATGCTAACGAATCGTTCAAATGCATGGCAAAATTTAATGTATACATTGTCGGTAAACTTAGCGGGTTATGATGGTGTATTTTATTACTTTGGTGAAGGACAAGTATGTAATTTTGATGGGACTACTTTAGTACAGGGTCATCGAAATCCTTGGGAGATTGTTACTGCTGAAGTATATCCAGAACTAGCAGATCAGGCTAGATTAGGATGGGGATTGGAAAATAATATATATAATCTAGGTTCAAGAGGATATGTAGCAACTCCTGGTGGGGTGAAAGAAAATCCATATACGTTTGTAAAAGATTTAGCTGAAGGTAAATATAAGGTCCCTTGGGAAGATGAGATTAAAGTAAAAGATGGATCTATTTATGGATATCCAGTAAAAAAAACGATTCATTCTTAGGGAAGGGAAATGAAACAAGCGCATCATATTGATGCGCTTGTTTTTGTTAATCAATAATTTGAAATTCTTTTAACTCTTTTTCGACATTTTGTAGGAGTTGTTCGCTTTTTTGAAGTACATTCGTTGGGAAAGTCTCATCATCACCATATTCAACGCCGTGAGGATAATAATGTTTTCCTAATAAGGGGGGGAGTAGTTTTACTTCAGCGTGTCTACTGCCAATGTCACCTTCAACAGCAACTCCTTGCACTCGTAAATAATAAACATCCTTTAATATTTCAAATTTATAATCGTATGTAACTCGTTCATAATCCCACTGTCCGGCAAGTACGAAGTGGTTGTTTTCCATGATTTCAGTTAAAAGAGTTAATTCAACGACGGCTCCATTAAATTTCGTATTTGTAAATTGCATATAATACCTCCTTTTTTAATGTTACACCATTATTTTTATAATAGTATGAATAATAAGAAAGTGCAATTCATATTGAGAGAAAAGGGATAATCCAGACTTTTTTCACAAAAATATGATATAGTGAAAAGAGTACGGTACACACAAAAAGAAAGAAAAGGATTTGTGTATATCTCAATTTTATGTTTTGTTCAGGAGGTATATCGTTTGAAGAAATTATTGCGTATCGTAATGATTACATTTTTAATTTTAGCTGTTGATTTATACGGGAAATTACTCGTTTCACAATATATATTAACCCCATCTCAATCAAAGCAAGAAAATAAAATTGTGAAAAAGAAAAAGCAAATTAAGGAAGACTCCTCAGACACTGTTTTAAATATGATTGGTGAAGACTCTGAAAACCTATTAGCAAAGTGGGGAGAACCCTCTCGAATAGAGCCATCTGCATACGGATATGAATGGTGGGTATACAACCAGGATTTAACTCAGTATGTTCAATTTGGAGTTTCTGAACGTAAAGTTGTAACGGCATACGCAGCTGGTGAACAAGTTAAGGTTCCACCTTATTATATAAATGAAAAATATGAAGAAGTATATAAAAAAAGTCCGCTTTCGCATGAAATTTCATTAAAAAGAGGGAAAAATAGTTATCAATTTGAGCTATCTGATACCGAAGTCATGGAACAACCGTTAATACCTGTAGAAGATGGATGGGCGCAATTGTATTTTGATCAATTTACACATGAGCTTGTTGGTGTTCGTTATATGGATGATGAAACTTTATTACGCCAAAGACCGTATCAGCTCGTTTATTCAGGTGAATTAATAGCAGAACAACCATTGACTCCAGAAAAAATAAAACAAGTAGAAAATGGGAATATGCAACAAATTTTTGATTTAACAAATATCATTCGAAGTCGTCATAAATTACCATTATTAACATGGGATCAGGAAACAGCAGATGTTGCTGTTGGTCACAGTAAAGATATGAAAGACAATAATTATTTTTCTCATGACTCACCTACATTAGGTACGCTAGGAGATCGTTTGCAGCGCGGGAAAGTAGGATTTCAACTTGCTGGTGAGAACATAGCGGCGCAACATAGTGATGGAATTGCGGCAGTGCAAGGTTGGTTAAATAGTGAGGGGCATAGAAAGAATTTATTAAATGAACAATTTACAGGATTAGGTGTTGGTGTATACGATAAATTTTATACACAAAACTTTATTCGAAAATAAAGCGAAACTGTAAGCGGTGGGGTGTTACATCACCTAATTAGTTACTTCGTATTCACTGAATTGTAGGTGGGAATCTGACCGTATGCAAATAGCAGAAAAAAAGGTGCATGAATCGTCTAAAAATAGGCGAACCATGCGCCTTTTTTTTCTTACTATATAGTAGATATACATGGAGAGGTGAGGATTATGCCAACAACAAAAGGACCGTTACATCCATCGGTTCAACAGTTTAAAGAATTTGTAAACCATCACCCTAAAATGGTTCATGAGGTTAGAAGTGGTCATAAAACATGGCAACAATTTTATGAAGAATGGTACTTACTTGGTGAAGAAGATCCAATATGGGCAACTTATAGACCGGATGGAGCGCCTGCTTTTTCTTCGGTAAAAGAAAATAAAAAAGAAAAAGATAATCGAACTGAAGAGGAAAAAACTGCTGATGTGATGGGGCAAATGCTTTCTTTTTTTAAAAAGTTGGACGTGGAACAAATGCAGAACCATTTAGCCAATGTGACGAGTGCAATTGGGAGCGTGCAACAAGTTATTCAGCAATTTCAAGGTAACCGTACGCAGCAAGAGCAAAGTACTTCAGAAAATAACCCGTTTTTCTTTCAAAAGGATTAGGGGGAAAGATGATGAGAGCAGAAATTATGGAGTTTATAAAGGCTGATGAGGATTTATCTCGTTATATTAGGGAGCAACCGTACTGGTATAGAAAATTAACACGAAATCCTGAAGAAAAAGAGGCTTTTGAGTTAGCGGCGATGCAACATTTCAAAAAAACGATACCAGATAAAGTGGAAAAGTTTCAAAATCAATTGGCCGTTGCTTCGATTATGATTGATATGTTTCAGTATATGAAGCAACAAAACGCAACCTAATTGGAAGTGAAAAATATGTCCGTCATGCAGAACTTTTGTTACAATAGAAGTTGATTATTTAAAAAGGAGTTGCAGCATGACGGAAATTTGTTTAGTACGACATGGACAAACTGATTGGAATTTTCAAGAAATTATTCAGGGGCGAGAAGATATTCCGCTTAATGAAGTTGGTAAGAAGCAAGCGAGTCAAAGTGCAGCTGCTTTACAAGAAGAAACGTGGGATATCATTATAAGTAGCCCGTTAATTAGAGCGCAAGAAACGGCTAATGAAATCGCAACGGCAGTTGGATTACAATCGATTTTATTAGATGAGCGATTTGTTGAACGGAATTTTGGAGAAGCTTCAGGGAAGCCGGTTGCGGCTGTTAGAGAGTTGATTGCTGAGGGTAAAGTAGAAGGTATGGAGCGAGATGAAGAGATTGTAGCTCGTTGCTTTGCTGCTTTAGAAGATGTTGCGACAACTCATTTTGGCAAACGTATTATTATTGTTGCTCACTCACACGCGATAAAAGCGATTTTACATGCCATTGAACCAGATGAAATTACATTTAAGACACCATTAAAAAATGCGTGTATTAGTTATGTGAAACAAAATAGTGGAAAATGGGATGTTCTTAAATATAATATAGCGGAACATATTAATGTATAAGTGTGTACGGATATAGTGTAAAAATAGTTACGTTATATCTTTCTTTTGAGTAAGTCACTTCAATTAGTAGTTCTAATCTAAATGTGGTATGATGGATACTCGGAGGTGTCTCTCATGATTGTAGCGACGCTAGAAAGCGTATTAATATTAGATAAGGCAGAGCAGCTTGCAAAAGCGATTATCTGTTCAGATATAGCAGAAGATTATCGTAAGTATTATAGAGAATTACATGAAGATATGGAACTTCAGACGCTAATCCAGCAATTTACAGCGATGAAAGAACGGTATGAGGAAGTACAGCGTTTTGGAAAATACCATCCTGACTATACTACCGTGTCGATGGAAATGAGAGAATTAAAGCGTTCTGTGGACTTACATGATAAGGTTGCAGCTTTTAAAAGAGCAGAAACTGCTTTGCAGAAGTTATTAGACGAAGTTAGTGTAGCAATCGGTTCGGAAGTGTCTTCTTCCATTAAAGTGCCAACAGGAAATCCATTCTTTGATGCTGGTGGCTGTGGTGGAGGTTGTGGTACTGGCGGAGGTTGTGGTTGTAAAAAAACGGGGTGATGTACCCCGTTTTTTAGAAGTTGGAAGAAAACGTATACAGAGTTTGTCCTGTAATGTTATAAATTTCTGATTGGTTTTCATAGAATATAAAATATATGTTTTTAAAAGGAGAAGATGGAGAAGATTATGTTCGGGCAACGACAAAGTATGATTGTTTATTTACATTCATTGAAACATGCCAAGATTTTAAGGAAATATGGTAACATACATTACATATCAAAACGATTAAAATATGCTGTAGTATATTGTGATATGGAACAAATTGAGCATATGATGCATAAGTTGAACAAACTTCCTTTTGTGAAAAAGATAGAACAGTCGTATCGCCCGTATTTAAAAACGGAATTTGAAAATTCCCGTCCTGATCGAGCAAAAGAATACGATTATAGCTAATAGAAAAAATCCCCTGCTAAATTTAGCCGGGGATTTTTCACTTGAAATAACACGTTATTTCATCGGAGGAATGAAATTGTTCATTCGTAAAATACCAGTTAAATGATTAAAAAATAGTTCTTTTTCTGGGAAAGTTGTAGATGGTTTTACAGTAAAGGTAGCCACTTTTTTCCCGAGTTGTTCTGCCGTTTCTTCAAATAAAATGACACGTTTACTTTTTTTATTTTCAAATACAGGAATGCCTTCACGACATATGTATAATGGTTGGAAATCACCAGTAGTAGTTGGTTTTAATATTACAACAAGCGAACACACTTTTTTATCGTTTTTTATCGTTTCAAATTGTAACATATGTGCTATACGTTCTTGATTTGTTTTGGCAATTTCAAGTAATTCATATAAATCAGAGTAGCCTTCTCCAAGTTCTATAAAGCGTTGAATCATATCTTTTCCTCCTCTTTCTTTTACTGTACCATTTCACTTTTTAAATGAAAAGCACACAAAGAAAAAAAACCCTGCATAGCAGGGCCCTTCTTATACTAGCATGTACTAGTAAGAAGGCAAAGGGAGAGGAGAAACCGGAGGAAGAACTTATGGGGAAACGTAAGTCTTCTCCGCGGTTGGCAACAACATCGAAGGTGATGTTGTTATAATTATTTATGTCCAATCTAAATGAAGATATACATAATGAAATTAAATTTTATGTTGGGCTTTTTATTTTTCTTTTTTTTATTTTGTGATAGGATAAAAAAGATAAAGTGGAACTAATATACATATTGGGTTCATATTAGTGAATGATGAGATGAATACATAAAAATAACGAGAGGTTATTTGAGGCCGAGTTTTTCTATAGTTAGGTGAATGTGGTTTGTTAACGGTTACCGAAGTGGGAATGGCTTTCTATAATCGCTCGATAGATTGAAATAAAGGTAGTGACAACAGATGAGAGTAGTTTCAGGAAAATGTAAAGGACACCCACTTAAAGCGGTTCCTGGTAATACAACACGTCCAACGACAGATAAAGTAAAAGAATCTATTTTTAATATGATAGGTCCTTATTTTGATGGTGGTATCGCCCTTGATTTATTTGGTGGTAGTGGTGGTCTTGGAATTGAGGCTTTGAGCAGGGGGATCGATAAAGTAATTTTTGTTGATCGGGATAGTAAAGCAATAAAAGTAATTCATCAAAATTTAGAAAGTTGTAGAGTACAGGAACAAGCTGAAGTATATCGAAATGATGCTGAACGTGCAGTAAAGGCGTTAATAAAACGTGAAATGTCATTCGATCTTATATTAATAGATCCTCCATATAAAGAGCAAAAAATTGTATCTTTAATTAGTGTAATGGATCAACATGGATTGCTACATAGTGATGGATTAATTATGGCAGAGCATGGTAATGATGTAGTTTTACCTAATTCAATAGGAAGGCTTGTAAAAGTACGAGCTGAGAATTATGGGATTACTGCAATATCGATTTATAAGTATGAAGGTGAGGGGACAGAATGACAAGTATAGCTATTTCTTCAGGAAGTTTTGATCCAATTACCCTTGGGCATCTGGATATTATTAAAAGGGGAGCAAAAGTATTTGATGAGGTGTACGTAGTCGTTTTAAACAATTCATCAAAAAAACCATTCTTTTCAGTTGAAGAGCGATTAGAACTAATTCGAGAAGCGACAAAGGATATCCCGAATGTAAAGGTAGATTCGCATAGTGGGCTATTAGTAGAGTATGCAAAAATGCGTAATGCAAATGCAATATTACGTGGTTTACGAGCAGTTTCTGATTTTGAATATGAGATGCAAATTACTTCTATGAATCGAAAATTAGATGAAAATATTGAAACATTTTTTATTATGACAAACAACCAATATTCATTTTTAAGCTCGAGTATTGTAAAAGAAGTTGCGAGGTATGGAGGAAGTGTAGTGGATCTTGTACCCCCTATTGTAGAGCGTGCTTTAAAAGAAAAGTTTCAAACCCCGTTAAAGTGAACGGGGTTTTTCTTTATACGTGCGCAAAAATAATAAAATAACATATAAGTATAGACAAAATAATGTAAAAATTGGTCCATAATGTATAAAAGATGTCCAAATTTCATGTAGTATAGAAGGATGCTCGGATAAAAATACAGGAATATCTTTTGGCATAGGTGAGAAAGAACTCACTTTCTCATAAAATGGTGTCCAAAATACAAATGTAAAAATAGGGGCAAGAATACTTTGAATAATTCGTGCGAAAAAATAGGGTTTAAATCGGATATCTGTTTCAGCTAATATGCTAGCAACTTGTGCCTGAATAGAAAGACCGCTAAATGCTAAAATGAAGCTTGTTACCATAGCTTGTTGTAAGAGCGGTGTTTCATTTATTTGACTAATCATTTGGCTTCCGAGTGTCATTTCGAAAATACCTGATAATATAGGTATACTAAAATCTGTACTTAGTTGGAAGAATGATAAAATATGTTGCATAATAAAAGAAAGAGCTGCTGTAATGTGGAATACAGTAATCATTTTATTTAACACAGAGAATAAAATAATAAATCCGCCAATCATAAGTAATGTTTGAATAGAAGAAACAATGGCATCCCCAAGTAATTTACCAATTGGTCTTTTTTCTTGTAAGCGTGTCTCGTGAAGAATTAAAAAAGGGTTTTGAAAGCGACGTTTTTTTGTAGTGTGTGTATTATTTTTGTAAGCGGTATTATCGCCGTAAAAACGCATAATTAATCCGACAGCAAAGTTACTGAAATAATGGGCAGCGGCTAATATAATTCCTAATTTCGGATTATTAAAAAAACCGATAGACACAGCACCGAAAATAAAAAGTGGATTAGAAGAATTTGTGAAAGAAACGAGGCGCTCCGCTTCAATCTGAGTTAAAAGATTGCTTTTTCGTAGTCTAGCGCTTAATTTGGCGCCTGCAGGGAAACCAGAAGCCATTCCCATCGCCCAAACAAATCCGCCTATCCCTGGAACGCGAAAAAGTGGGCGCATGAGTGGTTCTAATATAACGCCAATAAATTTTACAACACCAATACTAATTAGAAGTTCCGCAATGATGAAAAACGGTAGTAGTGAAGGGAATACAACTTCCCACCATATATTTAACCCGCGAATAGAAGCTTGCAAAGCGGCTTGGGGGTGGAGTACAAGAGAAAAGGTTAAAAATAGCGTTGATATGGTAAGGAAAGCGGTTTTCCATTTTTCATACATGTAAGTAAATCCCCCTTTGTCCCAAAAAACGTTCATTTCAGTATACGTGGATACGTAGTGAATTTAGACCATAAGTATGAAAAAGGAATGAAAAAAATTAAAGGGTGAGAAAAATGAAAGAACCAAAGATTGGTTTAGCACTTGGGTCTGGAGGAGCGAAAGGGTTTGCTCATATTGGTGTAATAAAGGTTTTAAGGGAAGCCGGTATCCCTATTCACATGATTGCAGGAAGTAGTATGGGGGCGCTAATAGGTACGTTTTATGCGGCGAGTAGTAACGTTGAAAGATTGTATAAATTGGCATCTGTTTTTAAGCGGAAGTATTATTTAGATTTCACGGTACCGAAAATGGGATTTATTGCTGGAAAACGTGTCAAAGATATGATTAAAATGTTTACATATAATAAAAATTTAGAAGAGTTAGATATCCCGACGGCTGTTGTGGCTACTGACATATTGAAGGGGGAAAAAGTGGTTTTTACAAGTGGGCCAGTTGCAGATGCGGTGAGGGCTAGCATATCTGTTCCTGGAGTGTTTGTACCAGAAAAAATAGATGGAAGATTATTAGTGGATGGTGGAGTCATTGATCGCATCCCAGTATCGGTTGTGAAAGAGTTAGGGGCCGATATTGTTATCGCTGTTGATGTATCTCCAATTAAGGTGAATGGCGATGTTACGTCCATTTATGACGTAATCATGCAAAGTATTGAAATTATGCAGCATGAGCTTGTAATGAATCGGCAAATTGCATCGGATTTAATGATGCGACCAGCTGTAGAGCAATTTAGTTCACGTGCTTTTACAAACATTGAAGACATTATTCGAGTTGGAGAAGTAGAAGCAGAAAAACATATTTCAAATATTTATTTATTAATTGAGCAGTGGAAGGAGAAACATAATGTTTAAGCGTTTTCGGTTTATATATGCAATCTTAATAGGGGTTATATTGGCGATGTTACTTGTTTACGTACGTTTACCGTATTATATAACAAAACCAGGAATGGCTGCCAAATTGGAGCCTTATGTTCAAGTTGAGGGTGGAACGAAAGAATCTGGTGATTTTATGCTTGTTACGGTTTCAATGGGACCAGCAAATGTGGTGAATTTAATAGCGGCACAGTTTAATAAATATACACATATTTCGAAAGCGGAAGAAATATTGCAAAAAGGTGAGAGTGATGAAGAATATCAATTTCGCCAAAATTATGCGATGAAAGATTCGCAAAATGCAGCAATTTATAATGCATATAAACGTGCAAATCGCTCAGTATCTTTTGAAAATAAAGGTGTATTAGTTGCTGGTGTGGCAAAAGGAATGCCGTCAGAAGGAAAGCTTAAGCTTGGTGATGTTATTATAGCTGTTGACGGAAAAACATTTGAAAAGACGGAGCAATTTATTGAATATATGACAGGGAAAAAAGAAAACGATGCTGTAAGTATTGAGTACATGAGAAATGGAAAACAATTGAAAGAGAATTTAAATGTAAAGACGATTCCTAATGGGAATGGACGTGTCGGTATAGGTGTTTCTATCGTTACGGAAAGAGAATTAGTGGTCGATCCGAAAGTGAAAATTAATTCTCATGAAATTGGTGGACCATCCGCAGGTTTAATGTTCACATTAGAAATATATAATCAACTTGTGGAAGAAGACTTAACGAAAGGACATGAAATAGCTGGAACAGGTACAATTAATGAAAAAGGAGAAGTGGGCCCAATTGGTGGTATAAATCAAAAAGTGGTGGCTGCTAGCGATGCGGGGGCTGAAGTGTTCTTTGCGCCAAATGAAAAAGGTGCGGAGAAATCGAACTATAAAGATGCACTTGAGACTGCAAAGGATATTAAAACAAAAATGAAAATTGTACCAGTAGATACGCTGGATGATGCGTTAACATATTTAGAAAAGATGGATAAGGAAAAAACCTCTCTGAAATAGAGAGGTTTTTTATAGGAATTTTGTAGTTGTTTCATCATAGCGAATAGGATGGTGTGTTATATCCTGTTTTAATAGTTGTGTGCGTAACGGTTCGTGCATGATGGAGAAATATACAGAGTTTGCTTTTTTCTCTATATCTAAAGCGGCATGGTCGAATGTTTTTGTATGAGTAAGGATTGGAAGTTCGATTTTTTTCTTGTTTTTTGAAAGGTAAGTTTGTCCTTTTTGTGACATGCCTAGCAGGCGAATATATGGTGCGTGTTGTTTTATATTTGCGCTACGTATTTCTTCTTTTGTTGTGTTTGTTAAAATGTGTGTACAAGCTCTTTGTAATCTAGTCCATGTATAACGTTTTGTTTTTAATGCTTCCATGAATGAATAGAAGGAGGAACTGTTTTGTATTTTTGATAAAATACGATGCTCTAAACCTTCTTCTATTTCATATATATGTCGTAAGTCCCCTGGAGACATCGTCATGAGTTTATATTTAAAAAATGAAAAGTATTGTTCCCAATTATGTAATATCCCGTAGTTTTGTTTGTAATTTGCTAAAAGCGAAGTGGTTGCCTGTGGGAGAAAAGGTTTAATTGTTGTAAATGACCCTTCTTCGCTAAAGAGTTGTTTTCGGATGCTTGTTGCGCTTGCAATATGTTGGTCATTAAATGTTTCATCATGATAATGAGAGGCAAATCTTTTTATAGTTTGAGCTTGTATAGAGCTATTTTGTGACAGAATTGCTTTCATATATTGGAAGCCTAAAATATTATTTGGTTGTGACATATCTATGTTTTTTTCAGATGTTAAAATGTGTGAGAAAGCATCCGATGTTGCTTTTGCATAACTATTACCAGCGTCCATGAATTGTTTTACAAGGTAGTTAAAAGTCTCTTCTTCGTTTTTTTGTACGGAGATGGTATTATAAAAATTTTCGATTTGTCCATCCTCACTACCGAAACAAATTTCAGAAACACGTAGGGCATTTAAAATGGAAATAGCACCATTTGCGAAGGTTTCAGCCTTTTGTGTTGCAAAGACGTATGGAAGTTCTACAACAAGGTCTACGCCGTTTGCTAAGGCCATTTTAGTGCGATACCATTTGGAAATGAGTGCGGGCTCACCACGCTGTAAAAAAGGACCACTCATAACGGCAATTATTATATCAGATTGTGTTAACTTTTTTGTCTGTTGCACATGATAAAGATGACCGTTATGAAAAGGGTTATATTCAACAACAATACCACCAGCTTTTATGGTAATCTCTCCTTTCGATGTAGCATCTTTTTGAAAAACGTGATACTCTATATATTATTTACTATGATGACTTCATTATAGTGTAAAGAAAAAACATTGACAAATATAAAATGGCTAGCTATAATTTTGTTTGTTGCCTTGAGGTGATATGATATGAAATGGTCCATCCATCAATTGAATAAATTGAGAAATAAAGGATTGACATTGGATGAGATGGTAGATGTAAGTGAGCTAAAAGAGGTCGAGAAAGATATTCGTGAAATTAATCCTGTTCATGTAACGGGAAGAGTTGATTTTGGCTCCGGTAAGTTTACGTTTCATCTACATATAACTGGAAGCATGGTTTTACCATGTTCTCGCTCTTTAGTAGATGTGACATTACCATTTGACATTAAAACAACTGAGGTGTTCCAAACTTCACAAGAAGAATTTGAAACTGAAGCTGAAATTCATTCTTTAGAAGGAGAAGTACTTGACTTACTGCCCGTAATCAAGGAAAATATACTTTTGGAGATTCCAATGCAAATTTTCAGTGATGATGTTTCTGGTGGAGCACCGACGCAAGGTCAAGACTGGCAAGTGATTTCGGAAGAAGACAAAGAAAAGACTGTTGATCCAAGATTGGCAGGACTTGCAAAGTTTTTTGACAAATAATCGGAAGACTGGTTCAGGCCTTCATATGAAAATAACTATTTCTTTTAAGGAGGTGGGAAGAATGGCTGTACCTTTTAGAAGAACTTCTAAAACAGTAAAAAGAAAGCGTCGTACGCATTTCAAATTATCAGTACCTGGTATGGTAGAGTGCCCAAGCTGTGGTGAAGCGAAATTAGCTCACCGTGTATGTAAAGCATGCGGTACTTACAAAGGTAAAGAAGTAATCAGCAAGTAATTGCGGGAAAATAAACGCAGAAGATATCTTCTGCGTTTATTTTTTTTGTCTTAATCTTTAGTTGTTGTATTCTATCTTTTCTAGTAACTGCATATGCTTAATAAAAAATGCATAGGGAGGACTAGAGAGATGGCGACAACAAGACAAGATGCTTGGACTGATGATGAAGATTTGCTTCTGGCAGAAGTAGTACTCCGGCATATTCGAGAAGGTGGAACACAACTTTCTGCCTTTAAGGAAGTGGGGAAAAATTTATCTCGTACACCAGCAGCATGTGGGTTTAGATGGAATTCTTACGTAAGAAAGCAATATAAAGAACGTATTGAGGAAGCAAAGCAACTTCGTAAAGTAGAAAATTATGAAGTGAAAGAGACAAAGGTGTTAGAACCTACGTCAATTACGTTGAATGATGTTATTGATTTCTTACAAAATTATAAAGATGAAAACTCTTTAACGGTGTTGCAACAACAAGTTGAATCATTACAAACAGAAAGAGAGCGTCTTCTAGAGCGATTATCAGTATATGAAGAAGAGTATAGAACACTACTTGATTATATCGATCAAAAAAGAAGTGTAATGGTAGCGGAAAGAAACAATGCTCGCTCGAATGAGAAGTTAGAGAAGCTTAAGAAATAAAAAACAGCTGTTATACAGCTGTTTTTTTATTTCTTAAGCCGATTCTTCGTTTGTAACCGCATTCAAATTTGCTTCTGGCTGCCAAATATAAAAATCTCCATCAGTTACTGATACGGGGTTGAAATTTAATTTATCCCAAAAACCAGCTGAATGAATACGTGCTATCGTTTTAATAGGAAATTGCATTTGTTTCGCATGATTTACAAGCATTTGCCCGAATCCTTGTTTTTGAAAAGTTGGTAATACTTCAAGTTTATAAAGTTCTAGGTAGGGACCTGTAATTTCGAATGGTTCTCCACCGTTTCTTTTCATATATAGACTCATACGTGCGATTAGTGATCCGCCATAATAAATACCGTAAAATGGAGATTCACTGTCGTTTTCAATAATGTTTGCTTGTAATTCTTCCAGCATAGATAGTTCCTGGGCTCCGCACCCTTTAAATTTTTTGAATTCATCTAACGTTTTATAATTGATGAGCAAGCGCTCAACTTTTGGGAATCCCATTACATCACATCCTTTTCTTGTCTCGTTGAATGCAGAAAAGTAAAAATATTTACAATAATAGTATAACTCATTTTTTTATTTTTATGAAGAAGATAGTATATTTCTTTTTTTATTTTTTTGAGGATTTGCTAAACTAAGAGTAGAAGCGTATTAATAGGTGGTACATACATAGTGAAAAATGAGAGTATATTTGTTGGGCAGAGGACAGCGGAATTATAGGGCGTACTCAGGTGCTTTAAAAAGATATAAAAGGGGGGAAGGCAAGGGCACTTAGTGTGAATTCCTTGTGTGAAAATGAAAATTGGAATTGTCGGACCAGGTGCTATTGGTCTATTGTATACATTTTATTTACAAAAAAATAACCAAGATGTTACGTTGTTTACAAGAACAGCTAAGCAAGCTGAAGAATTAAATGAAACAGGTGTAACTTGTATTAGAGATGGAAGATGTGAAACAGTATATCCATCTGTTTTACCGATAGAAAGTATGGTAGCGCAAAATTTAGATTATATATTTATTGCTGTGAAGCAATATCATATAGATGACGTACTACCGTTTGTGGAAGGGGCATCATCATTAATCTTTTTGCAAAACGGAATGTCGCATCTTCAAAAGATGCTGAACATAGGGAGTAAAAATATAGCTGTTGGTATTGTAGAACATGGTGCGAAAAAAGAGGGAGGGCATATCGTTCATCATACTGGGATAGGGATAACAAAATTTGGAGTGGTTTGTGGTCAATCTATACATTTGAAAAAAATATTCAATTATTTTCCTTTTGCTTATTTTCCAGTTCAAATAGAAACGGATTGGGAAGAGATTATGCATAAAAAATTAGTAGTAAATGTATGTATCAATCCGTTGACAGCACTATTGGGAGTTAAGAATGGTGAATTAATCACGAATCGTTTTTTTTATCAAATGATGGAGCAAGTGTTTCAGGAGGCAGCATTTCTTATTAGAGGAGAAAAAGAAATGGTATGGCAAATGGTACGAAATGTGTGTGAAGGAACGTCTCGTAATACATCTTCTATGCTAGCGGATGTAAGAGCGAGTAGACAGACGGAAATTAATGCGATTGTTGGATATGTATTAGAAGAAGCTAAGAAACAGCAACGACCAGTTCCGACACTTCAATTTTTGTTCGATGCAATAAAAGGTTTAGAAACAAGAGTATAAGTGTTATTCTTTGCTTTTACGTGAAACATTGACTACAATGTGGATTGGTGAGAGAACTGGATACGAAAGGAAGAATTATATGGAGATAAAAGAAATCTCTGTTCCGCAACAAGGTATTGTAGCGGACTATATGAACGGTAAAAAAGAGATACAGTCATGTTTTGATTATATGTTAACAGAAGATGCTTTTAAACAACGTTTACATGATTTGCGTGAAAGGGAGTTTTTCCGCCAAGATTTAGTAGCGCATTTATTAGAATATAATACAAAATTACAAGCGGGAGAATCTACACTTCAAAATGTAAAAGCGCTTGGAGATGAAAATACATATGTTGTTATAGCTGGACAACAAGCGGGGTTATTAACTGGACCGCTTTATACAATTCATAAAGTTATTTCAATTTTACAGCTTGCAAAGGAAAAGGAAGAAAGTTTAGGAGTTAAAGTTGTCCCTGTCTTCTGGATTGCGGGTGAAGACCATGATATGGATGAGATTAATCATACTTTTGTAGCGAAAAATAAAAAGATGAAAAAAACTATTTTTTATGACCGTAATCCGAAAAAGGCAAGTGCTTCTGAGTCTGAACTTTCTGTTGAAGATTGTAGAAATTGGATTGAAGAGATTTTTAAAACATACCCAGAAACAAATTTTACAAAAGATGTATTAAAATTTGTTGATGATGCTTTGAAAAAATCGAATACGTATGTAGATTTCTTTGCTCATCTTATTACGAAAATCTTTGCTAATTCTGGTTTAATCCTTGTTGATTCACATCATCCTGAATTAAGAAAGTTAGAAATTCCATTTTTCAAGCGAATTATAAGTAAGTATAAAGAGGTACAAGAGGGTCTTCGTAATCAGCAGGAAGTAATTAAAGAACTAGGATACAAACCGATTATTGAAACGAAGTCTCATGCAGTGCATATATTCATGGAAATAGATAATGAACGAGTATTGCTTGAAGAGCATCAAGGTAAGTTTGTTGGAAAGGATGGGGCGCATTCCTTTTCATACGAAGAGTTGATTGAAGAGATGGAGAGAAATCCGGCACGTTTTAGTAATAATGTTGTAACACGTCCTCTTATGCAAGAGTATGTATTTCCTACGCTCGCATTTATTGGAGGTCCAGGGGAATTAGCTTATTGGAGTGAATTACAACAAGTATTCCATACTGTCGGTTTTCAAATGCCACCTGTCGTTCCTCGTCTTACAATTACTTATGTGGAGAGAGATATAGCGACAGATTTATTCGATCTGCAATTGAGAGAAATTGATCCGTTTTTAAATGATGTCGATAAACTGCGTGAAAACTGGTTGTCTAATCAAATAGAGGAACCGATTGATGATCATTTTGGAAAGGCGAAAAAAGAAATTGCCGATATTCATACATCTTTACAGCAATTTGTAAAGAAAATAGAGCCAGGGTTAGGTGCGTTTGCAGGGAAAAACGAATTGAAAATTAATGAACAAATTGAACTGTTGGAAAGAATGTTGAAAAGAAATGTTGAGAAAAAGTATGAGGTTCAGCTAAATAAATTCCGCCGTATACAATTCGCACTTCGTCCATTAGGTGCACCGCAAGAACGTGTGTGGAATGTATGTTATTATTTAAATCAGTTTGGTTTGGATTTCGTTGATCGTGTAATGGAAAACCCTTTTTCTTGGGACGGAAAACATCATGTTATAAAACTATAAAATCTTGCTCTTTGGAGCAGGATTTTATTTTTATTCCGTTGAATTTACTGTGAAGTGATTTTTTTCTGAATTATCAATCGAAAAATGTTAGATATGGCAATTGTGTTGGATACTTAAATATATGACAAAATAGCACAAAATGTAAACGTATTATTCGCTTTTTCGACAGTTTTTTATTTAAATTCCCGCAAAAGATGATAAAATTTAGTATATAATAAAAGAAAATAGCGATTTGTATAGTATGTTGCCTTTGTTGGTAAGTTAAATGAGTCGTTCTTTCGTATTATTTCATTCTCTAAGCGTGAAATATGTGTTTAGAGGAAGGGATACATTCAACATAATTAATTGGAAAAAGAGTAGGTGCAACAATGTTTAAACACGTAACAGTGCTTTTAAAGGAAACAGTAGACGGCTTAGATATAAAGCCAGATGGTACATATGTAGATTGTACACTGGGGGGAGGAGGACATAGTTCTTATTTATTATCCCAATTAACTGAAGGTGGAAAATTAATAGCGTTTGATCAAGATGAGATAGCGATTCAAAACGCGAAAGAAAAGTTCTCTTCATACGGTGAACAGTTTATAACAGTAAAGAGTAACTTCCGTTATTTAGCTGAAAAACTGCAGGAAATAGGTATAACAGAAGTAGATGGTATTTTATTTGATTTAGGTGTTTCATCCCCACAATTAGATACACCAGAACGAGGCTTTAGTTATCATCATGATGCACCGCTAGATATGCGGATGGATCAAGATGCCCCATTAACAGCGTATGATGTTGTAAATAGCTGGTCATATGAACAACTTGTAAGGATTTTCTTCCAATACGGTGAAGAGAAATTTTCAAAACAAATTGCAAGAAAAATTGAAGCTTATCGTGAGAATAAAGCTATTGAAACGACAGGAGAATTAGTAGAGCTAATTAAAGAAGGTATTCCGGCTCCAGCTCGTAGAACGGGTGGGCATCCTGCTAAGCGAGTGTTTCAGGCAATTCGTATAGCTGTAAATGATGAATTAAAAGTATTTGAAGAAGCATTGGAATCTGCTATTGAGATGGTTAAGCCAGGTGGAAGGGTTAGTGTTATAACATTCCATTCATTAGAAGATCGTATTTGTAAAACAACGTTTAAGCGAAATAGTACAACGCCACAATTGCCGCCAGGATTACCGATTATTCCTGATGAATTTAAGCCGAAATTAAAGCTTATTACAAGAAAACCGATTTTACCTTCTGATATAGAGCTAGAAGAAAATAATCGTGCGCGTTCTGCGAAGTTGAGAATCGCTGAAAAACGATAAAAGGGAGAGAGAGGTATGACTAATTTAGCTGTAAAGTACAAACAACAAGCGCAAGAAGAGGTGCAAATTCAAACGCCCCCACAGCAGATGGCTAAGCCGAAGGTTAAAGCGAAAATTACAAGAATCGAAAAACTGTTGTATGTAGCGTTTATTGGCTTTTTATTGTATGCCTGTGTCGCGTTTATTGGAAATAAAGCAGGCCTTTATCAAGTTAATGTAGAAGCAGCGACGATAGAAGAAAAAATTGTACAGCAGCAAAAAGAAAATCAAGAATTACAAGCTGAAGTAGAGAAGTTAAGTCGCTATGAACGAATCGCTGAAGTTGCAAAAAAACACGGGCTAGAAATTAATGCGAATAATGTGAAAGGCCTCAAATAAGGCAATAGGTGTGAAGGAACGATGAAGAAGAATATGACTAAATTTCATACCAATAAGGGAGCAGGTTATTTTATGATATTTTTCCTCCTGCTCTTTTTGCTGTTATTAGCCCGATTTTTTTACATACAATCAACAGGAACAGTTCATAATCAGGATTTAGATGCACTTGCTAAACAAAAGCATAGTAAAAAAGGAGTTCTTGAAGCGAACCGAGGAACCATTTATGATCAAAACGGTCATGTGTTAGCGCAAGACGCAAACTCTTACAAAATGGTAGCTGCACTAAAAGGTGCTAACTCAGTTGAGAATAAAGAAGATACTGCAAAGAAAATTGCAGGAGTACTTGGAAAAGGCGAAGAGGATATTTTAGCTTCTTTAAATAAGGAAGGTAGAAGTCAAGTCGAATTTGGAACGTTAGGCAAGGATTTGACGAAAGAAAAGAAGGAACAAATAGAAGCGTTGAAGTTGCCGGGGATATCTTTTATTACAGAAAATGCAAGGGTGTATCCAAACGGTGATTTTGCATCTTACGTTATAGGTCATGCAAAACCAAATGAGAATGGAACCTCGGTAGGTCAATTTGGCATAGAGAAAAGCTTGGATAAATACTTAAGTGCCTCGAACGGAGAAGTAGCATATACAGGTGATCGTAAAGGTGTGTCCCTTGATGGGGGAAAAGTTAATGTAAAGGCACCTAAAAATGGAGATAACGCTTATTTAACAATCGATCAACGTGTCCAAAGTTATTTAGAAGACGCGATGAAAGCAGCAAGTAAGCAATATGAGCCAGAAAGTTTAATAGGGATTGTTGCAGATCCGAAAACTGGGAAAATATTAGCGATGTCTACTAAACCTAGTTATGACCCTAATGATCGTCAAATTAAATATTTCTTCAATGACGCGATTGCCAATGCATTTGAACCTGGATCAACAATGAAAATTTTCACGTTAGCGGCAGCTATTAATGAAGGTGTGTACAAAGGCCAAGATTATTATCAGTCCGGGACATATCAAGTCGGAAATAGGAAAATAAAAGATCATAACGGTGGTGCTGGTTGGGGCTCTATCACGTTTGATGAAGGGGTAGAGCGTTCTTCAAACGTAGCGTTTGCAATTTTAGGAGATCAAAAACTTGGTCCAGAACGTTTCCGAAAATATATTCATAGTTTTGGATTAGATGAAAAAACGAACATTGATTTATCAGGTGAAGGATCGAATACAATTTTATTTGATCAGCAAATACAACAAGTGACAACAGCTTTTGGACAAGGTTCCACTGTAACACCAATTCAGCTTGTACAAGCTGCAACGGCCATTGCAAATGATGGGAAAATGATGAAACCTTATGCAATTGATAAAATTGTAGATCCGATAACAGACAAAGTAAAATTAGAACATAAGCCAGAAGAAGTAGGAAAACCTGTTACAAAGGAAACAGCAGCGCAAGTAAGACAATTATTAGAACGTGTTGTTACATCTCCGAAAGGTACAGGGACAGCTTATAAAATTGATGGATATTCAGTTGGTGGTAAAACAGGTACAGCGCAAATTCCGGATGGAAAAGGCGGCTATATGACAGGGAGACAGAATTATATATTCTCATTCTTAGGTATGGCACCAATGGACGATCCACAACTTGTTGTGTATGTAGCTGTTAAACAGCCTAAATTAAAAGATGATGAGAACGGTGCACAACCGTTAGCTGATATTTTTAAATATGTAACAAAAAATAGTTTAGAGTATTTAAAGATTAAGCCAAATGAAGTGAAAGATCCGAAAAAACATCTGAAAGAACAACAAACTACTGTTCCGGATGTAAATGGTAAAACGATGGCTGAAGCGGGGAAAGCGATTGATAAAGCAAAACTTCGTCCAATCGTACTAGGTGAAGGGAAAGTACAGCAACAAGTACCAAAAGCGACTGAACAAACATTAAAAGGCGACCGAGTCTTCTTGGTAGGAGATAAGCCTACAATGCCAAATATACAAGGATGGGCACTGCGTGATGTTATGAATTTAGCGAAGACATTACAGCTTAACTTGAAACCTTCTGGTACAGGATACGTAACAGAACAAAGTGTGGCGGAAGGAACATTATTACAACCTGGTACAGAATTAGGTGTCACACTCGTACCGCCACTCGAACCACAGCAAGAAGCAGAAAAGCCGTAATGGTAAAAGAGAATAAGTTCTAATTAAATAAGTACAAGCATATATTGGAACAAGCTAGGCGTAAGGGAGGCTTGTTCCGATATGCGTGTATCAAATGTAACAGTTAGAAAACGACTTATTTTTATACTTATATCAGGTATACTTATTTTCACGATTATCGATATTCGTCTTGGATATGTGCAATTTTTTCTTGGGAATATGTTAACGGATCGTGCGAAAGATTCATGGAGTCGTAATATTACTTTTGAACCCGAACGTGGGAAAATTTTAGACCGAAATGGTGTGGAACTTGCCACGAATAAAAGTGCTCCAACTGTCTTTGTTGTACCGAGGCAAATTGAAAAACCAGCGGAGACTGCAGAGAAGTTAGCTGCAGTATTAGGTGTGGAAAAAGATGAGATTTATAAAAGGATTACAAAAAAAGAATCGATTGTAAGGTTAGATAAAGGCGGAAGGAAAATATCACATGACAAAGCGAAAGAAGTACGAGGATTAAGTCTGAAGGGCGTGTATATCGCAGAGGATTCTATCCGGTACTATCCATTTGGAAACTTTTTATCACATGTATTAGGTTTTGCAGGTAGCGATAACCAAGGTCTTATGGGACTAGAAAAATATTATGATAAAGAGCTAAATGGGGACAAAGGTCATGTGCGTTTTTTTGCAGATGCGAAAGGACAAAGGATGCCTAATGTTGGTGATGATTTCAAAAAGCCAGAAGCCGGTTTAAATTTAGGATTAACAATCGATGCGCGTATTACAAGGATTATGGAAAGAGAAATGAATATTGCGGAGTCAACTTATAATCCTGACGGTATGATTGCGATTGCAATGAACCCTAAAAATGGTGAAGTTTTAGGGATGTCTAGTCGACCGAGTTTTGACCCAGCGGATTTTCAAAGTGTCTCTCCAGAAGTGTATAACAGAAATCTACCTGTATGGAGTACGTATGAGCCTGGTTCAACATTTAAGATCATTACATTAGCTGCAGCATTGAATGAAAATTTAGTAGACTTAGAGAAGGATACGTTTTATGATGATGGAGCAGCTGAAGTAGGTGGAGCTAGATTGAAATGCTGGAAAGCAGGAGGTCATGGCAGTCAAACGTTTTTAGAAGTCGTTCAAAACTCATGTAACCCGGGATTTATTGAACTTGGTGATCGCCTTGGTAAAGACCGATTATTTAAATACATTCGTAATTTTGGTTTTGGGCAGAAGACTGGAATTGACTTGCAAGGTGAAGGCAGTGGGATTTTATTTAATTTAGATAAAGTTGGTCCAGTAGAGCAAGCAACAACTTCATTCGGCCAAGGAGTTTCTGTTACGCCGATTCAACAAGTAGCAGCTGTAGCGGCGGCTGTAAATGGTGGAACATTGTATCAGCCGTATATAGCTAAGGAGTTTATTGATCCGAAAAATAATCAAGTTGTTAGTAAAAAGACACCTGTTGAGAAAAGAAAAGTTATTTCCAAGGAAACTTCAGAAAAAGTTCGTTATGCATTAGAGAATGTTGTAGCGAAAGGTTCTGGTAAAGGTGCTTATATTGATGGATATCGCGTAGGTGGAAAAACGGGTACTGCTCAAAAGGTGAAGGATGGTAAATATTTAGAGAATAATTATATAGTATCTTTTATCGGATTTGCTCCAGCGGATGATCCAGAGATTGTTGTGTATGTAGCTGTTGATAATCCAAAAGGGGTTACACAGTTTGGTGGAGTGGTAGCAGCTCCGATTGTCGGGAATATCCTTCGAGATGCACTTCCTGTTATGGGAGTGAAACCGAGAAAAGAACAAGTTGAGAAAGAATATAAATGGGGCGATACACCAACTGTGGAAATTCCGAATTTAATTGGAATGAAAAAGAAAGACTTACAAACACAACTCGTCGATTTGAAGCTTGATATAAGTGGAGATGGAGAGAAAGTAATTAAACAATCACCAGAAGCGGGAGCTAAAGTAAAAGAAGGCTCAAAAATTAGAATTTACTTCGGGAATTAAAGGTAACATAGTACGTTTTATGGTACAATTGGTGGAAGTGAGTTCTTTATAGAACAGTTACTTAATTTGAGACAGTAAGTGTCTCATTCATAAATAGGTCAGTAGCACTTACCTCCTTATATAGGAGGTAATGTGTTGCTTACTGAAAAAAGATAAATAAACAATGTAGAGAGGGTTTAGTGAAATGAAGTTGCATACACTTGTATCATGTTTGCATGATTTTCCAGTTGTTCCAAAAGAAAATCCAGAAATCACATCTATAGAAGCTGATTCACGTAAAGTGAAAGAGGGAAGCTTATTTGTATGTATGAAAGGATATACGGTTGATAGCCATGATTTTGCTAAGCAAGCAGCGGCACAAGGAGCGGCTGCTATTGTTGCGGAAAGACCAATTGATGTTGACGTTCCAGTTGTACTTGTGAAAAATACTTTTCGTTCGTTAGCGGTTTTAGCTGATTATTTTTATGGTCAACCGACACACAAGTTACATTTAATCGGAATTACAGGTACAAATGGAAAGACAACAACATCGCATATTATGGATGAGATTATGCGAGCACATGGTCATAAAACAGGGCTAATTGGAACGATTAATATGAAAATCGGTGATGAAACATTTGAGGTGAAAAATACAACACCAGATGCACTAACACTTCAACAGACGTTTTCAAAAATGGTTGAACAAGGTGTGGACAGCACGGTAATGGAAGTTTCGTCACATGCGTTAGATCTTGGTCGTGTACACGGATGTGATTACGATGTAGCGGTGTTTACGAATTTAACACAAGATCATTTAGACTATCATAAAACGATGGAAGAATATAAACATGCAAAAGGGTTACTATTTGCACAGCTTGGCAATAGTTATAATCATAATCGTGAAAAGTACGCTGTGCTGAATAGCGATGATAATGTAACAGAAGAGTATATGAGAAGTACTGCAGCAACAGTTGTAACATATGGTATTGATACAACAAGTGACATTATGGCAAAAAATATCGTTATGACGAGTGGCGGGACTACATTTACGCTTGTCACACCATATGAAAGTGTAAATGTTACGATGAAATTAATAGGTAAATTTAATGTATATAACGTACTTGCAGCAACAGCAGCAGGACTTGTTTCGGGCGTGAAATTAGAAACAATCATTGCTGTTATAAAAGAACTAGCTGGGGTTCCAGGGCGTTTTGAAGTTGTTGATGGAGGACAAAATTATACAGTTATTGTTGATTACGCACATACGCCGGATAGTTTAGAAAATGTATTAAAAACTGCAAAACAATTTGCAAAAGGTGATGTGTATTGTATCGTTGGTTGTGGCGGCGATAGGGACCGAACGAAGAGACCGATAATGGCAAGTGTTGCAACAAAATATGCAACTCATGCAATTTACACATCAGATAATCCAAGAAGTGAAGATCCAGCGGCTATTTTAGATGATATGGTACATGGTGCAAGTTGGAAAAATTATGAAGTGATTATTGATAGAAAAGAAGCGATACACCATGCAATCACTAAAGCGAAAGCAGATGATATCATTATTATTGCTGGTAAGGGTCATGAAACGTATCAAATTATTGGTAAAGAAGTTCATCATTTTGATGATCGTGAAGTTGCTAAAGAAGCAATTAAAGGGCGTTTAAGCAACGAAGAGTAACAACGTGAGAGGAGGACTACATGTGCTTGAGCAAGGTTTATTAGTAACGGCTGGGGTAGCATTCTTAATTTCTGTTGCCCTTTCGCCATTGTTTATTCCATTTTTAAGAAAATTAAAGTTCGGACAGAGTATTCGTGATGAAGGACCAAAGTCACATCAAAAAAAATCAGGGACACCAACAATGGGTGGTATCGTCATATACGTATCTATGATGGTAACTTCACTTATTATGGCGATTAAGTTTAATTATTTAGGTGCAGAGGTTTCGTTATTACTATTAGTGACGTTTGGTTACGGATTGATTGGATTTTTAGATGACTACATAAAGGTAGTTAAGAAGAGAAATCTTGGTTTAACATCAAAACAAAAATTAGTAGGTCAGCTTGTTATTGCTATTGCATTCTTTTTAATTGGAAAAGGGCAAGCGTTCCACACATACATCATGATTCCGGGAACGGATGTTAAGTTTGAATTAGGTTGGGCGTATTTCGTACTTGTACTATTTATGCTTATTGGTGGATCAAATGCAGTTAACTTAACTGACGGTTTAGATGGTTTATTATCAGGAACAGCTGCTATTGCATTTGGAGCATTTAGTATTATTGCTGTGGCACAAGAGCAATTTGGAGTGGCGATATTCTGTATGGCAGTTGTAGGAGCTGTACTTGGATTTTTAGTATTCAATGCGAATCCAGCAAAAGTGTTTATGGGAGATACAGGTTCATTAGCTTTAGGTGGAGCCATTGCAGCTGTAGCGATTTTATTAAAACAAGAATTGCTACTTGTAATTATCGGCGGAGTATTCGTAATGGAAACTTTATCGGTTATCATTCAGGTCATTTCATTTAAAACAACAGGAAAACGTGTCTTTAAAATGAGTCCATTACACCATCATTATGAATTATGTGGTTGGTCAGAGTGGCGTGTTGTTGTGACGTTTTGGTCTGCAGGATTTTTATTAGCTGTGTTAGGAATTTATATCGGGGTGTGGATGTAATTGAAAACTGTAACTGAATTTCAAAATAAGAATATTCTTGTATTAGGCATTGCAAAAAGTGGTTATGCAGCAGCTACATTGTTACAAAAGTTAGGGGCAAATGTTATTGTAAATGACGGAAAGCCTTTAGCAGAGAATGTACTTGCTGCAGAATTACAAGCAAAAGGAATGGACGTTGTATGCGGTGGTCATCCTTTAGAATTATTAGAGAGAAATATTTCTCTTGTAGTAAAAAATCCAGGAATCCCGTATTCTAATCCAATATTAGTTGCTGCGAAAGAAAAGCAAATTCCGATTGTTACGGAAGTTGAATTAGCATATCGTATTTCAGAAGCACCATTTGTTGGGATTACGGGGTCTAACGGTAAAACGACGACGACAATGCTGACATTTGAAATGCTAAAAGAAGGACAAAAGCATCCTGTAATTGCAGGGAACATTGGCACTGTAGCGTGTGAAGTAGCACAGGATGCAAAAGAAAATGAAGTTGTAGTTACAGAACTTTCATCATTTCAATTGATGGGAGTAGAATTGTTCCAACCTAAAATTGCTGCGTTTTTAAATTTATTTGAGGCCCACTTAGATTATCATGGGACGAAGAAAGAATATGGTTTAGCGAAAGCAAATATTTTTAAAAACCAAACAGAAAATGATTATAGTGTAATAAATGCGGATGATGCAGATGTGATGGCTTTGTCTGCGTATTCTAAAGGTCAAAAAATCCTGTTTTCGACAACGAAAGAAATTGAAGATGGCGCGTGTATAAAAGATAACGCTCTTTATTTCAAAGGTGAAAAAGTTGTTGAAGTAAGCGATATCGTTTTACCTGGTCAACATAATTTAGAAAATATTTTAGCTGCGATGAGTATTGCGAAATTATTAGGTACTTCTAATGAAGCAATTACGGTCGTGTTAAAACGTTTTACGGGTGTAAAACATCGTTTAGAATATGTAACAACGATTAACAACCGTAAGTTTTATAATGATTCAAAAGCAACGAATATGTTAGCGACTGAGAAAGCACTATCTGCGTTTACACAACCGATTGTGTTACTAGCAGGTGGGCTTGATCGCGGAAATGAATTCGATGATTTAATTCCGTATTTCAAAAATGTAAAAGCGATTGTAACATTTGGACAAACAGCTCCTAAACTAGTAAGAGCGGCAGAAAAAGCGGGATTAGATATAATTGAAAGTGTCGATACTTTAGATGAAGCAGTGGTGAAAGCTTATGCTCATTCTAAAGATGGCGATGTTGTTCTTCTTTCTCCAGCGTGTGCAAGCTGGGATCAATTTAAAACATTTGAAGAAAGAGGAGACATTTTTATACAAGCTGTGCATAAACTTATATAAAGTAAATCAAAACATCAGTAGGCTAACACCTACTGATGTTTTGTTACATAGGGCAAAAGGTTCTGCCTAAAGAGGTGGTGTTTGTGGGTAATGAAGAAAACGCCTGATTTTATTCTCATCATCGTAACACTTTCATTGTTGACAATCGGAATGATTATGGTTTATAGTGCGAGTGCAGTTTGGGCCTCTTATAAAATGGGGGACTCATTCTTTTTTGCAAAAAGACAATTACTGTTTGCGGGTCTTGGTGTAGTAGCTATGTTTTTTATTATGAAAATTGATTATTGGGTGTGGCGTACGTATTCAAAAGTGATTTTGCTAGTTTGCTTCATTCTTCTTATTCTCGTTCTTATTCCTGGAGTAGGTCTTGTTCGAGGAGGAGCACGAAGTTGGATTGGAATCGGAGCATTTTCGATTCAACCGTCAGAATTTATGAAGTTTGCGATGATTATTTTCTTGGCAAAGTTTTTAGCAGAACGGCAAAAATTGATTACATCTTTTAAACGTGGTTTATTACCGGCCCTTAGTTTTGTGTTTCTTGCTTTTGGGATGATTATGTTACAGCCAGACCTTGGGACAGGAACGGTAATGGTTGGGACATGTATCATTATGATATTCATTTCGGGAGCGAGAGTCTTTCACTTTGCAATGTTTGGTTTGATTGGTGTAGCAGGATTTGTAGGGTTAATTGCATCAGCACCGTATCGAATGAAACGCATTACATCATATTTAGATCCGTGGTCAGATCCGCTCGGGAGTGGATTTCAAATTATCCAATCATTACTTGCAATTGGACCTGGTGGATTATTTGGGCTTGGACTTGGACAAAGTAGACAAAAATTTCTTTATTTACCTGAACCACAAACTGACTTTATATTTGCGATCTTATCCGAGGAATTAGGTTTTATTGGTGGTTCATTTGTGTTATTATTATTTAGTCTATTATTATGGCGCGGGATTCGTATCGCATTAGGAGCGCCAGATTTATATGGTACGTTTTTAGCAGTAGGTATTGTGGCGATGATTGCGATTCAAGTAATGATTAATGTTGGTGTTGTAACAGGACTGATGCCTGTTACGGGTATTACCTTGCCGTTTTTAAGTTATGGTGGATCAAGTTTGACATTAATGTTAATGGCAGTAGGTGTATTATTAAATATAAGTCGCCATTCTCGCTACTAAACCCTGTTTATAAGACAGGGTTTTTCGTATGTGTGTAAAAATGCAATATGTATATAGAAATAAGTATAATGGAAATAAGAAAAGAGAAGCGGAGGAGTTAGTAGTGCGTGTATTAGTGAGTGGTGGGGGTACTGGTGGTCATATTTATCCAGCTCTTGCTTTAATTAGAGAAATAAAAAAGTTAAATCCAGAAGCGAGATTTTTATATATTGGTACGGAAAATGGACTAGAGAGTACAATCGTTCCAAAAGCAGGTATACCATTTCAATCTATTGTTATAAGTGGATTTAAACGAAAAATATCATTAGATAATGTGAAAACAGTAATGCGTTTTCTAAAAGGTGTACAGGATAGTAAACGATACATTCGTCGTTTTAATCCGGATATCGTAATTGGAACGGGTGGATATGTATGTGGACCAGTTGTATACGCTGCAGCCAAATTAGGTATTCCAACTATTGTACATGAACAAAATAGTGTACCAGGTGTAACGAACAAGTTTTTAAGCCGTTATGTTGATAAAGTTGCTGTTTGTTTTGAAGCAGCTATAGAGCATTTTCCAGAGTCAAAAGTGGTAATGACAGGTAATCCACGAGCATCAGAGGTAATGGATCAAAATGGAATGAAGGGGAAACGTTCAGTTGGGCTTTCTCTTCCTAAAAAGTCTGTACTTATATTTGGTGGAAGTCGTGGGGCTAGACCGATTAACGATGCCTTCGTTGAAGCAATTGAACAGTTTGGGAACAAAAGCTACGAAATACTATATGTAACGGGTGAAGTACATTATGATAAAGTGATGGAAGCCGTGAAGCAAAAAGGGAACCCAAGCAATGTTATTATTAAGCCGTTCATTCATAATATGCCAGAGGTACTAACTGGTGTAGACCTTGTTGTTTCAAGGGCTGGGGCAACAACACTTGCAGAATTAACAGCGTTAGGAAAACCAAGTGTGTTAATACCGAGTCCGTATGTAACAAATAATCACCAGGAAAAGAATGCACGTTCAGTTGTTGATAAAGGAGCGGCAAAAATGTTACTTGAAAAAGATTTAACAGCTGAAACGCTTATTCGTGATATTGATGAGATTTTATTGAATGCACAAACATTACAAAATATGAAGCTAGCGGCTAAGCAACTAGGTATTCCAGATGCAGCAAATAAGCTGTATGAAGTAATGAATAAGCTTGTAAAAAAATAAAGTGAGGCTTTAATCAGTGGGGAGTGATTCTCTCTCGTTGATTATTATCTTTCACTAATAGGATGTTTACTGACATCCTGATTCCGCCTAATTTCTTTGTTATCGCCGAATTTTGATTTAGGAGCTGTACTGCCCGTAAATAGAGGGATAACGTTAGGTGAACGCCCTGCATATTATTGTCATAAGGAGACTTAATATGGGGGAGATTGTCTATGGAACAATTAGTAAATGAGCTTATAGAAGCAGACGTTGGTCGTGTTTTAGTTAACGAGCCGTTAGCACGTTATACAACTATGAAAATAGGTGGACCAGCGGATATTTTAATTGTGCCAAAGCATGTAGCCGGTATTGAAAAAACATTACAGTTAGTAAAGCAATACAAAACGAAGTGGACTGTAATTGGTCGCGGTTCAAACCTTCTTGTATCTGATCAAGGCATAGAAGGTGTTGTTATTCGTTTAGGAGAAGGATTAGATCACTTAGAGGTCGAAAAACATAAGGTAAGAGTTGGTAGTGGATATCCTCTTATTAAATTGTCAACTTTACTTAGTCGTCAAGGGTTAGCTGGATTGGAGTTTGCGAGCGGTATTCCAGGAAGTGTCGGTGGTGCAGTATACATGAATGCAGGTGCACATAAATCGGATATATCGAGTGTATTATCGAAGGCTCTCATTCTGTTTGAAGACGGTACAATTGACTGGTTAACGAATAAAGAACTGGAGTTTTCTTATCGGGCATCTGTATTGCAAACGAAACGTCCTGGTATTGTTTTAGAGGCGGTGTTTCAATTACAGGCGGGAAAACGTGAAGAAATTGTACGTAGTATGCAAAATAATAAAGATTACCGCCGTGAAACGCAACCATGGAATCACCCGTGTGCAGGAAGTGTATTTCGGAATCCAATCCCACATTTTGCAGGAGATTTAGTAGAAAAAGCAGGGCTTCGTGGTTATAGGATTGGTGGAGCTCAAATTTCTGAAATGCATGGCAATTTTATTGTTAATACCGGGGGAGCTTCAGCGCAAGATGTATTGTCTTTAATTGAATTAATAAAACATACAATTAAGGATAAATTTGATGTAGATATGCACACAGAAGTAGAAATCATTGGAAGATAACGGTTATTCGTTCCGCTCATTATCATTTATGTTATAATAAGAAGATAAGAACGGCATGAGGAACATGCCGTTCTTTATGTTACATAGGGGGATCGTACATGAATAATAGTAAAGTGATTAAACTACAAGATCGTGTACCAAAATTGAAAAATCAAAAGAAAAAAAACAAAAAAAATGTTAATCATCGATTGATTTTATACATATCAATTTTATTTTTATTAGTGCTCTTTTTAATTTATTTTCGGTCTCCGCTTAGTAATATAAAAAAGATTAGTGTGTTTGGAAATCACTATATGACGGATGAGCAAGTAATGAAGGATTCAGGCGTGACATATGATACAAGTTATTTCCGAGTGACAGCACATAAAGCTGAAGAAAACTTAACGAAGCGAAAAGAAATTAAAGCAGTAAATGTAAAAAAACGTTTTCCAAACAAGATTGATATTCATATCGAAGAATATTTAACGATTGGTTATATAAATAAAGAGGGAAAATTACAACCGTTATTAGAAAATGGAAAAACGCTTGATGTACTACCTAATGGAAAACTTCCTGTTGCAGCACCGATTTTTGAACCTTTTAAAGAAGAGAAAATGAAGGAGTTAATCGCTGAACTAGAAAAATTAACACCAGCTATTTTAAAATCTATTTCGGAGATTCGCTATTCACCAACGAATGCGAATGAAGATCATCTTACTTTATATATGAATGAAGGTTATGAAGTGAGCACTACGATTCAAAATTTCGCAAAACGTATGGAAGCCTATCCACTTATTTTAAAAACAATTGAGCCAGGTAAGAAGGTATTAATTGACTTAGAAGTAGGTGCATATACGAAAGAATTAGGTGCGGAAGAAAAAAAAGAATAGAATGGTAGTTTTCGTTGCTTATAGCAGAAAAAACGAAACGAATGTTCTATTATATGTATACGAATTTAGAAGAATGGTTCATTTGATGAAAAATATGTAAAAATTCTTAGATTCATACTAGTATTGGTACAAGTTTCACTTTTCTATGAGTACATCTTAGTGTAGACTTATACTTGGCGGTAAACTTTACACTCGAAATAGAATTATTTCAAGATAAGCAGTTATTCATAGTTTACTGCGATATTCTTAATTGAATGCTAAATAAAAATAAGAAAAATATAGGGTTAAAAAAGGGAAACGTATAAAGACGTTGAATATTTTTCTTATAAATAGTAAAGTTGCGATTGTTGTTCCATATATTGAGTTGTATGGTATAAATAAAGAAGGAGGTGCCAAAGAATGAACAGCAATGAAATATATGTTAGTCTTGACATCGGTACATCCAATGTTAAAGTCATCATTGGTGAAATGGTTAATGACAGCTTAAACATTATTGGTGTTGGAAATGTAAAATCAAATGGTTTAAAGAAGGGATCGATAGTTGATATAGACGAGACTGTTCGATCAATTAAAAAAGCAATTGAACAAGCTGAGCGCATGGTGGGAATCCACATTGAGCAAGTTGTAGTAGGTGTCAATGCAAACCAGGTACAGCTACTTCCTTGTCACGGAGTAGTCGCTGTTTCAAATGAAGATCGTGAAATCGGGAATGAAGATGTCTTACGCGTTCTAGATGCAGCACAAGTTGTGTCAATTGCTCCAGAACGTGAGTTTATTGATGTGGTACCTCGACAGTTCATCGTAGACGGTCTTGACGAGATTAACGATCCACGCGGGATGATCGGTGTAAGATTAGAAATGGAAGGTACACTTATTACAGGCTCGAGAACTTTACTACATAACCTACTTCGTTGTGTAGAAAAAGCAGGTCTTGAAATTGTTGATATTTGTCTTCAACCTTTAGCGGCTGCAACAGTTGCTATATCTTCAGATGAAAAAAATAGAGGAGTAGCCCTTGTTGATATGGGGGGAGGATCTACAACTTTATCTATTTTTAAAGATGGAGAGTTACAAGCGACGAGCGTATTACCATTAGGTGGAGACCATATAACGAAAGATATTGCGATTGGGTTGAAAACTTCAACAGAAAATGCAGATCAAATTAAGTTGAAATATGGACATGCTTTTTATGATACAGCATCTGAAGAAGAGATGTTTACGGTTCCTATTATGGGAAGTGATCAAACAGAACAATATTCTCAGTTGGAATTATCGGATATAATAGAGGCTCGTGTAGAGGAAATTTTAATGTTTGTTCAAGATGAAGTGCGTAAGTTAGGAGTAAAGCAAGTGGCTTCTGGTTATGTACTAA
This sequence comes from Bacillus cereus group sp. MYBK15-3, assembly GCF_051916765.1. Taxonomy (NCBI): domain Bacteria; kingdom Bacillati; phylum Bacillota; class Bacilli; order Caryophanales; family Bacillaceae; genus Bacillus; species Bacillus cereus group sp. MYBK15-3. The sequence goes on from NZ_JBQAHG010000002.1 coordinate 888,718, forward strand.
CTGGCGGAATTGCTTCTATGCCAGGTGTTCTTGATCTTGCATATGATATTTTACATGAAAATGTTCGTGTAGCAACTCCTGATTATATTGGTGTGCGTGAGCCTCAATATACAAGTGGAGTTGGATTAATTAAACATTCTTATCAAAAAGCTAAATTACGTGGGAAAAATGTGCAGGAAAAGCAAGAGCATTTTGAACCAGTACCAGCACCAGCACCAACGCCGGTACAACAGCAACCCGCGAAACAAAAAACTCGTAATCAAAACAATAATAATCAAAATGATGACCGCATGATGTCAAAAGTAAAACGTGTATTCCGTTATTTATGGGATTAAAATTGGACACGAAAAATGAGGTTCTAGGGGGATTTCGACATGTTAGAGTTTGATACTACTCAAGATCAATTAGCGAATATAAAAGTTATCGGTGTCGGCGGTGGCGGAAACAATGCTGTAAACCGTATGATTGAACACGGTGTACAAGGTGTAGACTTTATCGCTGTGAACACTGATGCACAAGCATTAAATCTATCAAAAGCTGAAACAAAAATGCAAATTGGTGGAAAATTAACGCGTGGACTTGGTGCAGGCGCAAACCCTGAAGTAGGGAAAAAAGCTGCAGAAGAAAGTAAAGAACAGATCCAAGAAGCACTTCGTGGTGCGGATATGGTCTTCGTAACTGCCGGTATGGGCGGTGGAACTGGAACTGGTGCAGCTCCAGTTGTTGCTCAAGTTGCAAAAGAATTAGGTGCTTTAACAGTTGGTGTTGTAACACGTCCATTTACTTTTGAAGGACGTAAGCGTGCGACGCAAGCAGCATCTGGTATTGCAGCATTTAAAGAAAATGTAGATACTCTTATTGTAATTCCAAACGATCGCTTATTAGAGATTGTTGATAAAAATACGCCAATGTTAGAAGCATTCCGTGAAGCTGATAACGTATTACGTCAAGGTGTTCAAGGTATTTCGGATTTAATTGCAACGCCAGGTTTAATTAACTTAGACTTTGCAGACGTAAAGACAATTATGTCTAATAGAGGTTCTGCTTTAATGGGTATTGGTTCTGGTAACGGGGAAAATCGTGCTGCAGAAGCTGCGAAAAAAGCGATTTCTAGTCCATTACTAGAAACATCTATTGATGGAGCTCAAGGTGTTATCATGAACATTACGGGTGGCGCTAACTTAAGCTTATATGAAGTACAAGAAGCGGCAGATATCGTAGCTTCAGCTTCAGATCCAGAAGTAAATATGATCTTCGGTTCTGTTATTAACGAAGGATTAAAAGATGATATCGTTGTAACTGTAATTGCAACTGGTTTTGATGATAGCATTGCAACTCAACCACCAAAACCAATTATTCGTCCGAATGCGAACCACACGCAACAACAGCAACAACCAGTAGCTCAACCTTCAAAACAACGTGAAGTAAAACGTGAAATGAAGCGTGAAGAGCCAGTTGTACATGAGCGTCATTCAGATTCAGATGATATCGATATTCCAGCATTTTTACGTAACCGTCGTAGACGATAAAAAAAGGAGCTTTCATGCTCCTTTTTTGTTTTTTAAATGGAAAAGACCTGCTAAGCAGGTCTTTTTTTTATTTGGTATATTTTGTTGGTGAAAATAAGAGTATATCATTCTATGAATTTGTACTTTTATTTTTTACCGACAGATTATGTCTAGAAATCACAAAATAACAAAAAAACACCTCCGCAAATTGACACACTTTCCTATTGGATATGCATTATACTAGTCTCAACTTGAAAAAAGAGGTGAATTGTTTGGTTGTTTACGCCGACGTTGTTTGGTTGTTAAACGCCTGCATTGATTTTCTTTTGCTTTTATTAACAGCTACCGTGTTAAAAAAGAAAATCAAAAAATGGAGGCTTGTGTTAGGGGCATTTATAGGTTCAACTATTGTTATTTTTGCCTTTACTCCTTTTGCTTCTATGATGACACATCCAATTATGAAACTACTGTACTCGTTACTTATTGTGTATACAGCATTTGGGTTTACAACATTTAGAAATTATGCACAAACTGTTTTTACTTTTTACTTTGTAACCTTTATGGTTGGCGGAGGATTAATTGGAACTCATTTCTTTTTGCAAACGAATGAAATGGTAAATGGATTGGTTCAATCTCAGTCAATTTCTTACGGTGATCCAATTAGTTGGTTATTTGTTATTTTTGGTTTTCCAGTAATTTATTATTTTTCTAAAAAGCGTATTGAAAGCGTAGAGGTCACGAAAATACACTATGATCAAATTGTGAAAGTAAAAATTCAATTAGCAGAAGAAGAACTAGAACTGGCAGGTCTTATTGACAGTGGGAACCAACTTTATGACCCATTAACAAAAACACCCGTTATGATTATGCATGTTTCATCATTAGAACATTGCTTACCATCTTGGTTAACAGAACAAATTTATTCCAAAACAGAAATTCCTCAAATACCAGAAAATGATTCTGGTTGGGCGACAAAATTACGCTTAATTCCTTTCCGTGCAGTAGGAGTAGAGAGTCAATTTTTGTGGGCAATTAAGCCTGATAGTGTGCAAGTTGACCATGAAGGTAGTTCTATTGTTGTAAACAAAGTATTAATTGGATTAAATACACAACAGCTTTCTACTAATGGGGAGTATCAATGTATTGTGCATCCAAAAATGTTGATTTCACAAAAAATGGTAATCGCTTAATAATGAGAGGCGGGATAATATGATGAAATTAAAATTTTATTTAGTATACCTTTGGTATAAAGTATTGCTGAAATTAGGAATTAAGACCGATGAAATTTATTATATTGGTGGAAGTGAAGCGTTGCCACCACCGTTAACAAAAGAAGAAGAGGAAGTTCTTTTGAATAAATTGCCAAAAGGAGATCAGGCAGCAAGGTCATTACTTATTGAACGTAACTTAAGGCTCGTTGTATATATAGCAAGAAAGTTTGAAAATACAGGGATAAATATTGAAGATTTGATTAGTATAGGAACAATCGGCCTTATTAAAGCGGTAAATACATTTAATCCAGAAAAGAAAATAAAATTAGCAACATATGCATCGCGTTGTATAGAAAATGAAATTTTAATGCATTTACGTCGAAATAACAAAAATCGTTCGGAAGTTTCTTTTGATGAACCACTAAACATTGATTGGGATGGGAATGAACTGTTATTGTCTGACGTGTTAGGTACAGATGATGATATTATTACAAAAGATTTAGAAGCTACTGTAGATCGTCACCTTTTAATGAAAGCATTACACCAATTAAATGATCGTGAAAAACAAATTATGGAACTTCGGTTTGGGCTTGCTGGAGGAGAGGAAAAGACGCAAAAAGATGTGGCTGATATGCTTGGGATTTCACAGTCATACATTTCGCGTTTAGAAAAAAGAATTATAAAAAGATTACGAAAAGAATTTAATAAAATGGTGTAAAGAATAAGACCAGCCGTTATGTAGGCTGGTCTTATTCTATTTAGTTGTATTAGGAAAGATAATTTAAATAACAAATCGTGAAAAAACCACATGCATAAAATCCCCTTCAAAGGAAATACTTTACACTGTACAGCAACTCCCGATAGGAGGGAACACTTTGACGAGAAACAAAGTAGAAATTTGCGGTGTTGATACAGCTAAACTTCCAGTATTAAAAAATGAAGAGATGCGTAAATTATTTCGTGAAATGCAAAGTGGAGAGATAAGCGCAAGAGAAAAATTAGTGAATGGAAACTTACGTCTTGTACTGAGCGTCATCCAAAGATTTAATAACAGAGGAGAATATGTTGACGATTTATTTCAAGTTGGTTGCATCGGACTTATGAAATCAATTGATAATTTTGATTTAGGCCAAAATGTAAAATTTTCAACGTATGCTGTGCCGATGATTATTGGGGAAATACGCAGATATTTGCGTGATAATAATCCGATTCGCGTATCGCGCTCATTGCGAGATATTGCGTATAAAGCTTTGCAAGTAAGAGAAAAGTTGATTGCAGAAAATTCAAAAGAACCAACAGCAATGGATATTGCAAAAGTGCTAGAAGTAACTCATGAAGAGATAGTATTTGCTTTAGATGCAATTCAAGATCCAGTTTCATTATTTGAACCGATTTATAATGATGGGGGAGATCCTATCTTTGTTATGGATCAGTTAAGTGATGAAAAACAAAAGGACGAGCAGTGGGTTGAAGAATTAGCATTGAAAGAAGGAATGAAGCGTTTAAATGATAGAGAGAAAATGATTATTAGAAAACGTTTCTTCCAAGGAAAGACACAGATGGAAGTTGCAGAAGAAATTGGGATTTCCCAAGCGCAAGTATCACGTTTAGAGAAGTCAGCCATTAAACAAATGAATAAAACGATTCAAGGATAAGGTCTCACCAATTATGGTGAGACCTTTTTATATGTAATATGGTTTGTGCTCATAGTAGGGGATTAGTGTTCATATAATTTCGTATAGGTGGCTTCCTGTAAATATGAGAAACAGTTTCCAATTTGTCATATAAGGGAGAGGATGAAAATGGTGATACGAATTTCAGAGTTACAGATGAAGGATGTTATAAATATTTCAGATGGAAAAAGGATTGGGAATATTGGAGATATTGAAATTGATATGAACACAGGGAAAATTTGTTCTGTTATTATTTCCAAACAGACACGTATGCTAGGTATTTTTGGAAAAGATGTTGAGATTGTAATTCCTTGGAAGGAAATTGTGAAAATTGGGGAAGATGTCATACTTGTAAGAGTAAATCCTGTTAATTCTGTAACAGAATCAATACAAACACCGACAATTTCATAAAGAATATTACAAATTCCTCTTTTTTTTCTGTTAGGATTATGAAAAAATAAAAGTATGGTAAAATAGACAGGAAGTACCATGCTTTTTTCTGTTATTTTAATTAAAAGGAGCCGCTTTATTATGAGAGAACCATTTAAATATGTGGACGGTATACTGTATTTACAAGCGTGGAAAGAACTTGGAAACATTACTGCTGGATTTACGACAAAAGATGGTGGGATAAGTACGGGCTCCTTTCATGCGATGAATTTAGGATTACATGTGAATGATATCGTGGAGAACGTTCATGAAAACAGACGCATTTTAGCAAATAAGTTACAAAAACCATTAGAAAATTGGATTTGCTCTGAACAAGTTCATGCTCATCATGTTGAAAAAGTAGGGCAACAGGAAAAGGGAAGTGGTGTCTATTCATATGAGGACGGCATTTCAAAAACAGATGGCATTTATACGAGTAATGAAGATGTTCTGTTAACGTCTTGTTACGCGGATTGTGTTCCGCTCTATTTTTATGCACCATCACATGGTATGATAGGACTTGCGCATGCTGGATGGAAAGGCACTGTACAAGAGATTGCAAAGGAAATGATTCAAAAGTGGAATGCAGAAGGTATTTCAAGTGATGAAATTCATGTTGCAATTGGGCCGTCGATCGGATCTTGTTGTTATGTTGTGGATGATCGTGTATTAACAGCAGCACAGGAAGTAGTTAGCGGTGCTGTTCCTCATCAAAAAATTTCTGACGGGCAGTACGCAATTAATTTAAAAGAAATTAATCGTATATTATGTGTACAAGCAGGCATAAAAGAAGAGCATATTGTAATGTCATCTCTTTGTACAAGCTGTGAAGAGCAACTATTTTTCTCTCATCGTCGTGATCAAGGTAAGACAGGAAGAATGTTGAGTTTCATAGGTTTTAAGGAGGAAGAAAGCAAGTGACAGTACAAGAAAATTTAGTAATTGTAAACGAAGCTATTAAAGAATCTTGCGCTCGAGCTGGACGTTCGTTGCAAGATATTAAACTTGTTGCAGTTACAAAAACTGTAGGGATTGAAAAAACAAACGAAGTAATTGAAGCTGGAGTTATCGATTTAGGTGAAAATAGAAATGAAGGTTTCTTACAGAAATACGAGCATTTCGGTTCAAAAGTTAATTGGCACTTTATTGGCTCATTACAAACGAGAAAAGTAAAAGAAATCATTAATGAAATTGATTATTTACATTCGTTAGATCGTCTTTCACTGGCGAAAGAAATTCAGAAACGTGCTGATAAGAAAGTGAAATGCTTTATTCAAGTGAAAACCTCATCTGAAGAATCGAAGCAAGGATTGGCAATAGAAGAGGTTGTTTCTTTTATTCAAAGTTTGCAAGAATTCGATAAAATTGAAGTGGTTGGACTAATGACGATGGCTCCATTTACAGAAGAAGAGGAAGAAATCAGACGCTGTTTTAAGGAATTACGTATGCTGCAAACAGAGGTGCAGGAGCTAGAGTTATTACATGCGCCATGTAAAGAATTATCAATGGGAATGTCCAACGATTACAAGATTGCAATTGAAGAAGGGGCTACATATATTCGTTTGGGAACGATTTTAGTAGGAAAAGCGTAAAAGGAAGGAGAATCTTATTATGAGTTGGTCAAAAGTAAAATACTTCTTTTTTGATACACCGGAAGAAAAAGAAGCAGCTCAATATGGTTATGAAAAGGAGCAAACAGACATGAAAAAGCAGCAAGATCCACCAGAACAACAAGACGTTACGTTTCCGAAAGCGCAACCGAAGCAAAACGTTGTGAGTATTGAAACAGCAAAACAATCTTCAAAAGTTGTTTTATTAGAACCACGCACATATTCGGAAGCACAAGGGATTGCGGACCACTTAAAAGGTAGACGAGCTGTTGTAATTAATTTGCAGAGAATGTCTACTGATCAAGCGGTACGTATCGTTGACTTTTTAAGTGGTACTGTATACGCTATAGGCGGGGATATTCAAAAAATAGGGCCGAAAACATTTATGTGTACACCTGAAAATGTAGATATTGTTGGTGCGATTTCAGAGTTATTCGGTGAAGAAGAAGAAACAAATATAAAGAGGTGGTAATACGCCATGACAACAGTTTTTATAGTGTTAAGTTATGCTATCGAGATTTACTCGTGGGCACTTATTATTTACATTCTCCTATCATGGTTTCCTGGTGCAAAGGAATCATCTTTTGGAGAGTTCCTGGCACGTATTTGTGAACCGTATTTAGAACCATTCCGCCGCTTTATTCCGCCGCTTGGAATGATTGATATTTCTCCAATCGTTGCGATCTTTGCGTTGAAACTTGCTAAAACTGGTTTGTTCAGTTTATTAAGCTATTTCTTATAGTAAGAAGGTAAATACATGAGCATCTACGAACATTTTAGGCCTGATGAGGAGGTCTTTGTGGATAAAGTGCTAGAGTGGAAGCGAGCGGCGGAGTACCATCAAGTGAAGTTAACGGATTTTCTCGATCCTAGGCAACAACAAATTGTTTCTATGGTAATAGGACAAGGTGATGTTGCTGTGCAATTTGGTGGTGCAACGCCTAATGCAGAGCGTAAAAGAGCACTTATTTATCCAGACTATCTAGAATTAAATGAAGAAGAATTTCAAGTAGAAGTATTAGAAATTGACTATCCTTCCAAGTTTTATACGCTAGAACATAGGCAAATATTAGGTACATTTATGTCTCTTGGTTTAACAAGAGAAAAATGTGGTGATATTTTGCTGCAAGAAAATCGTGCCCAAATTGTAGTTGCGAAAGAAATTGTATCGTATATTGAGATGAACTTACAATCAATAGGGAAAGTAAAAGTCTCTTTAGCGTCAGTGCAAGGAGAACAAATTCTACAGATACATGAAACGTGGGGAGAGAAATCTGGAACGGTTTCTTCACTTCGTTTAGATGTTATGTTAGCTGAAATGTTACATTTATCTAGACAGAAAGTACAACCTTTCATAAAAAATGGTTTAGTAAAAGTCAATTGGAAAACAGTGGAGCAAACTTCTTATGAATGTTATCCAGGAGATGTTTTTTCTGTTAGAGGATATGGCCGAAGTAAATTATTTTCTGTAGAAGGTAGAACAAAACGCGACAAATGGAGAATTTTGTATGGTATACTAAAATGATTGGTTTTTTAGAAGGAAATCCTCCTATTTTGTCGAAGAAAAGATATAATTGAAAGAGGAAATTTAGATAACTACTTGGAGGTGGCGTTGTGCCGTTAACACCATTAGATATTCATAACAAAGAATTTGGTCGCGGATTCCGTGGCTATGATGAAGATCAAGTAAATGAGTTTCTTGATCAAATTATCAAAGATTATGAATTGGTCATTCGTGAGAAAAAAGCTTTAGAAGAAAAAGTTGCGCAGTTAGAAGGGAAGTTAGATCATTTCTCTAATATTGAAGATACGTTAAACAAATCTATCGTTGTTGCACAAGAAGCAGCGGAAGAAGTAAAACGTAATGCGCAAAAAGAAGCGAAATTAATTGTGCGTGAAGCTGAAAAGAATGCTGATCGTATTATTAACGAAGCATTAGTAAAATCAAGAAAAGTTGCTTTTGATATTGAAGAGCTAAAGAAACAAGCGAAAGTATTCCGAACTCGTTTCCGTATGTTATTAGAAACACAGCTTGAGATGTTAAACAACGATGATTGGGATAAACTAATTGAATTAGAAGACGAAGTAGATGAACTGTTGAAAAAAGAAGAAACAGTGTAAGCTTGACGTTTTTCTCATTATTACATATAATTTTAAACAACATATTTATTAAGAAAAACGAAGATAGGGATAAGTACCTTTTCAAACCTTATATAGCGAACTGAGGATGGTGTAAGCTCAGGATAAGGAGATAGTGGGAATATCACCCTGGAGTTCCGCGCTGAACAAATAGAGTAAGCGTAGGCGTGTATTCGCGTTAAGAATATAAAGAGGATTCTATACATATGTATATGATCTACTAGGGTGGTACCGCGGGAGACTTTCTCGTCCCTTTTTGGGATGAGAAGGTCTCTTTTTTATTCCGTTTTTTAAGTGTTTCTTTTATACATGTAAGGAGGAATTGAGCATGGAGTACAAAAATACATTACTGATGCCAAAAACAGAGTTCCCAATGCGTGGGAATTTACCAAAACGTGAGCCTGCAATGCAAGAAAAATGGGCTGAAATGAATATTTACGAAAAAGTACAAGAACATACAAAAGGACGTCCTTTATTTGTATTGCATGATGGACCTCCATATGCGAATGGTGACATTCATATGGGACATGCATTAAATAAAGTATTAAAAGACTTTATTGTTCGTTATAAATCAATGACTGGTTTTAGTGCGCCATATGTTCCAGGATGGGATACGCACGGTTTACCAATTGAACAAGCTTTAACAAATAAAGGTGTAAAACGTAAAGAAATGACAGTTGCTGAGTTCCGTAAGTTATGTGCAGAGTATGCATATGAACAAGTAGAACGTCAACGTGAACAATTTAAGCGTCTAGGTGTACGTGCAGATTGGGATAATCCATATATTACTTTAGAGCCAGCTTATGAAGCACAACAAATTAAAGTGTTTGGTGACATGGCGAAAAAAGGTTATATCTATAAAGGTCAAAAACCAGTTTACTGGTCTCCAACGAGTGAATCTGCTTTAGCGGAAGCTGAAATTGAATATCAAGATAAAAAATCAGCATCTATTTACGTAGCATTCCCTGTAAAAGATGGAAAGAACGTATTAGAAGGTGATGAAAAGTACATCATTTGGACAACGACACCTTGGACATTACCTGCAAACTTAGGTATTTCTGTTCACCCAGAGCTTGAATATAGCATTGTAAAAGTAAACGATGAGAAATATATCATTGCTTCTGAGCTGTTTGAGACAGTTGCAAAAACGTTAGAGTGGGAAAATGCTGAAGTTGTGAAAACAGTAAAAGGTAGCGAACTTGAGTACACAGTTGCAAAACATCCATTCTACGATCGTGATTCATTAGTTATGCTAGGAGACCACGTAACAACAGATGCAGGTACAGGTTGTGTTCATACAGCACCAGGACACGGGGAAGATGACTTCGTTGTTGGTAAAAAGTATGGATTAGAAGTACTTTGCCCAGTCGATGATAAAGGTGTATTAACAAATGAGGCACCTGGATTTGAAGGCTTATTCTATGATAAAGCTAATAAACCAATTACAGAAAAATTAGAAGAAGTAGGCGCGTTACTGAAACTAACATTCATTACACATTCATACCCACATGATTGGAGAACGAAAAAACCAATTATTTTCCGTGCGACAGCACAGTGGTTTGCATCTATTGAAGCATTCCGTAAAGAATTAATAGAAGCTGTAGCAGAAACAAAATGGGTACCAGCATGGGGAGAAACTCGTCTTCATAATATGGTTCGTGACCGTGGTGACTGGTGTATTTCTCGTCAGCGTGCATGGGGTGTGCCAATTCCGGTATTCTATGCTGAGAATGGTGATCCAATTATTACGGATGAAACAATTAACCATGTAGCAGATTTATTCCGTGAACACGGTTCTAACGTATGGTTCGAGCGTGAAGCGAAAGATCTATTACCAGAAGGATTTACACATCCAGGTAGCCCAAATGGCGAATTCCGTAAAGAAACAGACATCATGGATGTATGGTTCGATTCAGGTTCTTCTCACCAAGCGGTATTAGAAGAGCGCGAAGATTTACAGCGTCCAGCTGATTTATATTTAGAAGGATCTGACCAGTATCGTGGTTGGTTTAACTCTTCATTATCAACAGCAGTTGCTGTAACAGGTAAAGCTCCATATAAAGGCGTACTAAGTCACGGTTTCGTACTAGATGGTGAAGGACGTAAGATGAGTAAGTCGATTGGAAACATTGTCGTACCGAAGAAAATTATGGATCAATTAGGCGGAGACATTTTACGCTTATGGGTATCTTCTGTTGACTATCAATCTGACGTACGTATTTCAGATGATATTTTAAAACAAGTAGCAGAAGTGTATCGTAAAATCCGTAACACATTCCGTTTCTTATTAGGAAACTTAGACGACTTTAAGCCAAGTGAAAATGCAGTAGCTGTAGCTGAACTTCGTGAAGTAGATCGTTACATGTTAGTGAAATTAAATGACTTAATTACAAAAGTTAAAGAAGCATATGAGACATACGACTTCGCTGCTGTGTATCATGCAATTCATAACTTCTGTACAATTGATTTAAGTTCATTCTATTTAGACTTTGCAAAAGACATTTTATATATTGAAGGTGCAAACCACGAAGATCGTCGTGCGATTCAAACTGTATTATATGATGTTCTTGTTGCGTTAACGAAACTTGTAACACCAATCTTACCGCATACAGCTGATGAAGTATGGCCATACATTCCAGGCGTAACAGAAGAAAGTGTACAATTAACTGATATGCCAGAAGCTGTACAATTAGATGACGCGGAAGCGTTAAAAACAAAATGGGATGCATTTATGACATTACGTGATGACGTGTTAAAAGCACTAGAAGTAGCTCGTAATGAAAAAGTAATTGGTAAGTCATTAAATGCAAGCATTACGCTATATCCAACTGCAGAAATGAAAGCTATGTTAGAGTCTATTAGCGAAGACTTAAAGCAATTATTCATCGTTTCTGAGTATAAACTTGGTGGTATGATGGATGAAGCGCCAGCAGATGCACCGAAGTATGAACATACAGCGGTTGTTGTTGCTCAAGCAACTGGTGAAACATGTGAACGTTGTTGGGTAGTTTCAGAAACAATTGGTAAAGATGCTGAACATGAAACATTATGTGAGCGTTGTGCAACAGTTGTTAAAGAAAACTATGTAAAATAATAAAAAAAGCTGACTGCTATTGATGCAGTCAGTTTTTTTGTTGATGGCATATCAAAATCACTTTCAGACTCTTTCCTGTGAAGGAAAAATGTGTGTGAGGTAAGCAAATAAATTTCGGACACACTAACTGTACATTACAGCTAGGAGGAATGTACACGTGAATGAAATTTACATGGAAATAAAAGAAGAATTGCAATTGATGAGAAAAGAGTTGCAAGAGAGACTAGCTAAAGAAGTAATGCACAAATATGATGTCGAGTTCAGCCAAGAGCTTGGATATGAAATTAAGGAAGAGATAAAGAAAAAATTGCTATTACATGATATAAAAGAGGATTTAAAGGATGTAGAACGCGCATTATTTAAAATGGAAATAGACATGTATGGTATTTGTGAAGAGACGGGGAGATTAATTTCGACAAAGCAAATGAAGACAATGCCGACTGCCCGTACGATTCATGAATTCTTTTATGAAAAGGTAAATGTATGAATACGCACAACGATATTATATTACCTTTTTTTAATTTATTTTATTCTTCTATAAAGGTTCATTGTGAAAAGGTAGCAGCTATGCTAAAATTTTGAGGTACACTGTCTTTGTGGGGGAAATGAAAATGATATATTATGTAATAGCGTTATTCGTCATTGCTATCGATCAAATATCGAAGTGGTTAATTGTAAAGAACATGGAATTGGGTACGAGTATTCCGATTATCGACAATGTATTATACATAACATCACATCGAAATAGAGGCGCTGCTTGGGGTATTTTAGAAAATAAAATGTGGTTCTTCTACATTATTACAGTTGTTTTTGTAGTGTTTATTGTATTTTATATGAAAAAGTATGCGAAAACAGACAAGCTTCTAGGTATTTCGTTAAGCCTAATTTTGGGCGGGGCAATTGGTAACTTTATTGATCGTGTATTTAGACAAGAAGTAGTGGATTTCATTCACGTGTATATTTTCTCGTACAACTATCCAGTATTCAATATAGCTGATTCAGCATTATGTATTGGTGTTGTATTAATTATTATTCAAACATTATTAGAAGGCAAGAAAGCGAAGGAGTAATTGAATGAGTGAAGTAGTACAAGTAACAGTTGCAGCAGAGCAAAAAAACGAGCGAATTGATAAATTCGTTGCAGGGATAAATAATGAATGGTCACGTACGCAAGTGCAGCAATGGATTAAAGATGACGTTGTGACAGTAAACGGAAAAGCGGTAAAAGGGAATTATAAAGTAAAAGAAGAAGATGAAATTACAGTAACAATTCCTGAACCAGAAGAGTTAGATATTCAACCAGAGGATTTAAATTTAGAAATTTATTATGAAGATGCAGATGTGCTTGTTGTAAATAAGCCACGTGGTATGGTTGTACATCCAGCACCAGGGCATACAAGTGGTACACTTGTAAACGGCCTTATGCACCATTGTACAGACTTATCAGGCATTAACGGTGTAATGCGTCCAGGTATCGTGCATCGTATTGATAAAGATACATCTGGACTATTAATGGTTGCTAAAAATGATATGGCACATGAATCGCTTGTAAATCAGCTTGTAGCAAAAACAGTAACGAGACGTTACAAAGCGATTGTACACGGTGTGATTCCGCATGATAAGGGAACGATTGATGCTCCGATTGCTCGTGATAAGAAAGAACGTCAAAGTATGACAGTTGATGAAAATGGTAAGAACGCTGTTACGCACTTCCAAGTGTTAGAACGCTTTAAAGACTTTACGCTTGTAGAATGTCGCTTAGAAACGGGACGTACGCACCAAATTCGTGTTCATATGAAATATATTGGCTATCCACTTGCAGGAGATCCGAAGTATGGTCCGAAGAAAACGTTAGATATGAATGGACAAGCACTTCATGCGGGTATTTTAGGCTTTGATCATCCTCGTACTGGTGAATATATTCAGTTTGAGGCACCGATTCCAGAAGTGTTTGAAGACGTATTAAATATTTTACGAAAATAGTATTGACAAATCATAAGAAAACTGAGATACTGACAACAGTTAAATAATGATCCTTTAACACAGCCCCGTGAGGTTGAGAAGGTAACGGTTTGAAATACTTAGGGTATGTTGTACCCTTTTTTCAAAAGTCCTCTCGCACACGCTGAGAGGACTTTTTTTATACCATTACTCTCACGCAAGAAAAAAGCTTGGAGGTGTAGAGCATGCAAGAGAAAGCTGTCGTTTTAGATGACCAAATGATTCGCCGCGCTTTAACACGAATTAGTCATGAAATCGTGGAACGAAATAAAGGTGTCGATAATTGTGTTCTTGTCGGAATTAAAACTCGTGGAATTTTTATTGCACAACGTTTGGCAGAACGAATTGGTCAAATTGAAGGAAAAGAAATGGAAGTTGGAGAGTTAGACATTACGTTATATCGTGATGATTTAACACTACAATCGAAAGATAAAGAACCACTTGTAAAAGGTTCTGATATCCCTGTAGATATTACGAAGAAGAAAGTTATCCTTGTGGATGACGTATTATATACAGGAAGAACAGTTCGAGCAGCAATGGATGCTCTTATGGATTTAGGTAGACCATCTCAAATCCAATTGGCGGTTCTTGTTGATAGAGGTCATCGCGAATTACCAATTCGCGCTGATTATGTAGGGAAGAACATTCCAACATCAAGTGAAGAGCGTATCGAAGTTGATTTGCAAGAGACAGATCAACAAGATCGAGTAAGCATATACGATAAGTAAAGCCCTTTTAAATGTAGTCCTGTGAGGCTGCCAAAGGGTCTTGGCTTTCATATGTCAAATTTGGCATACGAAAGTGTAGGACTCTTTGTGCACAGGCACAAAGAGTTTTTTTATTGCAAAGATTTAAACTGAAGGAGGATGTAACAATGGAACAAAAGCCAGTGTTAGACGTTAATGAAGTACCGAAACCGGGAAAATGGTTATTTTTAAGTATACAACATTTGTTCGCGATGTTTGGATCAACAGTGCTTGTTCCGTTTTTAACAGGATTGAATCCATCAGTAGCATTAATATCAAGTGGATTAGGAACGTTAGCGTTCCTTCTTATAACGAAAGGTCAAGTACCTGCCTATCTAGGATCATCATTCGCCTTTATCGCACCGATTATAACAGCGAAAACGGCAGGTGGACCGGGAGCAGCAATGCTTGGTGGTTTGCTAGCAGGACTTGTGTACATCTTAATCTCACTCGGAATTAAGAAATCAGGATCAGAGTGGATTATGAAATTACTACCACCAATCGTAGTTGGTCCAGTAGTAATGGTAATCGGTCTAGCTTTAGCACATACAGCAGTTAACATGGCGATGAACGGTGCGGATGGCAAATATAGCTTTACACACTTTTCAGTAGCGTTAGTAACATTAGCAATTACAATTATATGCTCGATATTTGGAAGAGGATTTTTCAGTATAATACCAGTGTTACTTGGCATTATCGGCGGATATATCTTCGCTTACTTCCAAGGGCTAGTAGACTTAAAGCCGGTAGCTGAGGCAAAATGGTTTGTTGTACCAGATTTCACAGTACCATTTGTAACATATACACCAGAGTTTTCATGGAAGATTGTACTCTTGATGGTACCAGTTGCACTAGTAACAATATCAGAACATATCGGACATCAAATTGTTCTTGGAAATGTTATTAAAAGAGATTTAATTGAAAAACCAGGTTTACACCGTTCAATCTTCGGTGACGGAGTAGCAACATTAATTGCGTCACTAATCGGTGGGCCACCGAATACAACGTATGGTGAAAACATCGGTGTGCTAGCAATTACGAGAGCATACAGTGTATACTTATTCATCGGTTCAGCAGTATTCGCAATCATGTTCGGGTTTATCGGTAAGATTTCTGCACTGATTCATTCGATCCCAACACCAGTTATGGGTGGTGTATCAATCTTACTATTCGGTGTAATCGCATCAAGCGGATTACGCATGATGGTAGATGATAAAACAGATTTAAGTGACAAACGAAACTTAATGATTGCATCAGTAATATTAGTAATCGGTATTGGTGGAGCGGTACTTCACGTAGGAGAATCATTCCAAGTAGAAGGAATGGCACTAGCAGCAATTGTAGGTGTACTGTTAAATCTACTACTACCGGAAACGAAACAAATAAAACAATCTAAGCAGATTGCTTCATAATAATAACCTTTTAATTCAGTCCTGTGAGACCGGAAAGGGTGGCTTCTTTCTTGCACCCTAGTCTCACATGACTAGGGTATTTTTATGCAAAGGTTGTTATAAAAATTCAAAAGTGGTAACATAAAAATCAGAAAGATGAGGGATGACGATGAGCCATTTGTTAACGATGAGTGAATTATCGGAAGTAGAAATTTCAGAAATCCTAAAAGATGCAGAAGATTTTGCGAATGGAAAAGAGAGCAAAACGACAGAGCAAACTTTTGTTGCGAACTTGTTCTTTGAGAATAGTACGAGAACGAGATTTAGCTTTGAAGTTGCTGAGAAGAGATTAGGACTTGATGTTTTAAACTTTTCAGCTGATGCATCTAGCGTACAAAAAGGAGAAACTTTATACGATACGATAAGAACACTAGAATCAATCGGAACAAAAGCAGTGGTCATCCGCCACGAGCAAGATCGCTACTTCGATGAACTAAAAGATCAGGTGAATATTCCAATCTTAAACGCTGGAGATGGATGCGGAAACCACCCAACGCAGTGCCTACTGGACCTTCTTACAATTAAACAAGAGTTTGGAAGATTTGAAGGTTTGAAGATTGCAATAGTAGGAGATGTTCGTCATAGCCGAGTAGCACGTTCTAATGCAGAAGCATTAACGAAGCTTGGTGCAACAATTTACTTTGCAAGTCCAGAAGAGTGGAAAGATGAAGACAACACATTTGGAACATACAAACCATTAGATGAACTTGTTCCAGAAGTTGATGTAATGATGTTACTCCGTGTACAACATGAGCGTCATGATCATTATGAAACAGACATTATGAAAGAATATCATGAGAAACACGGATTAACAGTAGAAAGAGAAAAGCGTATGAAAGAAGGAAGCATTATTATGCATCCAGCTCCTGTAAACCGTGATGTTGAAATTGCAAGTGAACTTGTTGAGTGTGAGCGTTCACGCATATTTAAACAAATGGAAAATGGAGTTTACGTAAGAATGGCTGTACTAAAACGCGCCTTACCAAATGTATTAGGAGGAATGAAACATGAATTATTTGTTTAAAAATGGTCGTTATATGAATGAAGAAGGAAAAATCGTAGCAACGGATCTTCTCGTACAAGACGGTAAAATCGCTAAGGTAGCAGAAAATATTACGGCAGATAATGCTGAAGTAATCGATGTGAACGGAAAGTTAATCGCACCTGGATTAGTAGATGTACACGTACATCTTCGTGAACCAGGTGGTGAACATAAAGAAACAATTGAAACAGGTACACTAGCAGCGGCAAAAGGTGGATTCACTACAATTTGCGCAATGCCAAATACACGCCCGGTACCAGATTGCAGAGAACATATGGAAGACTTGCAAAATCGTATTAAAGAGAAAGCGCATGTTAACGTACTACCATACGGAGCAATTACAGTACGCCAAGCGGGTTCTGAAATGACAGATTTCGAAACATTAAAAGAGCTTGGAGCATTTGCTTTCACTGATGACGGTGTAGGCGTACAAGATGCTAGCATGATGTTAGCAGCTATGAAGCGTGCAGCGAAATTAAATATGGCAGTAGTTGCGCACTGTGAAGAGAATACGCTTATTAATAAAGGTTGTGTACATGAAGGGAAGTTTTCTGAGAAACACGGATTAAACGGTATCCCATCAGTATGTGAATCTGTACATATTGCAAGGGATATACTGCTTGCTGAAGCAGCAGATTGCCACTATCACGTATGTCATGTAAGTACGAAAGGTTCTGTACGTGTAATCCGTGATGCGAAACGCGCTGGAATTAAAGTAACAGCAGAAGTAACACCGCATCACCTAGTGTTATGTGAAGATGATATCCCATCAGCTGATCCTAACTTTAAAATGAACCCACCGCTTCGTGGAAAAGAAGACCATGCAGCATTAATTGAAGGTTTATTAGATGGAACGATCGATATGATTGCAACTGACCATGCACCGCATACAGCGGAAGAGAAAGCACAAGGAATTGAAAGAGCACCGTTTGGAATTACTGGTTTTGAAACAGCATTCCCGCTTCTATACACAAACCTTGTGAAAAAGGGAGTTATTACGCTAGAACAGTTAATTCAATTCTTAACAGAAAAGCCAGCTGATACATTCGGCTTAGAAGCAGGTCGCCTAAAAGAAGGTAGAGCAGCTGATATTACAATCATTGATTTAGAACAAGAAGAAGAGATTGACCCAACAACATTCTTATCAAAAGGAAAAAATACACCATTCGCAGGTTGGAAATGCCAAGGATGGCCGGTAATGACAATCGTTGGTGGTAAGATCGCATGGCAAAAGGAGAGTGCATTAGTATGAAAAGACAACTTATCTTAGAAGATGGAACAGTATTAATTGGAACAGGTTTCGGAGGCGAAATCGAAAAGTCAGGTGAGGTTGTATTTACAACAGGAATGACTGGATATCAAGAAACATTATCTGATCCATCATATTGCGGTCAAATCGTAACATTCACGTACCCATTAATCGGAAACTACGGCATTAACCGTGACGATTTTGAATCCATTCACCCATCTGTAAATGGTTTAATCGTAAACGAAATTTGTGATCATCCATCAAACTTCCGTAATGAAATTTCGTTAAATGATTACTTGAAAGAAAGAAATATCCCAGGATTAGCAGGGATTGATACGAGAAAATTAACGAGAAAAATTCGTCAATACGGTACATTACGCGGACGCCTTTGTAATATGGATGCAGATGTAGAGTACATTGTAAGTCAATTAAAAGCGACAGTATTTACAGATCATGTAAAACGCGTATCAACGAAAGATCCATACCCAAGCCCAGGTCGTGGTCACCGAGTTGTACTAGTAGACTTCGGTATGAAACATGGTATTTTACGAGAATTAAATAAGCGTGACTGTGATGTAATTGTAGTTCCTTACAACACAACAGCAGAAGAAATTTTACGCCTTAGCCCAGATGGAATTATGTTAAGTAACGGACCTGGGGATCCAAAAGATGTACCAGAAGCAATTGAAATGTTAAAAGACATTATCGGTAAAGTTCCTTTATTCGGAATTTGCCTAGGACATCAATTGTTCGCGCTAGCATCTGGTGCGAATACAAGTAAATTGAAATTCGGTCACCGTGGTTTAAACCATCCAGTAAAACATCTTGCAACTGGAAAAGTAGCAATTACATCTCAAAACCATGGTTACGCAGTAGAAGAAGAGTCAGTTAAAAATACAGAACTTGAAATTACACATGTCGCTTTAAATGATGGAACAGTAGAAGGTCTTCGTCATACGAAGTTCCCAGCATTTACAGTACAATATCATCCAGAAGCTTCAGCAGGACCAGAAGATGCAAACGATTTATTCGAAGATTTCTTAGCAATGATTGAAAACTTCAAGAAAGAAGGGGAAGAGTTATGCCAAAACGCCTAGACATTAACACAATTTTAGTAATCGGATCAGGACCAATTGTAATTGGGCAAGCAGCAGAGTTTGACTACTCTGGTACACAAGCTTGTCAATCTCTTAGAGAAGAAGGTTACAAAGTAATCCTTGTTAACTCTAACCCAGCAACAATTATGACAGATACTGCAACAGCAGATAAAGTATACATCGAACCATTAACACTAGAATTCGTAAGCCGTATTATTCGTAAAGAACGTCCAGATGCAATCTTACCAACATTAGGTGGTCAAACAGGTTTAAACATGGCTGTTGAACTTGCGAAATCAGGCATACTTGAAGAGTGCGGAGTTGAAATTTTAGGAACAAAATTATCAGCAATTGAGCAAGCAGAAGATCGTGATTTATTCCGTTCATTAATGCAGGAATTAAATGAACCAATTCCATCTAGTACAATTATTCATACGCTAGAAGAAGCACATGAATTTGTAAAAGAAATTGGATATCCAGTTATTGTTCGCCCTGCATTTACAATGGGTGGAACAGGTGGCGGAATCTGTAGTAATGAAGAAGAACTAATTGAAATCGTATCAGGTGGATTAAAACATAGTCCGGTAACACAATGTTTATTAGAGAAAAGTATTGCTGGTTGTAAGGAAATTGAATATGAAGTAATGCGTGATTCAAATGATAACGCGATTGTAGTATGTAACATGGAAAATATCGATCCAGTTGGAGTTCACACAGGTGATTCTATCGTTGTAGCACCAAGCCAAACATTAAGTGACCGTGAATACCAAATGTTACGTAACACTTCATTACGAATTATTCGTGCATTAGGAATTGAAGGTGGATGTAACGTTCAGCTTGCACTTGATCCATATAGCTTCCAATACTATGTAATCGAAGTAAACCCACGTGTAAGTCGTTCATCTGCACTAGCATCTAAAGCAACTGGATATCCAATTGCGAAGCTAGCGGCAAAAATTGCAGTCGGTTTAACATTAGATGAAATCGTAAACCCAGTAACACAAAAAACATACGCTTGTTTCGAACCAGCATTAGACTATGTTGTTTCAAAAATTCCACGCTGGCCATTTGATAAGTTTGAATCAGCAAACAGAACGCTTGGAACGCAAATGAAAGCAACTGGTGAAGTTATGTCAATCGGACGTAACTTAGAAGAATCATTATTAAAAGCGGTTCGTTCTTTAGAGCTTGGTATTTATCACCTAGAATTAGACCACTTAAAAGAACTTGATAAAGAAACAATGAAAAAACGTATCATTAAAGCGGATGATGAACGACTGTTTATTGTAGCAGAAGCAATTCGCCAAGGTGTAACGAAAGAAGAAATCAATGAATGGTGTGAAATGGACTTCTTCTTCTTACAAAAAGTTGAAAACATCGTAAACATGGAACGCGAAGTAAAAGCGAATGTAGGAAATATGGAAGTACTACAAACTGCGAAAGAAATGGGATTCAGTGACCATTACATCGCTAATGCTTGGAACAAAACAGAGCGTGAAATTTACGATATGCGTAAAGAAAGCAATATAACTCCGGTTTATAAAATGGTAGATACGTGTGCGGCAGAATTTGAATCTGCAACACCATACTACTACAGCACATATGGTGACGAGAATGAATCGGTTAGAACAGATCGTAAGAGTGTAGTAGTTCTAGGGTCTGGTCCGATCCGTATCGGTCAAGGTGTTGAGTTTGACTATGCAACAGTTCACTCAGTATGGGCAATCAAAGAAGCTGGATATGAGGCAATCATTGTTAATAACAACCCAGAAACAGTTTCAACAGACTTCAGTATTTCTGACAAATTATACTTTGAACCATTAACGATT
The DNA here is from genome assembly GCF_051916765.1 of Bacillus cereus group sp. MYBK15-3. NCBI lineage: Bacteria > Bacillati > Bacillota > Bacilli > Caryophanales > Bacillaceae > Bacillus > Bacillus cereus group sp. MYBK15-3. The sequence continues at coordinate 909,797 of NZ_JBQAHG010000002.1, forward strand.
GAAGATGTAATGCACATTATCGATTTAGAAAAACCAGAAGGTGTTATCGTTCAGTTCGGTGGACAAACGGCAATTAACTTAGCTGCTAAATTAGAGGCTCACGGTGTGAAAATTTTAGGAACATCACTTGAAGATTTAGACCGTGCAGAAGATCGTGATAAGTTTGAAGCAGCGCTAACACAGCTTGGTATCCCACAACCAGTTGGTAAAACAGCAACGACTGTAGAGCAAGCAGTAGCAATCGCGGACAAAATTGGTTACCCAGTATTAGTAAGACCATCTTACGTACTAGGTGGACGCGCGATGGAAATCGTATATCGTCAAGAAGAACTGTTGCACTACATGAAAAATGCAGTTAAAGTTCACGCTGATCACCCAGTATTAATCGACCGTTACATGGTTGGTAAAGAAATTGAAGTAGATGCAATTTCAGACGGTGAGAATGTATTCATTCCAGGTATTATGGAACATATTGAACGTGCTGGAGTTCACTCTGGTGACTCAATTGGAGTATATCCACCACAAAGCTTATCTGACAAATTAAAAGAACAAATTATTGAACATACAATTGCACTTGGAAAAGGATTAAACATTGTTGGATTACTAAATATCCAGTTTGTAGTATTCGAAGATCAAGTGTATGTAATCGAAGTAAACCCACGTGCGAGCCGTACAGTACCGTTCTTAAGTAAAATTACAGGTGTACCAATGGCGAACGTTGCAACGAAAGTTATTTTAGGGCAAGATCTAGTAGCGCAAGGATACGGAACTGGGTATCACCCAGAAGAAAAAGAAGTATATGTAAAAGCTCCGGTATTCTCATTCGCGAAACTACGCTCAGTTGATACAACATTAGGACCTGAAATGAAATCAACAGGGGAAGTAATGGGTAAAGACTTAACGCTTGAAAAAGCATTATACAAAGGATTAGTTGCTTCTGGAATTAACATCCCAACGCACGGATCAGTAATCATTACTGTAGCGGATAAAGATAAAGAAGAGGCAATGGAAATTGCAAAACGTTTCCACGAAATCGGTTATAACTTATTAGCAACAGCTGGGACAGCACAATCGTTAGCAGAGCAAAATATCCCAGTACAAGTTGTAAACAAAATTGATTCTGAAGACTACAACTTACTAGATATTATCCGTCAAGGAAAAGCACAGTTTGTAATCAATACGCTAACAAAAGGTAAACAACCAGCGCGTGATGGTTTCCGCATTCGCCGTGAATCAGTAGAAAATGGTGTAGCTTGCTTAACATCACTTGATACAACGAGAGCAATCTTACGAGTATTAGAATCTATGACATTCTCAGCTCATTCAATGAAAGAAATTACGCAAACAAAGCGTCACGAGGTGGTACATGCATGATGCAAAAGCAAAATATGATCGTCGTTAATCAAAAAGAAATCGCAAAAAACATTTACGAATTAGTGCTTCAAGGAACGTTAGTACAGCAAATGAACGAACCAGGGCAGTTTGTACACATTAAGGTAGCGGAGGGCATTGCGCCCCTTCTGCGCCGCCCGATTAGTATTTGTAATGTAGATCAAGAGAAGAACGAATTTACAATGCTATACCGTGCAGAAGGACAAGGGACAAAAACATTAGCAACTAGAAAACAAGGTGAATTGGTAGACGTACTAGGACCACTAGGACACGGTTTTCCTGTAGAAGAAGCAGAAGCTGGTCAAACAGCTTTACTAGTGGGCGGGGGAATTGGTGTACCACCACTTTATGAATTATCACAGCGCCTCGTTGCAAAAGGTGTACGTGTAATCCACATCTTAGGTTTTCAAACGAAAGATGTCGTTTTCTATGAAGAGAAATTTGCAGAACTTGGTGATACGTACGTTGCGACAGTAGACGGTACACACGGCACAAAAGGATTTGTCACAGATGTAATTGATAATTACGGAATTGACTTTAATATTCTTTATTCATGTGGTCCGCTAGCGATGCTTCGTGCATTAGAAGGACGTTACAAAGAGAAAAAAGCTTATATTTCTTTAGAAGAACGTATGGGCTGTGGTATTGGAGCTTGTTTCGCATGTGTATGCCACTTACAAGAAGATCCAAGTGGACATTCTTACAAGAAGGTGTGTAGCGACGGACCAGTATTTCCAATCGGGGAGGTTGTACTATGAACAGATTGCAAGTTGAATTACCGGGATTATCATTAAAAAATCCAATTATACCGGCATCTGGATGCTTTGGGTTTGGTCGTGAATATGCACAGTTTTACGATTTAAGTGTACTAGGATCAATCATGATTAAAGCGACGACAGAACAACCACGTTATGGAAATCCGACGCCTCGTGTTGCTGAAACACCGGGCGGTATGTTAAATGCAATCGGACTTCAAAACCCAGGGTTAGAAAAAGTAATGAATTCTGAATTACCATGGTTAGACCAATTTGATCTTCCAATCATTGCGAACGTTGCAGGCTCACAAGCTGAGGATTACGTAGCGGTTGCAAAAGAAATTTCTAAAGCGCCTAATGTCCATGCACTAGAATTAAATATTTCTTGTCCGAACGTAAAAACAGGTGGTATCGCCTTTGGTACAAATCCTGAAATTGCTGCTGATTTAACGAAGCGAGTAAAAGAGGTTTCTGAAGTACCTGTATACGTGAAGTTGTCACCGAACGTGGCAAACATTGTGGAAATTGCAAAAGCGATTGAAAATGCAGGTGCAGACGGTTTAACGATGATTAATACATTGCTTGGTATGCGTCTAGATTTAAAAACAGCTAAACCAATTTTAGCAAACCGTACAGGCGGATTATCAGGTCCTGCGATTAAGCCAGTAGCGATTCGTATGGTACATGAAGTAAGCCAAGCGGTTAACATTCCAATTATCGGAATGGGTGGTATTGAAACAGCAGAAGATGTAATTGAATTCTTCTATGCTGGCGCAAGCGCAGTTGCAGTAGGTACAGCGAACTTTATCGATCCGTTCGTATGTCCGACAATTATTGAAGAGTTACCAGCACTATTAGATGAATTAGGATTTGATCACATTTCGGAATGTCAAGGAAGGAGCTGGAAGCAAACATGTCACAGTCGTTAATCGTTGCATTAGATTTTCCAGGGAAACAAGATGTAGAACAATTCTTGCGCCACTTTGAAGGGGAAGAGTTATTTGTCAAAGTTGGTATGGAGTTATTTTACAAAGAAGGCCCTGCGATTATTACGTACTTAAAAGAAAAAGGACATAAGATTTTTCTAGATTTAAAACTTCATGATATTCCGAATACAGTAAAAAGCGCTATGCGTAGCCTAGCTAGTCTAGATGTTGATATGGTAAATGTTCATGCTGCTGGGGGAAGCAGTATGATGAAAGCTGCGATTGAGGGATTAGAGGAAGGTAAGCAAGAAGGAAAAGAGAGACCGATTTGTATTGCAGTTACACAACTAACAAGCACTTCGGAAGCTATGATGAAAAAAGAGATCGGCATTGAGAAAACGTTAGAAGAAGCGGTTGCTCATTATGCAAAACTAACAAAGGAAAGTGGACTTGATGGCGTTGTTTGTTCAACACTTGAAGTTCCGAAATTACGTGAAGTATGCGGAAATGAATTTGTAACAGTAACACCGGGGATTCGTCTTACAAGCGATGATGTAAATGACCAGGTGCGCGTAGCAACACCGAAACGTGCGAGGGAACTTGGCTCAAGCTACATCGTAGTTGGACGTAGTATTACAAAAGCAGAAAATCCGCTTGAAGCGTATAAAACAGTAAAACAACAGTGGGAAGGTGTAACAGTATGAAAAAAGAAATCGCATCGCATTTATTAGAAATTGGAGCAGTATTTTTACAACCGAATGATCCATTTACATGGTCTTCAGGTATGAAATCACCAATTTATTGTGATAACCGTTTAACTTTATCTTATCCAAAAGTACGTCAAGCGATTGCAGCTGGATTAGAAGAGTTAATTAAAGAGCACTTCCCAACTGTAGAAGTTATTGCAGGAACAGCAACTGCTGGTATTGCGCACGCTGCATGGGTAAGCGATCGTATGGATTTACCAATGTGCTACGTACGTAGTAAAGCAAAAGGTCACGGTAAAGGGAACCAAATCGAAGGAAAAGCTGAAAAAGGTCAAAAGGTAGTAGTAGTAGAGGACCTAATTTCAACTGGCGGTAGTGCAATTACATGTGTAGAAGCACTTCGCGAAGCTGGCTGTGAAGTATTAGGAATCGTATCAATCTTCACATACGAGCTTGAAGCAGGAAAAGAAAAACTAGAAGCAGCTAACGTAGCATCATATTCTTTAAGTGATTACAGTGCATTAACTGAAGTTGCAGCAGAAAAAGGTATGATTGGACAAGCTGAAACGAAGAAATTACAAGAGTGGCGTAAAAATCCAGCTAACGAAGCTTGGATCACAGCGTAACACGAAAAAAGACGACCGCGGGGGAACGCGGTCGTTTTTTTATATCATTGTTATAATTTCATGTAACGAACAGATAGTAGGAATATCGTACTTGAGTTGTGAGTTATCCCGATTCAACCATATCCCTTGCATCCCAGCTGCTGTACTACTAATCGCATCAGTCTCTAATCGATCGCCAATATAATAGCAATCTTTCATTTCAAGATTCGATTGTAATACACTTCTGTGAAAAATTTCAGGATCTGGTTTCGATATCCCAAGTTCACTAGAAGTAAATATATATTTGAAATATTGTAGAATGTTTAGAGTAGTTAACTTTTCGACTTGTTGCTCATATTCACCATTACTAATGATACCTAATGAGTACCCTTTTTCCTGCAAGGTCTGTAATGTATAGTTTACATCTTCAAATGCGGTCCAGTTGTTCTTATATAGTTCTATATATTGATTGAATTTATGCTGAGATTCCTCGGGGGATAAGTTTACTCCATATGCTTTAAATAAATGATACATTCGCATCCTTTGTTGTTCCTGAAAAGATAATTCTTTGGACAAAAATTTGTTGAAATATTCTTCTGATAATTCATGCCAGACTTTCGTTGCTTCTAATTCATTGCCTGAAAAAATAGTATTATATATTTGAAAAAAATCTATAATACCATTTCTTTCTGCAGCCTCATAATCAAGTAAAGTTCCATCAATATCAAAGAAAATCATATTACAATCTCCTTAACTACTTAGCGCTTTCTGCAAGCTCATATCCTCTTACAAACAATAAAGTCATATAAGAAACAATAAATGAGAAGATGCTGTACATGCCAACCCAAAAGAAAAATTTTGGAGTAAAGGCCATAACACCTATTATTAAAAAACTAGCAAACGTTACAATCGGCATTACGTAATACGTTTTCGTCTTGCGCGTTCCAATAACAGAAACGATAAAGATAAGTAATGGACAAATTAATAAGACGAAAATCAATTCATTCATAGGTATGTCCCCTTTTCTAATTGCAGTAATCTGTTTCTCGTAAACGTTTTGAAATAATTACTCTCCTAATATAATTTCGCTAAGTAATAACGAATCCCTCTTGAAAACTGATAATTCATGATGAATTTTACAAGCAAAAAACGTAAGCAAGAGAACACTTGCTTACGTTATAGGGTAAACATCGCAACGATCGTGGTGACAATTAAACCGATAACAACCGGTAAAAAGTTTCGGCGTGCAAGTTCAAATGGATCGACTTTACAAATCGCAGCAGCAGGAATAAGTGCCCAAGGAATTAACGTCCCGCCCCCGGTCCATATAGCTGCAATTTGCCCGAGTGCTGTTAATGTAGCTGTTCCATGGCCAAGTGCTGTTCCAAAAAGATTGGCAATGGAACCAGCAAGTGATATACCTGAAAAACCTGATCCATCTAAGCCGGTAATGACACCAACGATGGTTAATGTCCCTGCCGATACATATTGATTTAAAGGAACAGTTTGAGATAAAGCGATGCCTAAGTCGTTAATGATTCCGTGTGAACCTTTCGGTAAATAGTCCCCGATAATTTTTACAAATCCACTATCTCCTAAATAAAAGAGTGCAGCGATAGGAATAACTGGTCCGAAAATTTTAAAGCCAAATTGGAGCCCTTCTATAAAATAATCGGTCGTTTTATTCAGTCCATTTCTTTTGTAGGCGATGAGAGAAATGATGATAATCATAATAACAGTCGTTCCGCCGATAAGTGCAGTTGCGTCGCTTCCTTGTAATTTAAATTGAATCATGCAAAGGATATCAATGATATATATGATAGGGATACAAATAGCGAGCCATTTTTTTATGCGAGGAGATAATGAAGTGAGCGTTTTAGAAAACTCAGTTGATGGAATAGCTTCTTGTATAGATAAGCCTGTATGAAACTCTTTTCGTAAGAAGAAAAAAGCGACAGAAGTTGTCACAATGCCCATAACGATAACGAGTGGAACACTTGCAGATACGACGCTGGAAACAGGGAGACCAGCCGCGTCTGCAGTTAATTTCGGTGCACCTTGAATAACGAAGTCTCCAGATAAGGCGATGCCGTGTCCAAATAAGTTCATAGCAATTGCAACCCCAATTGGAGGAAGGCCGACACGTACAGCAACCGGTAATAAAATAGCTCCCATTAAGGCGACAGCTGGAGAAGGCCAAAAGAAGAAAGAAATGGTCATCATTAAAAGGCCGATAATCCAGTAGGCGAGTGTAGGTGTACGAATCATTTTTGTAAATGGTGAAATCATCGTATCATTTATGCCAGTATGAACGAGTAAATTGCTCATTGATACGATAATGGAGATGATTAATATAGTTGGTAATAGCTCAGTAATGGCGTAAATGAAACTTTGAAAAATTCCGCTAATGGCAAGAGGGATAGAACTTGTTGCAGTTAATGCTAATAAAAAGATAAAAACAATACAAATGATAGTCGTATCTTTTCGGAGAATAAAAAAGGTAATAATAGTGAGTAAACAAATAATGTAGAGAGCGTGTAATAGCGTTAATTCAACTCCCATAACATTCACATCCTTTAGGCATTCGTGTAGTTTATTGTATGAAAGCAATGAAAGTATGTGAGTATAGGAAAAAGAAAAAAATTTCATGTACTGTAATGGTGAGAACGATAAATGGATGTTACAATACAGTTAATCCTAAAAAATGAATAAAAGAAAGTGCCACCTTATATGGTGGCACTTTCTTATTTTACTGCATGAGCTTTTTGCATCTTTTTAATTAAACGAATTTGTCCACGATGATTGATTTCATCTTCAAAAACGTGAAACCACTTAAAATAGTTATTTGCTGGTTTGTCATACCAAAAGTCTGTCGTTTTAAATAACCATTCATCAGGTAACGATTGAAAAGTCTCGATTGTTTTGGAACGTACTTCTTGTAATGTATTTATGTAAAATTCTATAGCGTTTCCTTTTATTTTCTCACGTCCAAGATCGCCTAATTCAATGCCAGGTAACCAGCGTTCTAATTCAGCCTCCGTTGGTTCACGGTCTTCAAAAGTATGAATCTGGTAGTAAAATTCAATAGCGGCCATATGGTACAATAACATGCCAATTGAATTTGTGTCCTTATCATATAAATAATCAAGTTCCTCAATTGTTAAACCTTCCACCCCTTGCATTGTTGTATAGCGAGCGTAATTCATCATGGAAACAAGATTTGAAAATTCAGGCTGTAACCCATCTATCTTATCAATTACAAAATTCAATTTAAATTCCCCCTCTTAAACGATGACTCCAGAGAAAGAATTCTATGTGCAACGAAAAACTCCTTTAAAAAAGGTCGTGATTTCAACAAGGAATAACAATTAGTTCTCGATTTGATTTTGTAATAACTTCATATCCATCTTTTGTAATGACGATATCATCTTCAATTCTACAACCGCCCCAGTTCGGAATGTAAATACCAGGTTCAACTGTAACAACCATACCTTCTTCTAAAGTAGCCGTACTTTCTTGAGATAAGCGAAGAGGTTCATGTATTTCTAACCCAAGACCGTGCCCAGTAGAGTGGCCAAAGTATTGACCGTATCCATGTTCTGTAATGTAATCCCTCGTTATATCATCGATACTTTTCGCAGTTTCTCCAGGCTTAATCGCTTCAGTCCCACGTTTTAACGCTTCTCGTACAACATTGTATATTTTTTTGAATTCTTCCGATGGTTCCCCTATTGCTACAGTACGTGTTATATCGGAACAATATCCGTCGTAAAGTGCACCGAAGTCTAATGTAACGATATCCCCTCGTTCGATTATTTTATTTGATGCAACTCCATGGGGAAGTGAAGAACGAACGCCTGAGGCTACAATGATTTGGAATGAAGAAGATGTAGCCCCTTTTTTTCGCATGAAAAATTCTAATTCATCTCGTACAGCATTTTCACTTATTCCTGGTTTTAGAAACGTAAGAATGTGGTGAAATGCTTCATCCGCGATATTAGCTGCAATTTTCATTGTTTCTATTTCAGGCGTGTCTTTAATGATACGAATATTTTCGATAATTTCGCACACTTGAATCATTTCCGCCTGTACGTATTTTTGCAAGTTTTTATATTGTTGCAATGTCATGTTGTTTTCTTCAATTCCAAGTTTTTGAATGTTTAATTTCGATACTTGATGTGCAATTTCTTTTTCTAAATTTCCTTTATGCATAATAATTTCAGCATCTTTTATTTGTGATTTCGCTTGATCTACATAGCGGAAATCAGTGATAAAAACAGCTTGATCGGCAGAGATTAAGACGACGCCAGCACTACCTGTAAAGCCTGTTGCATATTGGCGGTTTTCTTTTTTGGTAATAAGTAACCCGTCAATTTCATAGTTTTGTAATTGATTTTGGATTTTATTAATTTTTAAAGTCATGTTAATGCCTCCTATTCACAGTATTGAATAAAGCAAATAGCGTGCCAAAATGTATATTTGAAGAAATGATAGTAGGGACAACATATATTTTAGGGGAGATAAAAAAATAGCCCGTAATTTGTGGGAGGCGGTTTGTTCATAAAATCTAGATTGCTGCAATGAATAGCAGGGGGATGGGGAAAAATAATGATTGGAGTTACACTTGTACTTTATTTACATGCTGTAAAAAAATTTATACAAATGTGAAATGATACTGTCAATTTTTTTGACAATATTGAATGGATATAGCAACGAAATTGAAAACATATAAAAAATGCGCTGCATACAAGCAACGCATTTTTTATTTACGCTTTTAATTTCATTACAATATCAGCATCTGGTGTTACATATACGGTTTGCTGATTGTCGTACGTAACAAAACCAAGTTTTGCACCACTCGGTTTTTTGACATGGCGTATTTTGGTGAAATCAACAGGTACAGAGCTAGACTCTTTCGCTTTACTGTAATAGGCAGCAATTTTGGCAGCTTCTAGTAAAGTTTCTTCAGCAGGTTCTAAAGAACGAATGACAACGTGAGAGCCAGGTATGTCTTTCGTATGTAACCAAATTTCATCACGGCGGGCAAACTTCGTTGTTAAATAATCATTTTGTTTATTGTTTTTACCAACGAAAATCTCTGTGCCATCACTTGCTACATATTTATCTAATACTGGTTTAGTAGGCTTTTTCTTTGCGTTTTTCGTTTTACGATTGCGCACATAACCTTCTTCAGCTAATTCCTCACGAATTTCTTCAATATCTTTTGAAGAAGCAGCTTCCATTTGTTGAAGTAAGCTATCAAAATAAAGAATTTCTTCATTTGTTTTTTCGATTTGTTCTTCTACAACAACAACTGAATTTTTTGCTTTTTGATACTTTTGGAAATAGCGTTGTGCATTTTCAGATGGTGTTTTTAAAGGATCTAATGTAATTTTTACAGTTCCACCATTCTCATCGTAATAATTAACGACCTCAATATCTTTATCGCCCTTTTTTAAAGCGTACATATTGGCTGTAAGTAGCTCTCCAAATAGTTGATATTTATCTGCTTTTCCAGCATCTTGCAGTGTTTTTTGGAGTTTAATGAGTTTTTTCTCGTTTTTATTTTTTTCGTTTTGCATAAAGCGTTCTAAATCATGAGCTTGTTGTTTTACACGATCACGTTCTGCTTTGCCAAAGAAGAAACGATCTAACAATTCGCTTACTGATGAGAATGTTTTTTCTTCTCCTTGCAAGTGTGTAAGAGGGAAAAGATAAAAGAATTCTTTTCCATTTGCAGTAATCATTGTAGGTGTATATGCATGAGATAGTAATGGTGTTTGTATAGAGAAAAATGCTTCTGATAATGCTTTCTCGTTTACCATACCGGCTTTCTTTACTATTTCTTTTGCAAATAATGGGGATATTCCCATGAAAGCACCGACGAGTTGTTTATCCATATTTCCAGATAGAAAGTCTAGCGGTCTAATAAAATCATCTGCGGTTTCAATTTGCAGAGGATTGATTTTATGTTGGGCTGGTGGCGCGACGTACTCAGCACCAGCGTATACAGTTCGGTGACGGTTTACGGCTAATGAAACGTGTTTTAAGCTATCTAAAATCACGTTTGTTTTCGTATCTAATAAGATAATGTTACTATGTCGTCCCATTATTTCAATTACTAATGTTTTTAATGATTCGTCTCCGATTTCATTACGACTGCGAACAGTAATTTGAATAATGCGTTCTAAGTCGATTTGTTCAATTTTTTCAATAAATCCACCTTCTAAATGTTTGCGAAGAAGCATACAGAACATCGGCGGTATTGCTGGCGAATCGTAGTTTTGATTCGTTAAGTGCATACGCGCATATGTAGGATGAGATGAAAGAATTAGTTTTTGGTTCTTTCCATTCGCTCGAATATGTAATAAAATCTCGTATTTTGAAGGTTGATATATTTTGGAAATTCTTCCTGTGTAAAGAGAATTTTCAATTTCATGTGTAATCGCTCTTGTAAATAATCCATCGAATGCCATAAATGAACACTCCTTTCTAACTAAATGTTAATTATAGCATTTTTTTGGACGAGGCTGAATAAGCTTTCAATAGAGTATGTCTGGAATCAGGAGGTCGATAGCAGGATGAACTGGTATGGAATGCGAGCACATGAAGTGGAAGAAAGAACGAATACGAATGTAAAGGTTGGACTTACAGAGAAAGAAGCAGAAGGGCGAGTAAAGAAATTTGGTACTAATGAATTAGAAGAAGCAAAAAGGCCTTCTGCACTAATGGTATTTTTAGCACAGTTTAAAGATTTCATGGTACTCGTTTTGTTTGGAGCAACAATTGTTTCTGCGTTTTTAGGTGAATACATTGATTCTATTGCTATTGTTGCCATTGTTATTATCAATGGTATTCTCGGCTTTTTTCAAGAAAGAAAAGCTGAAAAATCATTGGAAGCTTTAAAGGAACTAGCCGCTCCGCAAGTTACTGTAATGCGGAATGGAAAGTGGGTAAAAGCACCATCTAAAGCACTTGTTTTAGGTGATATTATTAAGTTTTCCAGTGGTGATCGTATTGGGGCTGATGTGCGTCTTGTTGAGGCATCAAGTTTATATATTGAAGAGTCTGCTTTGACAGGGGAGTCCGTACCTGTACAAAAGAAGGTAGAAGCATTGCAAGGGCAAGATGTTGCAATTGGGGATCAAAAAAATATGGCTTTTATGGGGACAATGATTACGCGAGGATCTGGTACAGGAGTCGTTGTAGCAACTGGTATGAATACAGCGATGGGGCAAATTGCAAATATGTTGCAAAATGCAGAGCAAATGGAAACGCCACTGCAAAGAAGGTTAGAACAGCTCGGAAAAATATTAATTATTGTAGCTCTTATTTTGACAGCGCTCGTTGTATTGGCTGGTGTGTATCAAGGGAATGAAGTATATCATATGTTTTTAGCTGGCGTATCGCTAGCTGTTGCGGCTATTCCAGAAGGATTGCCAGCAATTGTTACAGTAGCTTTATCACTTGGTGTACAGCGTATGATAAAAAAGAGAGCAATTGTAAGGAAGTTACCGGCCGTAGAAACGTTAGGCTGCGCTTCTGTTATATGCTCTGATAAAACGGGAACAATGACGCAAAACAAAATGATGGTAACACATATGTGGTCAGGCGGAGAATTGTGGAAAGTGACAGGGCAAGGATATGAACCTAATGGCTCTTTTATGAAAGGTGAAAAAGAAGTGAATCCAGCTAAGACAAAATCACTTTATCAGCTACTTACATTTGGTTCACTATGTAACAATGCAAATATTATTCAAAAGAAAAAGGCGTACGTATTAGATGGAGATCCGACAGAGGGAGCGCTTGTAGCTGCAGCAATGAAAGCTGGGATAACACGTGAGGCATTAAAAGGGAAATTTGAAATTATTCGTGAATTCCCCTTTGATTCAACTCGAAAAATGATGAGTGTTATTGTACGAGATCGAGAGGGGAAAAAGTTTATTGTTACGAAAGGAGCACCGGATGTTCTTTTGCAACTGAGTCAAACAATCTTATGGGGGGATAAGCAGCAGCCGTTAAGTGAGCTATATAGAAAAGAAGTACAGGCGGCTATTCATAGCTTAGGTAGTCAAGCGCTTCGAACAATTGCAGTTGCGTTTAAACCTTTAAAAGTCACGGATTCTATTGAACATGAAAGAGACGTTGAAAAAGATTTTATGTTGGTTGGAATACAAGGTATGATTGACCCGCCAAGGCCAGAAGTGGCGCAGGCGGTAAAAGAGTGTAAAGAAGCTGGTATTCGAACAGTAATGATTACAGGTGATCATAAAGTGACAGCAATGGCGATTGCTGAACAATTAGGAGTTTTACCACCAGATGGACGCGTTGTTGAAGGAGTAGAACTCGCGAATATGGATGTGGAGGAATTAGAAAATGTTGTAGAAGATACGTATGTATTCGCTCGTGTATCACCTGAGCATAAATTGAAAATTGTTAAGGCACTGCAAAATCAAGGACATATAGTAGCGATGACAGGTGATGGAGTGAACGATGCTCCAGCGATAAAAACAGCGGATATTGGGATAGCGATGGGAATTACAGGGACAGATGTTGCGAAAGAAGCCTCTTCACTTGTTTTACTAGACGATAATTTTGCTACAATTAAATCAGCAATTAAAGAAGGAAGAAATATATATGAGAACATACGTAAGTTCATTCGCTACTTATTGGCGTCAAATGTTGGAGAAATTTTAGTTATGTTATTTGCGATGTTACTTGCATTACCACTGCCGATGGTTCCTATTCAAATTTTATGGGTGAACTTAGTTACTGATGGTTTACCAGCGATGGCATTAGGTTTGGATAAGGCTGAAGGAGATGTGATGAAGAGAACACCGCGTCACCCGAAAGAAGGGGTATTCGCTAGAGGGCTTGCGTGGAAAATAATAAGTCGAGGGTTTTTAATTGGAGCAGTGACGTTAGTGGCGTTTATTATTGCGTATAACCAACATCCAAATGAACTGAAATATGCACAAACTGTAGCGTTCGCGACGTTGGTACTTGCTCAGCTTATTCATGTATTTGATTGTCGTAGTGAGCATTCTGTCTTTCACCGTAATCCATTTGGGAACGTGTATTTAGTAGGGGCGGTTATTATTTCGTTACTACTCATGCTAGTGGTTATATATTATCCACCGTTACAACCAATCTTTAGCACAATGCCGATACAAGCAAGAGATTGGTTATTAATTGGAGGTTTATCATCAATTCCGACTTTCTTACTAGTAGGTTCTTTATTAACAGGGAAAAAGACTAAGAAGAAAAAGCCGATATTATATAAGAAGGGATTAAACTTGAAATAGTCAATGTTATGAAAATGTGATATAATTTACAGAAGGTAGTAGAGCCTTGTCTCTATTACCTTTTTCATTGAGTTATTTTATGGCTTGGATGTGATAAAAATGATTTCTAGTATGACAGGGTTTGGAAGATCGAAAGTAGAAAGTGATACTTTTCAAATTACAGTAGAAATGAAATCGGTGAACCACCGTTTTTTAGAGATGAGTATTCGACTTCCTAAGCAAATGATGGTATTTGAGGACAAAATTCGTAAAATAATTGCACAGCAAGTTCGACGTGGACGCATTGAAGTGTCTATTAGTATAGCGGGTGAAGGACTTGTTGAAAGAAAATTAAGTGTGAATTGGTCACTTCTTGAGCAGTACCAATCGATGATGGAAGATATAAAAGGGAAATTTCAATTACAAGATTCTATTACACTTCAGCAATTAATGGCAATGCCAGAAGTAACAGCAATTGAAGAAATAGAAAATGTAAATGAACATTTTGAGAACAGTTTATATGAGGCTGTTCGTCAAGCTGCTCATATGTTGAAAACGATGAGAGATGGCGAAGGAGAACGATTACATAAAGATATAGCGTATCGTTTACAAGAGATTAGCAATTGTGTAAATGCAATTATTCCACATGCACCAATTGTTACACAAAAATATCGTGAACGATTAGAAAATCGCTTAAAAGAATTACATAATCAAGATCTAGATGAACAAAGATTGCTAACAGAAGTCGCAATCTTTGCAGAGCGTTGTGATATTCATGAAGAGTTAGTTCGTTTGCAAAGTCATTTAGAGCAATTTCGTGAAACATTGCAGATTGAAGAGCCTGTTGGAAGGAAAATGGATTTCATCGTGCAAGAGATGCATAGAGAAATTAATACGATTGGTTCTAAGGCAAATGACTTAACAATTTCAAAATATGTTGTAGAAATGAAAAATAACCTTGAAAAAATTCGTGAACAAGTACAAAATATTGAGTAGCTTTCAAAAAATATATAAAGTTATACGTGGTGGAGAAATCGGATAGACTTACTAGGAGGCGCAAACTATGGCCATGCGGTTTTTAAATATTGGATACGGAAATATTGTATCTGCTCATCGAATTATTGCTATTGTAAGTCCGGAGTCAGCTCCTATTAAACGAACAGTACAGGAAGCACGCGAACATAATGCTTTGCTTGATGCTACGTATGGGAGAAAAACAAGGGCGGTTATTGTTATGGATGATGGGCATGTTGTATTAAGTCCAATTCAACCAGAGACGATTGCACATCGTTTGAATAATAAAGAAGATTTAAGTGAGGAAGGGTAGGTTTTACATATTTATGAGAAGTAGAAGAGGATTGCTCATCGTTCTTTCAGGGCCTTCTGGGGTTGGAAAAGGGACGGTTCGTAAAGAGCTGTTTAGCCATGAGGATACACGTTTTCAGTACTCTATTTCAGTAACGACACGTAAGCCGCGTGAAGGTGAAGTAGATGGTGTGGATTATTTCTTTAAAGAAAGAGAAGAATTCGAGGAAATGATTCGTAATGAAAAATTACTTGAGTGGGCTGAGTTCGTAGGTAATTATTACGGAACACCGATTGACTATGTTGAAAAAACATTACAAGAAGGAAAAGATGTATTCTTAGAAATTGAAGTGCAAGGAGCAATTCAAGTTAAGAAAGCTTTCCCAGAAGGTGTATTTATTTTCTTAGCACCTCCAAGTTTATCTGAACTAAAAAGCCGTATTGTCGGACGTGGTACAGAGACTGAAGATGTTATTGAAAATCGTTTAACTGTAGCGAAAGAAGAAATCGAGATGATGGACGCTTACGACTATGTAGTAGAAAACGATCAAGTTGAATTAGCTTGTGATAGAATTAAAGCAATTGTGGTTGGCGAACATTGCCGCCGCGAAAGGGTAGCAAAATATTATAAAGAAATGACGGAGGGTCTATAATTATGTTAAATCCATCAATTGACTCATTACTACAAAAAATCGATTCTAAGTACACATTAGTAACAGTAGCTGCAAAACGCGCGCGTGAAATGCAACTTGCTAATAACTGTGTTGTAGAAAAACCTGTTTCTCATAAATGTGTAGGTAAAGCATTAGAAGAAATCGATGCAGAAGCATTAAGCTACGTACCAAGTGAAGATAAAGTAGCTGAATAAGCCTTTGCCTTCGACAAAATAAAACATAGACTTTATAATTTTCTATGTAACGGTAACAACCTATTTACAAGTAGGTTGTTATTTTTTTACGAAAGGAATGAAATATTGGTACTGACGAGCTGAGAATTCTATTTCAGTATTATAAGTTTGAAAAAGAAAGAGGACGAGTCATATGCTAAAAGGGAAAAAGATACTTCTATGTGTAACAGGAGGCATTGCGGTTTTTAAAGCAGCTGCGTTAACGAGTAAATTGACACAATCTGGCGCGATTGTAAAAGTAATGATGAGTGAGTCGGCAATGAAGTTTGTTACGCCTCTTACATTCCAAGCGCTTTCTCGCCATGATGTATATACGGATACATTTGATGAGAAAGACTCAGCTGTTATTGCTCATATTGATTTAGCAGATTGGGCGGATGTTGTACTTGTCGCACCTGCTACTGCCAATTGTATTGGAAAGTTAGCTGGTGGTATTGCAGATGATATGATTACAACTACTTTGTTAGCTACTACAGCTCCGGTATGGATTGCGCCTGCTATGAATGTGCATATGTATGAAAATAAAATAGTTCAAAAAAATATGATGACATTGAAAACGCTAGGATATACATTTATTGAGCCTGGGGAAGGCTTTTTAGCATGTGGATATGTAGCGAAGGGACGACTAGAAGAACCTGAAGCAATTATTGCACGGTTAGAGGAAGCTTTCTCAGAACACAAACCATTGCAGGGAAAAAGAATATTAATAACTGCTGGCCCAACACGTGAAAAGGTTGATCCAGTTCGTTTTATGACAAATTTTTCTTCTGGAAAAATGGGGTATGCGATTGCGGAAGTGGCAGCGAATTTAGGCGCTGATGTTATACTCGTTTCAGGACCGACAGCATTAAATCCACCGTTACATGTAACGACAGTGCAAGTGGAATCTGCACAAGATATGTTAGAAGTGGTTCTTCAACATTATCAAAACGTAGACGTTGTCATTAAAACAGCAGCAGTTGCAGATTATCGTCCGAAATATGTTCATGAGAATAAAATGAAAAAGCAAAATGGTGATGCTGTCATTGAACTTGAAAGAACGGTGGATATTTTAAAAACGTTAGGTCAGAAAAAGGATAAACAGTTACTTATCGGTTTTGCTGCTGAAACGACAAATGTAGAGGAATATGCAACGAAAAAACTACGTGAGAAAAATGCAGATATGATTGTCGCGAATGATGTAAAAGCGCAAGGAGCTGGATTTGGCACGGATACGAATATTGTAACAATGTATAGAAAAGATGGAAAAGTTATTGAGTTGCCACTTTTAATGAAAAAAGAGGTAGCTCGTGAAATATTGAAGCAAATTGAAATGATGTTAGAAGATGATCGTTTATGAAATTTGCAAGTGTAATTGTTGATGTACCTGCCCGTCAGACAGATCGACCATTTGATTACATTATCCCTAAAAAATGGGAAGATATTGTACAGACAGGAATGCGTGTAGTAGTTCCGTTTGGCCCAAGAAAATTGCAAGGTTTTATTATTGGGATTAAAGATTCGGTGGATGTAGAAAGTAAGAAGTTAAAGACAATCCATGAAATATTAGATGTAACACCGGTTTTAAATGATGAATTATTAAAGCTTGGATATTGGCTTACAAGTGAAACGTTATGCTACATGATTTCAGCTTTTCAAGTGATGCTTCCAACTGCGATAAAAGCAACGTATAAAAAACGTCTACAACTTTGTAAACAGGAAGAAATAGCACCTGAAATACTATATTTATTTCAGGATAAAGAAGCAATTGATTTTGAAGTAATCGAGCAACAGCCACATTTATACCGAACTATTCAACAAGAAATTAAAAATGGTACGGTTGAAGTCGTTTATCAAGTGAAAGATAAAGTACAAAAGAAGAAGCAAAGAGTGGTTCAGCCGGAGTTGCCAGAAGATAAATTGGAATTAGCGGCATTTGAACTGAAAAGTAAAAAACAACAAGATGTACTTTATTATTTTGTGGAAAATTATAAAAGTGCACCGTTGAAAGTAATTACAGAAGAGTTACAAATAACAGATGCTCCAATAAAAGCACTTGTTAAAAAGGGATTCATTTCAGAAAAGTATGTGGAAGTATACCGAAATCCGTATGACGATGATGATTTTGAACAAACAAAACCATTTCCGCTTACGGAGGAACAAAAACAAGTTATTACACCGATTTTATCATCAATTACAAATGAAACTTATAATCCATTTTTACTATATGGTGTTACAGGAAGTGGAAAGACAGAAGTATATTTACAATCTATAGCAGCAGTGCTCAAGAAAGGAAAAGAAGCTATCGTTCTTGTTCCTGAAATTGCACTAACGCCCCAAATGGTGGATCGTTTTAAAGGTAGGTTTGGCTCACAAGTTGCAGTTCTTCATAGTGCGTTGTCTGTTGGAGAAAAGTATGACGAGTGGCGTAAGATTTTAAGAAAAGAAGTGAAAGTTGTAGTTGGTGCGCGTTCAGCTGTTTTTGCGCCTTTTGAGAATTTAGGGATTATTATTATTGATGAAGAGCATGAATCAAGTTACAAACAAGAAGATAATCCGAGGTATCATGCAAGAGATGTAGCTGTCTGGAGAGGACAATATCATAAATGTCCTATCGTTCTTGGTAGTGCGACACCAACACTTGAATCGTTTGCAAGGGCGAAAAAAGGTGTTTATGAACTATTAACAATGGAAAAACGTATGAATGAACAAGCTTTACCAACGGTAGAGATTGTTGACATGCGAGAAGAACTTCGTGACGGGAATCGATCAATGTTTTCTAAGGCGCTGCATGAAAAAATAGCAGATCGATTAGAAAAGAAAGAACAAATGGTACTCTTTTTAAATAGAAGAGGTCATTCTACATTTGTTATGTGCCGTGATTGTGGGTATGTTGTTCAATGTCCGCATTGTGACATTTCATTGACATATCATAAAATGAATCATCGTTTAAAATGTCATTATTGTAGTTACGAAGAGAATATGCCAACTGAGTGTCCAGCTTGTCAAAGTACATACATTCGTTTCTTTGGTACAGGTACACAAAAGGTAGAAGAAGAAATTACAAAACTATTTCCAGAGGCACGAGTCATTCGAATGGATGTAGATACGACAAGTCGAAAAGGAATGCATGAAAAATTATTAAAGGCGTTCGGGGAAGAAAAAGCAGATATATTACTCGGAACACAAATGATTGCTAAAGGATTAGATTTTCCGAAAGTAACGCTCGTTGGGGTGTTAACTGCAGATACGATGCTGCACTTACCTGATTTTCGGGCGAGTGAAAAGACATATCAGCTATTGACGCAAGTAAGTGGACGAGCGGGTAGACATGAATTGCCAGGGGAAGTTGTGATTCAAACGTATACGCCAGAACATTACAGTATAGAGTTAGCGAAGAACCAACAATATGATGTGTTTTTTGACCAAGAAATGCAAATGAGACGAACAAGACAATATCCCCCATATTACTATGTTGTACTCGTAACTGTATCTCATCCTGAATTATTAAAAGCGGTACAAGTGACGGAAAAAATTGCCTCGTATTTACGAACGCATTGCTCACAGCAAACAATGGTGCTAGGACCAGTTGCTTCAGCGATTCCAAGGATAAAAGATAGATATCGTTATCAATGCATGATAAAATACAAACGGGAACCAAACTTAAAGAACGTGCTCAAAATGGTAAATGAACATTATCAAGCAGAAATGCAAAAAGAGCTACAAATCTCAATTGATTTTAATCCAACAATGTTAATGTAGCGGAGGGAAATATGGCAGTTTTAGAAATAATAAAGCATCCAAATGAAGTGTTAGAAACACCATGCGAAAGAGTAATTAACTTTGATAAAAAGCTAGTGAAATTGTTGAAAGATATGCATGAAACAATGTTAATTGCGGACGGAGTCGGTTTAGCTGCGCCTCAAGTAGGTGTAAGCTTGCAAGTAGCGGTTGTTGATGTCGATGATGATACTGGGAAAATCGAGTTAATCAATCCATCAATATTAGAAAAACGTGGTGAACAAGTAGGTCCCGAAGGCTGTTTAAGCTTCCCGGGACTTTATGGTGAAGTAGAACGTGCCGATTATATTAAAGTAAGAGCACAAAATCGCCGTGGGAAAGTATTCTTATTAGAAGCGGAAGGATTTTTAGCGCGTGCAATTCAACATGAAATCGATCATTTACACGGTGTTTTATTTACATCGAAAGTGACAAGATATTATGAAGAAAACGAACTAGAATAGGTGTTAAAAGGAGCGGTTTTTAAATGATAAAAGTAGTGTTTATGGGAACACCGGACTTTTCAGTGCCGGTGCTTCGTCGTCTTATTGAAGATGGCTATGAGGTAGTAGGTGTTGTGACGCAACCTGATCGTCCAGTAGGTAGAAAAAAAGTATTAACACCTACACCTGTTAAAGTTGAAGCGGAAAAACATGGTATCCCTGTGTTACAGCCGTTAAAAATTCGTGAAAAAGATGAATATGAAAAAGTATTGGCATTAGAGCCAGATTTAATTGTAACAGCTGCATTTGGGCAGATTGTACCAAATGAAATTTTAGAAGCACCGAAGTATGGATGTATTAATGTTCACGCTTCTTTACTTCCTGAACTTCGTGGTGGTGCACCAATTCATTATGCAATTATGGAAGGTAAAGAAAAAACAGGTATTACAATTATGTATATGGTAGAAAAATTGGATGCTGGTGATATCTTAACGCAAGTGGAAGTTGAAATTGAAGAGCGTGAAACGACAGGCTCATTATTTGATAAATTAAGTGAAGCAGGAGCACACCTTCTATCTAAAACAGTACCTTTATTAATCCAAGGTAAGTTAGAACCGATTAAACAAAACGAAGAAGAAGTAACGTTTGCGTACAATATAAAACGTGAGCAAGAGAAAATTGATTGGACAAAAACAGGTGAAGAAGTATACAATCACATTCGCGGATTGAATCCATGGCCAGTTGCTTATACAACTTTAGCAGGACAAGTTGTTAAAGTATGGTGGGGAGAAAAAGTGCCTGTAACTGAACCGGCTGAAGCAGGTACGATTGTTGCAATCGAAGAAGATGGTTTTGTTGTAGCAACTAGTAATGAAACAGGTGTTAAAATTACTGAATTGCAACCTTCTGGTAAAAAGCGTATGAGTTGTTCACAATTTTTACGTGGAACAAAACCTGAAATTGGAACGAAGTTAGGAGAAAATGCATGAGACAAAATGTTCGTGAATTAGCTCTTGATGGTTTAATTCAAGTGGAAAAAAGTGGTGCATATAGCAACTTACTTTTAAATAATCTAATTGAAAAAAGTACAATTGATAGAAAAGATATTGGTTTATTAACTGAAATTGTATATGGAACGATTCAACGTCGTGACACATTAGATTATTATTTACAGCCTTTTTTAAAAAAGAAGGTTGAGGCGTGGGTAAGAGTATTGCTTCGCTTATCTTTATATCAAATGATTTATTTAGACCGAGTGCCAGAAAGAGCGGCTATTCATGAAGCGGTTGAGATTGCAAAGCGTCGCGGGCATAAAGGAATTGCTGGTATGGTGAACGGTGTATTACGTTCGATTCAGAGAGAAGGTGTACCTTCTGTAGATGAAGTCAAGGATCCAGTAGAACGTCTTGCAATTACAACAAGTCATCCAGTTTGGCTTGTCCAAGAGTGGACTTCAGAATACGGTTTAGAAACTGCAGAAAAAATGTGCGAAGTAAACATGTTACCACCTGTACCAACAGCGCGTGTGAATGTTGATAAGGTAACGGTAGAAGAAGCGATTGAGTTGTTGGCAAGTGAAGGTATAGAAGCAAAACGTGGTGACTTATCAGATGATGCAATTCAGATTGAAAGAGGAAATGTAGCGCATACAGAAGCGTTTAAAAAAGGATTTCTTTCTATTCAAGATGAAAGTTCTATGCTTGTAGCACGCGCTTTAGAACCGAATACGGGAGATGCAGTTCTTGATAGTTGTGCTGCTCCAGGCGGAAAAACAACGCATATCGCGGAACGATTAAAGGGAACTGGTAAGGTCATGTCCCTTGATTTACATGCACACAAAGTACGTTTAATTAAACAGCAAGCAGAGCGACTTGGTCTAGAAAATGTCGAAACTAAAGCGCTAGATGCTAGAAAAGTGCAAGAGCACTTTGCAAATGAAACGTTTGATAAAATATTGGTAGATGCACCGTGTTCTGGATTTGGTGTAATTAGACGTAAGCCTGATATTAAGTTAGGAAAAGATAAAGGCGATAGTGAAAGATTATCGACGATTCAAATTGCAATACTAGAAAAAATAGCACCATTATTAAAACAAGGCGGTCGTCTTGTTTATAGTACGTGCACAATTGAGAAAATAGAAAATGAACAAGTAATAGAGAAATTTTTACAAGAACATCCTGAATTTGAATGGGATACTACGCTTAAAGAGCGTATGCCAGAAAAATTAACTCCGTATATTGATGAAGGTCAAGTACAAATTTTACCGCATTATTTTGCGACGGATGGCTTTTATATTGCTTGTTTAAGGAAGAAGGTGTAGCATCATGGAAACGACTGTAAGAAAACAAAAGAAAAATTTAGAAACGAAGAAACCATCAATTTACTCTTTACAACTTCATGAAATGCAAGATTGGTTAAAGGAACAAGGAGAACCGAAGTTCCGTGCTGGACAAATTTTTGATTGGTTATATAAAAAACGTGTAAAAAATTATGAGGATATGTCAAACCTTTCTAAAGGATTGCGTGATAAATTGTCGAATTCCTTTGATATTACTACTTTAAACACGTTAGTAAAACAAACGTCTTCGGATGGAACAATTAAATTCTTATTCCAATTATATGACGGATATTCTATTGAAACGGTATTAATGCGACACGAATATGGAAATTCCATTTGTGTAACAACGCAAGTTGGTTGTCGTATTGGGTGTACGTTCTGTGCTTCGACACTTGGTGGATTAAAGCGAAACCTAGAAGCTGGAGAAATCGTAGCGCAAGTAGTAGAAGTGCAACGTGCGCTTGATGAAACAGAAGAACGTGTAAGTTCTCTTGTTGTTATGGGGATTGGAGAACCATTTGATAACTATGATAATTTAATGGGATTCTTACGCATCATTAACCATGAAAAAGGACTTCATATTGGTGCAAGACATATGACTGTTTCGACAAGTGGAATTATCCCGAAAATTTATAAGTTTGCTGAAGAAGATCTACAAATTAATTTTGCGATTTCATTGCATGCTCCAAACTCAGAATTACGTTCAAAATTAATGCCGATTAACCGTGCTTATAAATTACCAGATTTAATGGAAGCTATTAAATACTATGTAAATAGAACAGGGCGTCGTATTACTTTTGAATATGGATTATTTGGAGGAGAAAATGACCAAGTAGAGCATGCTGAAGAGCTTGCTGCGCTCTTAAAAGGTGTAAAATGTCATGTGAACTTGATTCCGGTAAACTACGTACCTGAACGTGATTATGTACGTACGCCACGCGAACAAATTTTCTTGTTCGAGAAAACGTTAAAAGATCGTGGAGTGAATGTAACGATTCGCCGTGAACAAGGTCATGATATTGATGCAGCCTGCGGTCAGTTGCGTGCGAAGGAGCGCAAAGAAGAGACGAGGTGACGAGATGAAAGCCGTATTTCTATCGGATAAAGGAAAAGTTCGTCAACATAATGAAGATAGTGCAGGAGTTTTTCACAATTTAGATGGAAATGTATTAGCGGTAGTAGCAGATGGAATGGGAGGTCATCGAGCTGGTGATGTAGCTAGCTCGATGGCCATTCAATTATTCCATGATTATTGGAAGCAAACACATAATATGAATGAGCCGAAAAAAGTAGAACAATGGTTACATACTAGTGTTGGGATTATTAATGAGCGTATATATGAATACGCTCAGCAAAATGCAGAATGTAATGGTATGGGAACAACGCTTATAATAGCTGTTTGTACACCAAGCTTTGTGACAATAGGGCATATAGGAGATAGTCGTTGCTATATGGTATCAGAAGGAGAAATGACGCTAGTAACGGAAGATCATTCACTTGTAAATGAGCTTGTGAAACATGGTGAAATTTCAAAGGAAGACGCAGAGTATCATCCGAAAAAGAATGTGTTATTAAGAGCATTAGGAACAGAAGAAAAAGTTGGGTTAGATGTTAAAACGTTGGTGATTGAGGAAGATGATCAATTACTTCTTTGCTCTGATGGATTATCAAACAAAGTTTCTATTGATGATATGCGACAAATTTTACAGTTAAATGAACAGCTTGAAGGTAAAGGGCAGTGTCTCATTCAATTGGCAAATGATCGCGGTGGAGAAGATAATATCACACTTGTTCTTATTGATTATGCGGGTTCGACAAACGAAAGTAGGTGAAGTGCAACGTGCTGATTGGAAAACGCTTAAATGACCGTTATAAGCTGCTGAAAATGATTGGTGGTGGCGGAATGGCCAATGTATATTTAGCTCATGATGATATACTTGGCCGAGATGTAGCGGTAAAAATATTAAGACTCGACTACTCAAATAACGAAGAGTTTATTAAACGTTTCCATCGAGAAGCGCAGTCTGTTACAACGTTGTCGCATCCAAATATTGTGAATATGTATGATGTCGGAGAAGAAGATGGTATATACTATCTTGTCATGGAATATGTACCAGGGCAAACATTGAAGCAATACATAATTGAGCGAGGGATGTTACCTATAGGAGAAGCTCTTGATATTATGGAGCAGTTAACATCCGCTATGGCACATGCCCATCATTTTGAAATTGTGCATCGTGATATAAAGCCGCACAATATTTTAATTCGAGCTGATGGAATAATAAAAGTAACAGATTTTGGAATTGCGACAGCTACAAGTGCAACAACAATTACACATACAAATTCAGTGCTCGGTTCAGTCCATTATTTATCACCAGAACAGGCACGTGGTGGGATAGCAAATAAACAATCAGATATCTATTCTCTTGGGATAGTTATGTTTGAATTGTTAACAGGAAGACAACCGTTTTCTGGCGAATCTGCTGTTGCCATAGCTTTAAAACATTTACAAAGTGAAATCCCATCACCAAAAAGATGGAATGAAAATATTCCGCAAAGTGTTGAAAATATTATATTAAAGGCAACTGCAAAAGATCCGTTTCACCGATATCAATCTGCTAATGCGATGAAGCGGGATATTGAAACTGCGCTATATCCAGAGAGGATAAATGAGCAACCATTTTACATACCGGAAGATATGGAAGCGACAAAAGCGATTCCGATTATTCAACAAGAACAATTATTTGAAAATGTAAGTGATGAAACGATTGTTTTAAAAGGGAGTAAGATGGAAGAACCGATAAGAGCAGAAGCAGCTGAGTTAGATAAGAAGAAAAAACGGAGTAGCAAGTGGCTTAAAGTTTTAATTTCAACATTTTTATTTTTAGCAATAGGAATAACATTAGCACTTACGGTTATTCCAGGATTATTTATTCCGAAAGATGTGAAAGTTCCTGATGTGGCTGGTATGAAATACACGACAGCTGTAAATACATTAGTAGAAAAGGGCTTTGAGGTGACGGAGCCTAATATTGTATATACAGATGATGTTGAAGTTGGGGATGTAATAAAAACGGACCCTGTAGCAGGAAGAGTCGTAAAAGAAAACGCTAAAATTACTATCTATCAATCAGGTGGAAAAAAGAAAAGTAAGATGGCAAATTTCACAGGTCAAAACTTTGAGAGTGTAAAAGCTGAGTTAGAAGAAAAATATAAACAAGTTACGGTAAATTATATTGAAAATGATAAGCCGAAAGGTGAAATTGTAGAACAAATTCCGACGCCTGATCAGATGGTTATAGAAGCGGAGCAAGAACTGAAAATCTGGGTAAGTAAAGGGCCTTATCAAATTAGACCAGGTGACTTTTCGGGGTGGACTGAAAATAGTGTAACTGGTTATTTGAATGAGAGAAAACTAACGTCAGATATAAAACGAGAGTATTCAGATACAGTCGAAAAAGGACTTGTAATTTCGCAATTTCCAAAACCAGGTACACCATTAAAAGAGGGAGATAAAGTAACTATTATTATCTCTGATGGTCAAAAGCCTAAAGTGACTAAAACGGTAAAAGTGGACAATATCTCTATCCCATATGAGCCTGCTGTAACAGGTGAAAAAAAGCCGCAAACAATAGAAATTTATAAAGAAGACATGCAGCAAAAAATGGATAGACCGGTTGAAACGAGAACAATTACTGAATCAGCGACTATTTCTTTAGAATTTGTAATTCAAGAAGGTTCAAAGGGACACTATAAAATTGTACGGGATGGAGTAACGATTATTGATAAAGAAGTACCATATCCAACTCAATAATAGTGAAAGTCTACTTATTATTATTGCCTGTTATGCTGTCTACAAAGTGGACGGTATAGCAGGCAAAAATATATGATTCAAAAAGCTAGTAAAGTGATGCAGCTGTAAATATTTTTTTGCATTTAATGGGAAATTCAATGTATATTAGCGAAAGTATATATGGTAGGTTTTGAAATCGTTATTTGGAAAGTTTAAATCCATTCATTTTTAAATTCAGCATCACCTTATACAAAAAAGGAGAATTCTATGCCAGAAGGAAAAATTATAAAAGCTTTAAGTGGGTTTTATTACGTGCAGCATGAAGAAGGGGTTACGCAATGTCGTGGGCGAGGTGTATTTAGAAAAAATAAAATTACACCACTTGTAGGAGACCAAGTTGTTTTTCAGGCAGATAATCCAACTGAAGGTTATGTGCTTGAAGTGTTTGATCGAAAAAATGAACTTGTTAGACCTCCTATTGCTAATGTCGATCAAGCGATCCTTGTGTTCTCTGCAGTAGAACCAGATTTTAATCCTGGACTGTTAGATCGATTTTTAGTGCTGATTGAATATCATAACATTAAGCCAATTATTTGTATTAGCAAGATGGATTTAGTAGATGAAAAGATGAAAGCAACTGTTGAAGCTTATGCGAATGATTATCGTGAGATGGGTTATGATGTTTTATTTACTTCTATTAATACGTCAGAAAGTATTGATATATTAAAACCATACTTAGAAAATTGTGTTTCTGTCGTTGCGGGTCAATCTGGTGTTGGGAAATCTTCAATGCTTAATGTGCTACGTCCAGAATTAGAGCTGAAAACAAATGATATTTCCTCCCATTTAGGACGCGGGAAGCATACGACAAGACACGTAGAATTAATTGCAATTGGGAGTGGACTTGTAGCAGATACACCGGGTTTTAGTTCACTAGATTTCATTGATATAGAAGTAGAAGATCTTACATATTGTTTTCCAGAGTTGAAAGAAGCGAGCCAATACTGTAAATTTAGAGGGTGTACACATCTTTCTGAACCGAAATGTGCGGTGAAAGCTGCGGTTGAAGAAGGGAAGATTACAGAATATCGCTATAAGAACTATAAACAATTCGTAGAAGAAATTAGAGAGAGAAAGCCGAGGTATTAGTTATGATTAAAATTGCACCATCGATTTTATCAGCAGATTTTTCAAAATTAGGGGAAGAGATTAAAGATGTAGAAAAGGGCGGAGCGGATTACATTCACGTTGACGTAATGGATGGACATTTCGTACCAAATATTACGATTGGACCGTTAATTGTAGAAGCAATCCGTCCGATTACATCATTACCATTAGATGTACATTTAATGATTGAAAATCCTGATAACTATATCCCGACTTTTGCACAAGCGGGAGCGGATATTATTACTGTTCACGTAGAGGCGTGTCCGCATCTACATCGTACAATTCAGTTAATTAAATCTCATGGTATTAAAGCGGGCGTTGTATTAAATCCACATACGCCAGTTTCAGTGATTGAGCATGTATTAGAAGATATAGATATGGTATTACTTATGACAGTAAACCCTGGATTTGGTGGACAGAAGTTTATCCATTCTGTATTACCGAAAATTAAACAAGTTGCAGACATGGTGAAAGAGCGCAATCTAGAAGTGGAAATTGAAGTTGATGGTGGTGTAAATGCTGAAACAGCAAGACTTTGTGTGGAAGCAGGAGCAAATGTACTTGTAGCTGGGTCAGCAGTATACAATCAAAAAGACCGCGGTGAAGCAATTCGCGTAATTCGTGGGTAGCGATGAACTTTTATCCTAGTAAGGCATTTATAGGATAGGATAAAAATATGTAAAAAGGCAATCTACCGAATGGCAGATTGCCTTTTTACAATGGAAGGAGAAGAAAAAATGATTATTCATATTTTGGCAGGAGGACCTTCGGAATATTGCGCAGATTTTGCTCGATACGAGAATGAGGAAGTAGTGTGGGCAGCGGTTGATAGGGGAGTATACCGTCTATTAAAGAAAGGAATTACCCCGGCTGTTGCGTTTGGAGATTACGATTCAGTTACTGAAGAAGAATTAGTATGGATGGGACAGCAAACGAACGAATTACATATTGTTCCGCGGGAAAAAGATCAAACGGATTTAGAAATTGCAATCAACTGGGCATTAGAACAGAAGCCGGCACTAATTCGTATTTTTGGTGCTACTGGTGGAAGGCTTGATCACGGTTTGGCAAATATACAGATGCTTTTAAAAGGGTTAGAAGTAGAGATAGAAATGTGTATTGTGGACAATAAAAATGAAATAACAGTTAAAAAAATGGGTACACATATAATTGAAGAAAATAAAAATTTTCCTTATGTATCTTTTGTACCAGTTACTGAAATAGTGGAAGGGATTACATTGTTTGGTTTTAAGTACCCTCTTACTAATAAAACAATAGAGTGGGGATCAACACTTTGTATTAGTAACGAACTCGTTGAGGAAAAAGGTACTTTTTCATTTACTTCTGGCATATTAATGTTGATAAGAAGCACTGATTGAAGAAACAATTTTGCTCCTTACATCATATAGTG
This sequence comes from Bacillus cereus group sp. MYBK15-3, assembly GCF_051916765.1. NCBI lineage: Bacteria > Bacillati > Bacillota > Bacilli > Caryophanales > Bacillaceae > Bacillus > Bacillus cereus group sp. MYBK15-3. Next base: position 938,589 of record NZ_JBQAHG010000002.1, read on the forward strand.
ACCAAGTGGAGTAATGGGGATTAGGAGGGAAACCATGAGATTTTATACAATTAAGTTACCTAAATTTCTTGGTGGAATAGTTCGTGCAATGTTAAATACCTTCAAAAAAGATTAAAAAAAGCACCTATCACCGGTGCTTTTTCCATTGTTATAGTAAAAAAAGAGCCTATCGGCTCTTTTTTTTATTATTAAACACGTTCGATTTTGCCAGATTTTAATGCTCTAGCAGAAACGTAAACACGTTGAACTTTTCCGTCGATGCGTACGCGAACTTTTTGAAGGTTAGCGCCCCATTTACGTTTTGTAGCGTTCATTGCGTGAGAACGAGAGTTACCAGAACGAGCTTTTCTTCCAGTAATAGCACAAACACGAGCCATTTATATTTCCCTCCCTTGATACCTTACCATACGTAATTTTTCAATGTTAGTCTTTTATGCGATGCTAAAAACACTACTATAATTTAACACAACTAAAAAGAGAATGCAACACCGTAGAAAAAAGAAATCAAGAAAATTTACTTGACACTATATATCAATGAAGAAAAGTTGAAATCCATAAAAATTGCTTGACATATTATAGTGGTACATGTTGTATAATAAAAATGGACTATTTTGCTCATCATAAAAAAGTGTAATTTAAAACATAAAATATGAGAGTGAAAAGAAAGAACGATGGAATTTTCTTTAAAAAGATTATATGATAGTAACTAAAGTAGTCTAGCTCACTTTCACCATTTATGAAGGGGGAAACGAGATGTCAATTGAAATTAAAACGAAGTACGGTCAAATTGATATTAGTACAGATGTAATTGCAACAATTGCTGGAGGTGCCGCGGTAGATTGCTACGGTATCGTAGGTATGGCATCAAAAAATCAGTTAAAAGATGGATTAACAGACATTTTACGAAAAGAAAACTTCACTAGAGGTGTTATTGTTCGTAAAGATGAAGATGAAGTACATATTGATATGTATATTATTGTGAGCTATGGTACGAAAATTTCAGAAGTGGCACATAATGTGCAGACGAAAGTGAAATATACATTAGATCAAACTGTAGGACTAGCAGTAGATTCTGTAAACATCTACGTACAAGGAGTTAAAGTAATAAACTTGTAATGTGCATTAAGGAGGAAAATCTGTGTCAATTCAAAAAATTGATGGAAAACGTTTATCACAAATGATCATGCAAGGAGCGAATAATTTAACAAACAATGTTCAGCTTGTTGATGCATTAAACGTATTTCCAGTTCCAGATGGCGATACCGGTACAAACATGAACTTATCTATGACTTCAGGTGCGCGTGAAGTGAAAGCAAACCCTTCACAGCATGCTGGTAAAGTCGGCGTAAGTTTAGCCAAAGGATTATTAATGGGAGCTCGTGGTAACTCTGGAGTTATTTTATCTCAGTTGTTCCGTGGTTTCTCTAAATCCATTGAACAAAAAGAAGAATTAACAACAGTTGATTTTGCTGCAGCACTAGAAGCTGGAGTAGAGGCGGCTTATAAAGCGGTTATGAAACCGATTGAAGGAACGATTTTAACGGTTGCAAGAGAAACGGGTAAATATGCAGTAACAGTTGCGAAAAAACAGCGCGACTTTGTTTTGTTTATGGAAGACGTTGTGAAAGAAGCAAACGCATCGTTAAATCGTACGCCAGATTTATTACCTGTATTAAAACAAGTTGGCGTTGTAGATAGCGGTGGTAAAGGTCTTGTAGTGGTATACGAAGGATTTTTAGCTGACTTAAAAGGAGAAACGATTTCTTCTGATGCACCGACGCAACCATCTATGAATGAAATGGTACGCGCAGAACATCACCGTAGTGTACAAAGCCAATTGAGTACAGAAGATATTAAGTATGGATATTGTACGGAATTCATGGTGAAATTAGAGGCTGAAAAGGTGAAAGAGCATAATTTCTCTGAACAAAAATTCCGTGAAGATATTAGTGTATATGGTGATTCTCTACTAGTTGTGTCTGATGATGAAATTGTAAAAGTTCATATCCATGCAGAACATCCTGGAGACGCTATGAACTACGGGCAAAAATACGGTAGTTTAATTAAGATTAAAGTAGAAAATATGCGTGAACAGCATACTGCTTTATTAGATGAACCTACTATGGTTCCTGAACAACCAGCTCAATCGAAAGAAAAACAACCATATGGTATCGTAACTGTAGCTATGGGGTCTGGTATTAAAACTTTATTTGAGAGCATCGGCGCAACGAAAGTTATCGAAGGTGGTCAAACGATGAATCCAAGTACGGAGGATATCGTGAAGGCAATTGAAGAAGCAAATGCTGAAAAAATCATTATTTTACCGAATAACGGAAATATTGTAATGGCAGCAGAACAAGCGGCATCAGTTGTAGATCAAGAAGTTATTGTTGTTCGTTCGAAAACAGTTCCTCAAGGTATGGCAGCAATGTTAGCATTTAACCCAGTTGGAACGTTAGAAGAGAATGAAGAAAACATGCAAGAAGCTTTATCTCATGTGAAAACAGGTCAAATTACGTATGCTGTACGTGATACGGAAATTGATGGTGTAGCAATTCAAAAAGATGATTTCATGTGTATTGCAGATGGGAAAATTGTATCTACAAATGCTGAAAAAGTAGGAGCTGCGAAGCAATTGCTAGAAGCGCTTATTGATGAAGATTCTGAAATCGTAACGATTCTACAAGGTGAGGATGCAACTGACGAAGAAGTAGCGGAGTTAGTTGAATTTGTAGAAGAGAAATTTGAAGATGCAGAAGTAGAAGTGCATGCTGGAAACCAGCCAGTGTATTCTTTCATCTTCTCTGTAGAATAAGATAAGATTCGTTTTGAAAATAAATTGATTACTTACTTGCTAATGGATAAGAAGTAGTAATATGAAGTTTATTACTAGTTTTTATTCAAAAGGCTAGCATATTGAAGAGAGAAAAGAGCCTTGCTGCTAATAGTGAGGCTCTTTTTTACTTGTTTTATATAAGGGATTTGAGTAGTTTCTCTTAGAATGCCTATGATAGAATATATAAGGTGAAAGAGAGCGATTACAGATGCTAATTGGTACTCAAATAAAATGCAATAAAGAAAATAATGTGACGGGGTGTGAGAATCTTGAATGATGTTGTACAAGTTCCTGTTACGGATGTAAAGGGGATCGGAGGAGAAACATCTGAGTTACTACATGAGATGGGTATTTATACAGTTTCTCATCTATTAGAACATTTTCCATACCGTTATGAAGATTATGCGATGAAAGATCTTGCTGAAGTAAAGCATGATGAACGTGTAACGGTTGAAGGGAAGATTCATAGTGCTCCTTTGCTGCAATATTATGGTAAGAAGAAATCGCGTTTAACAGTTCGTGTTCTCGTCGGTCGTTATTTAATTACGGCGGTATGTTTTAATAGGCCTTACTATAAGCAAAAATTAAAGTTAGATGAAACGGTAACGATTACTGGTAAATGGGATCAACATCGTCAAACAATTGCTGTATCAGAACTTCATTTTGGGCCGGTTGTACGTCAACAAGAAGTGGAACCTGTTTATTCAGTAAAGGGGAAACTTACAGTAAAACAGATGCGTCGTTTTATTGCTCAAGCGTTAAAGGAATATGGAGATTCTATAGTCGAAGTGTTACCGGATGGTTTGTTAGGGCGATATAAATTATTACCAAGATATGAAGCGCTTAGGGCATTGCATTTTCCGGTAGGACAGGAAGATTTGAAGCAAGCGCGTCGCCGTTTTGTATATGAAGAATTTTTCTTATTTCAGCTGAAAATGCAAACGCTCCGGAAAATGGAGAGGGAAAATTCAAAAGGGACGAAGAAAGAGATTCCGTCAGTAGAATTACAAGAATTTATCGATGCACTGCCGTTTCCATTAACGGGTGCGCAGCGCCGAGTTGTAGATGAAATTTTGAAAGATATGACATCTCCTTATCGGATGAACCGACTATTGCAAGGTGACGTTGGTTCTGGGAAAACAGTTGTTGCTGCGATTGGCCTTTATGCATCGAAATTAGCTCATTATCAAGGTGCTTTAATGGTTCCTACAGAAATTTTAGCTGAGCAACATTATCAGTCGCTTGCTGAAACGTTTTCGCATTTTGGTATGAAGGTGGAACTGTTAACAAGTTCTGTTAAAGGTGCGAGACGTCGAGAAATTTTAGCGAAGTTAGAACAAGGAGAAATAGATATTCTTGTTGGAACGCATGCCTTAATTCAAGATGAAGTTATATTTCATAGGTTGGGTCTCGTTATTACAGATGAACAGCATCGATTTGGTGTAGCGCAGCGCCGAGTTTTACGGGAGAAAGGTGAAAGTCCAGATGTATTATTTATGACAGCGACACCAATTCCGCGTACGCTTGCAATTACTGCATTTGGAGAGATGGATGTTTCGATAATCGATGAGATGCCAGCAGGTAGAAAGGTGATTGAAACATATTGGGCAAAACATGATATGTTAGATCGCGTTCTCGGTTTTGTTGAAAAGGAGATAAAAAAAGGAAGACAGGCATACGTTATTTGTCCTCTAATTGAAGAATCTGAGAAACTTGATGTGCAAAATGCTATCGACTTACATAGTATGCTGACGCATCATTACCAAGGGAAATGCCAAGTTGGATTGATGCATGGGAGATTATCGTCACAGGAAAAAGAAGAGATAATGGGACAGTTTAGTGAAAATAAAGTGCAAATTCTTGTATCGACAACAGTTGTTGAAGTAGGTGTGAACGTACCGAATGCGACTGTAATGGTTATTTATGATGCAGAACGTTTCGGTTTATCGCAGCTTCATCAGCTTAGAGGGCGTGTCGGCCGTGGTAGTGAACAATCATATTGTTTATTAATAGCAGACCCTAAATCAGAAACAGGGAAAGAAAGAATGCGCATAATGACTGAAACAAATGATGGATTTGTATTGTCAGAAAAAGATTTAGAATTACGAGGTCCTGGAGATTTCTTTGGGAGTAAGCAAAGTGGCTTACCAGAATTTAAGGTTGCTGACATGGTACATGATTATCGAGCGTTAGAAACAGCAAGGCAAGATGCGGCGATACTAGTAGATTCAGAAGCGTTTTGGCACAATGATCAGTACGCTGCCTTGCGTACGTATCTTGATGGGACAGGTGTGTTCCAAGGAGAGAAGCTCGATTAAAGGGAGTCAACAAAAGTTTTTGTTGCATTCTACTTTTAATGATTATATACTACTGTTAGTACCTAGTCATAAAAATGGATGGTGCGGTATGAAAAAAAGAAGAAGTAAAAAAGAAAGACAAGAGTTATTACAACAAACAATCGAATCAAATCCTTTTATTACGGATGAAGATTTAGCGGAAAAATTTCAAGTGAGTATACAAACAGTACGACTTGATCGTATGGAATTGTCTATTCCTGAATTAAGAGAGAGAATTAAACATGTAGCTACAAAGCAACATGAAGAAGATGTGAAATCTTTACCGTTAGAAGAGGTTGTTGGAGAAATTATTGATATTGAATTAGATAGACATGCAATCTCTATCTTTGAAGTAAAGGTAGAACATGTATTTAAAAGAAATCAAATTGCCCGTGGGCATCATCTGTTTGCACAAGCAAACTCACTAGCTGTTGCGGTTATTGATGAAGAATTAGCTTTAACTGCAAAGTCTACCATTCGATACATTCGCCCTGTAAAATTAGGAGAGCGTGTTGTTGCAAAAGCGCGCGTTGAAGATGTAGAGAATGATAAGGGACGGACGGTTGTCAAAGTGCGTAGCTTCGTTGGAGAAGAACTTGTTTTTACAGGCACTTTTGAAATGTATCGATCTAGTAATTATAGTGAGGAAGGTAACAACTTATGAAAATCGCAATAGATGCAATGGGCGGAGATCACGCTCCAAAGGCTGTAGTATTAGGGGCAATGAAAGCTATTAAGGAATATTCTGATTTACATATTACGTTAGTAGGGAAAGAAGAGGAAATTCGTCAATACTTAACGAGTGATGAACGAATTACTATTCTTCATACAGACGAAAAAATAGAATCAACGGAGGAACCAGTAAGAGCGGTTCGTCGAAAAAAACAAGCTTCAATGGTGCTTGCGGCACAACAAGTAAAGGATGGAGAAGCAGACGCTTGTATATCCGCAGGTAGTACAGGAGCTTTAATGGCAGCTGGATTATTTGTTGTCGGTCGTATGGAAGGAATTGAGCGACCAGCTTTATCGCCTACAATGCCGACTGTAGATGGAAAAGGTTTTGTTATGTTAGATGTTGGAGCAAATGTTGATGCAAAACCAATTCATTTATATCAATATGCAGTAATGGGATCTGTTTATGCTGAGAAGGTAAGAGGAATTGAAAATCCTCGCGTTGGACTATTAAACGTTGGAACAGAGGATGGAAAAGGAAACGAGCTTTCAAAGCAAGTATTTGCAATGCTTAAAGATGCGCCAATTAATTTCGTTGGGAACGTTGAATCAAGAGATTTATTGCAAGGTGTAGCAGATGTTGTTGTATGTGATGGTTTTACAGGGAATGTAGCGTTGAAATCATTAGAGGGAACAGCACTTGCGCTATTCTCTATGTTGAAAGAACAATTAATGAGTTCATTTACGAGCAAATTAGCAGCGGCGGTATTAAAGCCAAAACTTATGGTATTAAAAGATAAAATGGATTATTCGGAGTATGGCGGAGCTGCATTATTTGGATTGAAAGCACCTGTCATTAAGGCTCACGGTTCTTCTAATGACCAGTCGATATTTAGTGCGATTCGTCAAACGAGAGAAATGGTAGCGAAAGAAGTAATTCCTACGATTTCAAGCGTAATGGAGAAAGAGTCACTCCAATAAGAGGAGGATTTGAAATGGGAAAAATAGCATTTCTTTTTCCGGGCCAAGGTTCACAGGCAGTTGGAATGGGTAAACAATTAGCAGAGAATAATAAAGAGGTTGCAAAAGTGTTTGCAAAAGCAGATGAGGTGTTGCAAGATTCACTTTCAGAAGTGATTTTTGAAGGACCGCAGGAAAAGCTTACATTAACAACAAATGCGCAGCCTGCATTATTAACAACGAGTTTTGCTATTTTGACAGCTTTGAAAGAGTATGACATTACACCTGACTTTGTCGCTGGTCATAGTTTAGGTGAATATAGCGCTCTTGTAGCAGCTGGTGCATTAACTTTTGAAGATGCTGTATATGCTGTAAGGAAACGCGGGGAATATATGGAAGAAGCTGTTCCGGGCGGGGAAGGCGCAATGGCAGCTATATTAGGTGCTGACCCACATATGCTGAAACAAGTTACAGAAGAAGTAACAAGTGAAGGATATGCAGTGCAAATCGCTAATATGAATAGTACGAAGCAAATTGTAATTTCTGGAACGAAGCAAGGCGTAGAGGTTGCCTCTCAAAGAGCGAAAGAAAATGGTGCAAAGAGAGCGATTCCACTAAAAGTAAGTGGGCCATTCCATTCTTCACTTATGAAGCCGGCAGCTGAGAAGTTCCAAAGTGTTTTAAATGAAATTACAATTCATGACACGAATATTCCTGTTATTGCAAATGTTACAGCGGAAGTTATTACACGTGGTGCAGACATTCAAGAAAAGTTAATCGAACAGCTTTATTCGCCTGTATTATGGTACCCGTCTATTGAATATATGGTGAAGCAGGGAGTAGATACATTTATTGAAATTGGACCTGGAAAAGTACTTGCTGGACTTATGAAGTCAATTGATTCATCAGTAAAAGCATATGCGATATACGATGAAGAGACATTAAAAGATACCATTTCAAATTTGAGAGGAGAAAACTGATGTTAAAAGGGAAGGTAGCATTAGTAACTGGCGCTTCACGTGGAATTGGTCGCGCGATTGCGATCGATTTAGCGAAACAAGGGGCAAATGTTGTAGTAAATTATGCTGGCAATGAACAAAAAGCAAATGAAGTAGTAGATGAAATTAAAAAATTAGGTTCTGATGCAATTGCGGTAAGAGCAGATGTTGCAAATGCTGATGATGTTACAAATATGGTGAAACAAACAGTAGATACATTTGGACAAGTTGATATTCTTGTAAATAATGCTGGTGTAACGAAAGATAATTTATTAATGCGTATGAAAGAAGAAGAATGGGATACAGTTATTAATACAAACTTAAAAGGTGTATTCTTATGTACAAAAGCAGTATCTCGTTATATGATGCGTCAACGTCATGGTAGAATTATAAATATCGCTTCTGTTGTTGGTGTCATAGGAAACCCAGGACAAGCTAATTATGTTGCTGCTAAAGCGGGTGTTATTGGATTAACAAAAACATCTGCAAAAGAGTTAGCAAGTCGAAATATTACAGTGAATGCAATTGCGCCGGGCTTTATTGCGACTGATATGACGGATGTACTAGATGAGAATATTAAAGCTGAAATGTTAAAAGTTATTCCAGCTGCTCAATTTGGTGAAGCGAAAGATATCGCGAATGCTGTAACGTTTTTTGCTTCTGATCAAAGCAAATATGTTACAGGTCAAACGTTAAATGTTGATGGCGGTATGGTAATGTAATAAAAGAATCGATTTCACCTAGTTTTTTTGGTCAATATTTAATATAATATTTGAGGGGAGGTGAATGGAATGGCAGATGTTTTAGAGCGCGTAACAAAAATCATCGTTGATCGTTTAGGAGTAGAAGAGACTGAGGTAGTACCAGCTGCAAGCTTCAAGGAAGATTTAGGAGCAGACTCCCTAGATGTAGTAGAACTTGTAATGCAATTAGAAGATGAATTCGAAATGGAAATTTCTGATGAAGATGCTGAAAAGATTGCTACTGTTGGCGATGCTGTGACTTACATAGAGAGTCATCTATAATGCTTAAGTGAAGTCCCGTTTTTTAGCGGGGCTTTCTGGCTTATATCTGGAGGGACCTATGCCGTACCGAAAATATAGAGAAAAAAAATACGAAACAAAATATCGTGAAGCATTTAAAGTGTTTCAAGAAAAGATAGGTATTACGTTTACAGATGAAAAATTATTGATTCAAGCATTTACGCATTCATCGTATGTGAATGAGCATCGAAAAAAACCGCATGAAGATAATGAGCGTCTTGAATTTCTTGGAGATGCAGTATTGGAACTGACTGTATCACAGTATCTGTTTCAAAAATATCCGACAATGAGCGAAGGAGAGTTAACAAAACTACGTGCAGCTATTGTATGTGAGCCATCTCTTGTTCGTTTTGCGAACGAATTGTCATTTGGCAGCCTTGTTTTATTAGGAAAAGGTGAAGAAATGACAGGTGGACGTGAACGACCAGCTTTATTAGCGGATGTCTTTGAAGCGTTTATTGGTGCCCTTTATCTTGATCAAGGGCTAGAAACAGTTTGGGAATTCTTAAAAGAAATTGTATATCCGAAAATTAATGAGGGTGCTTTTTCTCATGTGATGGATTATAAGAGTCAGTTGCAAGAATTGATTCAGCGTGATGGCAGTGGCAATGTTGAGTATCAAATTTTGCAAGAAAAAGGACCAGCTCACAATCGAGAATTTGTGTCACGTGTTACGTTAAATAACGTAGCTTTAGGTCTTGGTAGTGGTAAGTCGAAAAAAGAAGCAGAGCAACAAGCTGCTGCAGAAGCATTGAAAAAATTAAAAGAACAACTATAAGGAATCCCCCTTTGAATGAGGGGGATTCCTTATGCATAGAATGAAACTTTCTTTTTGTTTATAAAGAAAAAGAAGGTAAATCCGTATAATATTTGTTTTTATATAGAGAACATTTATAACGACGGAGAATAGGAGGAAGGCCTTTCGTGTTTTTAAAAAGATTAGAAATAGCAGGGTTTAAGTCTTTTGCTGAGCGTGTATCTGTTGATTTTGTCCCAGGTGTAACTTCTGTAGTAGGACCTAATGGAAGCGGGAAAAGTAATATTACTGATGCAATTCGCTGGGTACTTGGTGAACAATCTGCAAAATCATTACGTGGTGCAAAGATGGAGGATATTATTTTTGCAGGCAGTGATACGAGGAGAGCGGTTAATGTTGCTGAAGTAACAATAACTTTAAATAATGAAGATCAACGTTTACCAATTGAATACAATGAGGTGTGTGTAACACGTCGTGTATCTCGTTCAGGTGATAGTGATTTTTATATTAATAAACAATCATGTAGATTGAAAGATATTATCGATTTATTTATGGACTCTGGTATGGGAAGAGAAGCTTTTTCAATTATTAGCCAGGGGAAAGTGGAAGAGATTTTAAGTAGTAAGTCAGAAGAGCGTCGAGGTGTATTTGAAGAAGCGGCAGGCGTATTAAAATACAAACTTCGCAAAAAGAAAGCTGAAGGAAAATTAGCAGAAACACAAGAAAACTTAAATCGTGTACAAGATATAATTCATGAATTAAGTAGTCAAGTAGAACCTTTAGAAAGACAAGCTTCTATTGCGAAAGATTATCTTGAGAATAAAGAAGAATTAGAGAAAGTAGAAGCTGCGCTTATTGTCCATGAAATTGAAGAACTGCATGAGAAATGGGAAGCGCTTCGAAATCAGTTTGGGCATAATAAAAACGAAGAAGCTAAAATGTCAACGAATTTACAAAAAAGTGAAGAAGAGCTTGAGGAATTACGAGGACAATTACAGGCGGTAGATGAGTCTGTAGATTCGTTACAAGAAGTACTTCTTCTTTCTAGTAAAGAGCTAGAAAAACTAGAAGGGCAGCGAGAGTTGTTAAAAGAGAGAAAGCAAAATGCTACGACGCATTGTGCGCAACTTGAGCAGTTAATTGTTGAATTAACAGAGAAAGCTAAAAGTTACGATGGTGAGATTGAGTCAAGTACAGAAGCTTTAATGCAATTTGTGAATGAAGTAAAAGAGTTGGAGCAAAAATTGCATGATAATGAGCAACTGCTTGCTACTTTTGCTGACAATTTAGAGGAACAGATTGAGAATTTAAAAGGTGACTATATTGAGCTTTTAAATCAACAAGCTAGTCATCGTAATGAATTATCTATGATTGAAGAACAATCGAAACAGCAAACGTCTAAAAACGAGCGTCTAGATGAAGAGAATGCGAAATATGTAGAAATGCGTATGGAAATTACAGCGAAAAAGACGAAACTTGTAGAAAGTTACGAACAAGCGAAAGAAAAAGTAGCTGGCATTCTCTCAAATATACAGAAGACAGAGGCGGCGCTTGGGAAATGTAAGACGCAGTATAGTGAAAATGAAACAAAACTGTATCAAGCATATCAATTTGTGCAACAGGCACGTTCTCGAAAAGAAATGCTTGAAGAGATGCAAGAAGATTATTCTGGATTCTATCAAGGTGTACGTGAAGTATTGAAAGCTAGAGAAAATAGGTTGCAAGGTATCGAGGGTGCTGTTGCGGAACTGTTAACGGTACCGAAAGAATACGAAGTTGCAATGGAAATCGCTCTAGGTGCAGCGATGCAGCATATTGTTGTACAAACAGAGGAACATGCTCGTAATGCGATTGCATTTCTAAAGCAAAATAAACATGGACGTGCAACGTTTTTACCGCAAGCTGTTATTAAAAGCAGATCGTTATCATTTGAGCAATTACGCATTGCAAATCAACACCCATCGTTTGTAGGTGTGGCGGCAGAACTTGTGCAGTACAACAATAAATATGAAAATGTAGTTTCAAATTTATTAGGTACTGTTATTGTTGCGAAAGATTTACGTGGAGCAAATGAGTTGGCGAAACAACTGCAATACCGTTATCGTATTGTAACAATCGAAGGTGACGTAGTGAATCCTGGCGGTTCTATGACTGGTGGGGCGGTAAAACAAGCGAAATCTTCTTTATTAGGACGCCAACGTGAACTGGAAGAGTGGACTCGCAAGTTAACTGATATGGAAGAAAAAACAACGAAGTTAGAAAACTTTGTTAAAGCAGTAAAACAAGAGATTCAAGAAAAAGAAGTGAAAATACGCGAACTAAGGCAAACTGTAGAAGCAGATCGTGTAGATGAGCAGAAATTAAGAGAAGAGATTAATCGTTTAGAATTAGAAGAACATCGTATTAATGATCGGTTGTCTATTTATGATTTAGAGATTGAAGGTTTTTTACAAGATCGAGTAAAAATGCAAGGGCGTAAAGAGGAGTTAGAAGGGGCTTTAACGAATCTTCAAGCTGAAATCACTAAGTTAGATAGTAAAATTGTAGCTTTAACAAAACAAAAAAGTGAGCAACATTCTTCGAAAGAAAAAGTTCAAAAAGAAATGACTGAGTTAAAAGTGCTGGCAGCTGAAAAGCAACAACGCTTATCTAATCAAAAAGAAAAAGTTGAACGATTGACGAAGGAAAAAGAAGAAACGGATGCGACACTTGTAAAAACGAAAGAGGATTTAGCGTTCTTAAAACAAGAAATGACATCTAATTCAAGTGGTGAAGAGCAAATTACGAATATGATTGAGAAGAAAGCATATGATCGTAATCAAACTTCAGAATTAATTCGCTCTCGTCGTGAACAACGTGTATCGTTGCAAGAGAGAGTAGAACATTTAGAGCACCATTTGAAAGAAACGACAGGTAAACATAAATATATTCTTGAAATGTTGAAAGATCAAGAAGTGAGAATAAATCGACTTGATGTAGAGTTGGAAAATAGATTACAACATTTACGTGAAACATATACGATTTCATTTGAAGCGGCAAAACTAAAATATACAATGACAATGCCTGCAGAAGATGCGCGTAAGAAAGTAAAATTAATCAAATTATCCATAGAAGAGTTAGGTACAGTGAACCTAGGGGCAATTGATGAATATGAACGTGTAGCGGAGCGTCATACATTCTTACTAGAGCAGAGAGACGACCTAGAAGAAGCGAAAGCGACATTGCACCAGCTTATTACCGAAATGGATGAAGAAATGAAAAAACGCTTTTCTACTACGTTTGAAGGCATTAGAATGGAGTTTCAATCGGTATTCTCTGAATTATTTGGAGGCGGTAGAGCGGATTTAGTAATGACTAATCCAGAGGATTTACTAAATACGGGTATTGATATTGTAGCACAACCGCCAGGGAAGAAACTGCAGAACTTAGGTTTACTTTCAGGTGGAGAGCGTGCTTTAACAGCAATTGCGCTTTTATTTGGTATTTTAAAAGTACGCCCAGTACCGTTCTGTGTACTAGATGAGGTAGAGGCAGCCCTTGATGAGGCGAATGTAGCTCGTTTTGCACAGTATTTAAAGAAATTCAGTGATGAGACGCAGTTTATTGTAATTACACATAGAAAAGGTACAATGGAAGAGTCTGATGTGTTGTACGGTGTAACAATGCAAGAATCGGGGGTATCTAAACTTGTTTCGGTTCGTTTAGACGCCGGAGAAGAACTTATTGCAAGTGAATAGGAAGGATGGGAAAGTATGAGTTTTTTTAAAAAACTAAAAGAAAAAATTTCAAAACAAACGGATACAGTTACAGAGAAATTTAAACAAGGATTAGAAAAAACGAGAAATTCATTTGCGGATAAAGTGAATGATTTAGTGTATCGTTACCGTAAAGTGGACGAAGATTTCTTCGAAGAGTTAGAAGAAATTTTAATCGGTGCAGACGTTGGCGTTGCGACGGTAATGGAATTAATTGACCAATTGAAAGAAGAAGTACAACGTCGTAACATTCAAGATCCAAAAGAAGTACAAGCTGTTATTTCAGAAAAACTAGTAGGAATTTACAAAGGTGACAGCGATTTTAGTAACGAAATTAATATGCAAGAGGACCAATTAACGGTCGTTTTATTTGTTGGTGTTAATGGTGTAGGAAAAACGACGACAATTGGTAAACTGGCGCATAAGTTTAAATCAGAAGGTAAGTCAGTCCTATTGGCGGCAGGAGATACATTCCGTGCTGGAGCGATTGAACAATTAGAAGTATGGGGCGATCGCGTTGGTGTAGAAGTGATTAAACAAGGATCTGGATCTGATCCAGCGGCGGTTATGTATGACGCTGTACAAGCAGCGAAAGCACGTAAGGTAGATGTATTACTATGTGACACAGCAGGACGCTTGCAAAATAAAGTGAACTTAATGAAAGAGTTAGAGAAGGTGAAGCGTGTAATTGAGCGTGAAGTACCAGGTGCTCCTCATGAAGTATTGCTTGTTATTGATGCGACAACGGGACAAAACGGTTTAAGCCAAGCGAAAACATTCCGTGAAGCAACGAATGTAACTGGTATTGTTTTAACGAAGTTAGATGGAACTGCTAAAGGTGGTATTGTATTAGCGATTCGTAACGAAATGGATGTACCGGTGAAGTTTGTTGGATTAGGAGAGCAAATGGATGACTTGCAGCAGTTTGATCCAGAACAATATGTGTATGGTTTATTTGCGAACTTAGTAGAAACAGAAGAAGTATAAGCGAAAGAAGCGGTATTTCCGCTTCTTTTTCTATAAAAAATATATGATGTTAAGAAAAAAACTTGACACTCTTTTGGACTACATGTAAACTAATTCATGTAAAGGGAAATCACTTAACAAAGGATGATCCAACATGCTCGAAAAAACAACGAGAATGAACTATTTATTTGATTTTTATCAATCGTTGTTAACGCAAAAACAAAGAAGTTATATGTCGCTTTATTATCTAGATGATTTATCTCTTGGTGAAATTGCGGAAGAATTTGATGTAAGTCGCCAAGCCGTGTATGATAACATTAAACGGACTGAAGCGATGCTTGAAGAATATGAAGAAAAATTAGTATTACTTCAAAAGTTTCAAGAGCGACAGCGACTTGTTGCAAAGCTAAAACAGCTAATCAGCGAAGAAGAGCATGTGAATGAAGAAATGAAACAAGTTGTTGAAGCTATCGAAAAATTAGATTAGGAGGGCGGCAATATGGCATTTGAAGGATTAGCCGACCGACTTCAACAGACAATGCAAAAAATCCGCGGCAAAGGAAAAGTTTCTGAAGCCGATGTGAAAGAAATGATGAGAGAAGTTCGTCTAGCTCTTTTAGAAGCGGATGTTAACTTTAAAGTAGTAAAAGATTTTGTGAAGCGTGTGTCTGAACGTGCTGTCGGACAAGATGTAATGAAAAGTTTGACACCTGGACAACAAGTAATTAAAGTTGTACAGGAAGAACTTACAGAACTTATGGGCGGAGAGCAAAGCAAAATTGCTGTTGCTAATAAGCCACCGACTGTTATTATGATGGTTGGTCTGCAAGGTGCGGGTAAAACAACGACGACAGGTAAGCTTGCGAATTTGCTTCGTAAAAAGCATAATCGTAAACCGATGCTTGTTGCAGCGGATATTTACCGTCCAGCAGCGATTAAACAGCTTGAAACATTAGGGAAGCAATTGGACATGCCTGTATTTTCTTTAGGAGATCAAGTAAGTCCTGTTGAAATTGCGAAACAAGCGATTGCAAAAGCAAAAGAAGATCATCACGATTATGTTTTAATCGATACAGCGGGTCGCCTGCATATTGATGAAGAATTAATGGATGAATTAGCGAAAGTGAAAGAAGTTGCGAAACCGGATGAAATTTTCCTTGTTGTCGATGCGATGACGGGGCAAGACGCGGTAAATGTTGCACAAAGTTTCCATGAACAGTTAGGTTTAACAGGTGTTGTATTAACGAAATTAGATGGTGATACGCGCGGTGGTGCTGCATTATCTATTAAGGCTGTAACAAACACGCCGATTAAATTTGCTGGTATGGGTGAAAAACTAGATGCAATTGAAGCGTTCCATCCAGAGCGTATGGCATCCCGTATTTTAGGGATGGGCGATGTCTTAACATTGATTGAAAAAGCGCAAGCTACAGTTGATGAAGAGAAAGCAAAAGAACTTGAGCAAAAAATGCGTACGCTTTCGTTTACGCTTGACGATTTCCTAGAACAACTTGGACAAGTGCGCCAACTTGGGCCGCTTGATGAATTGTTAGGAATGCTTCCTGGTGCAAATAAAATTAAAGGGCTGAAAAATGCGCAAGTTGATGAAAAACAAATTGGGCATATTGAGGCAATTATTCGTTCTATGACTAAATTAGAACGAGAACAACCGGAAATAATCAATGCTAGTCGCAAAAAGCGCATTGCCAAAGGTAGCGGTACAACTGTACAAGAAATCAATCGTCTAATTAAGCAATTCGATGACATGAAAAAAATGATGAAGACGATGACGGGAATGCAAAAAGGTAAGAAAAAAGGACTAGGTGGATTGAAGTTTCCATTCATGTAAGGAAAAAAAGATGGCTCTGTTAAGAAAAAATACTTTACAAAGCAATAGTCTTTTTGCTAATATAATTATCTGTGTGAAATAAATTCGGAGGTGCTTTATAAATGGCAGTTAAAATTCGTTTAAAACGTATGGGAGCTAAAAAAACTCCTTTCTATCGTGTAGTTGTTGCAGATTCTCGTTCTCCTCGTGACGGACGTTTCATTGAGGAAATCGGAACTTACAATCCAGTTGCTCAACCAGCTGAAGTTAAGATCAACGAAGAAGCAGCATTAAAATGGTTAGGAAATGGTGCTAAACCATCTGATACAGTTCGTAACTTATTCTCTAACCAAGGTATCATGGAGAAATTCCACTTATCTAAACAAGGTAAGTAATTGAGGCAATGACTATGAAGAAGTTAGTCGAGACGATTGTCAAGCCTCTTGTCGATTATCCTGAAGATGTAAAAGTTACACAGGAACTTTGGAACGGAGAGATAAAGTATCGATTAACTGTACATCCTGAGGATGTTGGAAAAGTCATTGGAAAGCAAGGGAGAGTTGCGAAAGCGATTCGAATGCTCTTGTATTCAGTGGGACATCATAATGATGAAAAAGTAACACTGGAAATTCAATAAACGTAAAAAGGGCGAGGAGTTATTCCTCTCCCTTTTTTAACATTTAAATAGAGATTGCATGTTCCATCTGTGAAATGGAGATGCTTAATTTATATAGAAACCAGGGGTGACATACTATTTATGACAAAATGGTTTAACGTAGGGAAAATTGTAAATACTCATGGCGTAAGAGGAGAAATCCGTGTTATTTCTCGTACTGATTTTCCAGAAGAGCGATATAAAGTAGGAAACACGCTATACATATCGAATGAGAAAGGCACAGACTATCTTCCGGTAAAGGTAACTTCTCATCGCCAACATAAGACATTCGATTTATTAACATTTGAAGGATATAACAATGTAGATGAAGTAGAGAAGTTTAAAGGTTCTTTAATAAAAGTACCAGAAGAGCAGTTAGGTGAACTTGCTGAAGGTGAATACTACTATCATGAAATTATTGGTTGCAGTGTTGTAACGGAAGAAGGAGAAGCGCTAGGGACAATCAAAGAGATTCTATCTCCTGGTGCAAATGATGTTTGGGTAATTAAACGCCCGAAGGGTCAAGATCTCTTAATTCCTTATATCGATGACGTTGTACTTCAAGTTAATATTGAAAATAAATTAGTAACCATTCATGTAATGGAAGGGCTGCTATAATGAAAATTGATATTTTAACGTTGTTTCCAGACATGTTTACCGGTGTATTTGGATCTTCTATATTAAAGAAGGCGCAAGAAAAAGAAGCGGTAAACCTTCGTGTTGTTAACTTTCGTGATTATACAACAAGTAAGCATAATAGCGTAGACGATTATCCTTACGGCGGAGGAGCTGGTATGGTGCTTACTCCTCAGCCTATTTTTGATGCTGTAGAAGATTTGACGAAAGAGACAGAGCGTAAGCCGAGAGTTGTCTTAATGTGTCCGCAGGGCGAAAGATTTACGCAGAAGAAAGCGGAAGAGCTTGCAGGGGAAGAACATTTAATCTTCGTATGTGGGCATTATGAAGGATATGACGAACGAATTCGTGAGCATCTCGTAACGGATGAGATTTCTATTGGTGACTATGTATTAACGGGCGGAGAATTAGCCTCTATGGTTATTACTGATAGTGTGGTACGTCTCTTGCCAGGTGTGCTAGGAAATCATGCTTCACAAGTAGAGGATTCGTTTAGTACAGGTTTATTAGAGCATCCTCATTATACACGTCCAGCTGATTTTCGTGGTATGAAGGTACCGGATGTATTAATGTCAGGGAATCATAAAAACATTGATGAATGGCGACATAAGGAATCTTTGCGCCGAACGTATACGCGTAGACCTGATTTATTAGATGAGAGAGAGTTATCTAAACAAGAGAAAAAATGGCTTGAGGAAATAAAGCGAGAGCAGTAATAACTTCATATATTTGCTATTGCAACAGGCCTAGTAATATGCTATTATAACATTTGTGCTACTGAAATCAGTAGCCGTATTAACGATGTTCCGCTGTAATTTATTAAGACTTTATAAGAGCATCTGTTTAAAGGAGAGAATTTAATATGCAACAATTAATCGCAGAAATTACAAAAGGCCAATTAAAAACTGACCTTCCTTCATTCCGTCCTGGTGACACTTTACGTGTACACGTAAAAGTTGTTGAGGGAACTCGTGAAAGAATTCAGCTTTTCGAAGGTGTTGTAATTAAACGTCGTGGTGGCGGAATCAGTGAAACATTCACAGTTCGTAAGATTTCTTACGGTGTAGGTGTTGAGCGTACATTCCCAGTTCACACGCCAAGAATCGCGAAAATCGAAGTACTTCGCCGTGGTAAAGTACGTCGTGCTAAGTTATACTACTTACGTAACCTTCGCGGTAAAAAAGCACGTATTAAAGAAATTCGATAAGACATGTATGGGAGCTTGTAAATGCACAAGCTCCCTTTTTCCAATCTATATGAAATTTTGGTATAATACGAGCAGTTTACATAACCGTGGAGGGGAAATGCATGAAAAAAGAGAAGAGTTCACTTTGGGAATGGATTAAAGCAATTTTGATTGCTGTTGTATTAGCTGGTGTTATTAGACAGTTTTTCTTTGCGCCAATTCTCGTAGACGGGGTATCGATGGCACCTACTTTACATGATCGTGATCGAATGATTGTGAATAAAATTGGTTATCACATTGGAGATCCAAAACGCTTTGATATTATCGTATTTCGAGCAACAGAAGATAAAGATTACATTAAGCGCATTATAGGCCTGCCAGGCGATGAAATAGAGTATCGTAATGATAAACTGTATGTTAACGGAAAGGCTTATGAGGAGCCGTATTTAGACAAGCAGAAAAAGCAAATTGCTGACGGACCGCTTACATATGATTTTAATCTTGAAGAAATGACAGGCAAGAAAACCGTTCCAAAAGATCAATTATTTGTTTTAGGTGATAATCGTCGTTTTAGTAAAGATAGCCGTTCAATCGGTACGATTTCAATGGATCAAGTAATTGGTAAAGCTAATATGTTATATTGGCCGTTAGAAGACGCACGTATTGTGAAATAAATGAAAAAGAAGGTGGCAACATGGTAATTCAATGGTTTCCAGGGCATATGGCGAAGGCTAGACGCCAAGTAACGGAGAAATTAAAATTAATTGATGTTGTAATTGAACTTGTAGATGCTCGATTACCATTATCATCTCGAAACCCAATGATTGATGAAATCATTACACATAAGCCAAGGCTTGTTGTTTTAAATAAAGCGGATATGGCAGATGATCGTTTAACAAAACAATGGATCGCATATTTTAAAGAAAAAGGCCATATGGCAATTTCAATTAACGCGCAAGCTGGACAAGGTATGAAGGAAATTGCAGCAGCTTGTAAAGTGCTTGTTAAAGAAAAATTTGATAAAATGGTTGCAAAAGGTATTAGACCGAGAGCGATTCGTGCATTAATTGTAGGTATACCAAATGTTGGTAAATCTACATTGATTAATAAATTGGCAAAGAAAAATATTGCTAAAACAGGAGATCGTCCAGGTGTGACAACAGCTCAACAATGGATTAAAGTTGGGAAGGAAATGGAATTGTTAGATACACCAGGTATTCTGTGGCCTAAATTTGAAGATCAATTAGTGGGTCTTCGCTTAGCGACAACGGGTGCAATTAAAGATTCAATTTTAAATTTACAAGATGTAGCTGTTTACGCATTACGTTTTATGGAGAAACATTATCCAGAACGCTTGAAAGAACGCTATAATTTAAATGAGATTCCAGAAGATATTGTGGAATTATTCGATGCAATTGGAAAAAATAGAGGCTGCTTAATGGGCGGCGGAATGATTGATTATGATAAGACATCTGAGCTTGTGCTTCGTGAGCTTCGTGGTGGCAAACTTGGAAAAATGACGTTTGAAACACCGGAAGAGTTTGCAGAGCAAGTAGAAGATGTGGAAAAAATAGAAGAAGTATAAGACGTGCGTTTGTGCGTCTTTTCTTTTTGGATATGTTTAAAAAGGAGCTTGTATAAATGCAAACTATGACGATAAAAGAAGCGGAAAATGTATTGAAAGAAATTATGAATGAAGAAGATGATCGCTTTCAACTGTTAATGAAAGATGATCGAAAAGGTGTTCAAAAGCTCGTTTTGAAGTGGTATAAACAAAAAGAGTTAGAACAGAAAGAAAAAGAGAAGTTTTTTGAAATGTCCAAGTATGAAAATGCTTTGCGTGAAAAAGGGGTCACATATATCGCGGGTATTGATGAAGTAGGGCGCGGGCCATTGGCTGGGCCTGTTGTGACGGCAGCTGTCGTTCTTCCTGAGGATTTTTATATTCCAGGGTTAAATGATTCGAAAAAGTTGAGTGAAGCGAAACGTGAGCGTTTTTATGATGAAATAAAAGTACAAGCAATTGCAATTGGAGTAGGAATTGTATCACCGCAAGTTATTGATGACATTAATATTTACCAAGCAACGAAACAAGCGATGTTAGATGCAGTTGCAAATTTATCTTGTACACCCCAACATTTATTAATTGATGCGATGAAGCTTCCTACACCAATTCCGCAAACATCAATTATTAAAGGTGATGCGAAAAGTGTTTCGATTTCAGCAGCATCCATTATCGCAAAAGTAACGAGAGATCGTATGATGAAAGAACTGGGAGAGAAGTATCCTGAATATGGATTTGAGCAACATATGGGATATGGCACAAAGCAACATCTAGAGGCAATTCAAGTGCATGGAGTACTAGATGAACACCGCAAGTCATTCGCACCAATTAAAGATATGATTCAAAAATAAGCTGTAAATATACAGCTTATTTTTTTATTTTGGCATATAAACATTACTATTTTCGAAAAAGAATAAAGCGATTTCAGTTTTCTGACACTTTATTGTAGACAGCGTGCCAATCATCTTATACAATGGCAATGTAATGTTTTTTAAACATTAAAAAACTTTTCGAGTAAAACAGGAAAACAGGGGAGGATGGGACCATGAATATCCATGAGTACCAAGGTAAGGCAGTCCTTAGAAGCTATGGGGTTAGCGTTCCGAACGGGAAGGTTGCATTTACAGTAGAAGAAGCTGTAGAAGCAGCGAAAGAATTAGGAACAGATGTATGTGTAGTGAAAGCACAAATTCACGCTGGTGGACGCGGCAAAGCTGGCGGAGTAAAAGTTGCAAAAAATTTAGATGAAGTTCGTACATATGCAGAAAGCATTTTAGGAACTACACTTGTGACACATCAAACAGGTCCTGAAGGTAAGGAAGTAAAACGCTTACTTATCGAAGAAGGTTGCGATATTAAAAAAGAATATTATGTAGGTCTAGTTTTAGATCGTGCAACTTCTCAAGTTGTTTTAATGGCGTCTGAAGAAGGCGGAACAGAAATTGAAGAAGTAGCAGAAAAAACACCTGAAAAAATCTTTAAAGAATATATTGATCCAGCAGTAGGCTTACAAGGTTTCCAAGCGCGCCGAATTGCATTTAACATCAATATTCCAAAAGAGCTTGTAGGACAAGCTGTGAAGTTTATGATGGGCTTATATCGTGCGTTTATCGAAAAAGATTGCTCTATCGCTGAGATTAACCCACTTGTTACAACAGGCGAAGGTAAAGTTATGGCATTAGATGCAAAATTAAACTTTGATTCTAATGCGTTATATCGCCATAAAGACATTTTAGAGCTTCGTGATCTTGATGAAGAGGATTCAAAAGAAATTGAAGCTTCAAAATACGACTTAAACTACATTCCTTTAGATGGAAATATCGGTTGTATGGTTAATGGTGCAGGTTTAGCGATGGCTACAATGGATATCATTAAACATTACCACGGTGACCCAGCTAACTTCTTAGATGTTGGTGGCGGTGCAACTGCAGAAAAAGTTACAGAAGCATTCAAAATTATCCTTTCTGACAAAAATGTAAAAGGTATCTTCGTTAACATTTTTGGTGGGATTATGAAGTGTGATGTTATTGCAGAAGGTGTTATTGAAGCAACGAAACAAGTAGGTCTTGAGTTACCTTTAGTTGTACGTCTTGAAGGTACAAACGTAGAACTAGGTAAGAAAATTTTAAATGAGTCTGGCTTAAATATTGTTGCAGCAGAATCTATGGCAGACGGTGCACAAAAAATTGTTTCACTAGTGGGCTAATAGAAAGCGGGGGAGAAAAATGAGCGTATTAGTTAATAAAGATACAAAAGTTATTGTTCAAGGTATTACAGGTTCTCAAGGTTTATTCCATACAAAACAAATGATTGAATACGGTACGAAAATTGTCGGTGGTGTAACACCAGGTAAGGGCGGCACTGATATTGAAGGTGTACCAGTATTTGATACAGTAGAAGATGCAGTGAAAGCAACAGGCGCAAACGCTTCAGTTGTATACGTTCCACCCGCTTTTGCGGCAGATGCAATTATGGAAGCTGTTGATGCAGAAATTGATTTAGTAGTATGTATTACTGAAGGGATTCCTGTATTAGATATGGTAAACGTAAAGAGATATATGGCGGGTAAACATACACGTTTACTTGGACCAAACTGCCCAGGTGTAATCACACCAGATGAATGTAAGATTGGTATTATGCCAGGGTATATTCATAAAAAAGGTCATGTTGGTATCGTATCTCGCTCTGGTACATTAACTTATGAAGCTGTACATCAGTTAACACAAGAAGGTATTGGCCAATCTACTGCTGTAGGTATCGGCGGAGACCCTGTTAACGGTACAGACTTTATTGATGCTTTAAAAGCATTTAATGAAGATGAAGAAACACATGCTGTAATTATGATTGGTGAAATCGGCGGTACAGCAGAAGAAGAGGCAGCTGAATGGGTAAAAGCTAATATGACAAAACCTGTTGTAGGCTTCATTGGTGGTCAAACAGCGCCTGCTGGTAAACGTATGGGCCATGCTGGTGCAATCATTTCTGGCGGTAAAGGAACTGCTGCTGAAAAGATTAAAACAATGGAAGCTTGTGGCATTAAAGTAGCTGAAACTCCAGCAGTTATGGGAGAAACGCTAATCTCTGTTTTAAAAGAAAAAGGTTTATTTGAGACTTGTAAAAACTATTAATCTGTTGAAAGACACCTTCTTACTTGAGGGTGTCTTTTTACACTTTTTTCTGTTTACATAATAAAAATTATGGGTAAGGAGAATCAAGATGAAAAGAGAGAGATTATTACATGTTCATTACTTGCTAGCAGATTATTGGAAAGCGATGGAGAGGCTAATATATGTCGATCCAGAATTAAAGAACATATATAATTTTAACGAAAAACAAATGGAACACTACACTGGAATGTCCTCGGAAAAATCTTCAGAACTAGTAAAATTTCTTCAAAGTTCAAATCTTCCGCAATATATATCTTATTTAGAGAAAAATCGTATTTTTTATATAACGGTATGGGATGAAGATTATCCGCAATTATTACGTGAAATACAAGACCCTCCCTTCGTTTTATATGGAAAAGGAGAGAAAGATTTCCTGAATAAAGTAAATAAATTAGCAGTTGTTGGAACGAGAGAACCATCATTATATGGTCATGAGAGTTTGAAGTTTATTTTACACCCTTTATTAGAAAGAGAGTGGCTTATTGTCAGTGGGTTTGCAAAAGGGATAGATACAATGTCTCATGAGATTACAGTAAGGCATCATTGCCCGACTATTGCGATATTAGGGCATGGATTGTCTTTTATGTATCCGAAAGAAAATAGACATTTATATGAAATGTGGAAGGAATATATATTGTTATTGACAGAGTATCCGCCGCACTATGCACCGAAAAAATGGTATTTTCCAAAAAGGAACAGGATTATTAGTGGCATAAGTAAAGGTGTTTTAGTTGTAGAAGCGAAATCGAGAAGTGGAACACTTATTACTGCGGACCTTGCGTTAGAGCAAAATAGAGAGGTGTTTGCGCTTCCTGGACCTATATTTATAGAGGGGGCATCGGGAACGAATCATCTTATTCAGCAAGGAGCAAAACTAGTAAGAAATGCAGAAGATATCTTGGAAGAGATTTTAAATTAACCTTATATTTTTATGTTTTTATTAAACAATTATTGACAAATGGTAGATTGGCACTGTATGGTATATTCATTCTTGATTGACAAAAACAAGAGAAATCAATAAGATTAATGAAGACTTGAATCCACCTCTTAAGGAGGCACTAGCATGTCAGATTACCTCGTAATCGTGGAGTCGCCTTCTAAGGCGAAGACCATTGAGAAATATTTAGGGAAAAAATACAAAGTTGTCGCGTCTATGGGACATGTTCGCGATTTGCCAAAAAGTCAAATGGGGATAGAAGTAAAGAACAACTTCACCCCGAAGTATATTACCATTCGTGGTAAAGGTCCCGTCTTAAAAGATTTAAAATCAGCGGCCAAAAAAGCAAAGAAAGTCTATCTCGCGGCCGATCCAGATCGTGAAGGGGAAGCGATTGCTTGGCATTTAGCGAATACGTTAAATGTGGACGTTGAATCAGATTGTCGGGTTGTGTTTAATGAGATTACGAAAGATGCAATCAAAGAATCATTTAAACATCCTCGTGCAATTAATATGGATTTAGTGGATGCACAACAAGCAAGACGTATACTTGATCGTCTTGTTGGTTACAATATTAGTCCTTTATTATGGAAGAAAGTAAAAAAAGGATTAAGTGCAGGACGTGTACAATCTGTAGCAGTTCGTTTAATCATCGAGCGTGAAAGGGAAATTCAAAACTTTGAACCTGAAGAATTCTGGACAATTAAAACAGAATTTGTAAAAGGAAAAGACACATTTGAAGCAAGCTTTTACGGTGTAGATGGTGAAAAAGTTCAATTAACAAATGAAACGCAAGTGAATGAAATAATTGAACAGATGAAAGACAATGCGTTTTCAGTTGACAATGTAACGCGCAAAGAGCGAAAACGTAACCCTGCATTACCGTTTACAACATCTTCCTTGCAACAAGAAGCAGCCCGTAAGTTAAACATGCGAGCAAAGAAAACAATGATGCTTGCACAGCAATTGTATGAAGGGATAGATCTTGGAAAACAAGGAACTGTAGGTCTTATTACGTATATGAGAACTGATTCAACACGTATCTCAGAAACAGCTCAAACAGAGGCTCGTACTTACATCACTGAAGCGTATGGTACGGAATACATAGGAACAGAAAAGAAGAAAGAAACGAAAAAGTCAAATGCACAAGATGCGCATGAGGCAATTCGTCCTACTTCGGTAATGAGAAAGCCAGAGGAACTAAAAAGTTTCTTAGGTCGTGATCAACTTCGATTATATAAATTGATTTGGGAGCGATTTGTTGCAAGTCAAATGGCGTCTGCTATAATGGATACTGTGACAGCGAGACTCATTAATAACAATGTTCAGTTCCGTGCAAGTGGATCGGTTGTAAAGTTCCCAGGATTTATGAAAGTGTATGTAGAGTCAAAAGATGATGGTGCTGAAGAAAAGGATAAGATGTTGCCGCCTTTAGAAGTAGGGGAAACTGTATTTTCAAAGGATTTAGAACCAAAGCAACATTTTACACAACCTCCTCCGCGCTATACAGAGGCTCGCCTAGTAAGAACACTTGAAGAACTTGGAATTGGAAGACCGTCGACATATGTACCTACACTTGAAACGATTCAAAAGCGTGGGTATGTAGGCTTGGATAATAAACGCTTCGTTCCGACTGAACTTGGTGAAATAGTAATTGAACTTATTTTAGAGTTTTTCCCAGAAATTATTAACATTGAATTTACTGCCAATATGGAGCAAAGCCTTGATGAAGTAGAAGAAGGAAATGCGAATTGGGTAAAAATTGTTGATGATTTCTACGTAGGTTTTGAACCGCGTTTAGAAAAAGCGGAAAAAGAAATGCGTGAAGTGGAAATTAAAGATGAACCAGCTGGGGAAGATTGTGAATTATGTAATCACCCAATGGTCTTTAAAATGGGTAAATACGGGAAATTTATGGCTTGCTCGAATTTCCCAGATTGTCGTAATACAAAGCCGATTGTGAAAGAAATCGGTGTTACTTGTCCAAAGTGTGATAAGGGTCAAATTATTGAACGCCGTAGTAATAAAAAGAAACGTCTTTTCTATGGGTGCGGTACGTATCCGGAATGCGACTTTGTATCTTGGGATAAGCCAATTGGTCGTAAGTGTCCGAAGTGCGAAGGCATGCTTGTAGAGAAAAAGTTGAAAAAAGGCGTGCAAGTACAATGTATTTCGTGCGATTATGAAGAAGAACAACAAATGTGAGCGTAACTGCTCACATTTTTTTCGGGAAGAAAAGGAAAGGTGATATAAATGACAACACAAGTAGTAAACGTCATTGGCGCAGGTCTTGCAGGAAGTGAAGCAGCTTACCAAATTGCAAAACGTGGTGTCCAAGTTAGATTATATGAAATGAGACCGGTAAGGCAAACGCCAGCTCATCACACAGATAAATTCGCTGAATTAGTATGTAGTAACTCACTTCGTGCAAACACTTTAACAAATGCAGTTGGAGTTATTAAAGAGGAAATGCGCTTAATGGATTCTGTAATTATTCGTGCGGCGGATGAGTGCTCTGTACCAGCTGGAGGCGCTTTAGCTGTAGACCGTCATGAGTTCGCAGCTAAAGTAACAGAATACGTAAAGAACCATCCAAATGTAACTGTAATGAATGAAGAAATTACAGATATTCCAGAGGGACCGACAATTATTGCTACAGGTCCATTAACATCTCCTGATCTTTCTGCAAAATTGAAAGAATTAACAGGAGAAGATTATTTCTACTTCTATGATGCTGCAGCCCCAATCGTAGAAAAAGACAGCATTGACATGAATAAAGTATATTTAAAATCGCGTTATGATAAAGGTGAAGCTGCATATTTAAATTGCCCAATGACAGAAGAAGAGTTTGATCGTTTTTATGAGGCTCTAATTGCTGCTGAGACAGTGCCTTTAAAAGAGTTTGAAAAAGAAATTTTCTTTGAAGGTTGTATGCCAGTAGAGGTTATGGCAAGTAGAGGGAGACAGACGTTAGTATTTGGACCTATGAAACCTGTTGGATTGGAAGATCCAAAAACAGGGAAAACGCCATATGCTGTTGTTCAGTTACGTCAAGATGATGCAGCGGGAACTTTATACAATATCGTAGGTTTCCAAACACATTTAAAGTGGGGACCGCAAAAAGAAGTGCTACAGTTAATTCCAGGATTGGAAAATGCAGAGATTGTACGTTATGGTGTAATGCATCGTAATACGTTTATTAATTCACCTAATTTGCTTCGTCCAACGTATCAATATAAACAACGGGATGATTTATTCTTCGCTGGTCAAATGACTGGAGTAGAGGGATATGTTGAATCAGCAGCATCAGGATTATTAGCAGGAATTAATGCTGCGCGTCTTGTGCAAGGTGAAGAGCCAGTTGTATTACCGCCAGTAACTGCGATGGGTAGCATGGCAAATTACATTACGGCAACGAACGCTAAAAACTTCCAACCGATGAATGCGAACTTCGGTCTATTTGCACCGTTAGAGAAGAAGATTAAAAAGAAAGCAGAACGAAATGAAGCGTACGCAGCACGCGCTTTAGAAACGATTCGAAATTTTGTAAATATTTAGTTAAATTTCTTGCAAAGGCTACTAAGTTGTGATACGATTTAGTAGCCTTTATTGAGGTGAGTTGTGTGAATGTGAAGAAATTGTTACAATTATTCGTTGGATATTTACAAATTGAAAGAAATTATTCAAAATATACAATTGCAAGTTATCAAAATGATTTAGAACATTTTGTGCAATTTATGAAACGAGAAGGCATATCCTCTTTTTTAGACGTTACATACGCGGATGTTCGTTTGTACTTAACGACGTTGCACGATGAGAAGTTAGCCCGTAAATCTGTCGCAAGAAAAGTATCAAGCTTACGAAGTTTATATCGTTTTTTGATGCGTGAAGGTTATCGAAAGGATAATCCGTTTGCACTTGCGTCACTCCCCAAAAAAGAATTGTCAATCCCAAAGTTTTTATATGCTGAAGAGTTAGAGGAATTATTTGAAGTTTCTGACACGGAAACACCATTAGGTCAAAGGAATCAAGCTTTGTTAGAGTTGATGTATGCGACTGGGATCCGTGTGAGTGAATGTGTCAATTTACAACTTACCGATATTGACTTTGCGGTGGGAACAATTTTAGTAATGGGAAAAGGAAAAAAACAAAGGTATATTCCGTTCGGAAGCTATGCGCAAGATTCTTTAATTACTTATATAGAGAATGGGAGAAAACAGTTAGTTAATAAGACTGACGAAGACTCTCATATGGTATTTTTAAATGCGAAAGGTACACCGCTAACAAGTCGTGGAGTTCGTTATGTTTTAAATGAACTCATTAAAAAGGCTTCGCTGACAATGCGGATAAGTCCCCATATGTTAAGGCATACATTTGCTACACATATGCTAGATGAAGGGGCGGATTTACGTACTGTACAGGAGTTATTAGGCCATGAAAATTTGTCGACGACACAAATTTATACGCATGTCTCTAAAGAAAGATTGCGTTCTGTTTACATGAAGCATCACCCGCGGGCATAAATTGCTTTAAAAGCTATAAAAACAAATAAAGGAGTTTTTTCTATGGGAAATTTCCACGCTACAACGATATTTGCAGTTCATCATAATGGAGAATGTGCAATGGCTGGAGATGGCCAAGTGACAATGGGAAATGCTGTTGTAATGAAACATACAGCTCGTAAAGTTCGTAAACTTTTCCAAGGTAAAGTTTTAGCTGGTTTCGCAGGATCAGTTGCTGACGCATTTACTCTTTTTGAAATGTTTGAAGGGAAATTAGAAGAGTATAATGGCAACTTGCAGCGTGCTGCTGTTGAAATGGCCAAACAATGGCGTGGCGATAAAATGTTACGTCAGCTAGAAGCAATGCTCATTGTCATGGATAAAACAACTATGCTCCTTGTTTCAGGTACAGGAGAAGTGATTGAACCGGATGATGGTATTTTAGCAATTGGATCTGGTGGAAATTATGCACTTTCTGCAGGTCGTGCTTTAAAGCAATATGCAAGTGAACACTTAACAGCGAAGCAAATTGCGAAAGCGAGTTTAGAGATTGCTGGCGATATTTGTGTTTATACGAATCACAACATAATTGTTGAAGAATTGTAGAATCGTAAGGGAGGCATTTTATATGCATTTACATTTTACTCCGCGCCAAATTGTGGAAAAATTAGATCAATACATCATCGGTCAAAAAGACGCAAAGAAAGCGGTTGCTGTAGCGTTGAGAAATCGATATCGTCGCAGTAAATTAGCTGAAAATTTACGTGACGAAATTGCACCTAAAAATATCTTAATGATTGGACCGACAGGTGTTGGGAAAACAGAGGTAGCACGACGAATGGCGAAACTCGTTGGAGCACCTTTTATTAAGGTTGAGGCCACAAAATTCACAGAAGTTGGATATGTGGGTAGAGATGTAGAGTCGATGGTACGTGACCTGGTGGAAACATCGGTTCGTATCGTAAAAGAAGAAATGGTAGTGAAAGTTCAAGATAAAGCCGAAGAGCAAGCGAATCAACGTCTTGTTGAAATTTTAGTGCCGAGTCCAGAGAAACAATCTGGATTCAAAAATCCATTAGAGATGCTTTTTGGAGGCACTCAAAATTCGAATCAAACGTCTGATACACAAGAAGATGTTGAAATCGAAAAGAAGCGTCAAGATGTGGAGAGAAAGCTTGCTGCAGGGCTTCTTGAAGACGAAATTGTATCGATTGAAGTGACTGAACAACAGTCTTCCATGTTTGATATGTTACAAGGAACTGGTATGGAGCAAATGGGAATGAATTTCCAAGATGCGCTAGGAAGTTTTATGCCGAAAAAAACGAAAAAACGTAAACTTTCTGTAAAAGAAGCAAGAAAACTCTTGACAAATGAAGAGGCACAGCGCTTAATTGATATGGATGAAGTTACACAAGAGGCTGTTTATCGTGCTGAACAGCTCGGGATTATTTTTATCGATGAAATTGACAAAATTGCTGGTAAGCAGTCGAATAGCGTAGATGTATCACGTGAAGGTGTGCAACGTGACATTTTGCCGATTGTAGAAGGGTCGAATGTTGCGACAAAATACGGATCAGTAAAAACGGATTATATTTTATTCGTTGCAGCTGGAGCGTTCCATATGTCTAAACCGTCGGATTTAATTCCGGAATTGCAAGGGAGATTTCCGATTCGAGTAGAATTAACAAAATTATCGACAGACGATTTTGTTAAAATACTAATCGAGCCTGACAATGCGTTAATTAAACAATATATGGCATTATTAGCGACTGAAGGTATAGAAATTGAATTTTCAGACGAAGCTATTCGTAAGATTGCTGAGATTGCTTATCAAGTTAATCAGGATACAGATAATATTGGAGCAAGAAGACTTCATACGATTATGGAGAAGCTCCTTGAAGATTTATCGTTTGAAGCATCTGAAATTACGTTAGAGAAAATAACGATAACACCTCAATACGTTGAGGAGAAATTAGCAACAATTGCTAAAAATAAAGATGTGAGCCAGTTTATTTTGTAATAGTGTCATCAGGTGACTCGCCCTAGTTTCCAAGTGATGAAAAAATATGTGAGTAACATGTAGGAGGAACTTTTGAAATGGAATTATTAGCAAAAACGAGAAAATTAAATGCGTTATTACAGAGCGCAGCAGGGAAGCCTGTAAACTTTAGAGAAATGTCTGACACAATGTGTGAAGTAATCGAAGCAAACGTATTCGTAGTTAGCCGTCGTGGTAAATTACTAGGTTATGCAATTCACCAACAAATCGAAAACGAACGCATGAAGCAAATGCTTGCAGAACGTCAATTCCCAGAAGAATATACACAAAGCTTATTCAACATTACAGAAACATCTTCAAACTTAGATGTGAACAGTGCTTACACAGCATTCCCAGTAGAAAACAGAGAATTATTTGGTCAAGGTTTAACTACAATCGTACCAATCGTTGGTGGCGGTGAGCGTCTAGGTACATTAGTATTAGCTCGTCTTGGTCAAGAGTTCTTAGATGATGATTTAATCCTTGCTGAGTACAGCTCAACTGTTGTAGGTATGGAAATCTTACGTGAAAAAGCAGAAGAAATCGAAGAGGAAGCACGTAGTAAAGCTGTTGTTCAAATGGCAATCAGCTCATTATCTTACAGTGAGTTAGAAGCGATTGAGCACATCTTCGAAGAATTAAATGGAACAGAAGGTTTACTTGTTGCAAGTAAAATTGCTGATCGCGTAGGAATTACTCGTTCTGTAATCGTAAATGCACTACGTAAATTAGAAAGTGCTGGTGTTATTGAGTCTCGTTCTTTAGGTATGAAAGGAACATACATTAAAGTGCTAAACGACAAGTTTCTACAGGAACTTGCTAAATTAAAAACAAACTAATTTGTAAAAAACTCTCCTCAATCGAGGAGAGTTTTTTATGTGCAATGGATAGATGGTGCTTGTGAAAAGTGTCATAAGCGTGTTTTCTGAGAAAACTATTAATTGTATTTATTTTTTTGCTTAAAAGAAATGAAGGTTGGTAATACTAGAATTCGAGTATGCACAAAGAAAGTTTTACATTGTTCGCATTTTCGACTTGATTGTAATATTTCAGTATGATATAGTAAGCAGTGGTGTCAGTACAAAGTACACACGTTTACTGATTTAAGTGTTGGTGCTACGTTTGTAGTTTCGCTTAGAGATGAAGTAAACGGAGGATATCAAAAACCATTTAGGAGGAACTATATTATGTCAGTAATTTCTATGAAGCAATTGCTTGAAGCTGGTGTTCATTTCGGACATCAAACTCGTCGTTGGAACCCAAAAATGAAGCGTTACATTTTCACAGAGCGTAACGGTATCTACATCATCGACTTACAAAAAACTGTGAAAAAAGTTGAGGAAGCTTACAGAACGATGCGCGACATCGCTGCTGAAGGCGGAGACATCTTATTCGTAGGTACTAAAAAACAAGCACAAGAAGCTATTAAAGAAGAAGCAACTCGTGCTGGTATGTACTTCGTTAACCAACGTTGGTTAGGCGGAACTTTAACAAACTTCCAAACAATCCAAAAGCGTATCAAGCGTCTTAAAGACATCGAAAGAATGCAAGAAGATGGTACTTTCGAAGTACTTCCTAAGAAAGAAGTTGTTCAACTTAAAAAAGAGTTAGAGCGTCTTGAGAAATTCTTAGGCGGTATTAAAGATATGAAAGGTCTTCCAAGTGCATTATTCGTAGTAGACCCTCGTAAAGAGCGTATTGCAGTTGCTGAAGCACGCAAATTACACATTCCAATCATCGGTATCGTTGATACAAACTGTGATCCAGACGAAATCGATCACGTTATCCCAGCAAACGATGATGCAATTCGTGCTGTAAAACTTCTTACATCTAAAATGGCAGACGCGATCCTTGAAGCAAAACAAGGTGAAGAAACTGTTACTGCGTAACAAAGTTGGAAAGGTGATAAGGGGTTCGGCCTTTTATCACCTTTTTTAAGGTATAAACACCTTTATAAAAGGTATAAATACATATTTTAGGAGGATGAAAAGTATGGCAATCACTGCTCAAATGGTAAAAGAATTACGTGAAAAAACTGGCGCAGGTATGATGGACTGCAAAAAAGCTTTAACAGAAACTAACGGCGACATGGAGAAGGCAATTGACTTCTTACGTGAAAAAGGTATTGCGAAAGCTGCTAAAAAAGCTGACCGCATTGCTGCTGAAGGTTTAACTTTCATCGAAACAAACGGTAACGATGCTTTAATCTTAGAATTAAACTCTGAAACTGATTTCGTTGCGAAAAACGAAGGTTTCCAAACACTAATTAAAGAATTAGCTGCTCACTTATTAACTAACAAACCAGCTAACGTTGAAGAAGCTATGGCTCAAACAATGGAAAACGGTAAAAAAGTTGAAGAGCACATCAACGAAGCAATCGCTAAAATTGGTGAAAAACTTACACTTCGTCGTTTCGAAATCGTATCAAAAACTGATGCAGATGCATTCGGCGCTTACCTACACATGGGTGGACGCATTGGTGTATTAACAGTTCTTGAAGGTTCTACTGATGAAGCTGCTGCTAAAGATGTTGCAATGCACATCGCTGCAGTTAACCCTAAATACATCGACCGCGATGCTGTAACAGCTGAAGAAGTTGAGCATGAGCGTCAAGTATTAACACAACAAGCATTAAACGAAGGCAAGCCTGAGAAAATCGTTGCAAAAATGGTTGAAGGCCGTTTAGGCAAATTCTTCGAAGAGATTTGCTTACTTGACCAAGCATTCGTTAAAAACCCTGATATGAAAGTTCGTCAGTTCGTTGAGTCTAAAGGCGGAACATTAAAAGGATTCGTTCGCTACGCTGTTGGTGAAGGTATCGAAAAACGCGAAGACAACTTTGCTGAAGAAGTAATGAACCAAGTAAAAGGTAGCAACTAATACAGATTAGGGAACACATTGTGTTCCCTTTTTTAAAATAAAGATGTAAGCAATTGGAGGTTCATTATGAGTAAACCGAAATATAATCGTGTCGTTTTAAAGCTAAGTGGAGAAGCTTTAGCTGGAGAGCAAGGATTTGGAATTAACCCAACTGTTATTAAGTCAGTTGCGGAACAAGTAAAAGAAATTGCAGAACTTGATGTAGAGGTTGCTGTTGTTGTTGGTGGCGGTAACATTTGGCGTGGGAAAATTGGAAGTGAAATGGGCATGGATCGTGCAGGGGCAGATTACATGGGCATGTTAGCGACAGTTATGAATTCATTAGCTCTTCAAGATAGCTTGGAGAATATCGGAATTCAAACTCGTGTACAAACTTCAATTGAGATGCGTCAAGTTGCAGAACCTTACATTCGTCGTAAAGCAGTTCGTCACTTAGAGAAAAAACGTGTTGTTATCTTTGCAGCAGGTACAGGTAACCCATACTTCTCTACAGATACAACAGCAGCATTACGTGCGGCAGAAATTGAAGCAGATGTAATTTTAATGGCAAAAAACAATGTAGATGGTGTATATAATGCGGATCCATCTATTGATCCAACAGCTACGAAATATGAAACGCTTACTTACTTAGACGTATTAAAAGAAGGTTTAGGTGTAATGGATTCTACAGCTTCTTCTCTATGTATGGATAATGATATTCCATTAATTGTATTCTCAGTTATGGAAAAAGGTAATATTAAACGTGCCGTTTTAGGCGAAAATATCGGAACAGTGGTAAGGGGGAAATAAATATGGGACAACAAGTATTGAAGTCTTCAAATGAAAAAATGGAAAAAGCAGTTGCTGCTTATTCTCGTGAATTAGCAACAGTTCGTGCTGGCCGTGCAAACGCGTCTGTATTAGATAAGGTACAAGTTGATTACTATGGTGCACCAACACCAGTTGTGCAATTAGCGAACATTACAGTTCCAGAAGCGCGTTTACTAGTAATTCAACCTTATGATAAAACTTCTATCGGTGATATTGAAAAAGCAATTTTAAAAGCAGATTTAGGCTTAAATCCTTCTAATGATGGAACTGTAATTCGTATTGCATTCCCTGCATTAACAGAAGAACGTCGTCGTGATCTTGTAAAAGTTGTGAAAAAATATGCTGAAGAAGCTAAAGTTGCTGTTCGTAACGTACGTCGTGACGGAAATGATGATCTTAAGAAGCTTGAAAAAGCTGGCGAGATTACAGAAGATGATTTAAGAGGATATACTGAAGATATCCAAAAAGAAACAGATAAATATATTGCAAAAGTTGACGAAATCGCAAAAAACAAAGAAAAAGAAATCATGGAAGTGTAATAGCGATAACTTCGCAATTATGACCCTCTTCTTAAGGGGGTCTTTTTACACTTTTAGGCATACGTCTGCTTGCTGGAGGGTATGAATGATGTTTAAAAACTTTCCTTTTTTTAAAGGTAAAAAGGACACATCGTTTGATCATCTCGTTGAAGAAGTGAAAAAAGGATATATCCCAGAACATATTGCCATCATTATGGATGGGAATGGAAGATGGGCAAAGAGGAGAGCAATGCCTCGTATTGCGGGACATCATGAAGGTATGCAAGTTGTAAAGAAAATTACAAAATTTGCAAGTAAACTTAATGTGAAAGTGTTAACTCTTTATGCTTTTTCAACTGAGAACTGGAAAAGACCGAAAAAGGAAGTTGATTATTTAATGAAGCTTCCAGAAGAATTTCTAGGTACATTTTTACCAGAATTGATTGAAGAAAACGTACAAGTCCGAGTAATAGGGCAAAAAGATCGTCTTCCTACGCATACACGCAGAGCGATGGAGAAAGCCATGGAAGATACGAAAGAGAATACGGGATTAATTCTTAATTTCGCGTTAAACTATGGAAGTCGAGATGAAATCGTTTCTGCTGTGCAACATATGATGAAAGATAATGAGGAAGGAAAAATTCGTTCTGAAGAGGTAAGTGAAGAAATGCTTTCCTCCTACTTAATGACGAGTTCTTTACCTGATCCAGAGTTGTTAATCCGAACAAGCGGAGAGCTACGTATTAGTAATTTCATGTTATGGCAAATTGCATATTCGGAGTTTTGGTTTACAGACGTGTATTGGCCAGACTTCAAAGAAGAACATTTGCTAAATGCGATTACTGACTTTCAACATAGAGGGCGCAGATTCGGAGGCGTGTAGAAAGAGAGGGTTTGGTAGTGAAACAGAGAATTATTACTGGAGTGGTTGCTGCCGCGCTATTCATTCCCATCGTAATATACGGTGGCGTGCCTTTTACGGTTTTAGTGTATGCACTTGCTTCTATAGGTTTATATGAATTAATTCGTATGAATAAGCTTACGCTTATTTCAGTACCGACAGTTTTAGCTGCAGTATTATTGTGGATTCTTTTAATTCCAAGTAGTGCATCAGAACTGTTTACATGGATTGGATTAGGTAAATTGGAAATCACATTTGTGATTGTTTTATTACTTTTATCATATACAGTCCTTTCTAAGAATACATTTACTTTTGATAATGCTTCATTTTTACTGATGGCAACGACATATGTGGCAATGGGATTCTTATATTTAAATGAAACGAGAATATTAGGAATTAAATATGTATTTTGCGCATTATTTGTTATATGGGCTACTGATTCAGGCGCATATTTCGTAGGAAAAGCATTGGGCAAGAGAAAATTGTGGCCAGAAATCAGTCCAAATAAAACGATTGAAGGTTCATTAGGGGGCATCGTTTGTGGAATTATTGTGGCACTTGTTTACAACTTGTTCTTCCCAGTCGAATCGAATGTAGTAATTTTAATTGTGCTGACAATTATCATTTCTATTTTTGGACAAATTGGTGATTTAGTACAATCTGCTTTTAAACGTCATTATGGCGTAAAGGATTCAGGTACAATTTTACCTGGGCATGGTGGTATATTAGACCGAACAGATAGTTGGTTATTCGTTTTACCAATTCTCTACTTCTTATTACAATACAATTAATAAATGAACGAGGGGTTGGAGTCATGAAAAACATTAGTTTATTAGGTGCAAGCGGATCAATTGGTACACAAACTTTAGATGTATTACGCTCGCACCCAGACCAATTCCGTCTCGTTGCTTTTTCTGTAGGGAAAAATATTGACTACGCAGTAAAGGTAATTCAAGAATTTTCTCCGCAAATCGTCTCTGTGCAAAGAGAGGAAGATGTTTTAAAATTACAATCTGTTTCTGGTAATACAAAAATTGTATATGGTAGTGAAGGACTTTTAGAAGTAGCATTACATCCAGATGCGGAGATTGTAGTAAATGCTGTTGTAGGTAGCGTAGGGTTGTTACCAACACTTCGTGCAATTGAGGCGAAAAAAACAATTGGAATTGCAAATAAAGAAACGTTAGTAACTGCAGGACATCTTGTAATGGAAGCAGCACGAAAACATAATGTTTCGTTACTTCCAGTTGATAGTGAACATTCGGCTATTTTTCAATGCTTGAATGGTGAAAATGAAAAAAGAATTTCTCGTCTTATTATAACGGCTTCTGGTGGAAGTTTCCGCGATAAAACGAGGGATGAATTGCATCGTGTGACCGTAGAAGATGCGCTTCGACATCCAAACTGGTCAATGGGTTCGAAAATTACAATTGATTCTGCTACAATGATGAATAAGGGACTAGAAGTAATTGAAGCACATTGGCTTTTTGGTATCCCTTATGAGCAAATCGATGTTGTTTTACATAAAGAAAGTATTATCCATTCTATGGTTGAATTTGAAGATCGTAGTGTAATGGCGCAGCTTGGTTCACCTGATATGCGAGTACCAATTCAATACGCACTTACATATCCTGATAGATTGCCTCTTTCAGACACAAAACAGTTAAACTTATGGGAAATAGGGACGTTGCATTTTGAGAAAATGGACCAAGAACGATTCCGTTGTTTACGTTTTGCGTATGAAGCTGGAAAAGCAGGTGGAAGTATGCCAGCTGTAATGAACGCAGCGAATGAAGTAGCTGTTGAAGCCTTTTTACAAAAGAGAATTGATTTCTTAACAGTGGAAGACCTCATTGAAAAAGCAATGAACCATCACAATGTCATTGCACGACCGAGCTTAGAGGAAATTTTGGAAATTGATGCGGCCACAAGACGGTTTGTGATGGAACAAATTTAGCAAAGGTGGTTATGGAATTGAATACAGCGATTGCCTTTATATTAATTTTCGGTGCACTCGTATTTTTCCATGAGCTAGGGCATCTATATTTCGCAAAAAGAGCAGGTATTTTATGCCGCGAGTTTGCGATTGGTTTTGGTCCGAAAATATTCTCATTTGAAAAGAATGAAACGGTGTATACGATTCGATTACTGCCCCTTGGTGGCTATGTAAGAATGGCTGGCGAGGATGCGGACACAGTTGAGTTAAAGCCTGGGAAAAAGGTTGGCCTTGTATTAAATGAAAAAGACGAAGTTGTGAAATTAGTTTTTGATGGATATGAAAAGTATCCAAATGTTCGTGTTATTGAAGTCGAACAAGCTGATTTGGAGCATAATTTAACAATTTCGGGCTATGAAGAGTACGAGGAAGAGCTTCAAACATTCCGAGTGAATGAAAAGGCTCGTATTATTACTGCGGGGGAAGAAATTCAAATTGCCCCGTATAATAGACAATTTGGCTCGAAAAAACTAGGGCAACGCGCTTTAACAATCTTTGCGGGTCCTGCAATGAACTTCATTTTAGCATTTGTTATTTTTGTGATTCTTGGATTTGTACAAGGGGTCCCTATTGACAAACCAATGGTCGGAAAAGTGATGGATAACAGTGCAGCACAGCAAGCTGGATTGAAAGAGAATGATACAATTCAAGCTATTGATGGGAAAAACACAAGTACATGGAAAGATGTTGTTACTATTGTACGTGAAAACCCAAATAAAGAAATTACGTTACAAGTAAAGCGTGATAATGAACAGTTTAATGTGAAAGTAACGCCAACACTTGATAAAGAAGGAAAAGACGAAGTTGGTAGAATCGGTGTTTATTCTCCTGTAGAGAAAACAGTAATGGGTTCTATTAAATCAGGATTTGAACAAACGTACCAATGGACGAAACTAATTTTTGAATCTCTTGTTAAATTAGTAACTGGTCAATTTTCTATTAATGAGTTATCAGGTCCAGTAGGAATTTATAATCTAACAGATCAAGTTGTAGATTATGGGTTTACGCGTGTACTAAGTTTAGCTGCAGTTCTAAGCATTAATCTTGGTTTATTTAATTTATTACCAGTTCCTGCTTTAGATGGTGGCCGTTTATTCTTCTTCTTAATTGAAGCGTTACGAGGAAAACCAATTGATCGCCAAAAAGAAGGAATGGTTCACTTTATTGGTTTTGCATTATTAATGTTACT
The DNA here is from genome assembly GCF_051916765.1 of Bacillus cereus group sp. MYBK15-3. Lineage (NCBI taxonomy): Bacteria > Bacillati > Bacillota > Bacilli > Caryophanales > Bacillaceae > Bacillus > Bacillus cereus group sp. MYBK15-3. The sequence continues at coordinate 977,719 of NZ_JBQAHG010000002.1, forward strand.
TATGTTAGTTGTAACTTGGAATGACATTCGTAAGTTTTTCTTGTAAAATAAAGTGAAACTTATAATGAAATAGAGCTCGTAGAATAAAATCCCTCACCTAACTCGAGGTGAGGGGTTTTACTGCGTGTAAGAGTAAAATGAAGAGGTGCAAATAAATGAAACAAAGTATGGTATTCAGTCCTACATTACGTGAAGTTCCAGCTGATGCTGAAATTAAGAGTCATCAGCTATTACTTCGTGCAGGTTTTATGCGTCAAAATGCTTCTGGTATTTATAGCTTTCTACCATTTGGATTAAAAGTATTACACAAAGTAGAACGTATCGTTCGAGAAGAAATGGAGCGCGCAGGAGCTGTAGAATTATTAATGCCAGCTATGCAAGCTGCGGAATTATGGCAAGAATCAGGTCGTTGGTATTCTTACGGATCTGAATTAATGCGTATGAAAGATCGTAATGCTCGTGAATTCGCATTAGGAGCGACACATGAGGAAGTAATTACGGATCTTGTGCGTGATGAAGTGAAATCATATAAAAAATTACCGTTAACATTATACCAAATTCAAACAAAATTCCGTGATGAGCAAAGACCTCGTTTCGGCTTATTACGTGGAAGAGAGTTTCTAATGAAAGATGCATACTCTTTCCATGCTACACAAGAGAGCTTAGATGAAGTATACGATCGCTTATATAAAGCATACTCTAACATTTTTGCTCGCTGTGATTTGAATTTCCGTGCAGTTATTGCTGATTCTGGAGCAATGGGCGGAAAAGATACACATGAATTTATGGTATTATCTGATGTTGGTGAAGATACAATTGCATACTCTGACACATCTGATTATGCAGCAAACATCGAAATGGCTCCTGTTGTAGCTACGTATAAGAAGAGTGACGAAGCAGAAAAAGCACTTGAAAAAGTAGCAACACCAGACCAAAAAGCAATTGAAGAAGTATCTGCATTCTTAAACATTGCAGCTGACAAGTGCATTAAGTCTATGGTGTTTAAAGTAGATGAGAAATTAGTAGTTGTACTTGTTCGTGGTGATCACGAAGTAAACGATGTGAAAGTGAAAAATGTATACGGCGCTTCAGTTGTTGAGCTTGCTTCTCATGAAGAAGTAAAAGCATTATTAAATTGTGAAGTGGGTTCATTAGGACCGATTAATGTAACAGGTGATATCGAAATTATTGCTGATCATGCTGTAGCATCAATTGTTAACGGATGTTCAGGAGCGAATGAAGAAGGATTCCATTATGTAAATGTAAATCCAGAACGTGACTTTAAAGTAAGTCAATATACAGATTTACGCTTCATTCAAGAAGGAGACCAATCTCCAGATGGAAACGGAACAATTCTTTTCGCACGCGGAATTGAAGTTGGTCATGTATTCAAATTAGGAACTCGTTATAGTGAAGCAATGAACGCAACATTCCTAGATGAAAACGGAAAAACACAACCACTTATTATGGGTTGTTACGGTATCGGTGTATCTCGTACAGTAGCAGCAATTGCAGAGCAATTTAACGATGAGAACGGCTTAGTTTGGCCAAAAGCGGTAGCACCGTTCCATGTGCATGTAATTCCAGTAAATATGAAATCTGATGCACAACGTGAAATGGGTGAAAATATTTACAACTCATTACAAGAACAAGGCTATGAAGTGTTATTAGACGATCGTGCAGAACGTGCAGGTGTTAAATTTGCAGATGCAGATTTATTCGGTCTTCCAGTTCGTGTTACAGTTGGTAAAAAAGCAGACGAAGGTATTGTAGAAGTGAAAGTACGTGCTACAGGTGAGTCTGAAGAAGTAAAAGTAGAAGAACTTCAAACATATATTGCAAATATTTTAAAATAAGAAGAGGTACCTCGTAATGGGGTACCTTCTCTTTCTTTGTAAACGTATTTTGTAAAAGAAGAGGTGAGAAATCTTTCTTTGTGGTACGTTTCAATTTATAATAGCAAATGGAAGGAGAGTGCTTATGTCTTTAACAAATGAACAACAAGAGCGATTTCAAATTTTGCTCCAGCAGTTGCAAATACCAGACGACCTTATAAATCAATATTTACAAGGCGGTGGTATTGAAAGGCTCGTTATTGATAAAGCGAATAAAAGTTGGCATTTTGATTTACAAGTGCCACGTATTTTGCCTACAGAATTATATGAATTGCTAGAAACAAAGCTTAAGCAATCATTTTCTCATATTGCAAGAACAACATTTGCATTAGAAACAGAGAATAAACAATTTACAGAAGAAGAAGTGAGGGCGTATTGGCCGCTTTGTACGGAACGAATTACATTTTCACCTATGTTCGCATACTTAAAGAAGCAGCTTCCACAGGTGAATGGAGTGAAGTTGTTAATAAATGTAAATAACGAGCTGGAGTCTACGGCTTTAAAGAAAAACGTTGCGAAACCAGTAGGGGATCAATACGAAGTTTTTGGATTCCCGCGTTTTCAGTTAGACACACATATACAGCAAAATACAGAAGAAATGCAAAAGTTTCGTGAACAAACGCAGCAAGAAGACCGTGAGCGTGTTATACAAGCTATGGAAGAAATGGCGAAGAAGCAAGCTGAAGAAAGCAGCGTTGTGTATGAAGGACCGATTACACTCGGGTATCTTATTAAGCCAGATGAAGAGATTACACCGATGCGAGAAATTCAAGATGAAGAAAGAAGAAAAACGGTTCAAGGATATGTCTTCCATGTAGAAACAAAAGAGCTTCGTAGTGGGCGTACGTTATTAACTTTAAAAATAACGGATTATACGGATTCTATTATGATCAAAATGTTCTCACGTGACAAAGAAGATATTCCGATGCTGCAATCCTTGAAAAAAGGAATGTGGGTGAAAGCACGTGGTTCTGTTCAAAACGATACATTCGTTCGAGATTTAGTAATGATTGCAAATGATATTAATGAAATAACAGGACCGTCTCGTAAAGATAAAGCACCAGAAGGCGAAAAACGAGTAGAGCTGCATCTCCATACTCCGATGAGTCAAATGGACGCTGTCACTCCAGTTTCTAAGCTTGTTGCTCAAGCTGGTAAATGGGGACATGAGGCTATTGCGGTTACAGATCATGCCGTGGCTCAGTCTTTCCCAGAGGCGTATTCTGCAGGGAAGAAGGCTGGAGTTAAAGTTATATATGGTGTAGAAGCAAATCTAGTTAATGATGGTGTACCGATAGCGTATAACGAAGCGCATCGTTTACTTGCAGAGGAAACGTATGTTGTTTTCGACGTTGAGACGACAGGTTTATCAGCTGTATACGATACAGTCATTGAGTTGGCTGCCGTAAAAGTAAAGGGTGGCGAAATTATTGATCGCTTTGAATCTTTCGCAAATCCACATCAACCATTATCAGCGACGATTATTGAATTGACAGGTATTACGGATGATATGTTAACTGATGCACCTGAAGTGGACGAAGTGTTTAAAAAGTTTGAGGAATGGATGGGCGACCATACACTTGTTGCCCATAACGCGAGCTTTGATATGGGCTTTATTAACGTAGGTTTTAAAAAGGCTGGACTAGAAAAAACGAATAATCCAGTTATTGATACGTTAGAACTTGCACGATTCTTATTCCCAGAAATGAAAAATCATCGATTAAATACGATGTGTAAAAAACTTGATATTGAATTAACACAACATCACCGTGCGATTTATGATACAGAAGCGACGGGATATTTACTTGTGAAAATGTTGAAAGACGTAATTGAAAAGGGATTTGAATATCACGATCAATTAAATGATAGCATGGGACAAGGGGATGCGTATAAGCGTGGCCGTCCAAGTCATATGACGTTACTTGCCACATCGGATGTTGGATTGAAAAATTTATATAAACTTGTTTCATATTCTCACCTTAATTACTTTTACCGTGTACCACGTGTGCCGAGGTCACTATTAAAAAAATATCGTGAAGGAATTTTAGTAGGAACGGCTTGTGATAAAGGTGAAGTGTTCGAGGCAATGATGCAAAAGGCACCTGAAGAGGTAGAAGAAATTGCCCAGTTCTATGATTACATTGAAGTAATGCCTCCAGAGGTGTTGCGTCATTTAGTAGAACGTGAGCTTGTTCGAGACGAAGGTCAATTAAAAACAATTATTTCTAACTTAGTAAAACTAGGTGAGACGTTAGATAAACCAGTTGTTGCTACAGGAAACGTGCATTATTTAGACCCTGAGGATGCGATGTATCGTAAAATTTTAGTCAGTTCGCAGGGCGGAGCCAATCCGTTAAATCGACATTCATTACCGCCAGTACATTTCCGTACAACTGATGAGATGTTAGAATGTTTTTCATTCTTAGGTGAAGACAAAGCGAAAGAAGTTGTTGTAACAAATACACAAAAGATTGCGTCATTAATTGGTGATGTGCATCCAGTAAAAGACGATCTATACACACCGAAAATTGAAGGTGCTGATGATGAAACGCGTGATATGAGTTATAAAATGGCGCGTAGCATTTATGGTGAAGAGCTACCGGAAATTGTAGAAGCACGTTTAGAAAAAGAATTAAAAAGTATTATTGGGCATGGATTCGCCGTAATTTATTTAATTTCACATAAGCTTGTGAAAAAATCGTTAGTAGACGGATATCTAGTAGGTTCGCGTGGATCGGTAGGGTCATCATTTGTTGCAACGATGATGGAAATTACAGAAGTAAACCCATTACCACCACACTATGTATGTCCGAAGTGTAAGCAATCAGAATTCTTTAATGATGGTTCTGTAGGTTCTGGTTTTGACTTACCAGATAAAGAATGTCCTGCTTGTAATATTCCATATGTAAAAGATGGACATGACATTCCTTTCGAAACGTTCCTTGGATTTAAAGGAGATAAGGTGCCCGATATCGATTTGAACTTCTCCGGGGAATACCAACCACGTGCCCATAACTATACGAAAGTACTGTTCGGTGAAGACTATGTATATCGTGCAGGAACGATTGGTACAGTTGCGGAAAAAACTGCTTACGGATATGTAAAAGGTTATGCAAATGATCATAACTTAACGATTCGAAATGCAGAGATTGATCGCTTAGTAGCAGGGTGTACCGGTGTAAAACGTACAACAGGACAGCATCCAGGCGGTATTATCGTTGTGCCAGATTACATGGATATCTTTGATTTCTCACCAATACAGTACCCAGCTGATTCAATTGGTGCTGAATGGAGAACAACGCATTTTGATTTCCACTCGATTCATGATAATTTATTAAAACTTGATATACTAGGACACGATGATCCGACCGTTATTCGTATGTTACAAGATTTAAGTGGTATTGATCCGAAAACAATCCCAACGGATGATCCAGAAGTAATGAAAATTTTCTCTGGTCCAGAATCGTTAGGGGTAACGGAAGAGCAAATTAACTGTAAAACAGGTACACTTGGTATACCAGAGTTTGGTACAAAATTCGTAAGACAGATGTTAGAAGAGACGAAACCGACGACATTCTCAGAGTTAGTCCAAATTTCTGGACTATCACATGGTACTGACGTATGGCTTGGTAATGCAAACGAGTTAATTTATAACGGTACATGTACGCTGAGCGAAGTTATCGGTTGTCGTGATGACATCATGGTATATTTAATCTATCAAGGTCTAGATCCATCATTAGCCTTCAAAATCATGGAGTCGGTTCGTAAAGGTAAAGGTGTACCGGAAGAATGGGAAGAAGACATGAAAAATAATAATGTACCAGGTTGGTATATTGATTCATGTAAGAAGATTAAATACATGTTCCCTAAAGCCCATGCGGCTGCTTACGTACTTATGGCTGTACGTATCGCATACTTTAAAGTACATTTTGCACTGTTATTCTATGCCGCATATTTTACAGTTCGTGCAGATGATTTTGATGTAGAGGCAATGGCGAAAGGTTCAGCATCTATACGTGCAAGAATTGATGAAATTGCTCAAAAGGGACTAGATGCTGCGCCGAAAGAGAAAAGTTTATTAACAGTACTAGAAATGACACTTGAAATGTGTGAGCGTGGATACTCATTCCAAAAGGTGGATTTATACCGCTCACATGCAACAGAATTTATTATTGATGGAGACACATTAATTCCTCCATTTAATGCGGTACCTGGTCTTGGTACAAACGCAGCTTTAAGTATTGTGGAAGCACGTAAAAATGGAGACTTCTTATCAAAAGAGGACTTGCAGCAGCGTAGTAAGGTTTCGAAAACAATTATTGAGTATTTAGATAGTCAAGGTTGTTTAGGAGATTTACCGGATCAAAACCAGTTATCACTGTTCTAGTAGGTAGGAAAAGTCTTTGCAAATCAACATTTCCTATGATATACTATTAACCGAGATAACCATGTCATGTATATTGTGTAAAGAAAAGAGTGGGGAAACCCACTCTTTCGTGTTACTATCTATGTTTTCTCTACGTAGATAGGTAAAAGATTTCTGTCGTATATACATATTTTGTTACAAGTTTTACTTCTTAAATTTGGTAATACTAAGACAGATAATCCCTGCTGAACAGCAGGGGCTTTTGTTAGCTAACGAGAAAGAATAAGATAGACCGTTTTTAAAGTGGCGGGGTCTTCTTCTTTTAAATGGTACATGACGGCAGGAAGGAGGCTGTTTATGGATAAGAAAGTCACAGAAGTTGTAGAAGCATTTGCGCAGCCGATCGTTGAAGAGTTAAATCTTGAACTTGTAGATGTAGAGTATGTGAAAGAAGGACAAGACTGGTTCTTACGCGTATTCATCGATTCTGAAAAGGGAGTCGACATTGAAGAATGCGGTGCGGTAAGTGAACGTTTAAGCGAAGCTTTAGATAAAGAGGATCCAATTCCTCATCTTTACTTTTTGGATGTATCATCTCCTGGAGCGGAACGCCCATTAAAGAAAGAAAAAGACTTCCAGCAAGCGGTAGGAAAACAAGTGGCAATTAAAACATATGAGCCGATTGATGGTGAAAAGATGTTTGAAGGAAAACTGCTTTCTTACGATGGTACAACAATAACATTATTATTAACAATTAAAACACGTAAAAAAGAAATCCAAATTTCGATGGATAAAGTCGCAAATGCGCGACTTGCTGTTACGTTTTAGTTAGAAGGGGGATCTTCATGAGCACTGAGTTATTAGATGCTTTGCTCGTATTAGAATCTGAAAAAGGCATTAGCAAAGACATTATTATTGATGCGATTGAAGCAGCTTTAATCTCTGCTTATAAGCGCAATTTTAATCAAGCACAAAACGTTCGTGTGAGCTTTAACCCAGAAGTGGGAACAATTCAAGTTTTAGCACGTAAAGACGTAGTAGACAATGTGTTTGATCCACGTCTTGAAATTTCTGTAGAGGAAGCAAGACAAATTAATCCAAACTACCAAGATGGTGACGTACTAGAAATTGAAGTAACACCAAAAGACTTTGGTCGTATTGCAGCACAAACTGCAAAACAAGTTGTCACACAACGAGTGCGTGAAGCAGAGCGCGGTGTTATTTACTCTGAGTTTAGTGACCGTGAAGAAGATATTATGGTAGGTATTGTACAACGTCAAGATGCTCGTTTCATCTATGTAAGCTTAGGAAAAGTAGAAGCTTTATTACCTGTAAGTGAGCAAATGCCTAATGAGCAATACAAACCACATGATCGTATTCGCGTATTCATTACGAAAGTAGAAAAAACGACAAAAGGACCACAAATTTACGTATCACGTACACATCCTGGTCTTTTAAAACGTTTATTCGAAATGGAAGTTCCTGAAATCTATGATGGAACTGTAGAAATTCGTTCTGTAGCACGTGAAGCTGGCGATCGCTCTAAGATCTCTGTATATGCAGAGAACACTGATGTTGATCCAGTTGGTTCTTGTGTAGGACCAAAAGGGCAACGTGTACAACGCATTGTAGACGAATTAAAAGGTGAAAAAATTGACATCGTCCGCTGGTCAAATGATCCAGTTGAATATGTTGCAAATGCATTAAGCCCATCACAAGTTGTTAAAGTACTTGTAGATGAAGAAGAAAAAGCGACAACAGTAGTTGTTCCAGACCACCAGTTATCATTAGCTATCGGTAAGCGTGGACAAAATGCACGTCTTGCAGCTAAATTAACAGGCTGGAAAATTGATATTAAGAGTGAGTCTGATGCGAAACAACTTGGTATTGTAACAGAAGAAGATAGCGTAATCGCATTTGGATTCGATTCAGTGGAAGACGAAATCGAATAGAGGTGATGAGTATGAGCAATCGAAAAGTTCCGTTACGAAAATGTGTTGCAACGCAAGAAATGAAATCAAAACGAGAGCTCGTTCGCATTGTTCGTTCCAAAGAGGGAGAAGTGTCCATTGATTTAACTGGGAAAAAATCAGGACGAGGTGCTTACTTGTCGAAGGACAAGGAGAGCATTCTTCAAGCTCAAAAGAAAAATGTTTTGGAACATCATCTAAAAGCGAAAATCGACGGTTCTTTATATGAAGAGCTTCTTGAGCTTGTTGAGAAGGAGTCGAAATAAGTGTCCGATTGGAAATCGTTTTTAGGACTAGCAAACCGGGCTCGGAAAATTATTTCGGGTGAAGAACTCGTTTTAAAAGAAGTACGAAGTGGCAAAGCAAAACTTGTATTGCTATCTGAAGATGCGTCAGTAAATACTACAAAACGCATCACAGATAAAACTACGTACTACAACGTACCAATGAGAAAGGTCGAAAATCGACAACAATTAGGGCATGCGATTGGGAGAGATGAGCGAGTCGTTGTAGCTGTGTTAGATGTAGGCTTTGCGAAAAAGCTGCGTAGCATGCTCGATACAAATTACCGGGGGTGAAGGTATGAGTAAAATTCGAGTGCATGAATATGCAAAAAAACATAATATCTCAAGTAAAGATCTTATGACAAAACTAAAAGAAATGAATATCGAGGTTTCGAATCATATGACAATGTTAGACGATGAAGTAGTAAATAAATTAGATAATGAATATCAAACTGAAAAACCTTCTGTTGCAGATGAGTTTGAAGTAGAAGAAAAAGTTGTTCGCAGTAAAAAGAACAGCAATAAGAAAAAGAAAAAAGGCAAAGGAAACGAAGACAAACGTCAAGAGAACTTTGCTGGTAGACAACAAACTCAAATTGTAGAAACACCAGATAAAATTACTTTCTCTGGAAGCCTTACAGTAGGAGATCTTGCTAAAAAATTAAGCAAAGAGCCATCTGAAATTATTAAGAAGCTCTTCATGCTTGGAATTATGGCAACAATTAACCAAGACTTGGATAAAGATACAATTGAGTTAATTGCTAACGACTACGGTATTGAAGTAGAAGAAGAAGTAATTGTAAGCGAGACTGAGTTTGAAACATTCATTGATGAGCAAGATGATGAAGAGAACTTAAAAGAACGTCCAGCTGTAGTTACAATCATGGGACACGTTGACCATGGTAAAACAACATTACTGGATTCTATTCGTAACTCAAAAGTAACTGCAGGCGAAGCGGGTGGAATTACTCAGCATATCGGTGCATATCAAGTTGAAGTAAACGATAAGAAGATTACATTCTTAGATACACCTGGTCACGCAGCATTTACAACGATGCGTGCTCGTGGGGCACAAGTAACGGATATTACAATCCTTGTTGTTGCAGCGGATGACGGTGTTATGCCACAAACGGTTGAAGCAATTAACCATGCGAAGGCAGCAGGAGTACCAATTATTGTTGCTGTGAATAAAATGGATAAACCAGCTGCAAACCCTGATCGCGTAATGCAAGAACTAACTGAATATGAATTAGTTCCAGAAGCTTGGGGCGGAGATACTATTTTCGTACCAATTTCTGCAATTCAAGGCGAAGGCATTGACAACTTACTAGAAATGATCCTTCTTGTAAGTGAAGTAGAAGAATATAAAGCAAATCCAAACCGCTATGCAACTGGTACAGTAATCGAAGCACAGCTTGATAAAGGTAAAGGAACTATCGCGACATTACTTGTTCAAAATGGTACGCTTCGAGTTGGAGATCCAATCGTTGTTGGAACTTCATTCGGACGTGTTCGTGCAATGGTAAGTGATATTGGTCGTCGTGTAAAAGTTGCTGGTCCATCAACTCCTGTTGAAATTACTGGTTTAAACGAAGTACCACAGGCTGGAGATCGTTTCATGGCATTTGCTGATGAGAAGAAAGCTCGTCAAATTGGTGAATCACGTGCACAAGAAGCGTTAGTTGCACAACGTGGTGAGAAATCTAAATTAAGCCTTGAAGATTTATTCCAACAAATCCAAGAGGGCGATGTAAAAGAAATTAACTTAATCGTAAAAGCAGACGTACAAGGTTCTGTTGAAGCGATGGCAGCATCACTTCGTAAAATTGATGTTGAAGGCGTAAAAGTTAAAATCATTCACACTGGTGTAGGTGCGATTACAGAATCTGATATCATTTTAGCTTCTGCATCTAATGCAATTGTAATTGGATTTAACGTACGTCCAGATGTGAACGCGAAGCGTACAGCTGAATTAGAGAACGTTGATATTCGTTTACACCGTATTATTTATAAAGTAATCGAAGAGATTGAAGCAGCTATGCAAGGTATGCTTGATCCAGAATTCGAAGAAAAAGTAATCGGTCAAGCAGAAGTTCGTCAAACGTTTAAAGTAACAAAAGTTGGAACAATCGCAGGTTGCTACGTAACAGACGGTAAAATTACGCGTGATAGTGGCGTACGTATTATCCGTGACGGCGTAGTAATTTTCGAAGGACAACTTGATACGTTAAAACGTTTCAAAGACGACGTAAAAGAAGTTGCACAAAACTATGAGTGTGGTATTACAATTGAGAGATATAATGATCTTAAAGAAGGGGACATCATTGAAGCGTACATTATGGAAGAAGTGAAGCGATGATTATCGCTTCACTCTCATTCGAGTGTATGATTTACGATGTGCATTCTTTAAAAGAGAAACGTGCAATTTTACAACGTGTGTTAACTCGTGTAAAACAGCGCTATAATGTAGCTGTTTCTGAAGTTGGGCACCAAGATGTATGGCAACGTACAGAAATTGCAATTGTTTCCGTATCCTCAAATCGTGTTATCTGTGAGAAAGAAATGAATCGTGTACTTGAGTACATCGATTCATTTCCTGAAATTGAACGTACAATAACACATTTGGAATGGTATTGAATGAGGTGAAGAATTATGAAATTACGTGCGAACCGTGTGGGCGAGCAAATGAAAAAAGAATTAGGCGACATTATCAGTCGTAAAATTAAAGACCCACGTATTGGATTTGTTACAGTAACTGATGTACAAGTGAGTGGTGATTTACAAATTGCTAAAGTATATATTTCTGTTTTAGGTGATGAAGAACAGAAAGAAAATACTTTAAAAGGTTTAGCGAAGGCAAAAGGCTTTATTCGTTCAGAAATTGGCCAACGTATTCGTCTTCGTAAAACACCAGAAATTACCTTTGAGTTTGATGAGTCTATCGGATATGGTCATCGAATTGATACACTTTTACATGAAATTAATAAAGACGGTAAACGTGAAGAATAATGGATAGACATTTGTCTATCCATTTTTTCAATGCAAAATAAGTTTTGGATATTTACTACGAGAGAATTATGATGAGGTGAACATATATGGAAGGTGTAGTATTATTACATAAGCCAAAAGGCATGACATCACATGATTGTGTATTTAAATTAAGAAAGATATTGCGAGAAAAGAGAATTGGTCATACGGGAACATTAGACCCTGATGTAACAGGAGTATTACCAATTTGCGTTGGAAGAGCAACGAAAATTGCACAATTTTTAACAAGTGAAACGAAAACATATGAAGGTGAAGTAACATTAGGGTTTTCAACGACAACTGAAGATGCTTCTGGTGAGGTTGTTGAAACGAAAAATGTAGATCGTACTATTACTCGTAAGGAAGTAGAGAAAGTCCTTGCGGAATTAACAGGCACGATTGAACAAATGCCACCAATGTTCTCGGCTGTAAAAGTAAACGGGAAAAAATTATACGAATATGCAAGAGCAGGGCAAGAGGTGGAACGTCCAGTTCGTACAATTACAATTCATGAATTCATATTACTTGATGATCGTGAAGTTTTTGAAGGAGAAAATATTTCATTCCGTTTCCGTGTAACGTGTAGTAAAGGAACATATGTAAGAACGTTAGCTGTAATGATCGGGGAAAAACTTGGTTTCCCATCACATATGTCGCACCTTATAAGAACGGCATCTGGTGAATTTTTATTAGAAGATTGCATATCATTTGAAGAAATTGAAGAAAACGTGCAAAATGGAACAGTAGAGTCTATCTTCATTTCAATTGATGAAGCATTAAGTAAGTTTCCAAAAATGGTTGTAGATGAAAAGCAAGCAGAGAAAATAAAGAATGGTATGTTCTTAAAAAATGAATTAGAAATAACAGCACCATTTATTACAGTGTTTGATAAAAATGATCGTTGCTTAGCAATTTATGAACATCATCCGAAACATCCTGGTATGTTAAAGCCGATGAAAGTACTTGTGAATAATCAAGAACTAAAGCTATAATGAATTATTGGAAGGATTATTACAGAAAAAGGTGAATTCAAGCGTGAAACTTATTCATTTAACTCATCCACATGAACAAAATAAATTAGAATTACTACCTACTGTAATGGCATTAGGATTTTTTGATGGCATTCATTTAGGACATCAATGTGTAATTCGAACTGCGAAAAAAATAGCGGACGACCGAGGATATAAAAGTGCAGTTATGACATTTCATCCTCATCCATCTGTTGTTTTAGGAAAAAAGGATGCGCATGTGGAGTATATTACACCGATGCGCGATAAAGAAAAAATAGTCGAAAGCTTAGGAATCGATATATTATATGTAATTAAATTTGATGAATCATTTGCAGGGTTATTACCGCAACAATTTGTAGATGATTATATTATTGGTTTAAATGTAAAGCATGTAGTAGCAGGGTTTGATTATTCATATGGACGTTTAGGAAAAGGAAAGATGGAGACTTTACCATTTCATGCAAGAGGGGAGTTTACACAGACTGTGATTGAAAAAGTTGAATTTCAAGAAGAGAAAGTAAGTTCTACAGCATTACGAAAGTTAATTCGAAATGGCGAAATGGAGCAAATTCCATCTATTTTAGGTAGAGCCTATACTGTAGCGGGAACAGTTATACACGGCGACAAACGTGGACGTCAAATTGGTTTTCCAACAGCTAATGTAGGTTTAAGTGATGAGTATTTATTGCCACCTGTAGGTGTTTATGCAGTGAGATTAAAAGTTCACGGTGAATGGTACGATGGTGTATGTAATATTGGATATAAACCGACTTTTAAAGAAGATGAGCGTCAATTATCAATTGAAGTGCATTTATTTGAATTTAACAAAGATATATACGATCAAAATGTTACAGTAGAGTGGCATATGCGTATAAGAGCAGAAAAGAAATTCAACGGTATTGATGAGTTAGTTGAACAAATCGCAAAAGATAAGAAAACAGCCCAAGAATATTTTGTGAGCGAAAAGAATATACTTGCTTTTTCAAATGAAAAGTAGTATTCTATGTTATGTACTTTATGACAACCATTGCTTGGCATTGCGACTCACCGACGCTTGCTAGGTAATTGGGGGTTTAATTAATAGGAGGTGAAATAGGATGGCTTTAACACAAGAGCGTAAAAATGAAATCATTGCACAATTTAGAACTCATGAGACTGATACTGGTTCTCCAGAGGTTCAAATTGCTGTCCTAACGGAGCAAATTAACACTCTAAACGAGCACTTACGTACTCACAAGAAAGATCATCATTCACGTCGTGGTCTATTAAAGATGGTTGGTAAACGTCGTAACTTACTAACTTACCTTCGTAATAGCGATATCACACGTTACCGTGAATTAATCACAAAGCTTGGCTTACGTCGATAGTCAAAGAAGCGGGAATATTCCCGCTTTTTTGTTAGGTAAAAATATATCTTCTACGCTTTATAGCTTACTTAATTTTAGGCAATACTAGAGGTAGAATATTGTGATATACTATCCATTTACATAGAAGAATTGAATACTTTAAATTGAGAGGGGTACTTAAATGAGTCAAGAAAAGCAAGTCTTCTCGATAGATTTAGCTGGTCGCCAGCTAACAGTTGAAACTGGTCAGCTTGCAAAACAAGCGAACGGAGCAGTATTAGTAAGATATGGCGATACAGCGGTTCTATCTACAGCAACTGCATCAAAAGAAGCAAAAAATGTAGATTTCTTCCCACTTACAGTAAACTATGAAGAGCGTTTATATGCAGTCGGAAAAATTCCTGGCGGTTTCATTAAACGTGAAGGTCGTCCAAGTGAAAAAGCAATTTTGGCAAGTCGTTTAATCGACCGTCCAATCCGTCCACTTTTCGCAGATGGTTTCCGTAACGAAGTACAAGTTGTCAGCATCGTAATGAGTGTTGATCAAGATTGTTCTTCTGAAATGGCAGCTATGCTTGGTTCTTCATTAGCGTTATCGATTTCAGATATTCCATTTGAAGGTCCAATCGCGGGTGCAACAGTTGGTCGTATTAACGGCGAATTCGTTATCAACCCAACAGTAGAACAGCAAGAACAAAGTGATATTCACCTTGTTGTAGCTGGTACGAAAGATGCAATTAACATGGTTGAAGCAGGAGCAGATCAAGTGCCTGAGGAAACAATGTTAGAAGCAATTATGTTTGGTCATGACGAAATTAAACGTCTAATTGCATTCCAAGAAGAGATTGTACAAGCTGTAGGTAAAGAGAAAACAGAAGTGAAACTTTATGAAGTTGACGCTGATCTTAACCAAGCTGTACGTGAAATGGCTGAAGAAGATATGCATTCAGCAATTCAAGTACATGAGAAGCATGCACGTGAAGATGCAATTAACGAAGTGAAAAAGCGTGTTATTGAGCATTACGAAGCGCAGGAAGCTGACGCTGATACATTAGGACAAGTAAATGAGATTTTATATAAAATTGTAAAAGAAGAAGTACGTCGTCTTATTACAGTTGAAAAAATCCGCCCAGATGGCCGTAAAGGTGACGAAATCCGTCCATTAGCATCAGAGGTTGGCATTTTATCTCGTACACACGGTTCTGGTTTGTTCACTCGTGGACAAACACAAGCATTAAGTATTTGTACATTAGGTGCATTAGGCGATGTGCAAATTTTAGATGGTCTTGGTGTAGAAGAATCAAAACGCTTTATGCACCATTACAATTTCCCATCATTTAGTGTTGGTGAAACTAGACCAATGCGTGGACCAGGTCGTCGTGAAATCGGTCACGGTGCACTAGGAGAACGCGCACTTGAGCCTGTAATTCCATCTGAAAAAGATTTCCCATACACAGTACGTCTTGTATCTGAAGTTTTAGAATCAAATGGTTCTACTTCACAAGCAAGTATTTGTGGTAGTACTTTAGCAATGATGGATGCTGGTGTTCCACTTAAAGCTCCAGTTGCAGGTATTGCAATGGGTCTAGTTAAAACTGGTGAGCATTACACAATTTTATCTGATATTCAAGGTATGGAAGATCATTTAGGTGATATGGACTTTAAAGTAGCAGGTACAGCACAAGGTGTAACTGCACTACAAATGGACATTAAAATCGATGGTCTATCTCGTGAGATTTTAGAAGAGGCATTACAACAAGCGAAAGTTGGTCGTGTGCACATTCTAAATCATATGTTATCTGTTATTCCAGAGCCACGCACTGAATTATCAGCGTACGCTCCAAAGATTATTACAATGACAATTAATCCAGATAAAATCCGTGACGTTATCGGACCGAGCGGTAAACAAATCAATAAAATTATTGAAGAAACTGGCGTTAAAATTGACATCGAGCAAGATGGCACAGTATTCATTTCTTCAATAAACCAAGAAATGAACGACAAAGCTAAGAAAATTATCGAAGATATCGTTCGCGAAGTACAAGTAGGTGAAATCTACGAAGGAAAAGTGAAACGTGTTGAGAAATTCGGTGCTTTCGTTGAATTATTCAGCGGTAAAGATGGATTAGTTCACATTTCTGAACTTGCACTTGAGCGTGTAGGTAAAGTAGAAGACGTTGTAAAAATCGGTGACGTAATTACGGTTAAAGTTATCGAGATTGACAAGCAAGGTCGTGTTAATCTATCTAGAAAAGTATTGCTAAAAGAAGAGCAAGAAAAAGAAGCTGCTAAAGAAGAAAACAAACAAGAGCAGCAATAAGCGAAAGCCAGTTTAACTGGCTTTTTTTGTTATGTAAAAATATGATTTATATATATTTTTATGTCAGTATAGGTATAGTTTTCATTATAACGCTCAAATTAACAAAGATAAGAAGAAAAATGTTTTTTTATATAGTTAATTTGGGAGGGTTTATATGAAAGTTCGTATATTGGCATACATATGTATATTTTCTTTATATGTCAGTTTAGGCTCTTATTCTGTTTTTGCACAGGATAACTTATATGAAGAAATTCAAAAGCATGCAAAACAATATGAGATTGCACCTCAAAATGCGATGATTGATAAGATATGGAAAGCAACACCAGGATATAATGGAAGACAAGTTGATATGGAAGCATCCTATAACAATATGAAGAAGCTAAAGGAATTTGATCAAAAACACCTTGAATTTAAGGAAGTATCACCGAGTGTCCACTTAGAAGATTTATCACCTGCTCCAATTTATAGGGGGCATCCGAATAAAAAGATGGTGGGATTAACAATAAATGTGGCATGGGGAAACGAGTATTTGCCTCGTATATTAGAAATATTGAAAAAGCATGATGTGAAGGCGACTTTCTTTTTAGAAGGACGTTGGGTGAAAGAAAATTTACGATTTGCAAAAATGATTGTCGATGCAAATCAAGAAGTCGGAAATCATTCTTATACGCACCCTAATATGAAAACGCTATCGTCTGATGAAATACGAGAGCAGTTACAAAAAACAAATCGAATGATTGAAGCTGCTACGAATCAAAAGGTGAGATGGTTTGCCCCGCCGAGTGGAAGTTTTCGGGATGAAGTCGTGAAAATCGCTGATGATTTCCAAATGGGAACGATTATGTGGACTGTCGATACAATCGATTGGAAGCGACCTGAGCCAGATGTACTATTGCAGAGAGTAATGAGAAAAATACACCCAGGTGCTATCGTATTAATGCATCCTACTTCGTCAACGGCAGAAGCATTAGATACAATGATTAAAAAATTGAAGGAACAAGGATATAAAGTAGGGAATATAACAGAATTACTGGATGAAAAACGTGTGGATTAAATACATTTGCATGACATTCATCCTTAAACTTGTTATCATTAAATAATAGCACTTATTTAGAGAAACTGGCAGTAGGAGGAAAGTTTTTGATTAAAAAATATACTTGTAAAAATGGTGTAAGAATAGTTATGGAGAATATACCAACTGTAAGATCGGTTGCGATTGGTATTTGGATCCATGCGGGATCAAGAAATGAAAATGAAAAAAATAACGGGATTTCTCACTTTTTAGAGCATATGTTCTTTAAAGGGACAGAAACACGTAGTGCACGCGAAATTGCAGAATCATTTGATAGTATTGGTGGGCAAGTGAATGCTTTTACTTCAAAAGAGTACACTTGTTACTATGCAAAAGTGCTAGATGAACATGCTAAATATGCTTTAGATGTATTAGCTGACATGTTCTTTAATTCAACATTTGATGAAGAAGAATTGAAAAAAGAGAAGAATGTCGTATGTGAAGAAATTAAAATGTACGAAGATGCTCCAGACGATATTGTGCATGATATGTTAACGAAAGCAACATATGAAACGCATCCGCTTGGATATCCTATTTTAGGAACAGAAGAAACACTTGATACGTTTACAGGTGATACGCTACGCCAATATATTAAGGATCATTATACACCTGAAAATGTAGTTGTTTCAGTTGCAGGAAATATTGATGAAGCCTTCTTACAAACGGTAGAGCAATATTTCGGTAGTTATGAAGGAACAACAAACCGTGAACAAGTACATAGTCCAATTTTCCATTTTAACAAAGTAGCACGTAAAAAGGAAACAGAACAAGCTCATTTATGTTTAGGATATAAAGGCTTACAAATGGGACACGAAGATATTTATAACTTAATTGTATTAAATAACGTTTTAGGCGGTAGTATGAGTAGCCGTTTATTCCAAGAAGTACGTGAGCAACGTGGGTTAGCTTACTCAGTATTTTCTTACCATTCTTCTTATGAAGATACAGGTATGTTAACACTGTATGGTGGAACAGGTAGTCAACAATTAGATACACTGTATGAAACAATGCAAGAAACATTAGAAACATTGAAAAATACAGGTATTACAGAAAAAGAGCTTATTAATAGTAAAGAGCAATTAAAAGGAAACTTAATGTTAAGTTTAGAAAGTACGAATAGTCGTATGAGCCGTAATGGTAAAAATGAATTGCTACTTCGTAAGCATCGTTCACTTGATGAGATTATCGAAAGTGTAAACACTGTAACAAAAGAAAATGTAGATGGGTTAATTCGTAACATGTTTACAGATGAATTCTCTGCAGCATTAATTAGTCCAGATGGAAAACTTCCAAAAGGAATAAAACTATAATCAACTTTTACGATGTATCTGAAAATAACCTTCTCTCTTTTTAAATGAGAGAAGGTTATTTTTTTTATACATATAGAATAGGTACTAATTATAGACAATGCAAATGAAAAATTTAGTAGGGGAGTGGAGTGAGTATGCGATTAAGTGAATTAAGCGGTAAAGAGGTTGTAGATATAGAAAAAGCGGAAAAAATGGGAGCCTTAGGTTATATGGATTTAGAGATTAATGAGAAAGACGGACAAATACAAACACTTATAATACCTGTAGGGAAGTGGGGAGGTTTTAAAAAGGAACCACAAGAAGTAAGAGTGGCATGGAGTCAAATAAAGAAAGTCGGACACGATATGCTTCTTTGTGATAGTATAGATCGTTCAAATTCGGAGTGAAGGATGGCCATTTTGGTCATCTTTTTTTGTATCTACATAGAAACCTGATAAATCATATGTGCATTTGGATTTTCAATCACCATAAACTCGTACATTACATATGATGTGGAGGAAAAAGAAAAAGTAGGCACTTTTCTTATAAATGACAGAAAAAGAAGGTGAATTAGGGAATGTTGACTGAGATGCATATTGCTGTCATAGGAGGAGATGCAAGGCAGCTAGAAGTAATTCGTAAGCTAGTTGAATTGGATGCGAAACTTTCTTTGATAGGTTTTGATCAGTTAGATCATGGTTTCACAGGGGCAGCAAAAGAAAGTATACAAAATTTAGATTTCACTTCTGTAGACGCAATTATTTTGCCGGTTGCCGGTACAAATGCCAAAGGAGAAGTAGATACTATTTTTTCAAATGAAAAAGTTTCAATAACGAAAGAACAAATTGAAAATACACCAGAACACTTTACTATATATTCAGGTATTGGTACACCTTACTTGGAAAATCTCGTATCTACTACGAATCGAAAACTTGTTAAATTATTTGATCGTGATGATGTAGCAATATACAATTCTATTCCAACGGTAGAAGGTACATTAATGATGGTAATTCAACATACCGACTATACAATTCATGGGTCCAATGTAATGGTTCTAGGATTTGGGAGAACAGGAATGAGTGTTGCGAGAGCATTTCAATCATTAGGAGCCCATGTCAAAGTTGGAGCAAGACGATCTGAACATATTGCACGTATTACAGAAATGATGTTTTCTCCTTTTCATATGCAAGACATAGAGAAAGAAGTAGGAAATATCGATATTGTAATTAATACGATTCCGCATCTCGTTGTAACAGCGAATGTTATTGCAAAAATGCCAGCTCATACGTTAGTGATTGATTTAGCTTCTAAACCAGGCGGTACTGACTTTAGATATGCGGAAAAAAGAGGAGTCAAAGCATTGCTAGCACCTGGATTACCAGGTATTGTTGCCCCAAAAACGGCTGGGCAAATTTTAGCAAATGTTCTTTCTCAGTTATTAGCAGCAGATGCAATTGCAAAGGAGGAGGAAAAGAAATGAGTTTGAAGGGGAAACGAATTGGTTTCGGATTTACAGGTTCACATTGTACGTACGAAGAAGTAATGCCTCATTTAGAAAAATTAATTGCTGAGGGAGCAGAAGTACGTCCTGTTGTTTCTTACACTGTTCAATCAACAAATACTAGATTTGGAGAAGGAGCAGAGTGGATTAAGAAGATTGAAGAAATAACAGGTTTTAAAGCAATTAATTCAATCGTTGGTGCAGAACCACTAGGACCTAAAATTCCACTAGATTGTATGGTAATTGCACCACTAACAGGGAATTCTATGAGTAAATTTGCAAATGCAATGACAGACTCTCCAGTATTAATGGCAGCGAAAGCGACGTTAAGAAATGGCAAGCCTGTCGTATTGGCTGTTTCGACGAATGATGCTCTAGGGCTTAATGGAGTAAATCTCATGCGCCTAATGGCAACAAAAAACATCTACTTCGTCCCATTCGGCCAAGATGCACCAGAGAAAAAACCGAACTCAATGGTAGCTCGCATGGAGCTGCTGGAAGATACAGTGTTAGAAGCGCTGCAAGGGAAGCAATTGCAACCGGTGGTCGTAGAAAAATTCAGATATATGAATTAAAAAACGAAAAAAAACGGACAATTTTTGATGAAACCATCATTCTTACTGTAGAATATGATAAAATTAACGTTATTAAGATCAGAAGGGGTATTGTATACTCCTTCTGATTCTAAGTTATAGAAGGATTGGTATCTAGAAAGGGGCATAGTGATGGAAAAGCAAAAAACTTTTCATGTCGCTGTAGTTGGAGCAACCGGCGCAGTTGGTGAACAAATGTTAAATACTTTAGAGAAACGAGAATTTCCAATCGGGAAATTAACGTTACTTTCATCTAAACGATCTGCAGGTAAGAAACTTGTATTTAAAGGCGAAGAATTTACAGTTCAAGAGGCAACTCCTGAAAGCTTTGAAGGAGTAGATATCGCACTATTTAGTGCTGGTGGATCTGTATCGAAACAATTAGCGCCAGAAGCAGCAAAACGCGGTGCGATTGTTGTTGATAATACAAGTGCATTCCGTATGACAGAAAACGTGCCACTTGTTGTACCTGAAGTAAATGAAAACGACTTAAAAGAACATAATGGTATTATTGCAAATCCAAACTGTTCTACAATTCAAATGGTAGTAGCTCTTGAGCCAGTTCGTCAGCAATATGGTTTAAAACGAGTAATCGTTTCCACATATCAAGCTGTATCAGGTGCTGGTGCGGCAGCTATTGAAGAACTGCATGAACAATCACAAGCAATCTTAAATGGCGAAGAAGTTAAGGCAAATGTTCTTCCTGTATCAGGTGATAAGAAGCATTTCCCAATTGCTTTTAATGCGATTCCACAGATTGATAAATTCCAAGATAATGGATTTACGTTTGAAGAAATGAAAATGATTAACGAAACGAAAAAAATTATGCATATGCCTGAATTAGAAGTAGCGGCAACATGTGTACGTTTACCAGTTGTATCAGGACACTCTGAGTCTGTTTACATCGAAGTAGAAAAAGAAGGCGTAACAGTAGCAGAATTAAAGAGCTTACTTGCAAATGCGGAAGGTATTGTTCTGCAAGATAATCCAGAAGAGCAGTTATATCCAATGCCAGCTACTGCAGTAGGTAAAAACGAAGTATTCGTTGGAAGAATCCGTAAAGATTTAAATAACGATAAAGGATTCCATCTTTGGGTCGTATCTGATAACTTATTAAAAGGCGCTGCATGGAATTCTGTTCAAATTGCAGAGCGCTTAGTAAAATTACAATTAGTGTAAACGGCTAAGAGAAGGTGCAAAATATGAAAATAATTGTTCAAAAATTTGGTGGCACATCAGTACGTGATGACAATGGACGTAAGCATGCGCTTCATCATATAAAAAAATCATTAGCTGCTGGTTATAAAGTAGTTACTGTCGTATCTGCTATGGGCCGTAAAGGTGAACCATATGCAACGGATACGTTATTAAGTCTTGTAAATCAAGAGGAATCTACTATTTCTAAACGTGAGCAAGATTTATTATTATCATGCGGAGAGTTAATCTCTGCAATTGTTTTCTCTAATATGTTGAATGAGAACGGTATAAAAGCAGCAGCATTAAATGGTGCACAAGCTGGTTTTGTAACGAATGATGACTTTACGAATGCAAAGATTATTGAAATGAATTGCGATCGTATACATGAAGAGTTAGAAAATGTAGATGTAATCGTCGTTACAGGATTTCAAGGGCAAACGAAAAAAGGTGATACGACAACACTTGGACGCGGAGGTAGTGATACTTCAGCTTCAGCATTAGGTGTTGCACTTCATGCTGAATATATCGATATATTCACTGATGTAGAAGGTGTTATGACTGCGGATCCTCGTATTGTAAAAGATGCACGTCATCTTCAAACTGTAACGTATAACGAAATTTGTAACATGGCTTATCAAGGTGCGAAAGTCGTTCATCCACGTGCAGTTGAAATTGCGATGCATGCAAAAGTGCCACTTCGTGTACGTTCTACGTATTCTGAAAGTGAAGGTACTCTTATTGCAGCATACGATGGTGCTACAAAAGGGCAGGATGTAGAAGAACGTCCTGTTACAGGTATTGCCCACGTATCGAACGTAACGCAAATTAAAGTACTTGCAAAAGAAACGGCATACGACATACAGCAGCATGTATTTAAAGAAATGGCAAACGAAGGCATTAGTGTTGATTTAATTAACATTTCTCCTACTGGTGTAGCTTACACAGTAAATGATAATGTATCAGCTCGTGCTGTCGAAGTGCTAAAACAACTTGGATATGAGCCAATTGTGACAGAACATTGTGCGAAAGTATCTATCGTTGGAGCTGGAATGGCAGGCATCCCAGGGGTTACTGCAAAAATCGTTACAGCTTTAGCAGAAAAAGGTATTCAAATCCTGCAATCGGCAGATAGTCATACAACAATTTGGGTTCTTGTAAAAGAAATTGATTTGGTGGAGGCTGTAAATGCATTACATAGTGCGTTTGAGCTTTCAAAAGAAAAGCAACTGGAACAATAAGGAGTGAGACCATGATAGATTTTGGGACAATTGCAACCGCGATGGTAACACCGTTTGATATAAACGGGAATATCGATTTTGCAAAGACAACGAAATTGGTAAATTATTTAATTGATAACGGTACAACAGCAATCGTGGTAGGAGGAACGACAGGAGAATCTCCTACATTAACTTCAGAAGAGAAAGTAGCGTTATATCGCCATGTCGTATCTGTTGTCGATAAAAGAGTGCCCGTAATCGCTGGAACAGGTAGCAATAATACGCATGCTTCTATTGACTTAACTAAAAAGGCAACAGAAGTTGGTGTGGATGCAGTAATGCTAGTAGCACCGTATTATAACAAACCGAGTCAAGAAGGAATGTATCAGCATTTTAAAGCAATTGCTGAAAGTACGCCGCTTCCGGTTATGCTATATAACGTTCCGGGACGATCTATTGTACAAATCTCCGTTGATACAGTTGTTCGTTTATCAGAAATAGAAAACATTGTTGCTATTAAAGATGCCGGCGGCGATGTGTTAACAATGACAGAAATCATTGAAAAAACAGCGGACGACTTTGCGGTATACAGCGGTGATGACGGTTTAACGTTACCAGCTATGGCAGTTGGAGCGAAAGGTATCGTTTCGGTAGCATCTCATGTTATCGGAAACGAAATGCAAGAAATGATTACAGCATTTCAAGCAGGAGAATTTAAGAAGGCACAAAAATTACATCAATTACTTGTAAGAGTAACTGATTCATTATTTATGGCGCCAAGTCCAACTCCAGTAAAAACAGCGTTACAAATGGTTGGATTAGATGTAGGTTCTGTACGTTTACCACTTCTTCCATTAACAGAAGAAGAAAGAGTAACGTTACAATCTGTAATGCAATCTATCCCTCGTTAATAAAAAATGACCTAGTGTAGAACTAGGTCATTTTTTATTATATGCAAATCTTTTCCTCTTTTTCTCACTTATATGTGTTCTTATAAGAATATTAATCGCTTCTTCATTATGTGTATAAGAAAATAATCGTACCCCTTTAACTGAGTCGAAAAATGATAGATATTATGGAATAAACGTAATAAACTACGGTGTTTGTTTTTAGAGAAATCCCCTCAAATTTGACGTAATTCATAAAAAAACTCCATTTTGTAAGTGTTTTTGTTAGATTCTAGAAAAATAAATCTTGAAACTCCCTATTATGAAATGAATTTAGCGTATGTATGGCTAGTTCTTCAAAATAATATGGAGTATAAAATCGAAGTAAATATAAAGGAAATACGTTCGATACTTTTGTTGTCATTCCGTTCTTTTACTCTTTCTTTCGCACGATTTAACTTGTGTTCTATTTCTTGTATCAGGTATAATATGGCTAAGTAGCTTAGTACGGGTATGCTTAGCAAAATTGGGAAAAATTATAATTTAATTAAATTTTCATATCATATCGAATAAGATATTTGATTTATATAATGAAAGAGAGGTGAAACCTGGTTTAAAAAATAAACAAGGACATGATATCGCATAACGGTAAGGACATTCGTCTTGGACGGTGAAAATATGGTGGTTGTAGAGTTTCCCCTGGTGTCTCTGCAATTTTAGTGAAATCAGTGTTTGCAAGATTTTTAAACCAGGCAACAACATGAAGAGAAAAGAGAATGAGTCTGTTAAAGTATTTGCTCTTGGTGGAGTAGGTGAAATCGGGAAAAACATGTACTGTGTTGAAATTGATTCTGAAATCTTTATCGTAGATGCAGGGTTAATGTTCCCGGGAGATGAAATGTTTGGAATTGATATCGTTATTCCTGATATTACATATTTAGTGGAAAATCAAGAGCGAGTAAAAGGTTTATTTATTACTCACGGTCATGAAGATCATATTGGTGGAATTGTGTATGTACTTCGTAAATTATCTATTCCAGTCTATGCAACGAAATTAACAGTAGGACTTATACAAGAAAAACTTGGTGAAGCGGGCATGTTAGGCCGTGTAGACCTAAAAACAATCGATTCAAATTCAACAGTAGAATTTAACACTACAACGGTGTCATTCTTCGGAACGACACATAGTATTCCGGATTCTGTTGGCGTTTGTTTCCATACATCAAAAGGTGCAGTCGTATATACGGGAGACTTTAAATTCGATCAAACTCCAATTGGAAATAGTGGAGCAGACCTTGGGAAAATGGCGCAAATCGGAAATGAAGGCGTACTTTGCTTATTATCTGATAGTACAAACGCAGAGCGCCCAGGCTATACAGGTTCAGAAAAAGAAGTTGGTGTAGAAATCTCTAAAGTGTTCTACGGCGCAGAAGGTCGTATTATCGTTGCTTCATTTGCATCGAATGTACATCGTATTCAACAAGTATTTGATGCAGCTGCTGAAACAGGGCGAAAAGTAGCGGTAGTAGGACGTAGTATGGTGAAAGTAGTAGACATTGCAAGACGTCTTGGTTATTTAGATGTTCCAGAAGGTATGGTTATTTCATTACAAGAAGTAGACAACTTTCCAGAGAAGAAGGTAGCTATTTTAACGACAGGTAGTCAAGGTGAACCGATGGCTGCTCTATCTAGAATGGCAAAACAAGCACATAAACAAATTTCAATTCGTAAAGGTGATACTGTTATCATTGCTGCTTCGCCAATTCCGGGTAATGAAATATCTGTATCAAAAATTATTGATTTGTTATTTAGAGCTGGAGCTGAAGTTGTTTATTACGGCGAACGAAAAGTTCACGTGTCAGGTCACGGTAGCCAAGAAGAATTAAAATTAATGTTAAATTTAATGAAACCAAAGTACTTTGTACCCGTACATGGTGAGTTCCGTATGCAAAAAGCACATGCATATTTAGCTGAAGATGTAGGTATTACAAGAGAAAATATCTTTATCGTAGAAAAAGGCGATGTAATTGCTTTTGGTGACGATGAAGCGAACTTAGTCGGTAAAGTACAAGCTGGTAATGTTTTAATTGATGGATTAGGTGTAGGTGACGTTGGTAATATCGTTCTTCGAGATAGAAAGATGTTATCTCAAGATGGAATACTAGTAGTTGTTGTAACGCTTGGTAAAGATGAAAAGAAAATTATCTCTGGTCCAGAAATCATTTCACGTGGTTTCGTATATGTTCGTGAATCAGAAGCGTTAATTGAACGATCTACAGAGATTGTACGTATGATTGTTGAGCAGTCAATTAAAGAATATTCAATTGAATGGTCAATGTTAAAACAAAATATTCGTGAATTATTAGGACAGTTCTTGTACGAAGAGACAAAGAGAAAACCTATGATTTTACCGATTATTATGGAAGTATAAAAAGATCACCCTTATGGGTGATCTTTTTTCTTTTTAACCCTATCGAATGAAATTTATAACTTAAGAAATAATAGTTATATACGAGTGAAAGGGGATGCGAAATGACAGAGCGTGATCGATATACAAATGAAGAAAAAGAAGCTGAGCCAAAAGAAGCTGGAAAAGAGGCTTCAATAGTTGAAAAAATTCAACAGCTTGGACAGACAAATGTACCACAGATGAATGAATCACGTATTCATTGTTTAACGATTATCGGACAAGTGGAAGGTCATGTTCAATTACCACCGCAAAATAAAACAACAAAATATGAGCATATCATTCCGCAAATTGTTGCGATTGAACAAAATCCGAAAATTGAAGGTTTGCTTTTAATATTAAATACGGTTGGAGGTGACGTTGAAGCTGGGCTAGCAATTTCTGAAATGGTAGCTTCACTTTCAAAACCAACAGTATCTCTAGTTTTAGGTGGGGGACATTCCATCGGTGTACCGATTGCTGTTTCTACTGACTATTCGTTTATTGCGGAAACTGCGACGATGACAATTCATCCAATTCGTTTAACAGGTCTTGTCATAGGTGTGCCACAAACATTTGAGTATTTGGATAAGATGCAAGAAAGAGTCATTCGTTTTGTGACGAAGCACTCGAAAGTAACAGAAGATCGTTTTAAAGAGCTTATGTTTGCGAAAGGAAATTTAACGCGAGATATTGGGACGAATGTAATTGGTGGGGATGCAGTAAAGTACGGTCTTATAGATGATGTCGGCGGTATTGGAAATGCAATTCGAAAATTAAACGAATTAATAGATGTTCGCGCAGAAGATAGTACAGAAGGGACAATGCTACAATGATTTTATATACAATTATGCCAGAGCAACTTGTGTATCCGGCCGATTATTCACAATGTGAAAGTCAAAAAGTTGTAAATATAAATGGTGTGGAATTAATGGTTTCTGAAGAGGGACATGGATGTTATTCTATTGTACGTGTGCTAAGTACGGACCCACTTCACTATTTAGAGTTTGAGCCCGGTCAGAAAATAACCTTTTAGCAAAAAGAAGGATTTTGTTTAGAAGCTATGGTATAATATAAAAAACAAGACGGTTGAGCAGCCATGAGTAGGCTGCTTTCTTCTGTTTATTTAGCATTTTACAAGAAGTGTAAAAATAGAAGATATAAAGACCTGAAAAATAGAGAAAACAGACATATAAATAGAGCATTTTGAGGGGAGCTTTATTTATATGTAGAACGCGAGGTGAAGAAATGGCAAAACAAAAGCAAAGAGGGACGAAGGCAAAGGCAAGGCGTACGATAAAGCCAACTTTGTATTATGAAATTGTCGGTTTAACTCTTTTTGCACTTTCAATCATTACGATTTTACAGCTAGGCGTTGTAGGAAAATCGTTTGTGTTATTTTTTCGCTTCTTCTTTGGTGAGTGGTACATAATTGGTGTGTTAGGTGTAATAGCTTTATCGGTTTCCTTTGTTATAAAACGCGGATGGCCGAACCTTTTAAATAAACGATTAATTGGATTTTATTTAATTGTATTGGCGATATTAATGTTTAGTCATATTACATTATTTAACCTTCTTACAAAAGATGGAGCAGTGCAAAATACTTCTGTTATTGTGAGTACGAAAGATAACTTCTTTCTTGAAATGAAAAAGGGGCCAGATAGCGTTCATTTAGGTGGTGGTATGTTTGGTGCGCTTATGTTCGCAACATGTTACTTCTTATTTGACGAAGTAGGAGCTTATATCATTGGTATTATTCTAGTTATTCTCGGTATACTTTGTATAACAAATAAGCATATTGGAGAAGTGTTAGCGCCAGTTGGTAGAATTCTTAGAAGTCAATTTCAAGTGATGCAAGGGGATTATAAAGATTGGAGAGCTAAAAGAACGGCTGAACAAACAGAAAAGAAAAAAACAACAAGAAGCACAAGAAGCAAACGTGCTGCAGAACAAGAAGAAATTATTGAGCCGATGGAAGAAATCTCAATTGATCCTCCGATTATTTCGAATTTCACTGAGAATTATCCTGTAAATGAAGAAGAGGATAAACGAATCGAAGTAGAGGAAGAAGATTTGATCACTTCACCGTTTATTGAAGAGACTCCGCCAATTGAAGAACCAAAGAAAAAGCGTGGAGAAAAAATTGTTGAATCGTTAGAGAGTGAAGCGCAAGCACCTCCTATGCAATTTTCAAATGTAGAAAATAAAGATTACAAGCTTCCTTCACTTGATATATTAAAATTTCCAAAGAATAAGCAAGTTACAAATGAAAATGCGGAAATTTATGAGAATGCTCGTAAATTAGAACGTACATTCCAAAGTTTCGGAGTGAAAGCGAAAGTAACAAAAGTACATAGAGGTCCTGCAGTTACAAAATATGAAGTGTATCCTGATATGGGGGTAAAGGTAAGCAAAATTGTCAGTTTAAGTGATGATTTAGCCCTTGCTTTAGCTGCAAAGGACATTCGTATTGAAGCGCCAATTCCCGGGAAATCAGCTGTAGGGATCGAAGTTCCGAACTCAGAAGTTTCGATGGTAACACTGAGGGAAGTGCTTGATTCTAAGGCTAATAACCATCCGGAAGAGAAGTTGTTAATTGGTCTTGGCCGAGATATTACAGGTGAAGCTGTATTAGCCCGTCTAAATAAAATGCCCCATTTACTCGTAGCTGGTGCGACAGGTAGCGGGAAAAGTGTATGTATTAACGGTATTATTGTTAGTATTTTAATGCGTGCAAAACCACATGAGGTAAAATTAATGATGATTGACCCGAAAATGGTAGAGTTAAATGTATATAACGGTGTGCCTCATTTGTTAACGCCAGTTGTAACTGATCCGAAAAAAGCATCGCAAGCATTGAAAAAAGTTGTGAGTGAAATGGAACGTCGTTATGAATTGTTTGCTCATAGTGGTACACGTAACATTGAAGGATACAACGATTATATAAAAGAGCATAATAGTCAATCAGAAGCGAAACAACCCGAATTACCTTATATTGTAGTAATTGTGGACGAGTTAGCAGATTTAATGATGGTTGCTTCGTCTGATGTAGAGGATGCGATTATGCGTCTAGCGCAAATGGCTCGTGCTGCTGGTATTCATTTAATTATTGCAACGCAACGTCCGTCAGTTGACGTTATTACGGGTGTTATTAAAGCAAATATTCCATCACGTATTGCATTCGCTGTATCTTCTCAAACGGATTCTCGTACAATTCTTGACGGTGGTGGTGCAGAGAAGCTACTAGGTCGTGGAGACATGCTGTTTATACCAATTGGTGCATCGAAACCTGTACGTGTACAAGGCGCATTTTTATCAGATGATGAAGTTGAGAGAGTTG
Source organism: Bacillus cereus group sp. MYBK15-3 (assembly GCF_051916765.1). Taxonomy (NCBI): domain Bacteria; kingdom Bacillati; phylum Bacillota; class Bacilli; order Caryophanales; family Bacillaceae; genus Bacillus; species Bacillus cereus group sp. MYBK15-3. The sequence goes on from NZ_JBQAHG010000002.1 coordinate 1,007,479, forward strand.
TAGAATATGTTATTGGACAGCAAAAAGCACAATATCAAGAAGATATGATTCCGCAAGATGTTCCTGATACGAAGCAGGAAGTAGAAGATGAATTATATGATGAAGCGGTTCAACTTGTAGTGGAAATGCAAACAGCATCTGTTTCTATGTTACAACGTAGGTTTAGAGTAGGTTATACGCGAGCTGCTCGCCTAATTGATGCAATGGAAATGAATGGTGTAGTAGGTCCATATGAAGGTAGTAAACCGAGAGAAGTGCTCATTAATGATGTACAAGAAAAAAGTTCTTAAAAAAAGCCTAATTGTTTTTACAATTAGGCTTTTTTATATAGTGTTTTTGTTATATACTATACTCAGTAATAAAGAAAGGGCTTACATTCAGGAGTGCTCTTTAGAATACGAATACTTTGAGTATGTTTTATGTAAATGTTCGATATTTAATGCAGAAAAATGTTAGATTTTGTTGACACGTATGAGAGCAAGTGGTAAGATTACTTCGAAAAGAATCACTGCCTCATATAATCTTGGAGATAAGGTCCATAAGTTTCTACCTGGCAACCATGAATTGCTAGACTATGAGGGGAAAAGTGTGTAACAAAGGATGTAAAGGATCTTTGTGCCGAACTTTTTCTCGAAATGAGGAATGTTTATGGTGCAAAGTTTTTTTTATGCAATAAAGAGTGAAAATTTCATTAAAAAAAATTATTATTATTTATTCGACAATTACGCTTATTTTGGTGTTTAGTCATTTGTACTATGTTGTAAGTTGAAAAAAGAGAAAAGAAGTCTTACATCAGAGGTCGAATAATTGAAATGCGGGGGAGTCTTATGTCAGTAAAATCCGATAGTCGTCACCTATATCTACGGGTGATTGATCACATCAAAGAAAAAATTAAAGATGGGGCTTATAAAGAACGACAAAAGTTACCATCAGAGTTTGATTTAGCGAAAGAACTTGGCGTAAGTAGAGCGACTTTAAGGGAAGCGTTGCGTATTTTAGAAGAAGAAAATGTTGTCATTCGTAGACATGGTGTAGGGACATTTGTAAATGCAAAGCCATTATTTTCTTCTGGAATAGAACAACTTTCTAGTATTACAGATATGATTTCTAGTGTGGGGAAAACACCAGGAACAATCTTTTTATCATCATCTACTACAACTTTAACAGAAGAGGAAAAAGAGAAGTTTAATAGTGAAGATGGTTTTAATGCAGTGATGATTGAACGCGTACGTACAGCAGATGGGGAACCTGTTGTGTATTGTATCGATAAACTTGCAAAAGAAATATTGCCAGATTTATCGGGTTACAATGAGGAATCATTATTAACGGTGATACATAATAACACACATAAGCGCATAACATATGCGGTTGCCCACATTGAGCCAATTGGCTATCACCCTAAAATCTCACCGATTTTAGAATGTGAGCCTGAAACAGCACTGCTTGTATTAAAACAAATGCACTATGATCAAAATGATGAGCCAATCTTATATTCTATCAATTACTTTAGAGCTGATAAATTTAGCTTCCACGTATTAAGAAAGCGTATGTAGGTAAATTCCTTTTTAGGGAGGTGACAGCAAGAAGTAAGGAACAGCAGCGTAAGAATAAATAAATATATATCATTTTTGGAGGGGTTTCTAGTATGAAGAAAAAAGCAGGCCTTTTATTATCATTAACATTAGCAGCAAGTACAGTTTTAGGTGCATGTGGTAACTCGGATAAGGCGAGCAGTGACAAGAAAGACACGAAAGACAATAAAGACTTCAAGGTTGGTCTCGTAACGGATGTTGGGGGCGTTGATGATAAGTCATTCAACCAATCTTCTTGGGAAGGGTTACAAAAGTTTGGTAAAGATAATGGTTTAAAAGAAAAGACAAATTATCGTTACCTTCAGTCTGAAAAAGAGGCTGATTATATTCCGAATTTAAAAAAATTCTCGAAAGATAAATATGATTTAACATTCGGAATTGGTTATAAATTAGAGGGTGCAATTAAAGAAGTAGCAAAAGAATCGTCAAAACAACAATTTGCAATCGTAGATACTGTTGTAGATGCACCGAACGTAACGAGCATTACGTTTAAAGATCATGAAGGATCATTCCTTGTAGGTGCGGTAGCAGCTATGTCAACAAAATCGAATAAAGTAGGATTTGTTGGTGGAATGAAAAGTGATTTAATTAGTAAATTTGAAAATGGATTTAAAGCTGGTGCAAAGGCAGTAAATCCAAACATTGAAATCGTATCTGAATATGCAGAAGCATTCGATAAGCCTGAAAAAGGTACAGTTCTTGCTTCAGCAATGTATGGTCAAGGCGTAGACGTAATTTATCATGCTGCTGGTGGTACAGGTAACGGTGTGTTCACAGAAGCGAAAAACCGTAAGAAAAAAGGTGAAAATGTTTGGGTAATCGGTGTTGACCGTGACCAACATCAAGAAGGTATGCCTGAAAATGTAACATTAACTTCAATGATTAAACGTGTTGATGTAGCTGTAGAAAAAGTAGCTAAAGAAGCAAAAGATGGGAATTTAAAAGGTGGGAAAATTGAAGAGTTTGGCTTAAAAGATGACGGTATTGGTATTTCAAAAACAACTGATAACGTGAAAAAAGTTAACCCTGAAATTTTAACAAAAGTAGAAGAGCTTGAAAAGAAAATTACAGCCGGTGAAATTAAAGTGCCAGCTACAGATAAAGAGTATAAAGAATACGAAGCTTCTCTAAAAAAATAAATAGAGAAATAGCAAAGGTTAGTTCATAGAACTAACCTTTGTATGTATAAAACTTCCGAATTGCTTAATAAGTTAATAGTGTAATAGGGAATGTTCCCTGTTAAAAGGAGGAACACAATGGAATACGTAATTGAGATGAATAACATTACGAAAGTATTCCCAGGCATTGTAGCGAATGATGATATTACGCTGCAAGTAAAGCAGGGTGAGATACATGCTTTACTTGGAGAAAATGGTGCAGGGAAATCCACATTGATGAATGTACTATTTGGTTTGTACCAACCAGAGCAGGGTGAAATTAAAATTAAAGGTAAACCTGTAAAAATCACAAATCCGAATATAGCAAATGACCTTGGTATTGGAATGGTCCATCAACACTTTATGCTTGTTCATAATTTTACAGTTACAGAGAATATTATTCTCGGAAATGAACCGAAGAAAAAAGGGAAAATTGCTGTTGAGGATGCTGCTAAAGAAATTCAAAAACTGTCTGAACAATACGGTTTGGCTGTAGATCCATATGCGAAAATACAGGATATTTCAGTGGGTATGCAACAGCGTGTTGAGATTTTGAAAACTCTTTACCGCGGTGCAGAAATTTTAATATTTGATGAACCGACAGCTGTGTTAACACCACAAGAAATTCATGAGCTAATTCAAATTATGAAAAAGCTTGTACAAGAAGGAAAATCTATTGTTCTTATTACACATAAGTTGAAAGAAATTATGGAAGTTTGCGATCGTTGTACGATTATTCGTAAAGGAAAAGGGATTGGAACGGTTGACGTTGCAAATACGGATGAAAATAAACTTGCAGAATTAATGGTCGGACGTCAAGTGAATTTTAAAACAGAAAAAATAGACGCGAAGCCAAAAGAAGAGGTACTTTCAATTGCAAACCTTGTTGTTCACGATGCACGTCAACTACCTGCTGTAAAAGGCCTTGACTTAACTGTTCGTGCGGGGGAAATTGTTGGGATTGCAGGGATTGATGGAAACGGACAAAGTGAATTAATAGAAGCAATTACTGGTTTACGAAAAGTTGAGTCAGGTTCTATTGCAATTAAAGGAAAAGAAATAACAAATTGGCCTGTTAGAAGAATAACAGAAGAAGGAATTGGTCATATTCCAGAAGATCGTCATAAACACGGACTCGTTCTTGATTTTTCTGTTAGAGATAATATAGTTCTTCAAACGTACTATAAAAATCCGTTTTCAAAGAAAGGGATTTTAAATTTCAGCAAAATTACAGAAAAAGCAAAGGCTCTTATTGAACAGTTTGATGTACGTACACCTAGTGAGCAAACGTTAGCACGCGCTCTATCTGGGGGCAATCAACAAAAAGCAATTATTGCACGTGAAGTAGACCGAAATCCAGATTTATTAATTGCGGCACAGCCAACACGTGGTTTAGATGTAGGAGCAATTGAATTTATTCATAAGAGATTAATAGAGCAAAGGGATAAAGGAAAAGGTGTATTACTTTTATCATTAGAGTTAGATGAAATCTTAAATGTTAGCGATCGAATTGCTGTTATTTATGAAGGGGAAATTGTAGCAATAGTTGATGCGAAAGAAACGAATGAACAACAGCTTGGATTGTTAATGGCTGGAGGAACAAAGAAGGAGCAGGTGGGTACAAATGGCTAAAAAACTTTTAACAGAACGAACGATAAATATTTTAGTCCCAGTACTATCCGTTATTTTCGGCTTACTTGTAGGAGCGATTGTAATGCTAGTTAGTGGCTATGATCCAATTGTTGGTTATAGTGCACTTTGGACAGGAATGTTCGGCAGCGCAAGTGCGATTGGTGAAACGCTCCGTACAATGATACCGCTTATTCTTGCTGGCTTATCGGTGGCGTTTGCATTTCGTACAGGTTTATTTAATATCGGGGTAGAGGGTCAATTGTTAGTTGGTTGGCTTGCGGCGGTTTGGTTCGGTTATGCAGTCTCACTACCAGCGTTCCTTCATATTCCATTATCGATTTTATTTGCCGCATTGGTGGGCGGAATTTGGGGCTTCATTCCGGGATATTTAAAAGGGAAGTTTCAAGTGAATGAAGTTATTGTAACTATTATGATGAACTATATTGCGTTGTATGTAACGTATGACATCATTAAGCGTTTCTTACATGCGGGTAATGACAAAACGTATGATATTAAAGAGAGTGCGTCACTATCTTCAGACTGGCTTGCTTCTATTACTGACGGCTCACGTCTACACTGGGGAATTATTATAGCAATTTTAATCGCTATTTTAATGTGGTTCTTATTAGATCGAACAACTTTAGGTTACGAATTAAAGTCTGTAGGATTTAATCAGCATGCTTCTCAATATGCAGGTATGAAAGTTTCTCGTAATGTAGTATTCTCTATGACAATTGCTGGTGCATTTGCGGGGATTGGTGGAGCGATGGAAGGATTAGGGACATTTCAGAGTATGACAGCGATGTCTTCGTTTACAGGAGTAGGATTTGATGGGATTGCCGTAGCATTACTTGGAGGGAATAATCCGTTTGGTATAATCCTTTCAGCTTTATTATTTGGTGGTTTGAAAAGTGCTTCCCCTCAAATGAACTTTGAGGCAGATGTACCGTCAGAGCTTATTAATGTAATTATTGCATGTATCATCTTCTTTGTTGCATGTAGTTATGTGTTAAGATGGGCGCTTACACGCATGAGCAAGGAGGGGAAATAAATGAGCTTTTTAGATATATTAGCCATTCTTGTGACGGGTACGTTATATACATCGGCACCTATCATTTTCACAGCACTAGGTGGTGTATTTAGTGAACGATCGGGTGTTGTAAATATCGGATTAGAAGGACTAATGCTATTTGGTGCATTTATTGGAGTTGTTACAAACTTATTGATGGGTGATACTTGGGGAACGATGACTCCATGGATTGCGTTATTATTTGCGGCAATTGGTAGTGGATTATTTGCATTACTTCATGCGGTAGCTTCTATTACATTCCGAGCAGATCAAGTTGTAAGTGGTGTAGCCATTAACTTCTTATCTCTTGGTTTAACAGTATTTGCAATTAAGAAGATTTTTGATAAAGGGCAGACTGACTTTATTCAGTATCGTATTGAAAAGATTGATATTCCAGGCCTTTCGGATATTCCGGTTTTAGGGAAAATATTTTTCTCGAACGTACCAATAACGTCGTATATTGCCATTATTTTAGCATTCGTTGTTTGGTATGTTATTTATAAAACACCGTTCGGTCTTCGTCTACGTGCTGTTGGTGAACACCCAATGGCAGCGGATACGATGGGGATTAATGTATATAAAATGCGTTATATTGGAGTCTGTATTTCAGGAGTGTTTGCTGGAATTGGTGGAGCGATTTTTGCAATGTCAATTTCTAATAACTTCTCAGGGGCAACTATTACAGGACAAGGTTTCTTAGCTTTAGCTGCTATGATTTTTGGGAAGTGGAATCCACTAGGCGCATTAGGTGCAGCTCTATTCTTTGGTTTTGCGCAATCTCTAAGTGTAACGGGCGGAACAATTCCTGTATTAGATCAAATTCCAAGTGTTTTATTAACGATATTACCATATGTATTCACAATATTAGCGCTTGTTGGTTTTGTAGGTCGTTCTGAAGCTCCGAAAGCATTAGGAACTCCTTATGAAAAAGGAAAACGATAAGTATTTTATAAGTATAAAAAAGCTCGCACATTAGTGTGGGCTTTTTTACATAGAATATATTTAATACGGAATTTTACTATGTTCCTTACATATTAAAGTTTTTAGAAAGAATCATATGTAAGCATAATAAGGGAGAAAAGTTGATTTTTTATTTCTAAAAACTGTATATTGAAGAGGAATATTCCTATATACGTAAAGGAGGGCTATAAATGAAACTAATGGAACAACAACTACATGAGTTAGATGGTTTGCGCGTACATATTATTCCGACTGATAAATATAAAACGAATACCTTTGTATTTCGTTTTAAAGCGCCTTTAAATGAGGAGACGGTGACAGAGCGTGCCTTATTGCCATACGTATTGCAAAGTGCGACAGAAAAATTACCTTCTGTAATTCGTCTTCGTCAATATTTAGAAGAATTATACGGATCTTCTTTAGCGGTAGATGTAAGTAAAAAAGGGGAAGACCATATTATCTCCATTTATGTAGACATTGCAAATGAAGTTTACTTACATGATGCACCACCGTTATTTGAAAAAGCGCTTTCTATGTTGTCAGATATTGTGTTACATCCAGCAACGGAGGGCAACGGTTTCCTATCTTCTATCGTAGAAAGTGAAAAAAGAGCACTGTTACAGAGAATTGAAGCTACTTATGACGATAAAATGCGTTATGCAAACGAGCGTTTAATTGAAGAAATGTGCAAAGTAGAACCGTATCGTTTAAGTGCAAATGGAAAAAAAGAGAGTGTTATGTCTATTACAAATGAAAGTCTGTATCAATATTATCAAAAGGTGTTAGCGGAAGATGAAATGGATCTATATATTATTGGTGATATTTCAGAAAACGCCGTTGATCTTGTAAGTAAGTATTTTTCTATTTCAGCTCGTCCAGTGAGAGAAAGAAATGTACTCCTTCATAGACGAAATAATGAAGAAAAAGAAGTTGTTGAAAAACAAGAATTAAAACAAAGTAAATTACACATCGGTTATCGTACATTTGTCACATATAAAGATGAAGATTATTTTGCATTGCAATTGTTCAATGGATTGTTTGGTGGCTTTTCTCATTCGAAGTTATTCGTAAATGTGCGTGAAAAAAATAGTTTAGCGTACTATGCAGCATCGCGCTTTGAAAGTCATAAAGGTTTATTATTTGTTATGTCAGGAATTGAAGCGAAAAATTATGAAAAAGCAGTTGAGATTATTAAAGAACAAATGCTTGCGATGCAAAACGGAGAGTTTTCTGAAGAAGAAATACATCAAACAAAAAGTGTCATCCAAAATCAAATATTAGAGGCAATTGATACACCACGTGGCTTTGTAGAAATGCTATATCATGGCATTATTTCAGATCGTACACGTCCAGTTGAAGAATGGCTTACAGGTATAGAAAGTGTGACAAAAGAAGAAATTGTAAAAGTTGCTAAAAATATTGAACTAGATACAATTTACTTTTTACAAGGAACGGAGGGAGAGTAAGTGAAGAAAATTGTTTATGAGCAATTAAAAGAAACACTCTATTATGAAAAACTTCCTAATGGATTAGATGTATATGTTTTACCGAAACAAGGATTTAATAAAACATTTGCAACGTTTACGACGAAATATGGTTCTGTAGATAATACATTTGTACCATTAGGGAAAGAAGAAATGATTCGTGTGCCAGATGGGATTGCACATTTTCTTGAGCATAAATTATTTGAAAAAGAAGATCACGATGCTTTCCAATTGTTTAGTAAACAAGGAGCATCGGCAAACGCTTTTACATCCTTCACACGAACAGCTTACCTTTTTTCAGGTACTTCAAACGTAGAACAAAATTTAAATACATTGCTAAACTTCGTACAAGAGCCCTATTTCTCTGAAAAAACAGTTGAAAAAGAGAAGGGGATTATTGGGCAAGAAATTCAAATGTATCAAGATAACCCAGATTGGCGTTTGTACTTTGGGTTAATTGATAGCTTATTTGTAAAACACCCAATTAAAATTGATATTGCGGGGACAATCGAATCTATTAGTAAAATTACGAAAGATTTATTATATGAATGTTATGAAACATTTTATCATCCGAGCAATATGTTATTATTTGTTGTGGGTGCAATTGATCCAGAGAAAACAATGGATTTAGTACGTGAAAATCAAGCGAAAAAAGATTATAAAAACCAGCCAGAAATTGTGCGTTCATTTGAAGAAGAACCAAATGAGGTAAATGAAAAGAAAAAAATTATTTCAATGCCTGTGCAAACGCCGAAATGTTTAGTTGGTATTAAAGCGACTAATTTAAAAGAAAAGGGGCAAGCGCTTTTAAAACAAGAAATTGCGCTTACGTTACTTTTAGATTATTTATTTGGAAAAAGTTCTGTTCATTACGAAGCTTTATATAATGAAGGACTTATTGATGATTCATTCTCGTATGACTATACAGAAGAAAATAACTTCGGTTTTGCAATGGTTGGTGGTGATACGAAACAACCTGATGAATTGGCAGATCGTTTAAAAGATATTTTATTAAAAACAGATTATGATCAATTAGATGCGGCGGCATTAGAACGAGTGAAGAAAAAGAAAATTGGTGGTTTTTTACGCTCGTTAAATTCACCAGAATATATTGCAAATCAATTTACACGATACGCGTTTAATGAATCTAGCCTATTTGATGCATTGACTGTATTAGAAGGACTAACCGTTCAAGACTTACAAGAAGTAGCGGGATTATTGTTATCAGAAGAAAAAATGAGTGTTTGTCAGGTGTTACCGAAAAAATAAAATTTTAAAGATACCCTCATCTTATCATTGAAAAATTGTAAGATGAGGGTATTATTTAGTTGTGTGAAAATTGAAGTTGTAGAGATAAGAGAGGGAATTTATGAAAAAGTATGCGTTAGTAACTGGAGGGAGCGGAGGGATTGGCTCTGCTATTTCGAAACAATTAATTCAAGATGGATATACAGTTTATGTTCATTACAATAACAGTGAAGAAAAGGTATTGGAATTGCAGAAGGCATGGGGAGAAGTTATCCCTGTTCAAGCTAATTTAGCTTCTAGTGATGGAGCAGAACGATTGTGGGGACAAATTGAACATCCTATTGATGTTATTGTATACGCAGCGGGGAAGAGTATTTTTGGATTAGTAACAGATGTAACAAACGATGAATTAGATTATATGGTAGAACTTCAAGTGAAGAACGTATATAAATTACTTTCAATGGCACTTCCGCCTATGATTGAGAGAAGAAGTGGTAATATTGTAATTGTTTCATCTATATGGGGACAAATAGGGGCTTCTTGTGAAGTGCTTTATTCAATGGTAAAAGGGGCGCAAAATTCATATGTGAAAGCTTTAGCGAAAGAAGTTTCTTTAAGTGGATTACGTGTGAATGCAGTAGCACCAGGAGCAATTGAAACGGAAATGTTAAGTGTTTTTTCTGAAGAAGATAAAATGGGAATTGCTGAAGATATACCATTAGGTAGAATAGGATTACCAGAAGAAGTAGCGAAAACAGTTTCATTTCTCGTATCACCAGGAGCGTCTTACATAACTGGACAAATTATCGGAGTGAATGGCGGTTGGCACTGCTAAAAAATTCTTACATAAAAAATGAATAGTTGCACAAATTAAGGATGATTTTATTACTCAATAGTGAGGTGCTTAATTATGTCAGTATTAGATAATTTTGATCAGTGGAAGAGCTTTTTAGGAGAACGTTTAGAGCAAGCGCAAGACAAAGGTTTAGATGGCGGTGCGGTATCAGATATGGCATTTCGTGTTGGCGACTATCTTGCTAATGAAGTAGAAGGACGCAATGACCAAGAGAAATTATTAGCTGAGCTTTGGAAAGTTGCTGATGAACAGGAGCAACATACAATTGCAAATTTAATGGTTAAGTTCGTACAACATAAGTAAAAGTAGAGAGGAGATTCTCCTCTCTACTTTTTTTGTATAATAATTACACAGGATAGATTATACATTTAGCTTCCCTATTAAGGTGAAATCATATAATATAGTACGTAGGTGTAAAGTAAGCAAGGGGAGTGATCTTGGATGATTGAATGGTATTTTGAATATGAAATACATAAAAACCGACCTGGCTTGCTTGGTGACGTTTCTTCGTTAATCGGTATGCTCGGCATTAATATTGTCACAATTAATGGTGTAGATAATGCACGACGTGGGTTACTTCTTATGTGTGATAATCAAGAGCAAATCTCTAGACTTGAATCAATTTTAAATACGATGGATAACATAACGGTAACGAAATATCGTCCGCCCAAGCTAAGAGATAAGCTAGCGGTTAGGCATGGTAGGTACATACAACGAGATGCAGATGATAAGAAAACATTTCGATTTGTGCGTGATGAATTAGGCTTACTTGTAGACTTTATGGCAGAAATCATGAAAAAAGAAGGCCATAAACTAATTGGGATACGTGGAATGCCTCGTGTCGGAAAAACAGAATCCATTGTTGCTGCAAGTGTTTGTGCAAATAAAAGATGGTTATTTGTATCATCTACTCTTATTAAGCAAACTGTTCGCAGTCAATTAATTGAAGATGAGTATAGCGATGACAATATTTTCATCCTAGATGGAATTGTGTCAACGAAGCGTGCTAACGAAAGACATTGGCAGCTCGTTCGTGAAATTATGAGATTGCCTGCAACGAAAGTTGTGGAACATCCTGATGTATTTGTGAGTCAGTCAGAATACACATTGGATGATTTTGATTATATTATCGAGTTGCGTAACGATTATGATGAAGAAATTCAATATAATTTAGTAGATGAAATTGAGCAAGGTACGCAAAATAATTTCTCTATGTTTGACTTTTAAAGAAATATTGAGGTGTTAGTAGTGACGGAATTGGGACAAAAGCTGAAAGAAGCAAGAGAAGCGAAAGGCTTGACTATTGATCAGCTGCATGAGATTACAAAAATTCAAAAACGCCATTTAGTGGCAATTGAAGAAGGCAATTATGATGTATTGCCAGGAGCTTTTTATGCGCGTGCATTCATTAAACAATACGCAGATGCGGTTGGATTAAATGGAGAGGAACTGCTCGTAGAACATCAGAGTACGATACCACAATCTGAAAAGCGTGAAGTTCCACAAGTATCAACGGGACAAAAAACACAAGAAACAATGCAAAAATCTTCATCATGGCCAATTGCAGATCACATGCCGAAAATCTTAGTTGCGCTGTTAGTCATCGCAGTTGGAGTGGTAATCTGGTTTGTGTTTCAAGCGTTAACTGGAAAAGATGATGAAAAAGTTCCAAGCGCTCAAAGTGAGAAAATTGAAGTTCAAAAAGCGAAAGATTCTCCGTTAGATACGAAGAAAGATGAAGTGAAAGCGGAAGAGCCAAAAAAAGAGGAACCAAAGAAAGAAGAACCAAAGAAAGAGGAGCAACCAGCACAACCAACTGGACAGCAAGAAGTGAAAGTAGTTGGAACAACTGGAAAGGTATCTACTTTGGAAATTCATAATAATAAAACATTAGAACTGGAAATTTCAGCTAAGGGTACAAGTTATGTAGATGTTAAGGATGATGCGGGTAACGAAATTCTAAACACTACAGTACAAAGCGGTCAAACAGAGAAACGCGATGTATCAACATTAAAAGAAGTACGACTTAATATTGGAAGTGCACCGAATGTTGAAATTAAACTGAATGGCCAAGTGCTTGCTTTCCCGTTAGATCCACAAAAAGAATATCACCAAAGATTGGTGATTAAAAACCAAGGGATAGAGCAACCAGCACAATAACAGTCATCGCTTCGATGACTTTTTTTCGATGAACAAATGTTTTTGATATGATGGAGGAATAGCTGTGAATTTACCAAATAAAATTACAATATCTAGAATCTTCTTAATTCCAATTTTTATGGTAATTATGTTAGCGCCCTTTGATTGGGGTTCATACAAAGTTGGTGATGTTGATTTGCCAATTCAACATTTAGTGGGGGCACTTATCTTTATCATTGCTTCAGCTACAGATTGGATTGATGGACATTACGCAAGAAAGTATAATCTTGTAACGAATTTAGGGAAGTTTCTTGACCCGTTAGCTGATAAATTGCTTGTTTCGGCAGCACTTATTACATTGGTAGAGATGCAATATGTACCGGCTTGGATTGTTATTGTAATTATCAGTCGTGAGTTTGCGGTAACAGGTTTACGTCTTGTACTTGCTGGAACAGGGGAAGTAGTTGCAGCAAACCAGCTAGGAAAAATTAAGACGTGGACACAAATTATTGCAATTGCAGCATATTTATTACACGATGTACCTTTAAATTTAATCCATATTCCAGTTGCAGATATCTTCATATGGATTGCATTAATCTTTACTGTTATTTCAGGATGGGATTATTTCTGGAAAAATAGAGCTGCTTTTGTAAACTCAAAATAGAAGTTTATGGGGGAATTGGGATGAATGCTGAGATTATTGCGGTTGGAACTGAATTATTACTTGGACAAATTGCAAATACAAATGCCCAGTTTTTATCTGAAAAGTTAGCTTCAATCGGAATTAACGTGTACTATCATACTGTTGTTGGTGATAATAATAAGCGATTGCAAAAGGCGATTGAAGCTGCGGAAGAACGTGCTGATATACTTATTTTTACAGGTGGATTAGGACCGACAAAAGATGATTTAACGAAAGAAACGATAGCTGCTAGTTTAGATGAAGAGCTTGTGTATGATGAAAAGGCATTAGCCTTAATAAGTAATTACTTTAAGCGTACAGGCCGTGAATTTACGGAGAATAATAAAAAGCAAGCGCTCGTTTTAAATGGAGCAACAGTATTTGCAAATGACCACGGTATGGCGCCTGGTATGGGGGTAAATAAGAACGGAAAAGTTTATATTTTATTACCAGGGCCGCCAAAAGAAATGAAACCAATGTATGTAAGTTACGTAGAGCCTTTTTTACGTAATTTTACAACAGGAGAAAACATTTATTCTCGTGTGCTTCGTTTCTTCGGTATTGGGGAGTCCCAATTAGAGGTGAAAGTGCAAGATTTAATTGATGGACAAACAAACCCAACAATCGCCCCGTTAGCAAATGATGGAGAAGTGACATTACGTTTAACCGCTAAGCATCAAAATGTTAGCGAAGCGGAGAAATTAATTCAACATGTGGAAGATTTGATTTTAGAAAGAGTAGGAGAATTTTTCTACGGATATGACCAAGAATTTTTGCATTATAAGGCAATCGAGTTATTGAAGAGAAAAGGGTTAACTTTAGCGTGTGCAGAAAGTTTAACAGGTGGTCTTTTTGGAAATCAAGTAACTGAAAACGCTGGTGTTTCTTCTGTGTTTAAAGGCGGTGTCATTTGTTATCATGATGATGTGAAGCAACATGTTTTACGTGTGCCTGAAGAAGTGTTGCATACTGATGGTGCAGTTAGTAAAGAATGTGCTCGTTATCTTGCTGAAAATGTTAAGGATGTATTAAAAGCGGATATCGGAATTAGTTTCACTGGGGTAGCAGGGCCAGATGCTTCAGAGCAGAAAGAACCAGGAACAGTATTTGTTGGGCTTTCGATTAAGGAAGAACCAACTGTAGTCTTTCCTCTTAATTTAAGCGGAAGTCGTCAACAAATTAGAGAACGAACAGCAAAATATGGATTTTATCATTTATATAAAAAGCTAGAAGAGATATAAATTTCTTCTAGTTTTTTTACGGTTAAATTTAGATATTATTTGATAGAAAATAAAAAAATCGAATAAATGTTCGATTTTTGTTGGCAAATTGAATTGAAAATAGGTATAATAAGATTAGCAATTCAGTTAAGGAGGAATTTTGAATGAGTGATCGTCAAGCAGCGTTAGATATGGCGTTAAAACAAATAGAGAAGCAATTCGGTAAAGGTTCAATTATGAAATTAGGAGAACAAGCGGAGCGTAGAGTTTCTACGGTTTCTAGTGGTTCTTTAGCACTTGATGTGGCACTAGGAGTAGGCGGATATCCACGTGGCCGTATTATCGAAATTTACGGACCTGAAAGTTCAGGTAAAACGACAGTTTCATTACATGCAATTGCAGAAGTACAACGTCAAGGTGGACAAGCAGCATTCATTGATGCGGAGCACGCAATGGATCCTGTATATGCACAAAAATTAGGCGTTAACATAGATGAATTACTATTATCACAGCCTGATACAGGGGAGCAAGGATTGGAAATCGCGGAAGCACTTGTACGAAGTGGTGCGGTTGACATTATCGTAATTGACTCTGTAGCAGCTCTTGTACCGAAAGCAGAGATTGAAGGCGATATGGGTGACTCACACGTAGGTTTACAAGCACGTTTAATGTCACAAGCACTTCGTAAGCTTTCAGGAGCAATTAACAAATCAAAAACAATTGCAATCTTTATTAACCAAATTCGTGAAAAAGTTGGGGTTATGTTCGGAAACCCAGAAACAACTCCAGGTGGTCGTGCGTTGAAATTCTATTCAACTGTCCGTCTTGAAGTGCGTCGTGCGGAGCAATTAAAGCAAGGTAACGACATCGTTGGTAATAAAACAAAAGTAAAAGTAGTGAAAAATAAAGTAGCACCACCATTCCGTGTTGCGGAAGTTGATATTATGTACGGAGAAGGTATTTCAAGAGAAGGTGAAATCTTGGATATGGCTTCTGAGCTTGATATCGTTCAAAAGAGCGGTGCTTGGTATTCTTATAATGAAGAACGCCTAGGACAAGGTCGTGAAAATTCGAAGCAGTTCTTAAAAGAAAATACAGATTTAAGAGAAGAAATTGCCTTCTTTATTCGTGAGCATCACGGAATTAGTGAAGATTCTGGTGCTGAGGGCGCAGAAGATTCAACTCTTCTTGATTAAAAAAATAAAAGACACGGTCTCGTGTCTTTTATTTTTTTATCTACTATTAAGGAGCATAATACTATAGATAAAAATATTTTTTGACTTCAAATGGGTTGTGTAAAGAAGGATATGTAAATATTTTAAGTAAAAAAATGGGAATTACTAAGGTTTTCCAGTATAATAGGCTCCTTACTTTTCAAATTTAGGTCACATTCAAGGCTGAAGGTAAAGAAAGTAAAAGTAGACAACGCTTGACAATGAAAATTACGATAGATACAATGAGAATGTATATTTTTTCTTATATACGATATACTCTTCTCAAGAAGAGAAGTAATATTCGGAGTAAGGTTTAAATCTTACCGAAATAATAATATGACATTTTAATTGTGAAATGAAGAAAGTCCCTTAAAAAAGCGGGACGACGGTCTTTGCTGTATGTTGTAATTCAATGTACATGCCGACAGTCTTTTTTCATTCATAGCAAGGGGAGGTGAAATCATGAGTAGTACAGTTTGGATACTCATCTCCATTTTGCTTGCAACAACAGTCGGTGCAGTTGTTGGCTTTTTTGTTCGAAAGTCTATTGCTGAAGCGAAGATTAATGGTGCGGCTAATGAAGCAAAACGTATTCTAGACGAAGCGAATCGTGAGGCTGAAGCACTTAAGAAAGAAGCGCTTTTAGAAGCAAAGGATGAAATTCATACACTTCGTACAGAAGCTGAATTAGAAATTCGTGACCGTAGAAGCGAATTACAAAAACAAGAAAATCGTTTAATGCAAAAAGAAGAGAACCTTGATCGTAAAGACGAAACGCTCGATAAACGCGAGCAACAGTTAGAGAAGAAAGAGGAATCTCTTGTAGCGAGACAACAACAGATTGAAGAGTTGGAAAGCAAAGTGGGAGAGTTAGTTCAAAAGCAACAAACAGAATTAGAGCGCATTTCCAATCTGACACGCGAACAAGCGAAAGCAATTATTCTTGGTAAAGTAGAAAATGAAGTTTCTCATGAAATCGCTGTTATGGTAAAAGAAAGTGAAGTTCGCGCGAAAGAAGAAGCGGATAAGAAAGCAAAAGAGATTTTATCTCTTGCAATGCAAAGATGTGCAGCTGATCATGTTGCTGAAACAACCGTTTCGGTTGTAAATCTTCCAAATGACGAAATGAAGGGACGTATTATCGGGCGTGAAGGTCGTAATATTCGTACGTTAGAAACGTTAACGGGTATTGACTTAATTATCGATGATACACCAGAGGCGGTAATCCTTTCTGGATTCGACCCAATTCGTCGTGAAACAGCTCGTATCGCTCTTGATAAACTAGTACAGGACGGACGTATTCACCCAGCGCGTATTGAAGAGATGGTCGAAAAATCAAGACGTGAAGTGGACGAGTATATTCGCGAAGTCGGAGAGCAAACAACGTTTGAAGTGGGTGTTCATGGATTACATCCAGATTTAATTAAAATTTTAGGTCGTT
Organism: Bacillus cereus group sp. MYBK15-3; assembly: GCF_051916765.1. Classification (NCBI taxonomy): domain Bacteria; kingdom Bacillati; phylum Bacillota; class Bacilli; order Caryophanales; family Bacillaceae; genus Bacillus; species Bacillus cereus group sp. MYBK15-3. The sequence continues at coordinate 1,024,173 of NZ_JBQAHG010000002.1, forward strand.
TAAAATACCGTACAAGTTATGGTCAAAACGTCTTAAAACACTCTATGGAAGTTGCATATTTAACTGGACTTATGGCGGCAGAGCTTGGCGAGGATGAAAAACTAGCAAGACGTGCAGGTCTATTACATGATATCGGAAAAGCGATTGACCATGAAGTAGAAGGAAGCCACGTTGAAATTGGTGTTGAACTTGCAACGAAATATAAAGAGCATCCTGTAGTTATAAACAGTATCGCATCTCACCATGGTGACACAGAACCAACTTCTATCATTGCAGTTTTAGTTGCAGCAGCAGATGCTTTATCAGCTGCAAGACCGGGAGCTCGTAGTGAAACACTTGAAAACTATATTCGTCGTCTTGAAAAGTTAGAAGAGATTTCAGAGTCTTATGAAGGCGTTGAAAAATCATTTGCAATTCAAGCAGGACGTGAAGTTCGTATTTTGGTAAAACCAGATACAATCGATGACTTAGAAGCTCATCGTTTAGCTCGTGATATCCGAAAACGTATTGAAAATGAACTGGATTACCCAGGACATATTAAAGTAACTGTTATTCGTGAAACACGTGCAGTGGAATACGCAAAATAAAGTGGTGAAACACCACTTTATTTTTTTGTGTTGGAATTGGATAAAATAAAGACAGTTAGTTATATAGCATAAAAGTGAAACAAACTTATAATAAAGATATTATAAGGAATTTACTTGATGCTATAGCAATAAAAAATGCAGTACATAGAAAGGGTAAGACATATGAGAATATTATTTGTTGGGGATGTAGTAGGATCTCCTGGTAGAGGTATGATTCAACAATACGTACCGGCATTAAAGAAAAAATATACACCTACAGTAACAATCATTAATGGAGAAAATGCAGCAGGTGGCCGTGGGATTACAGAAAAAATATATCGAAACTTTTTAGAGTGTGGGGCGCAGGCAGTTACACTTGGAAACCACGCTTGGGATAATCGTGAAGTATTTGAATTCATCGATGATGCAAAATATCTTGCAAGACCAGCTAACTTCCCAGAAGGAACTCCAGGAAAAGGACTTATCTTTGTGAACTGTAATGGAACAGAAGTTGCAGTTATTAATTTACAAGGACGTACTTTCCTTCCTCCAATTGATTGTCCATTCCGTAAAGTGGATGAATTAATTAATATTGCGAAAAAACGTACGAATATTATATTTGTTGATTTCCATGCGGAGACTACAAGTGAAAAACAAGCGCTAGGTTGGTATGTAGATGGACGTGCTACAGCAGTAGTAGGTACGCATACGCATGTCCCTACAGCGGATAACCGTATTTTACCAAGCGGAACGGCATACATTACAGATGTTGGGATGACAGGGCCGTATGACGGAATATTAGGTATGGACAGAGAAGCAGTATTGAAGAAGTTTTTAACAAACTTACCAGTACGATTTGAAGTAACAAATGGTAGAACGCAATTAAGTGCAGTGTTAATTGATGTGGATCCAAATACAGGAAAAGCAAAGAAAATTGAACGTATTTTAATTAATGATGATCAACCATTTTTTGAGTAAATTTTCGTTAAATTTTAGATAAGTTATTATATTTTAATTTTTTAGAAAAATTACGAAAATTTAGCAGGAATACGCGCCATTCCTCGTGAATATAAGTTAAAGTGAAATAATTGCTAATACTTTTTAAAGAAACGAGGAGGAAACGCGGAATGGAAATATTAAAAGTTAAAGCAACGTCGGTCCCTAATTCTGTAGCTGGTGCACTTGCAGGTGTTATTCGCGAACGCGGAACAGCAGAAATTCAAGCTATTGGTGCAGGTGCATTGAACCAAGCTGTAAAGGCAGTAGCAATCGCAAGAGGATTTGTAGCGCCTAGTGGTTTGGACCTGATTTGTATCCCAGCGTTTACAGATATTATGATTGATGGCGAAGAGCGTACAGCAATAAAATTAATTGTAGAACCTCGTTAAGTTTAAACAACCTGTTTGCAGTATGCAAACAGGTTGTTTTTATAATGGAGGAATGAAAATGAAAATTTTTGATGCTCATTGTGACGTGCTTCTTCAGTTATGGAGTGCACAAGGGAAAAGGGATTTTAAAGATGATTCACAATTACATATTACATTTGAACAGTTAAAGAGAAGAAAAGGAAGTATACAATGTTTTGCTATATATGTACCAGAAACAGTGGCATATGAAAACCGATTTGAAGTAGCATTACAAATGGTAGATATTTTTTATAATGAGATTTTATCCCTACCAGGTGTGAAGTTTATTCAGACAAAAGATGATATTAACATATTAAAACAAGACGAGATTGGAGCGATATTAACAATAGAAGGATGCGAAACAATTGGAAAAGATGCAATGAAATTACGGTTGTTGTATCGCCTAGGAGTACGTTCTTTTGGACTAACATGGAATTATGCCAATCTCTTAGCTGATGGTGCGCTAGAGACACGTGGGGCGGGTTTAACGACTTTTGGTAAACATGTTGTACAAGAACTGAATACGTTACATGTATGGACTGATGTGTCTCATTTGAATGAAAGAAGTTTTTGGGATGTTATAGAGATTGCAAAAAATCCTATTGCTTCCCACTCAAATTGTATGAAACTTTGCGAGCACCCACGTAATTTAAACGATGAACAACTTAAAGCTCTTATAAAGCGAAATGGCATGATTGGTGTCACTTTTGTACCGCAGTTTCTAACAAATGAAAAACAAGCGAATGTAGCAGATATAGTAAGACATATCGAATATATTTGTTCATTAGGTGGAGAGCGCAATATAGGATTTGGTTCCGATTTTGATGGGATTTTAGAAACAGTTGTAAATGTATCAGCGTATCGAGATTATGAAAATGTAATGAATGAGCTTTGTAAACACTATGCTGCATCTACTGTAGAACGATTTTTATATGATAATTTTGTAGAACATATGAGTTTTTAAATCCCGATTTAAAATTCAGAAAAATTAAAATTAATTCATTTGATTTTATTGCTTTTTTTAAGACCTAATACTAGAATGAAAAACAAAATAGCTTTATACTAAAGATTCAGGGAAATCAGAAGAGGCATAATTTGCGTCCGTTGTAGTTTATTTGCATAAAAAATGCTAAACTATTACTGTAAAAAAATACACTACAATGAATGCAGCCAAAAGGGGTGTAGGAGATGATTAGTCAACTTTCATGGAAAGTTGGAGGCCAACAAGGTGAAGGAATTGAAAGTACAGGAGAAATCTTCTGTATTGCATTAAACCGATTAGGATATTACCTATACGGTTACCGCCACTTCTCATCACGTATAAAAGGCGGCCATACAAATAATAAAATTCGTGTAAGTACAACAGAAGTACGAGCGATCTCAGATGATTTAGATATTTTAATTGCTTTTGACCAAGAAACAATTGATTTTAATTTTCACGAACTACGTCCAGGTGGAATTGTAGTTGCGGATGCGAAATTTAATCCAACAATACCTGACAATACAGATGTAAATCTATATGTGATACCGTTTACAGATATTGCTTCAGAATTAGGCACATCATTAATGAAAAACATGGTTGCTGTTGGAGCATCAAGTGCAGTATTAGGATTAGATGAAACAGCTTATTTAGATGTTGTTGAAGAAATCTTTGGTCGTAAAGGAGAGCAAGTCGTTCAAAAGAATATGGACGCAATTAAACGCGGCTCTCAATATATGAAAGAATTACTAGGTGAGAAAGTAAACATGATGCAGCTTGAAAAAGCTGATGGTAAAAAACGCATGTTTATGATTGGAAACGATGCAATCGCATTTGGTGCGGTAGCTGGTGGTGCTCGTTTTATGTCAGCATACCCAATCACACCTGCATCAGAAATTATGGAATACTTAATTAAAAAATTACCGAAAGTCGGCGGAACAGTAATCCAAACTGAGGATGAAATCGCAGCTTGTACAATGGCAATCGGTGCAAACTATGCTGGTGTTCGTACATTAACGGCATCTGCTGGTCCTGGTCTTTCATTAATGATGGAAGCAATCGGTTTAGCGGGTATTACAGAAACCCCATTAGTAATTGTTGATACACAACGTGGCGGCCCAAGTACAGGATTACCAACGAAACAAGAACAGTCTGACTTAATGGCGATGATTTACGGTACGCATGGTGAAATTCCAAAAATCGTAATGGCGCCAAGTACAGTTGAAGAAGCTTTCTATGACATTGTAGAAGCATTTAACTTATCTGAAGAATATCAAGTTCCTGTTATTTTCTTAACAGATTTACAGCTTTCGTTAGGAAAACAAACAGTAGAACCACTTAAATTAGATAAAGTGGAAATTCGTCGTGGTAAGCTTGATTTAGAAGCAGAATTACCAGAACGTGAAAATAAAGCATACTTCAAGCGTTATGAAGTAACAGAAGACGGCGTTTCACCACGTGTTTTACCTGGTATGAAAAATGGTGTTCACCATGTTACAGGTGTAGAACATGATGAAACTGGAAAACCGTCGGAATCAGCAATAAACCGTAAAGATCAAATGGACAAACGTTTCCGTAAAATGGAGAACTTGAAGTTTAATACCCCTGTTTATAAAAATGTTAAGCATGAAGAAGCAGACGTATTGCTTGTTGGATTTAACTCAACTCGTGGTGCGATCGAAGAGGCAATGACGCGTTTAGAACAAGAGGGTATGAAAGTAAACCATGCTCATGTGCGTTTAATTCACCCGTTCCCAACAGCTGAAATCGATCCACTTGTGAAAAAGGCGAAGCGTGTTGTAGTAGTAGAAAACAATGCAACAGGTCAGCTTGCTAACATTATGAAAATGAATCTTGGTAATGGTGAGAAAATTTCTAGTCTTTTAAAATATGATGGAAACCCATTCTTGCCGAAAGAGATTTACAACGAATGCAAAAAAGGGGTTGTATTAAATGGCAACATTTAAGGACTTTCGTAACAGTGTAAAGCCAAACTGGTGCCCAGGTTGCGGAGACTTCTCAGTGCAAGCTGCAATTCAACGTGCGGCAGCTAACGTTGGCCTAAATCCAGATGAACTTGCTGTTATTTCTGGTATCGGCTGTTCAGGCCGTATTTCAGGTTATATTAATTCATATGGTGTGCATAGTATTCATGGTCGTGCCCTTCCGATTGCACAAGGTGTGAAAATGGCAAATCGTGATTTAACAGTTATCGCTTCAGGTGGTGACGGTGATGGATTTGCGATTGGTATGGGACATACAATCCATTCTATTCGTCGTAATATCGACATTACGTACATCGTAATGGATAACCAAATTTATGGATTAACAAAAGGGCAAACTTCACCACGTAGTGAAGCTGGATTTAAAACGAAAAGCACACCACAAGGTTCAATTGAACCATCACTAAATGTAATGGAAATGGCCTTAACAGCTGGTGCGACATTTGTGGCGCAAAGCTTTTCGAGTGATTTAAAAGAATTAACACAAATTATTGAAGCTGGTATTAACCATAAAGGATTTTCATTAATTAACGTATTTAGCCCATGTGTTACTTACAATAAAGTAAATACTTACGATTGGTTTAAAGAGAACTTAACGAAACTAAGCACAGTAGAGGGATATGATCCATCTAATCGCATGATGGCTATGCAAACTTTAATGGAAAATAACGGTTTAGTAACAGGGTTAATTTATCAAAATACTAAGCAACCATCATATCAAGAACTTGTTAAAGGCTATAGTGAAGAGCCTTTAGTGAAATCTGATTTAAATATGGATCAGAAAATGTTTGATGAGCTTGTTGCTGAATTTATGTAATGTAAGAAAAAAAGGTTGCCGATTTGGCAACCTTTTTTTATGTACAAAATATAGGGTAGCCTTATTTACTTAGAAAATTCAGAATGATAAAATAATATATAAATCGTTGTATGAAAATGGCAAGTTCATTGCTTATGAAATGTAAGGTAATAAAAGGCCTTTGTATTGTTAAGATTGGCGAAACACGTCATACTATGGTAATGTTTATAGGGATAAAGCAATATGCTTTTGGGTAGGACAACAAGAAATGATAAAAAGGGAATGTCTATTTGCGTGGGGAAGACTTCATTCTTATGAATGATTAGATTGATTACTCAAGTTTCAAAGGACAAGTTATCTCTCCAGCTATCTAACCATTTTTGAGGTGAGTCTAAGCGCATTAAAATGGACTATAGAGTGTGTATAGTTAAGGGTGAAAGGAGATTACCGATGAACGAGCAACAACGATTAGCAAGTCAACAAGCAAATTCCTCTATGAAAAAAGAAGAGAAAGATTATAGTAAATACTTTGAAAGTGTATATCAACCACCTTCCTTAAAGGATGCGAAAAAGCGTGGGAAAGAAGAAGTTAAAATTGAACGGGATTTTGGCTTACCTGAAGAGTTTCGCAATTTTGGTACAGGAAGAAAGTTCTATATTCGTACATATGGTTGTCAAATGAATGAGCATGATACGGAAGTAATGGCAGGTATTTTCACAGCACTTGGATATGAACCAACTTTTTCAACTGAGGATGCAGATGTAGTTTTATTAAACACTTGTGCAATTCGTGAAAATGCTGAAAATAAGGTGTTTGGTGAGCTAGGCCATTTAAAGTCACTCAAACGAAGAAATCCAGACCTTTTAATTGGTGTATGTGGTTGTATGTCTCAAGAGGAATCTGTTGTAAATAAAATTATGCAAAAAAATCAGCATGTAGATATGGTATTTGGAACGCATAATATTCATAGACTACCGTACATTCTAAAAGATGCGATGTTCTCGAAAGAGACGGTAGTTGAAGTATGGTCAAAAGAAGGTGACGTAATTGAAAACCTTCCGAAAGTACGTCGTGGTGATATTAAAGCTTGGGTAAATATTATGTATGGCTGTGATAAATTCTGTACGTATTGTATTGTACCGTATACACGCGGAAAAGAGCGAAGTAGACGTCCAGAAGATATTATCCAAGAGATTCGTCATTTAGCTGCAAATGGTTATAAAGAAATTACGTTACTTGGACAAAACGTAAATGCATATGGTAAAGACTTTGAAGATATAGAATACGGTCTTGGCGATTTAATGGACGAACTTCGTAAAGTTGATATTGCCCGTATTCGTTTTACAACGAGCCATCCACGTGATTTCGATGATCACTTAATTGAAGTGCTTGGAAAAGGTGGCAACCTAGTAGAACATATCCATTTACCAGTTCAATCTGGAAGTACAGATATGCTGAAAATTATGGCACGTAAATATTCGCGTGAGCATTATTTAGAACTTGTAAGAAAAATTAAAGAAGCAATTCCAGATGTAGTATTAACAACAGATATTATCGTTGGTTTTCCAAATGAAACAGATGAGCAATTTGAAGAAACGATGTCGTTATATCGTGAAGTAGGGTTTGATACTGCCTTTACATTCATTTATTCTCCTCGCGAAGGTACACCAGCTGCAAAAATGAAAGATAATGTACCGATGGAAGTAAAGAAAGAACGTCTTCAGCGCTTAAATACACTAGTAAATACGTTGGCAATTGAAAAGAATAGTCGTTACAAAGGTCAAATTGTAGAAGTGTTAGTTGATGGGGAAAGTAAAAATAATCCGGAAGTACTTGCAGGTTATACTCGTACGAATAAACTTGTAAACTTCGTCGCTTCAAAATCTTTAATTGGTCAGCTTGTGAAAGTGAAAATAACGGAAGCAAAAACTTGGTCTCTTAACGGGGAATTAGTTGAAGAGCCGATTGAGGTGAAATAATAGATGAAAGTATATTCGAAAGATGACATTGTTGAACAAGCGAAAGAATTAGCAAAAATGATTTCTGAAACAGAAGAAGTTGATTTTTTTAAGAAAGCAGAGGCGCAAATTCATAAAAATGAAAATGTAAAGCGCGCAATCGATGAAATTAAAGCACTGCAAAAACAAGCAGTAAACTTGCAACATTACGGGAAATGGGAAGCTTTAAAAAAGGTAGAAGCTGAAATTGATGCATTGCAAGATAAGTTAGACAGTATTCCAGTCGTACAACAATTTAAATCTTCACAAACATACGTAAATGACTTATTACAGTTAGTTGCTAGTACAATTTCTAACAACGTAACAGATGAAATATTAATTTCAACTGGTGGCGATGTACTAAAGGGTGAAACTGGCGCAGCGGTAGAAAGTAAAAAAGGAAATTGTGGTTGTTAAAGAGATGTCATATTGACATCTCTTTTTTTTTGTGGATTAAACGTAAGTTCTTCTCAAAAAAAGAATGACACATTCCGCTATTGTCACGCATATGATTAAGTGAATAGTGATTGAGGAGGGTTACGAATGTCCGAATTTAGAGAGATTATTACAAAAGCAGTGGTTGGAAAAGGACGTAAGTATACAAAGTCAACGCATACATGTGAATCGAATAATGAGCCAACAAGTATTTTAGGGTGCTGGGTAATTAACCACTCGTACGAAGCAAGAAAGAATGGAAAACATGTGGAAATTGAAGGTTTCTATGATGTGAACACTTGGTATTCATTTGATGGAAATACAAAGACTGAAGTTGTAACAGAACGTGTGAACTACACGGACGAAGTAAGTATTGGTTATCGTGATAAAAACTTTTCTGGTGACGATTTAGAAATTATTGCTCGTGTTATTCAGCCGCCAAATTGTTTAGAAGCACTTGTATCACCAAATGGTAATAAAATTGTTGTAACTGTAGAACGTGAATTTGTAACAGAAGTAGTTGGAGAAACGAAAATTTGTGTAAGTGTAAATCCTGAAGGCTGCGTAGAATCAGATGATGATTTCCAAATTGCTGATGATGAATTTGAAGAATTAGATCCGAACTTTATAGTTGATGCAGAAGAAGAGTAATAGAAAGCTAGGGAGAAGTTCTTCCTAGCTTTTTACTTTACATAAGTGGGGCTGAATGAACATGATTCTTTATGAAATATGTTATAATGAAGAAAGACTCCTGAAATAGGAGATAAGAGTGTCCGTGAAATGCGACATATATGAAAATAGATTATCATGTAAGAATTATGGAGGAAAAGTATGACTCAATATACGCCTATGATACAGCAATATTTAAAGGTTAAGGCAGATTATCAAGATGCCTTTTTATTTTTTCGCTTAGGCGATTTTTATGAAATGTTCTTTGAGGATGCTGTAAAAGCAGCTCATGAACTTGAAATTACATTAACGAGCCGAGATGGCGGTAGTAGTGAACGTATACCAATGTGCGGTGTACCGTATCATGCGGCTAAAAACTATATTGAACAACTTGTTGAAAAAGGATATAAAGTAGCTGTTTGTGAGCAAGTAGAAGATCCGAAAACAGCTAAAGGTGTAGTACGTCGTGAAGTAGTACAATTAATTACGCCAGGAACGATGATGGAAGGGCGTACAATTGATGAGAAAGAAAATAACTTCTTAGCCGCATTAACACATTTTGAAGATGGATCATATGCATTAGCTTGTAACGACTTAACGACTGGACAAAATACAGTAACGTTATTGACTGGTTCAGTAGAAGATATTTTATTAGAAGTGTATGCAACTGGTTCGAAAGAAATTGTTGTTGATTCTTCATTTTCTAAAGATGAACTAAACAAGTTAACTGAAACATTGAAAATGACGATTTCGTATGAAGATGCAACGGCAATTCCGGAAGGATTAGAACATCTTGTGAAAAATGTTTCACAAGCAAAATTAATTAAAGCAGTTGGACGTTTATTTAACTATGTAATAAGAACGCAAAAACGTTCTTTAGATCATTTGCAACCAGTAGAAATTTATTATACGAATCAATTTATGAAAATTGATGTACATTCAAAGCGAAATTTAGAACTGACAGAAACACTTCGAACGAAAGAAAAAACAGGATCACTATTATGGTTATTGGACAAGACGAAAACAGCTATGGGTGGTCGTATGTTAAAACAGTGGATGGAACGTCCACTTATACAGAAAGAAAGAATTGAAGAGCGTTTAGAAATGGTTGAAACGTTTGTAAATGATTACTTCTTACGTGAAGATTTAAAGGAAAAGTTAAAAGAAGTATATGATTTAGAACGCTTAGCAGGAAAAGTTGCATTTGGTAACGTAAATGCAAGAGACTTATTACAATTAAGACGTTCATTGCTTCAAGTACCAGCTATTTTAGAAGCAATTAGTTTGTTAGATAACGCTTATGCATCGAGATTAATTCAAGGTGCAGATCCATGTGAAAGCTTAACAGAATTACTAGGAAGAAGTATTCAAGAAAACCCACCGCTTTCGATTAAAGATGGAGATATTATTAAAGATGGTTATAATGACAAGCTTGATCAATATCGTTACGTTAGTAAAAACGGGAAAACGTGGATTGCTGAGCTTGAAAAAAGAGAACGTGATATTACCGGAATTAAATCATTAAAAATCGGATACAACCGTATTTTCGGTTACTACATTGAAGTAACGAAAGCGAATCTTGCAGCACTTCCAGAAGGTCGCTATGAGCGTAAACAGACGCTTGCTAATGCTGAACGTTTCATTACAGATGAACTGAAAGAAAAAGAAACGTTAATCTTAGAAGCTGAAGAAAAAATTGTACAGCTAGAATACGATTTATTTACAGCACTTCGTGAAGAAGTAAAAGTATTTATTCCGAAATTACAACATTTAGCGAAAGTAATTAGTGAATTAGACGTACTGCAAAGTTTTGCAACAGTTAGTGAAGAAGAACAGTTTGTAAAACCTGTACTGACAACGAAGCGCGAAATCTTTATTAAAGATGGTCGTCATCCTGTTGTTGAAAAAGTATTGAACGGGAAATTGTATGTACCGAATGATTGTATTATGCCAGAGAATATGGATGTCTTTTTAATTACAGGGCCGAACATGTCTGGTAAAAGTACGTATATGAGACAATTAGCACTTGTAACGGTTATGTCGCAAATCGGTTGTTTCGTACCAGCAACAGAAGCAGTATTACCTGTATTTGACCAAATCTTTACGAGAATTGGTGCAGCGGATGATTTAATTTCAGGTCAAAGTACATTTATGGTCGAAATGTTAGAAGCGAAAAATGCAATTGCAAACGCATCAGAAAGAAGTTTAATTTTATTCGATGAAATTGGACGCGGTACATCTACGTATGATGGTATGGCACTTGCACAAGCGATTATTGAACATATTCATGACCAAATTGGTGCAAAAACGTTATTCTCTACGCATTATCACGAATTGACGGTGTTAGAAGAGAGTTTAAATCAACTGAAAAATGTACACGTTTCAGCAATTGAAGAGAATGGAAAAGTAGTATTCCTTCATAAAATTCAAGATGGAGCAGCTGATAAAAGTTACGGAATTCACGTTGCGCAACTTGCGGAGCTTCCAGATAGCCTAATCGCTCGTGCGAAAGAAGTGTTAGCACAGCTAGAAGGACAGGAAGAAATTATTATTCCAAAGCGAGTAGAAGTGAAAGTACAAGAAGCTACTCCAGAACCTGTAGTTGTAAAAGAAGAAATAGCAGAAATACAGGAAACGAAAGTAGAGACTGAAGAAGAATCGCAACTATCTTTCTTTGGAGGAGAACAGTCTTCGAAGAAACAAGAAAAGCCTCTGCTAGATCAAAAAGAAACAGCAGTACTGGCGCAAATTAAAAAAATCGATTTACTTGATATGACACCTTTAGAAGCGATGAACGAATTGTATCGCTTACAGAAAAAGTTAAAGAAAGGATGAGTAAGTAGATGGGGAAAATTCGCAAACTCGATGACCAACTCTCTAACTTAATTGCGGCAGGGGAAGTAGTAGAGCGCCCTGCTTCAGTCGTAAAAGAACTTGTGGAAAATTCTATCGATGCGAATAGTACATCTATTGAAATCCACTTAGAAGAAGCTGGGTTATCGAAAATTCGTATCATTGATAATGGTGATGGTATTGCAGAAGAAGACTGTATCGTCGCTTTTGAACGCCATGCAACGAGTAAAATTAAAGATGAAAACGATCTGTTCCGCATAAGAACACTCGGTTTCCGCGGTGAGGCATTGCCAAGTATTTCCTCAGTTAGTGAATTAGAATTAATTACTAGCACAGGTGATGCGCCTGGTACACACCTTATTATTAAAGGTGGAGACATTATAAAGCAAGAGAAGACTGCGAGCCGAAAAGGAACAGATATTACAGTACAAAACTTATTCTTTAATACACCAGCACGTCTTAAATATATGAAAACCATTCATACAGAGCTCGGAAATATTACAGATATCGTGTATCGTATTGCAATGTCACATCCAGAAGTATCGTTAAAACTATTTCATAATGAAAAGAAATTGCTTCATACGTCAGGTAACGGTGATGTAAGACAAGTACTTGCATCGATTTACAGTATTCAAGTTGCTAAGAAGCTTGTTCCAATTGAAGCTGAATCTTTAGACTTTACAATTAAAGGTTATGTAACATTACCAGAAGTAACGAGAGCATCTCGTAATTATATGTCAACGATTGTAAATGGTCGTTACGTTCGAAACTTTGTATTAATGAAAGCAATTCAGCAAGGATACCATACATTACTGCCAGTTGGCCGGTATCCAATTGGTTTCTTATCGATTGAAATGGATCCAATGCTAGTTGACGTTAACGTACATCCAGCGAAATTAGAAGTTCGTTTTAGTAAAGAACAAGAATTGCTAAAGCTGATCGAAGAAACATTGCAAGCTGCATTTAAAAAAATACAGCTTATTCCAGATGCAGGTGTAACAACGAAGAAAAAAGAAAAAGACGAAAGTGTGCAAGAACAGTTCCAGTTTGAGCATGCGAAGCCAAAAGAACCATCTATGCCGGACATCGTTTTACCGACTGGCATGGATGCAAAACAAGAAGAACCGCGGGCTGTGAAACAGCCTGCGCAGCTTTGGCAACCACCGAAGCAAGAATGGCAACCACCACAGTCGCTCGTGAGAGAAGAACAAAGTTGGCAACCATCCACTAAACCGATAATCGAAGAGCCAATTCAAGAAGAGAAATCGTGGGACAGTAATGAAGAGGACTTTGAACTAGAGGAATTAGAAGAAGAAGTTCGGGAAATAAAAGAGATTGAGATGAACGGGAATGACTTACCACCGCTTTATCCAATTGGACAAATGCATGGAACATATATTTTCGCTCAAAATGATAAAGGATTATATATGATTGACCAGCATGCCGCGCAGGAACGTATTAATTATGAATACTTCCGTGATAAAGTAGGAAGAGTAGCGCAAGAAGTACAAGAGTTACTTGTACCGTACCGTATTGATCTATCTCTTACTGAATTTTTACGTGTCGAAGAACAGTTAGAAGAACTAAAAAAAGTCGGGCTATTTTTAGAACAATTCGGCCATCAATCCTTTATCGTCCGCTCGCATCCAACATGGTTCCCGAAAGGACAAGAAACAGAAATCATCGATGAAATGATGGAGCAAGTTGTTAAACTAAAAAAAGTTGATATTAAAAAGTTACGTGAAGAAGCAGCCATCATGATGAGCTGTAAAGCATCCATTAAAGCGAATCAATATTTAACGAACGATCAAATATTTGCTTTACTGGAAGAACTACGTACAACAACAAACCCGTACACATGCCCGCACGGAAGACCAATTCTTGTGCATCATTCTACTTATGAGTTGGAGAAGATGTTTAAGAGGGTTATGTAGAGTGAATAGATTACATATGAAAAGGGAGTAACATTTACTGTTGCTCCCTTTTCATATGTAGATTTAATTGTAAACGAGAATATGGTGGAGTAATTTTGTATTGTATTTCTTGGTTGCGTTAACTTAAATTTATCTATGTATAAAAAAGCGCTGTATACAGCACTTTTTAAAAGGTGCATGAATTGTATCATTACTAACTAAATAACTATGCATGGCCAAATGTTGCTTCTTATTTAGCCAATTGTCATAAGGATCTATACAATTACTTCTTTTTATTATTATTAATTTTTTCAGTGTATAGAACTTGCTCTTTATAGTGCTTCTTAATTGGGAAGTTATGTGTACCTGTGCCGTTCTTGAATTTTTTGTCAATGGGGTTCTTTAGAGGAACTGTTGTAGTTTCAGTAAATTCATATGGGTAATTTATTTTAGATTTATCTTCAAACATGAAAATGCCTCCTTTTAGGATCTCCTAAATTCTTTACTATAACATGATATGCATATAGATATTTTTTGGACTAGTTATTTATATAGGTTAATGGAATTTAATTACATAACTAATGAAACATTTTAAAGGAAAACAATTTGAGAAAGAAATGGTATGAATAGATGTTGGCTCCTATTGTTATTTTTTTGTTTAACAGCACAGTGAATTGTGCATATAAATTCATTATAGATTGTTTTTATAATATGGTTTATATGGGGTTTTCCTGATAATATAATGTGGAATATTATAGTGTTATTAGGTTATTAGGAACATCTAATGCTGTTTCATAACTGAAAGGGAATTGAAAAAAAACTGAAACTTTTCTCATAAAAATTCAATCTAACTTGAAAAATGAAAGGAAAATGAAATTTTCCAAAAGATATTCTTTGTTAAGATAAAAAGCATACATACAAAAAGCATTGACATATCTTAAAAATGTATTTTCAAGATATAGTGGGGGAAAAGATGAGATTAGAAAAACAATTAATAAAAAAGATGTATTATGAAACATTCCTAATGGAGAATGAAACAAAGTCAATTCTTGACGTACTTGGACAAGCTTATGTAAACGAAGAACGAAATGAGATTTCTGATGGGTCTTATATTCGTTTTGCACAAGGTGAATTTTATTATCGTCATCAAGATTTTGAAGCAGCTATTTTTAAATGGGAGAAGGTTAGTAATGAATTAGCACCATGGGCACAAAAAAATATTGCGGATGCTTATTTCGAACTTAATCAATTACCATATGCTGAAAATATTTATACTTCCATTACTACTGATAATAAAATATTGATGACCGAAATTAGGTTACAATTACTTTCTCTTTACATTGAGCAAAATAATTTTGATTCAGCTTTCGGTGTTATTAAAGAAGCAGTTTCTTTAAATCCTGATTATCCGAACGTCACAAAAATTGCCCGTTCCTTTTATGAGGAACAGCAAGATTTTGATAGTGCAGTAGAGCTTGCTGTGAATGAGTTAATTCGAATAGAGTCGTATCCGTGGTTTGAGGTGTTAAAAGGATATATCGATAAAGGGTTTACTAAACATATTTCACCAGACTATTTTTATGATGCATTAGCTACATTAAATAATGTAGATCAAGTACAATTTACACAAATGGTTTCATCACTTTGGAACAGTTATAAAGATGAACCAAATTATTTATTATGGCTTAATACAATAAATGAATTTTTCTTACATATTGAAATACATTCGTCCGATATATGGAACAAAGTTTCTGCTCTTTACGAAGAAACGTACTTTACATTAATTCAAGGTCAATATACGCTTAGACAATTAGACGATATCATACCAAATCTGTTAGCAAACTGGTTAAAGGTAGTCAATCCATCTTATGCTGTATTTCCATCTGCAGCTGTATTGGCATGGGATGAGATTTTCCCTTCCAAAATAGATTCAGCAAATATAGAACATGCGGAAAACTTACTGTCACATTCTATTAATCATGTAAATGGCTTAGAGTACAGCTTACACCTTTTTGAATCTATTACACAGTGGGCACAAAAGCAGAATATAGAAATAGGTCACCGATTTAAATGGTTAGTTGACGAGCTCGCAGATTTAAGAACAAATCGTATTTTAGTAACGGGAACTTCAGGGAACGGAAAAACTACATTTATTAACTCTATATTAGGAGAAAATATATTAGAAAAATCAATTTCAAATGTAGTAGTTTTAAAAAATGATGCTCATATAGAAATAAACGCTATAACAGACTCAGCAATTACAACAACGGAAGATATCACTGATTACCATAATATGATGTCTCAGCACCATCAAACATATAGAGATAGAGCGTGTGTTGAATTTAAATTACCATGCAGATTTTTAAATGAAAATAAACTTACATTTGTAGTGACACCTGGCTTTAATAGAAATAACGACACTAGAGATGAGATATTCGAATTTTTAAATTCTGTAGACGAATTACTGTTCGTATTGAATGCGGATTCACCTTTTACTGATAAAGAACGTGACATTCTATTAAGTATTCAAGAACATACGCCAAATTTACAAATTCATTTCTTATTAAATAAAATCGATAACATTTACAGTGAAGCAGAAGTGAAAAGGGTATTACATGATACGGCAACGAGAATAAATACATATTTCCCGTATGCGAGAATTTTCCCTTATTCCTCGTTATATACAAGTAGTCAACAATTAAATGGTTTAATCGAGTTTATTCATTTTAACTTTAATCATAAAAATATCGATGCAGAACGTACTGAAAAGTTATTATTTTTCATTCGAAAAACAATTACATATCTTTTGGAGAAACGTGTTGAGAAAGAAAATAACCTGGTGGATGCTATTAATTGGAATGAAGATATGCTAGTGAAACTAAACGGTAGCATTAATAACCTTACTGCATTTGAAAGGGAAAAAATTCATTTCATTACACAATCATATCGTTCAATGAAGACTGAAATTACAAATGATCTTACCGAAAATATTCCGAAGATATTAAAGAGCTGTTCTAATTTAATTAGTGAAGAAAGTGATTTCGGGCACATGGATACGGAACTAAATAAAGCAATGAATGAAAGAGTGCATAAATATTTAGAACAAACTGTATTACCTAATCTTGCTCTTTCTATGCAAAATTGGATTGCAACTTCTAATAATGAGCTTCTTCAAAGTCAAACGTATTTAGAAGAACTTAGTGAAGGGCTTAATTCACTATTTGGAGAAAATAAAATACAGTTAGAATGTGACTTTAAAGTGCTTGATGACTGGCGCAGAGATACTGACAGGATGACGACTAGAATACAAATGGATGAAGTAAATATTTTACGTCGATTTACGCCAGCACAATTTTTACTAAAAAGTGCCGGTAAATTATTTGGAGTTCTTCCTAAAAATAAATCTATGCTATATAACAAATATAAACAGTATGTAGAAAATGAAGATTATACTGAAGTAACGGCTTCTATTATGAAGAAATTTTTCTTGCAATTTGAGCTGTTTGAAAACACACAAGAGAGGGATATTCATATATTCTTTAGGAATCCATTTAACTCCTTAAAGCAAGCTGTAGAAAATACGCAATTAGAAATACAAGAAAAACAAGAGATGTTACATAAAATGAAATCAAATCCTGAAGTTTATCATGATTCTATCATGCTCTTTGAATTGAGATTGCGTCAATGTGAAGTAATTTTAAATATAGATAATGATAATACCTATACAGATGTAGCTTTAGAAACAAGTGTAGAATAAAAGTAAAAGGGAGCAACTGTAATAAGTTGCTCCTTTTTCATATAGATTATTTTTCTGTTTCTTTAATTTTAGTTTGTACTTCGCCAGTTTTAATTTTATTGCTTTCTGAGAAACGTAATAAATCGCCTTCAATAATTTTGTCAGACATTCGTAATTCATTTTGTGCACGTTTAATGAGGGCTTGAGCTTCTTTTTTTGGTAAATCTACAATTTCACCTGTTATACGGTCGTAGAAAGTGTTGTTTTTGTATGCATACTTATCTGTAACGAAGCTACCATCACGTAAAACAACAAAGCCAGTATATTCATCTGAAAACATATCATGGCCAAAACGGATATCATTCGTAGAATCAACACCTAATAAATTTAGAATCGTAGGTTTCATATCGATTTGTCCCGTAGGCTTTGAAATAGTTTGACCTTCTGTTTGTCCAGGAATATGAATATATAAAGGCGTACGTTGTAAATTTAAAGTATCAAATTCTGTTATTTGATCTTTTTCTAAAAACTGTGCCATTGCACGATTATGTTTTTCGGAAATACCATAATGATCACCGTATAACACAATAATAGAATTATCGTAAAGCCCCTCGGCCTTTAGACGTTCAATAAATTTTTTAATTGATTCGTCTAAGTAACGTGCTGTTACGATGTAACGATCAAATACGCCATTACCAGAGTTGTATGGTTCAATGAATTTTGTATCTTCATCATACGTAAATGGATAATGGTTTGTTAAAGTGAGGAAACGAGCATAGAATGGTTGATTAACAGTTTTTAATATATCTACTGATTGATCAAAGTATTCGATATCTTTTAATCCCCAATTTAAATTTGTTTCTGGTGTAATTTTGTAATCAAGCTCATTATAGTAACGATCATAACCAAGAGCAGAGTACATGATATTACGATTCCAAAATGTTGCGTTATTCGCATGGAATACAGAAGTGAAATAACCTTGCTGACGTAAAATTTCTGGAGTCGCAGTATAATCATTGTTACCGTGTGTGAAGAATACAGCCCCTCGACTTAATGGATACAACGACGTATCAATTAGAAATTCAGAATCGGATGTTTTCCCTTGACCAGTTTGATGGAAAAAGTTATCAAAGTAATAACTTTCATTTATGAATTCATTTAGGAATGGTGTAACTTCTTGCCCATTGACTGATGCGCCTATTAAGAAGGTTTGCAAGGATTCAAGAGTGACGACAATTACGTTTTTTCCTTTCGCTGCACCAAACATATTAGGGTTTGGCTCGCTTTGGTTTGCTTTTACGTAGTTTTCAGTTTCTTGTAATTTACTACTATCAGCAAGCGCTTTTTGTGAACCGGCTTTTACTTGCAGTGTTAAGTCATATACTTGGTGAGTATATAAGCCTAAATTTTTGACAAGCATGACTCGGTCGAATGATCTCGTTAATAATTCGGGGCGCTCTTTTTCTGCAAGATGTAGATTCGCAAAGAATACACCAATTGTTAAAAGAAAGTATAACAAGCGTGTAGAATGAGTTACACGTTCGGTTTTAAAGACCAATGATTTCTTTTTTAATAAAATAAAGAAGAAAACAATGTCTACGAATGCGAGTATAATTTTGTAGTTTAATATTTCTATAATACTACCGCCTAATTGTCCAAAGTTTGAGGTTTGTCCAAGTACTGGTAATGTAACGAAATCACTATAAAAATCATAGAACATTATATTTCCAACGAGTACGATTGTTAACAAGAAATTAATACATAGCGCTATATAATTTCGCTTTTCACCAGTTGAAAATAATGCTAATCCAACAAATGCTAATGATGCGGCTAGAGGACTAATAAACAAAATAAGCTCTTGCGTTGAAGACTCGATTTTTAAATCAAAACTGAATCGCGTAATAAGATATGTTTTTAACCATACTGCTAAAGCCATTATTATAACAAAGCTTATATTTTGCATTTGTAAATTTATTTTATTCTTCATTTTTACACCTTCTTTATACAATTTATTTAACTGAAGTTATATATTATGTTTTTATAACTATTAGAGTGTAATGAACCATTTAGACTTTGTTTTCTAAAGGGAATAATTTGAAGTATTCATATATATACAATGGGGATTTTTAAAGCGTAGTAGCATAAATATAACTCTTTTTTGAGAAACAGGAAGAAAAAGTCATAGTTGTAGTGAAATTGACTTATAGACATCCTACCATATTAAACACTATGATGATGTTACAAAATATCGAACAAATGAAAGTGAAAATGGATAGAGACTTTTAAAACTATTGACATTCAATTTATTAGAATTGAATACCAATAGTTTTAAATATGTAGTTATATTACATATGTATTTTGTAAAATTCCGATTTTTTGTCGGTTAATCATTAGCCGGGAAGGATAGGGGGCTTATTAATATATTTTTACTATATAAGTAAAGTGTTTTGAAATTAGGAATATTTGACTAGAATCTTAATGATAGAAATTAAATGTCAGATAAGTACTTTCCAACATACAGACCACTTGCAGCTGCTTGAGATAATGAATGCGTAACGCCTGAACAATCTCCAATTAAAAATAGCCCATGCACACTTGTTTCAAAATAGTTATTGAGTTTTATCGTAGGAGCATAGAACTTTCCGTCAATTCCATATAACAAAGTATCTTTATCAATCGGTTCTTGTATAAATTGTTCTAAGCGTAATAAAAACTCTTTGAGCCCTTCAATATATAATTGAGGGATTTCTTGATTCAAATCTCCATAATCCCTCTGTAGTGTAGGGTGTATACGATTATGCTCCATGCTGTTTTCCACCGTAGGTTGTTTCTTTAGTAAGTCCTCTAAGCGCTGTATAACAATCCGATCTCGCCCTTGGTTAATGCCTTCAATAATTGAACTTGCGTATACATTTGCTTCTTTGAGAGTAGGAAAATAGCAAGGAATAAATAAAGTGAAATTTAAGTTAGAAGTGCCAGTTCCTTGTTCTCGAAAATTTTGACCGTCAGGCATAACTAAACCTTCTTCGTACTTTCGAATGATGCGGCCTTGTGGATTCATACAGTAAGTAGTTGCTGTGAAATGCTCACCTTGATAAGAAAGTTTTGTTTCAAAAGTATCTTTTAATATAGAACGTAATTGATGTTCTTTCATTTCTACTCTAATTCCTAAATCTACACGTGTTTGCTCCTGAGAAATATTTAGGGAACTGCATATTTCTTTTAACCAATCGGCCCCAGAGCGCCCAGTTGCAAATACAAGTTGCTTAGTTTGAACTGTTCCTTGATTTGTCTCTATTGTAAAATGATCTTCCTGTTTCAGAATATGTTGTACATCTATATGAAATTGGATCTTTATTTTCGTCAGTAAAAATTCATAGAGCTGCTGAAAAATGTTACTGGAAAGTGTAGTACCAAGATGTCTTACTTCTGTTGTTAGCATTTGTAAACCACACGCTTCAGCTCTCTTAGTGAGACTTGAATTTTCAGTAGAATATTTTGAAACCGAACTTCCACCAAACTGACATAGAATTTCATCTACTTCAGCCATGAGTTGTATAAAACCCTCTTTACCGACTTTTTTCTCAAGTTCTCCGCCAAATCCGTTTGTATAATTAAATTTCCCTTCAGATTTTCCTAAACCACCAAACCCGAAATATTTATCACATGTAGTACAATTACACACTTTTCCTTCGTCTAAAGGACAATGGCGATCTTCTAGCGCTTTACCTTTATCAAGAATTAAAACTTTTTTGTTACTTTTAGCTAGTGAATAAGCCATAAAAATGCTACTTACTCCAGCGCCGATAATTGTAACATCATACATATTCTTCCACCTGCTAACGAATAGTTTGTTTTTTATTTTTCTAGTGTATAACAATTTTATGAAGTTAAGAAATAGCTTTTATTAATAAAGTGGGAGTTTTTGAACTTGATGCTTTATTAATTTCTACGAGTGGTGGAGTAAATACAAAAATTTTTATTTGAAAGAAGAAACAGTTTAAAAAATAACTATGTCATATGATTAATAACATCTTACATAGAAAAAAACAGACCTTTTAAGTGAAGAGGTCTGTTAATGATTTTAAATCTTATTTAGCAAATACATGGTTACCAATTACTGCTACTGTTTGACGTGTCGTAATCCACTTGTCTGTTGATGTTTTTGGATTGTAGAAATAAAGCCAGTCAGAATGTACTCCATTTGTGGAGATAGCCTCTTCTACAGCCATTTTTGCTTCTGCGCTTGCAGGCTGATTAATTCTTCCATCTGTAACAGGAGTAAATGCATATCCGTATTTAATAGGTTCATAAATAACGCCTGTTATTGTATTTGGAAAACCTTTTGCATTTACACGATTTAGTATAACTTTCGCTACTGCTACTTTTCCTTTATAGGATTCGCCACCTGCTTCAGCGGTAACTAAGCGTGCCATTAAGTCTTTTTCTTTTTGTGAAATGCTTGAGTTGATTTTTAAATGTTGTCCTGTATAAAGCTTGTTTCCGACTGTATTGTTCATTTGTTTTATAGATTGGACAGTGACATTGTAACGCCTTGCTATCGTTTCTAATGAATCTCCCGGTTGTACTTGATAAATAATTTGTCCAGAAATGTTGGCTGGCTTGGTGTTTTGAGGAACAGTGATTTCATTTGATTTCACGGACCCTGGAATATGTAACTGTTCGCCAATAAAGGTTTGATCGTTTCCTTTATTATTAGCCTGTTTAATGGATTGTATTGAAACTCCGTATTGTTTACTAATGCCCCAAAGTGTATCGTTCTTTTTTACTGTATGAATGGTAGAAGCTTCAGCTGTGCTTTGACTACATACGAATGTAATTGCAGCTGCAGATAAAGGGATTATATGTTTTAGTTTTAGTAATTTCATTGTAAATCCTCCTAAGAAAAAATTAAGGTGAAACTATTAAGTAATGTAGTTTGAAATGTATATATGCGTAATATATTAATGTAAGTATATTAGCACATATAAAATAAATAATCACTATAAGTTTCATCTTCGTGTAGTGTAGAGTCCGAATATGAAATATTGCATATGAAAATACATTGAAGTTCATATTTCTGATTACTATAATCTATTTAGTAGAAAGGGAATACGTTATAGAAATAAAATCATTATAGATTAATATAATGATTAATTATTAATAGGAGGATTAATGTAATGAAAATATTTCAAAAAATGTGTGCGTCAACTGTAATCATTACAACACTTTTAGGAACAGGAGGTACTATCAATAGTGTACATGCTGATTCTATAGAACAGCAGATTAAATCAGGGATAGAACAAGAAACAGATAAGCAAATCATTGTAAAATTTAAAGCGGATTTGGATTTGCCATATGAAGATGGTATTGAAAAACAAATACAATCTCAAACGAATGATAAAGTAATAAAAGATCTTTTGACAGAATATCCAGATGTAACATTTACTCGTTTATTCACATCTGTAAGCCCGGAACAAATACAAAACCTTGAAGTGAAAGCACCTAATCATGTATCTACAAGTTTATTAAACTACTATATTCTGCAAAATCAAAATAGTGGGTATGAAGAAGAAATAGTAGATAAGTTAAAGGCATCTTCTTTAATAGAAGATGCGTATATGAAGAAACAAGAGAAAATAATGCCACCTGAAGTGCAATCATCAAGTGTAGCTCTTAATCCTAGTAACAATCCTAGATTTAAAAAACAAGGTTATCTTGAAGCGGCCCCATACGGTATTAATGCGCCTTTCGCCTGGGGAATTCAAGGCGGTAATGGAAATGGTATCACTTTTGTTGATATGGAATACGGATGGTTATTAAATCATGAGGATTTATTACATCAAAAAATTGAGTTAATGTCTGGAAGAAATATAGATCAGCATGTCGGTCATGGGACGTCTGTACTAGGAATTGTATCCTCTGAGGACAATGAAGTTGGGAATATTGGGATTGCGCCAAAAGCGAAAGCAAAGGTTATCTCTCAAATAAGAGATAATGGACAGTATAATACGGCTGATGCAATATTAAGCGCTGTAAATCAGTTAGAAGCTGGGGATGTTTTATTGTTAGAGGCACAAGCATCTTTCGATGGATATGGTGATAAATATTTACCTGTTGAAGTACAACCAGATATCTTTGATGCAATTCGTGCTGGTACAGATAAAGGGATTGTAATTATAGAGGCCGGAGCAAATGGGTGGAATGATTTAGACCAGTTCAAAGATAGAAAAGGTAAGCAAGTCTTAAATCGTAATAGTAAAGATTTTAAAGATTCGGGTGCAATTATGGTAGGAGCTGGCTCTTCATCTTTCCCTCATGAACGTATGTGGTTTTCGAATTATGGAAGCCGTATTGATGTGTACGGATGGGGAGAAAATGTAGATACAACTACAGCCGAGCAAAGTAGAAGTGCTGTAAATCTTTATACTTCAAGCTTTAGCGGAACATCTAGTGCTTCGCCAATTATTGCTGGGGCAGCGACTTTAGTACAAAGCATTGCTAAAGAAAATTTAGGACAACCATATAGACCAAGTGAACTAAGAGCAATATTAAGTAACCAGAGCACAGGAACAAAATCTAAAGATCCATATGCAGATAAAATTGGTGTTTTACCAGATTTGAAGTCTATACTAGCAAACTTAGGCTATGAACAAAGAAAACCAAACGGTGGGAATGAATTACAAGTAACAGAAAATGAACCAAATAATGAGCCTAGACAGGCAAATAAAGTTAACTTTCATACACCGGTGAAAGGAACGCTACATAATAGTGATAGAGTAGATGTATTTACTTTCCAAATTGATTCGCCGGAAAATATTAATATTTCTTTACTAAATGAACAAAATATTGGAATGACATGGGTACTTCATCATGAATCAGATTTAAATAACTATGTAGCATATGGTGAAAATGAAGGCAATGTAGTTAAAGGAACTTATAATGCAAAGCCAGGTAAATATTATTTATACGTCTATAAATATGAGAATAAAAATGGTTCATACGTATTGAACATAAAATAAGTAAAAGGAACTTCAGATGAAGTTCCTTTAAATTTTTCTAATTTAGTATATGTGAATGATTTTTTAACTTTACTTCTATGCAATATTTCATATTGATGAAATGTTATTTATTTTTTCTGAGCTAGCTTATATTATATTCAATAAGTTTGATATAAAAACAGAAAGAGAGAGGGATAATAATGAGCAATAAGAAGTTAATTTTGAAATCATTCATATGTAGTACAATATTTATCACATTTGTATTTGCTTTACATGATAAGAGAGTAGTTGCAGCTAGCTCTGTTAATGAGCTTGAAAATTTGTCAAAATGGATGCAACCTATACCTGATAGTATCCCGTTAGCACGAATTTCAATTCCAGGAACACACGATAGTGGGACGTTCAAGTTGCAAAATCCGATTAAGCAAGTATGGGGAATGACGCAAGAATATGATTTTCGCTATCAAATGGACCATGGAGCTCGCATTTTTGATATAAGAGGACGTTTAACAGATGATAATACGATAGTTCTTCATCATGGGCCATTATATCTTTATGTAACACTGCATGAATTCATAAACGAAGCGAAACAATTTTTAAGAGATAACCCGAGTGAAACGATTATTATGTCTTTAAAAAAAGAGTATGAGGATATGAAAGGGGCAGAAGATTCATTTAGTAGTACGTTTGAAAAAAATTATTTTGTTGATCCTATCTTTTTAAAAACAGAAGGAAATATAAAACTTGGAGATGCTCGTGGGAAAATTGTACTACTAAAAAGATATAGTGGTAGTAATGAATCTGGAGGATATAATAATTTTTATTGGCCAGATAATGAGACGTTTACCACAACTGTAAATCAAAATGTAAATGTAACGGTACAAGATAAATATAAAGTGAGTTATGATGAGAAAGTAAAATCTATTAAAGATACGATGGATGAACCGATGAACAATAGCGAGGATTTAAATCATCTATATATAAATTTTACAAGCTTGTCTTCTGGTGGTACAGCATGGAATAGTCCATATTACTATGCCTCTTATATAAATCCTGAAATTGCAAACCATATAAAACAAAAGAATCCTGCGAGAGTAGGCTGGGTAATTCAAGACTACATAAATGAAAAGTGGTCACCATTATTGCATCAAGAAGTTATAAGAGCGAATAAGTCATTAATAAAAGAATAAAGATGATGAGAGTAAGAAGCGATAAAATATATCGCTTCTTTTTATTTTTAAAGTGGATGAGCAAAAAAACACGAAAGTGGTTGGTCCGCTTTTTACAAACATCTATTATGATAAGAGAAGAAAGGGAGTATGTTATCAACGTTTTAAAGAGGAAGGTTTTTATGTAAGTTCTTTAATTAAAATAGATGGGTCTTAGAGAGGTGAAAAGACAATGAGTTTTGCAATTTCACTAGTCGTTATTATTGTAATTGTATCGCTATTTGGGACTGTACTAGTTGCAAGAAACGTGGAAGAGAATTACGGTAAGTCTACAAGAAGAAATGTGAAAAACTTATCTGCAATCTATATTCTTCTTCTTTTTGTTCTACTGATTGGGGTAACATGGTATGCGGTAATGATTTGATAGTTTGTAAAAGAACTGAAATGAGAGTATGAAGTTGGAATTTTAGAAGGTATCGAGTAATCAGAAAGAGAGCCATTTTGGATATATCTATTTGCGGATAAGAAGATGTGACTAATTAATACTATTTTTAGAGTGAATACTGTTAGTAATAAATTGAGATTAGTTTGTTTTGAGAGGGGCAACTATATGGAATGGAAACCAAATCGTGCAGATAAGACACCTGTATATAAACAAATTGCTGATTATATTGAAAGAGGCATTTCTTCAGGCGAATTTCCTTCTGATAGTAAGTTACCTTCTGAGCGTATGTTAGCAAAGGAATTACAGGTGAACCGGAGTACAATAGTAGCTGCGTATGAAGTATTAAAATCACTTGGAGTAGTAGAACGACAAAAGGGAAGCGGAACACGGGTCAATACGGACATATGGGGTGTCTCACATAAACGAATACCGAACTGGGGTAGGTACGTGGAGGATGGATCGTTCTTACCTAACGTACCACTCGTTCAACAAATTCGAACGGAAACACAAAAAGATGATTTAATTAATTTAGCAAGCGGTGAACTGTCACCAGAATTAATTCCAAGTGATAGATTTCGAACAATTTTGTCGGAGAAAACATTTATGGAAAACCTCGGTTATGACCATCCACTTGGAAATGAGATGTTGAGAAAAACAATTGCAGCACATGTTCAGCAATATAAACAAATTGAAGCAGATTCAAGCTCTATTCTTATTACGTCAGGAGCACAACAGGCGCTTAATCTTATCGTTCAATGTTTATTAAAACCTGGTGATGCGATTGCGATTGAAGATCCTTCGTATTGTTTTTCGCTCCCAATGTTTAAATCGGCCGGTTTAAACATATTTCATTTACCTGTTGATAAGGATGGAATGAATCCAGATGACTTAATCGATTTGCACAAAAAGCATCGCATTCGTATGGTGTTTTTGAATCCAGATTATCAAAATCCAACGGGTACTGTGCTTTCATTAGCGAGACGTAAAAAAATTTTAGAACTGTCTTCTGAGTTCGGTATACCAATTGTAGAAGATGATCCGTATAGTTTAATTTCTTTTAATGGAGAAGTGAACCCGACATTAAAATCAATGGACCAAAATGGAAATGTTCTTTATATAAGTTCATTATCAAAAATTGTTGCATCAGGATTACGTATTGGATGGGTAATTGGTCCTACACGCGTAATTGAGCGTTTAGCAGATGCAAAGCAACAAGTTGATTTTGGCCATAGTGTATTTACGCAGTGGGTAGCAAATCAATTTTTAGAATCAAAGGATTTCCATACACATATTACGATACTTCGTGGACAATTGAAGCAAAGAAGAGATGAATTAATTGCAGAGCTTGAAGGAACATTGGGAGAACGAGTTGAATGTTTCGTGCCAGAGGGTGGAATACATGTATGGTGTAAAGTGAAAGGAAAGTTTGATGAATATCACTTATTAGGTGAATCTATACAGAATGGTGTCGCATTTGTTCCGGGCAGTGTTTTAGGTTCGAAAAATGAATATATACGATTTACGTTTGGTAGAGCGAATATAGAACAAATTCAACTTGGAATTAAACGGTTTGCCGACACGCTAAATGAGATTTCATAATATGGATGTGCGATAGTGAAATGAGGGAAAGAAATGAAGTACGTGACGCTTTTACTTCAAGTAGGCGTGCTATATGTATTTAGCCTAGTGGGTACGTGGATTCAAGGAGTATTCCATCTATCAATGCCAGGAAGTTTAATAGGGATGTTAATGCTGTTCCTGCTCCTTTCCACTCGCATTTTACCGTTAAAATGGTTTGAGTTAGGTGCGGAAAAGTTAATCGTATTTTTACCGTTATTTTTAACCCCTTCGACAACAGGGCTGATGGAATACGGGTCTTTTCTTTTAAGTAAGGGGAGTATTATATTCCTTTTAGTAGTTGCAAGTACTGTAGTAACTTTGATTGTTTCAGGGTATATAAGTCAATTATTAATAACAACAAAAAAATAAAATCGACAAGGTGCACGATTCAAATGGTCTTAATTATTATTACTGTAGCAATTTATTTCTTGGCGACAAAGCTATATAAAAAATTTACGTTTGCATTTACGTTACCAGTGTTAACAGTTACGGCAATTATGATTTGTTTATTTTTGATTTTTGGTATTTCTCATCATGAGTATAGGGAAAATGGGGGAAACATTCTTTCAAGCTTATTGAGCCCTGCAATTGTAGCATTGGCCATACCTCTATTTAAAGAGCGAAAGATACTGATGAAAAATTTTTCATCGATACTAATCGGAGTAGTGATAGGTATAGTGGCTGTAACGAGCATGAATGTAGTGATTGGCGGAATTTTAAATATAGATAAGGAACTTATATTAACTACTTTACCACAGGTAGCGACAATGCCAATTGCCCTTTCAATAGCGGATCAAATTGGTGGTATTCCATCTATGACTTCTAGTTTTGTAGTTGTTGCAGGAATAACAGGCGCTATTATGGGACCAACAGTACTTAAGTTTTTCAGTATAACAAGTACGATTGGAAAAGGAGTTGGAATGGGCTGTGCATCACATATTATCGGTGTGAGTCGTTTAGTGAAAGAAGGCGAGAAAGAAGCGACTATCGGTTCGGTAACGATGATTGTAACTGGAATACTCATTAGTATACTAATACCGTATGGAACGAAATTTATTTTTTAAATGTAATGGAGATGATAACAATGACAACATGGTTTATAGTTACATTATTTGTTTTTGGAGCTATTAAAGTATTAGTTTCTAGCATGCCCACTTCTGTTGTAGAATCAATTATTAGTAAATTTGAATTGCATCAAAAGCTTGAGGTGGAAAATACTTCTATATCGATAGATGGAAAAAATATAGAGGGAGAAATGAAACTACAAGTTATTCATGAATTTAATGAGGCGTTGTTTTTAGATAAACATTATTTCCCGCCGCACGGAGAAGGAACACCAATAGTCATTGATACGAAGAAAGGGAGTAAAGAGATTAGATTTTCGCTATATAGCTATGAGGAACATGTTGATGTCATTAAGCAATATAAGAAGAAAGTCGTTGCCTATCGTTTACGCTCTAAAAGCCTTCAAACATTGGCACCATTAGTAATAACGGAAGAGTATGCTTAAGAAGAGACCTATAATGGTCTCTTTATTTTTTTATCCAATTATATACGTTCCAAATAAAAGAATGAAAAATCATATAACCAAATAAAGAATATGTATGGTTCCAATTCGCACTATGTACAAATAAACCTAAACTTTCAGCAATCTGTTCAAAAAGGCTAGCACAAATACCGATTGAAATAATAAATAAAATTATAGAAACTTTAGATAATTTTTTTGAAATGTGTATAAAGATAACTGTTAAAATCGGCAGTACGAACAATGTAAAAGCTATATTAACCGAAAATGTGGATGAGAAGGGCCTAGCCGGAAAGGAATATATTTGTTTATGAACAAAAAAGGCATCTAAGCAAGTTGCAATAATAGAAGAGAGAAAGATTGTAACTACTAATGCTAGAAACTCATTCTTCTTCTCGGAGGAGGACATTTTTCTTTGCGAGAATGGCGAGTTCAATTTTTTCGAGTGTTTTGCAGTAGTCTTCTGTAATTTGTCCATTTATATTTTCCTCCTTATCAACTAAGTAATTTACAACTTGCCAATCAGTAAACCAATCTGCACTGTCAACTTCTTCATGCTTCATATCTCGCCATGCATAGATGAGTGCAGGGCTGTATATGCGATAAGCATCATTTCGTAACTGGCATTTCTTTATTCGGCGCTTATAAAACTCACGGGAAAAAGATTCATTTACACTTGAAAATAAATGGGGCCAGTAATCTTTCCTAGATCCTGTATGCGGATGGTGTTGAGCCCAACTTATTATTTGAGATAAAACATGTGTATCTCGAAATAATAATGAATACAATCTTTTTCCAATTAATATCCGTTCATGTAAGGAAGTGAAATGTTTCATTGTATCACCAAATAGTAATACTTTTTGTTTCTTATCATTTTCGTAGAATGGGAAAAGGATATGATTAAACTGAAAGAAATCAAAGAGTTTAAATCCAATACTATTTAGTACAGTCTTTTTAAATTGTCCATTTTGAATCACTCTTTTTTCTAAGTAGTTTTGTTCATTAATAATAGTTGCAATCGCTAAAGTTTTTTTGTTACCTGTTTTCCAAAAATGGTTCCACATCGTTTCCATAAATGTAGAAACATTTAGGTGAGAAAGAAGGTGAAATAACTTTTGTGATCTCTTTACACTTTGTTCGTAAAGTAAAAATTGAGGGTATACATCTTGGAAAATAAGCCAATTCCCTCTTTCTAAAAAAGAAAAAAATATGAATTGATCTTTCTCTGATAAAATTCTCGTATATAAATCCCCCTTTAAATCAGTCATATTCCAACCGCCGTTACGTGATACCATATGTCCAAGTAGTGCCCAATGTATTTCTGGATATTGAATGTAAAATTGGTAGTATGCGCGTGTTCTTGTAACATTATTTTTATTTAGTTGTTCTGTTTGTATTTTTATTTTGTTGATGATGAGTTGTTCTTCTTTCGTTAATTTATACATGGTGTCAGAAGGAATAAGCTTGCTTTTTTGTTTTAATTCATTTTTTACGTCGAATAGGGAGAGAGGCAGTGCTTTGGAAGGTCCGTTATATGTATGATTTGAATTGCTTCGGTCCATTCCGTTACCTCCCTTTTTCATAAATTTAAACATGATTATTGGCTATGAATCATTCTATTTATTTTATTACGAGTATAAGAAATAAATGAGCGGTGTTTTTTTACAAGGAATTTATTTATCATGAAAACCGTATAAAAAATCTTACTGTTGTGAGGTGAAATGAAAAACAGAAACTATGTTTAATAGTTTCTGTTTTTTTATTTTGTCAATTAAATGTAACAAACGACGATTATGATTTGAATCAATTGAAAATAATTCAATAAATATTATTTAAATTGAGATGTTTTGTAGGAGGAAAAAGAATGTTAAATAAAATAATTTTAATTACTGGTGGGACAGGTTCGTGGGGGCATGAACTTATAAAACAACTATTAGAAAAATCACCGAAAGAAATTAGAATTTTTTCAAGAAATGAAACGGTTCAGTTTGAAATGCAGCAACAGTTTATAAATGATGATAGGTTAAAATTTATTATTGGAGATATTCGTGATAAAGATCAACTAGTCTATGCTTGCCAAGGTGTACATTATGTGTTCCATCTTGCAGCTTTAAAACATGTTCCAGTATGTGAGTATTATCCTTATGAAGCTATAAAAACCAATATACATGGTACGCAAAATGTAATTGAAGCCTCTATACAGATGCAAGTTGAAAAAGTTATATATGTTTCAACGGATAAAGCAGCTGATCCATCAAATACGTATGGGATGACAAAAGCAATTGGTGAAAAATTAATGGTTCATGCGAATATACAAACGAAGAAAACAAAATTCATTTGTGTTCGTGGTGGAAATGTTTTAGGAACGAGTGGAAGTGTAGTACCACTTTTTAAACAACAAATTAAAAAATCTTCAGAAGTAGGGATTACCGATGCGAATATGACTAGATTTTTCTTAACAGTTGAAGATGCTGTTGGGTTGTTATTTAAAGCCGTATCTCAAGGTAGAGGCGGGGAAATCTTTGTTATGAAAATGCCGGCATGTAAAATAACAGATTTAGCAGAAGTATTAATTGAAGATTCCGGAAAAGAAAATGTTAAGGTAAAAGAGGTAGGGATAAGACCGGGTGAAAAATTAAGTGAAATGCTTCTATCTGAGGTAGAGAGTAAAACAAGTATAAGTTTTGATCAAAATTATTTTGTGGTACTACCGACTATTCCTATAGAAGGACTTCAAGAATATTATTCTAGCTATCCGCTAGTAGATGTGAAGAGTTTTAGTTCTCAACAAGACTTACTTGGAAAACATGAGGTGAAACAAATGCTATTAAAAGGAGGGTTTTTGCGATGAAAAAAAATGCGAGCCTTTTAATAACTGGTGCAAATGGTTTCACAGGACGCCATGCTTGCCAATATTTTTTACAGCAGGGCTTTCATGTAATTCCTATGTTTCAAAATCGTGCATATGGAGAAAAAATTAGAAATGGTATTACTTGTAATTTAACTAATAAGAGCGAAGTAATGAAGGTAATGAAACAAATAAAGCCAGACTACGTATTGCATTTAGCAGGAAGGAATTCGGTTATAGAATCTTGGACAGCTGCCCTTGAATATATAGAGATTAATGTAATAGGAACATTATATTTATTAGAAGCAATTAAGCAAGAAGCCTCGCATTGTAGAACATTAGTTATAGGATCTGCTTTGCAAATAAATAGTATGAACGAAATAAAAATTTCAAATCCATATAGTTTAAGTAAAACGATGCAAGTCATTATTGCAGAGGCTTGGGGAGGATTAATGGATTCAAATATTATCATTGCAAAGCCCTCAAACTTAATTGGTCCAGGGGAATCGAATGGCATTTGTTCGATTCTCGCAAAGAAAATGATAGATATAGAATCAGGTAGAAGTAAAGCCATTATTGAAGTAAACAGTTTGAAAGATAGTAGAGATTTTCTAGATGTACGTGATGCAGTCAAAGCGTATCATGTGTTATTACGAGATGGAATAAATGGAAAACAATATAATATCGGATCAGGAGTAAAACGATCTTTATTAAATGTACTAGAACAATATAAAGAATTAACACAGCTAAATTTTTTTATAGAGGAAACAGAGAAAAGTGGGAGCGACTCAAATGAGAGTTTAGCAATAGAGGAAATAAAAAGGTTAGGTTGGATCCCAGAAATTGAATTTCATCAATCATTAAAAGATGTACTTGAGTATGCGAAGTGTAGTGACATCTGCATGCAATGAAAAACAAAAAAGGGTGTAAGAAATATATGAATGATTATGAAATAATAGATAATCAAAATACGCTATTTCTTTCAATTGTTGATACGTTGGATTGGAGAGATGAAGAAGCGCATGTATTGCGTCTTTATGAGGTAATACATAAATATCAAGCGTATGTAGAAGAAAAAAGGGTTAATCAAATAAAGTCAGCATTAGAGACGGAAACTAGATATGTGATTCAAATCTTTGCTCAATACGAGTGTAGTGAGTATGGAAATGATTTTTATGAACTCATTAAAGATCTTTTACAAGATATAGAGGTGTAAAGATTTATATAAAAAATAATAATTTTATTTACATTTAAAAGGTAAATATAAAGCTAGATTTTTAATAATAAAGGTGGGTATAAGTTATGAGCAAAACGATTCTTTTTACTGGGGGCGGTACAGCCGGACACGTTATGATTAATATTGTATTAATTCCTAAATTTATAGAGAAAGGCTGGAGAGTCGAGTATATTGGATCCAAAAATGGAATTGAAAAATCATTAGTGCAAAATGTTAAATACAATAGTGTTTCAACGGGCAAGCTTAGGAGATATTGGGATTGGGAAAATTTTAAAGATCCTTTTAAAATTATACGAGGTTGTTTACAAAGTTATAAATTAATTAAGAAAACAAAGCCTGACGTTATCTTTTCAGCAGGAGGATTTGTTTCAGTTCCTGTAGCTATAGGAGCATGGTTAAATCGTGTGCCTATAATTATACGTGAACCAGATAGCACATTAGGACTTGCCAATAAAATAGCATTACCTTTTGCTACAAAGCTATGCACAACATTTCCTCAGACAGGAGAAAATGTAAGGAATGAGAAGAAGGTTTATGTAGGACCAATTGTAAGGGAAGAAATTGAGAAGGGTAACGTATTACGAGGAAGAAGATATTGTGAATTTCAGCAAGATAAACCAGTATTATTAATTATGGGTGGGAGTCAAGGTGCTAAGTGGATAAATGATATGGTAAGGGAATGTTTAGATACAATACTATTAAACTTTAATATTATTCATATATGTGGTAAAGGGAAGGTAGACCCATCTATTGGCAAGGAGGGGTATATGCAATTTGAATATATAGGCGATGAGTTGCCGCATATACTAAATATGGCAAGTGTTGTAGTTTCAAGAGCGGGTTCTACTGCTATTTCTGAATTGTTATTTTTGAAGAAACCGATGTTGCTTATCCCGTTAACTAACAGTTCCAGTAGAGGAGATCAAGTTTTAAATGCTGAATATTTTTCACAGCAAGGATATGCGGAAGTTATACTCCAAGACAGAGTAAGTACGAATACATTTATACATGCAGTAAATAAGTTGTATACAAATAAGGATAAATATATTCAAAACATGAATGGATATAAGAAAACAAATGATGAGGGGATTCATCAATTAATAGATATAATAAATGAAGTGGTGAAGTAATAGAAATGTAAATAGTAAAAAGGAAAGAAGGTATCTTCTTTCCTTTTTACTATATTTGTTCCAATTCATTATTATTTATTCCAATTAGCTATGTACTATCGGTGAATGCCATTTTCTAATAGCTCAGTAAATGCATGAATATGAATAGGTTTACTGTAATAATAACCTTGAATAAACTGACATTTATTTTTTTGAAGGAAATTTACGTGCTCTTTCGTTTCTACACCTTCAGCAATGACAGACATTCCTAATGTATTTGCTAATGTGATGATCGTTTTAATAATTTCCATTCCATCATCACATGTTTCAGACATTGTAATAAATTCTCTCGGGATTTTTAACGTATCAATTGGATACAAAGGTAAGTAGGCTAGCGAAGAATAACCTGTACCAAAATCGTCGATAGAAATGTGAATCCCTAAACTTTTTAGTGTACGCAGTTTTATCAATGTTTCTCGCTCATCCATCATTGCAATTCGCTCTGTTAATTCAAGATCAAGAGAGCTTGCTGGTAAACCTGTATTTGTTAAAGTAGAAGAAATAGATTTTACAAAATCCTCTTGTTCAAATTCCTTAGCAGATAAATTCACACCTATTTTTAAATGTGAATATCCGAGTGCGTGCCAACGTTTCATTTGCTTGCAAGCCTGCTCTAATGTCCATTTACCTATTGAAATAATTTGTAGTGTTTCTTCTGCAATCGGAATAAACTCGTATGGAGAAATAATACCTAATTCAGGATGATTCCACCTAATTAAAGCTTCTGCACCGATAATTTTATTAGATTCACTATCAACTTGAGGTTGATACAAAAGGAACAATTCTTCATTTTGTAGTGCGTTTGGTAAATCTTTTTCTAATCGTAATCGTCTTTCAATTTTTTTAGCGATTACATCGTCATAAATAGAGACAGAGTTAAGCTCTTTTGCTTTTGCATCATACATTGCAACATTAGCGTTTTTCAGAAGTGTAGCGGTATCGATTCCAGAATGTGGATAAATAGCGATGCCGATACTC
This sequence comes from Bacillus cereus group sp. MYBK15-3, assembly GCF_051916765.1. Lineage (NCBI taxonomy): Bacteria > Bacillati > Bacillota > Bacilli > Caryophanales > Bacillaceae > Bacillus > Bacillus cereus group sp. MYBK15-3. Next base: position 1,059,519 of record NZ_JBQAHG010000002.1, read on the forward strand.
AGTGATAAAGTTAATTTATGCTCATGTATGATAAATGACTTTTTCATGCATTCAAATAATTGGTTACATAATTGGAATAAGTAATCTTCGTCAGTATAGTTTTCAATTATGATTGTAAATTCATCGCCACCGATTCTTGAAAGATGAGTATGTGATGGAAGACATGATTGGAATCGCTTTGCTACTTCTTCTAATATGTAATCTCCTGATGAATGTCCAAGTGTATCGTTAATTGCTTTAAAGCGATCTAAATCTAAATATAATAATGCAAACTCGCTTTCTGTTATTTTAGCATTTTTTATAACTCTCTTTAATTTCTTATGGAAAAAGGCACGGTTCCCAATTTTCGTTACAGTGTCATGGAATGCTAAATATTTTATTTCTTCTTGCTGTTTTTTTAGTGCAGTAATATCTTTCACCATAATATAGCTTCCTGAAATTTGTCCGTCTATTATAATAGGAATGATTGTAACGTATAAAAAATAAGTAAAGCCATCTTTATATTGAGAACTAAGTTGTAAGAATGCCGATTCTTGTTGTTTCACTTTTTCTAATGCCATTGCTAGCTTATGCTTATCTTCATCTAAAATGATTGAAAAACAAGTTTCACCTAGTAACTCATCTGTTGGTGCCCCAAGTAGTACACTCCCAGCCTTATTTACATTTAAGAATATTCCATTTAAATCAATGGTGAAGATAGGGTCAGGATGATATTCATATAATGATTTAAACTTTTGCTGTTTTTGAGAAAGAGCCTCTGATTTATGAACTAAATCAGACGTCCGTAAAGTAACTTTTTCTTCTAATTGGGCATTAAATGCCTGCAAACGTTTTGTTAAGGAATTGTTTTGCATACGTACGATAGAATGACGAATGAGTACGAAAATAAAAGTAATACAATTTCCTGTAATGAGAGTTGAAGATGATGTTTGTTCTTTTAATGTAAACCCGATTAGTATTGCAACAGCAAGATAGGGAAATACAACTAAAGCTTTTTTTCCTATTATAGGGTTTACAAGGAAATAATTTTTATGGCTATTATGATCTTCTGAAATAGAGCCAGCTATTGCAATAAGTAATATAGGTATTCTATATAAAAGACGTAATAATATTATCGTTTCAGTTGATAAGTGGTTATTTAAGTAAAAATAAATATAGTTAAAAGTTGCAGAACTTATTAATACAAAAATAAAGATATAAATTTTCCGTTTGGAATTAAAAATTGTTGGACGGAAAAAGAGACTAACACCTAGCAGTAGAAATAATAAATCTGCAATTGGGTATAAAAATGAAAGGAAAACATCTCCTAGTGAAAGAGCGAATATATTTAAATTTGGTTGATTAAATAAATACCATTCTAATGTAAATATGGAAGTAAGCACTATGCATATATCACAAATAAAGAACGCTTTTTCCCATTTATTGCATTCCTTTAAGATTTTATAGCAGAAAGCGATAAGACAGAAAAATAGAAAAAACATATAAAATACATCAGAAACCGTAAAACGATGTATTGGAATTTCGAAGAAGCTATCTTGATATGTATATACTATTTTCCCTAATAAAAAACTACCAATTGCTATTGTAATACATATCCAAAACGGATTTGAACTGACTTTTTTAGAATATATAGAGTAAATCAGTGATACAAATGTAATGGCTTCAACGACAAGTGAAGCGAAGCGTACATCTGAATTTGAAAAATGAGTAGGGAACAGATAGAAAAACATAAAATAGATTGAATAGCATATTAATGTTCCGATTAATATACATAATTGTAAATTTTTATTTAATTTCAATGAAATCACCTTCTTTAATTATGCACTATGTTCGTTATATCTATACATAATAATATTATTTAAGAATTGTATCAGATTTCCTTATAAAAATCATGTTTATAAGGAAAGTGTTAAAGAGTGTAAGTATTCTTAAGGTTTAAAAAATATTGCGGTTGATAGTATAGACTGCATCAAGACTTTAAATAGAAATTGTATATTTAGTCATCCTTTGAATTGTAAAGTTTTTTTAGTGATTTGTAAGTGGAGATGCAAAATTGCATATAAAATGATGAGTATCCTTTTTTGGGGAGCTTTTTATTTTTAATCTGAAAATTAACATTTGTGAAAATGTTGAGAAAGGATATAAAATAAGAACGTGTATTCTTACAGAGTGGAATAGTATTGCCACTAAATAGGGAGGCTTTTTTATGATATATCGAATTAAAGATGCAGAAATATACTATGAAATTGTGGGAGAGGGTAAACCGGTCATTATCATACATGGCTGCGCCCCTGACCATAGGTTAATGATGAAATGTATGGAATCAGTATTTCAGAAGTATGAAGGTTATAAGCGAATATATATTGATTTACCTGGAATGGGAAAATCGAATGCTCCAAATTGGATAAATAGTTCAGATCGTATAGTAGAAGTGCTTATCACATTTATTGAGGAAATCATTTCTACTGAAAAATTTTTATTGGTAGGAGAATCATATGGAGGCTATTTAGCTAAAGGTATACTTGCAAAGATGTTTGAGAGAGTTAGCGGATTACTATTAGTATGTCCTGTTGTTGTAGCGGAGCCAGAAAAAAGGATTCTTCCAGATAAACAGGTAATTGTACAAGATGAGGAATTTTTAAATACGCTCACTTCCACAGAAAGAGAGGAATTTTGTGAGTTAGCTGTAATAGCAAATGAATATACATATAAGCGATTTAAAGAAGAAATTAAGCCTGGGTTAGATGTTGCTAATGATGAATTTATTGAAAGGTTGCAAAAGAATTACTCTCTTACTATGGATTTTCAGCGTGAAAAATATGAAAATCCCGTTCTTTTACTGACTGGAAGACAAGATATATCAGTAGGTTATCAAAATATTATAGAAATTATTGAAGAATATCCAAGGGCAACATTAGCAGTGTTAGATATGGCAGGGCATAATTTGCAAATTGAGCAGCCTGAATTATTTGAGAGTTTAGTAGGAGAATGGATTAGACGAACAAATCAGCACAGTTTATAAAGTATTTTAGTATTACGCCTAAGTGTTGAAATGGGATAAATGAACGTGATTTATTAACTTATCTCGCTATTTTCCTGTAAAATCCCGATTAGTAAGGGCTAATTAAAGTTTCACTTTATAAAAAATTTTAAGGAGAAATTATGAGAACATATATTTATATGGTTAGACATGGTGAATCACCAAAACTAGAAGGAAATGAAAGAATGCGCGGGTTAACTGAGAGGGGACATATGGATGCCCGTAGAGTAACTGACATATTAAAAGCGGAGAGGATTGATACTTTTATTTCAAGTCCTTATAATCGGGCTATGCTAACGATAGAGGAGTCAGCTAATTTCCATGAAAAAGAAATAGTAGTATATGAAAATCTTAAAGAGTGTATGTTTTCAAGTGAGGATCAGGTTATATCAGACAAAGAGGTGTATCCACTTGTACAGAAGATGTTCTCTAATCCGGACTTTGCACGAACGGAAGGAGAGTCATATGCAGATTGCCAGAGAAGAGTAGTGAAAGTATTAAAAGAAATCTTATTGGATTTTCAAGGACGCAAAATTGTAATTGGTACACATGGGCTTGTCATGACATTAATGATGAACTATTTTGATAAACAATATGGTTTTGAATTTTTAATGAATACGTCAAAACCGGATATATATAAGATGGAGTTTAAAGAAGAACAATTAATGAATGTAGAGAGATTATGGAAAGAGGAATAAAATTAGTTGCATGGATTTTGTTGTAAAAGTTACTTTTATAGCAAAGTCTTTTTTTTTGAATAGAAAGCATCTTTATCAACTATTTTTAGAATGTTAAATCAATAAGTAATTATTCAGTCTTTGAATAAATTATGGAGAAATTGGTTTAGGGAAACAATTTTAAATGTGTCAAAACTCCAAACGTTGGATTTATATTCAATAGGAGAAAAAGATGTAGAATTTTGTCTTACAGTCCCCGTTTACTTTTCATTTCATTACATATAGGCTTTGTGGTGTAAGGGAGACATTGCCTTTACGCAAAATCTATAAGGAGGTCATTGTAATGAAACAGATTAAAAAGTTTGCGGGAGTTGCTTTAGCGGGGACGATTGGATTAAGTGGACTACTGTTTTTAGAACCAAGTGTAAGCGTTGCGGAAGCACAGCAAGTGAAAGTAGAAAATTTCAATACAATTGATGTAACGATGAATCTAAATGAATTGTATGTATTAAGTGGCAGAAGTATTGATATTCTTTCTGGAGATAAAGAAGCAATTCAGTTAAATAAATACACAATTAGTTTTAATAAACCTGGGAAGTATGTGATTAAAGTAAATGGCTGTATTTATGATGATGTATATACTTTTATTGTAAATGAGTAGTATATATTCTTAAATTGCGAGATAAAAACAGAAACACCCTATTTGCGATGAGAGTCGTAAATAGGGTGAATTTATTTGTATTAAGCTGTACTTTAAATATGTTCACTAATTTTCTTTTTGTTATGTAAAATATGTAAAAGTGTTAACAATGTAAATGAAATATACATCTTCACAGTCAAAAAAGTTAAAATATTTCGTTTTAAGGATTATAATGGAGGGAGAAACATAAAAGGGAGTGAATGAACTTGAAACAAGAACTTATTGAAAGATTTACGAGATATGTAAAAATTGATACGCAATCAAATGAAGAAAGCCATACAGTACCAACAACACCAGGACAAATTGAGTTTGGTAAGTTATTAGTGGAAGAGCTAAAAGAAATTGGTTTAACAGAAGTAACGATGGATGATAATGGCTATGTAATGGCAACACTTCCAGCTAATACGGACAAGGATGTTCCTGTAATCGGATTTTTAGCCCACTTAGATACGGCAACAGACTTTACAGGGAAAAACGTCAAACCACAAATTCATGAAAATTTTGATGGTAATGCAATTACGTTAAATGAAGAGCTAAATGTTGTGTTAACACCAGAGCAGTTCCCGGAATTACCATCATATAAAGGACATACCATTATTACAACTGATGGTACAACACTTCTAGGAGCAGATGATAAAGCTGGTCTTACAGAAATTATGGTTGCAATGAACCATTTAATACATAATCCGCAAATTAAGCACGGGAAAATAAGAGTAGCATTTACACCGGATGAAGAAATTGGTCGTGGGCCAGCGCATTTTGATGTAGAAGCGTTTGGTGCATCATTCGCTTATACGATGGATGGAGGTCCATTAGGTGGTTTAGAGTATGAAAGTTTTAATGCTGCAGGTGCTAAGTTAACGTTTAACGGAACGAATACACATCCTGGAACAGCGAAAAATAAAATGCGCAATGCTACTAAACTAGCTATGGAGTTTAACGGGTATTTACCAGTAGAAGAGGCGCCAGAATATACAGAAGGCTATGAGGGATTCTATCATTTACTTTCTTTAAATGGTGATGTTGAGCAAAGTAAAGCGTATTATATTATTCGAGACTTTGATCGTGAAAATTTCGAGGCACGTAAAAATAACGTTAAAAATATTGTGAAGACTATGCAAGAAAAATATGGCGAAGATGCAGTCGTTTTAGAAATGAATGATCAATACTATAACATGCTTGAAAAAATTGAACCGGTAAGAGAAATTGTTGATATTGCATATGAAGCAATGAAAAGTTTAGACATTGAACCAAATATTCATCCGATTCGTGGAGGCACAGATGGATCACAATTATCATATATGGGATTACCGACGCCGAATATTTTCACTGGTGGTGAAAACTATCACGGTAAATTTGAGTATGTTTCGGTAGATACTATGGAAAAAGCTGTTCAAGTTATTGTGGAAATTGCAAGACGTTTTGAGGAGCAAGCTTAAAAAAGAACCAAGTAGTACGAATGTGCTACTTGGTTCTTTTAATATAGTACTCGCCACAAATAAAAAGTCGCATAAGACTCCCAATTAGCCCAGTTTGCCGCGAAATCTTTTATTTCATTTTTAGTCGGTTTATTTTTGGAACCTGTTATAAATTTAATTGCATTATGCAGACCAACATCATCAATTGGAAAAGCTGAAGGAAATCTTAAACAACGCATTAAAACATAGTTGGCAGTCCATGGCCCTATACCATGGATAGCAGTTAATTGTTTCTCAGCAACCTTTACATCTTGTGTTTGCAGTAAATCCTCTTTTGATAGTTTTCTCTCTGTAATAAGCTTCGCAATACCGATTAAATATTCACATTTTCTAGTCGTCATTTTTAATTGTTGGAGATCTTCTACATGTAGATTTGCAATTGTTTCAGGTGATGGGAATATCCAATGCTTTCTACCGTCCCGTTCTACATAACTGCCAAATTGCTCAACTAATCTTCTTTTTAGCGTATAAGCATATGTTAAGTTAATTTGTTGACCGATAATTCCCCAGGAAAGTGCCTCAAATAAGTCTGGAATACCTAAAGTACGAAGGCCATAATATTGTTCAATTGGTCCTTGAAGGAGTAAATCATGTTTAGCTAATGTATAAAAGGGAGCTAAATCAGTAGTTAAATCAAACCATTCTTTTACATAGTTAGCTACAGCTTCACGTATCGATTTTTCAGATGTATATGATTCTTCTAAACAATGTATTTGAATATTGCCATCTATATTCACACTAATTTCAACTAAAGGATTTACATCTTGAACAGGGATAACTTTATAAATTTTGTTATCTTCAATATGAAACATACATTCATTGTTAGAACGTGATAGATAACGTAAATTTTCTTGGAAACAAAATTCTTTTGGAACTGCTATAGATAATGCGCTATTATATTCTGCTGTCATATGAATTCCACCTGTAACTTTTCTAATGTAAGCAATTTTTTCTTCATTTCTAATCCACCCCTAAATCCGGTTAGTTTTCCATTCTTCCCAATAACACGGTGACAAGGAATAGTAATAAGGAGAGGGTTAGCAGCAATAGCAGAAGCAACGGCGCGCACAGCTTTAGGTTTTTGAATTCTTTCAGCAATTTCTGTATAAGAATATGTCTTTCCATAAGGAATTTCACGTACCGTATTCCAAACAGATAATTGAAAATTAGTTCCATAAGCATCGATAGGAAATGTAAAAGTTTCTCGCTTGTTTTCTAAATACTCGATAACTTCTTGCGTATATATTTGCAAGTAATCTGGACTATGAATCAATATATGTTGGGGCAGTTTTTTGCTAGCCCATATATTTAATTCTTCAAAATTTTCGTCTTGTGATCCAATGAAACATAGTCCATTTTCAGTTGCAGCAATATGAAATCGCCAATTTTTATGTGTAAGTAGCGTCCAATATATATAATTATTTTTGTAGGAATTCATTATCGTATCCCTCTTTCATTTCGTTCTTTTTTCGATATTCAGTAGGAGTAAATCCGGTTTTCTTTTTAAATAAAGTTGCGAAATACTCTGGGTTTTCTATCCCGACAGCAGTACTAATTTCTTTAATAGATTGATTTGTGTGTAAAAGGTATTTGGTTGCTTTAAGAACCCTGAATTGTTGTATATATTCTATAGGAGTTAGCCCTATTATTCTTTTGAAAGTACGCTGTAAATGAAAAGGGCTACCGTGACACATTTCTGCAAGCATGTCGAGAGTTAAGGATTCGTTATAATGCTTTTCGATATAGTCTTTAATTTGTTCTACCCACTCTTCATTAGGTAAAGTGATCCCATTTGGCTTACAACGTTTGCACGGGCGAAAGTTTTCGCTTAATGCTTGCTCTGCATGATGAAAAATTCGTACATTGTTTCTATTCGGTATTCTTGATTTGCATGATGGCCTGCAAAAAATTCCAGTTGATTTCACAGCATAAAAGAATTTGCTATCATAGGAAGAATCATTATGAATAATTGCTTGCCAATACTCATTTGTTAATATAACTCCTTCATTGTGCAAAGAACATCACCTCTGAAATTAGTATAACCTGAATAAAGTGCGTATGTATGTATTCATAAATGTAAGAGCAAGATTACAAAGGTGAAAATATCGGATGGCGTTTAGATTATTTTGTTGTTTCGGAAAGAATGAAAGACCAAATAACAGAAGCGAAAATTAATAGTGAAGTGATGGGATCAGACCATTGTCCAGTTGAATTACATATAAATTTCTAAAAAAAGAAGTATCTCCCTAATATTAGGGAGATACTTCTTTTTTTAATTCAGTTTGTTAAAATTTTTCAAATCATTCTTGAAATAATTTCATATTAAATATATACTTAGTAACGATAATCATTATCAGTGAAAATGATTATCAAGTGATGAAGACGTAAAAGAATTATAGTCTAGGGGAAGTGAACGTGAATGAGTTCTGGATAAAATTATTAATCTAATGAAATATATATATGGAATAAGATTCATATAGTTAAATTCTATTGAGAATATAGTTTGAAAATTTGAGAGGAGACATATAAAGATGAACAAGAAATTATTTACTTTAGGGATGGTTACAGTTTTAAGTGTAGGTTTAGCGGCATGTAATAGTGCGGATAAAACTTCAGGCGAGCAAAAACAACAGACAAAAGCTACGGAAACGAAAAAAGATGAAAAACGAAAAATTACATATTTAGGTAAAGAATATACAGTGCCAGCAAAAGTAGATAAAATTGCGACAGCTAGTTTAGAGTCAATGGAAGATGCGGCAGTACTTGGAATTAAACCAGTTGGTGCCATTACTGTAGGTGGTAAACTACCAAAGTACCTGGAAAAAGAGTTAGAAGGTGCGAAATCTGTTGGTGAGAAAATGCAACCCAATTTCGAAACATTACTACAATTAAAACCAGATGTGATTACATCAAGTACGAAATTTCCAGCAGAAACAGCTGAAAAGTTTACGAAAGTAGCTCCTACATTCCCGGTATCACACGTTTCAACAAATTGGGAAGATAACTTAAAGTTAATGGGAGAATTAACTGGTAAAAAAGATAAAGCAGAAAAAATTATTAAAGACTACAATTCAGACGCTGAAAAAGCAAAAGCAAAACTAGGAGATAAGTTAAAAGATAAAAAAGTACTTGTCATTAGACTAAGAGCAAACGAATTATTCCTATATCCAGAAGGAGTATACTTCAACCCTGTAATTTATAAAGATCTTGGACTAACTGCTCCAGAACAATTGAAAACTGTAAAAGCACAAGAGAAAATTTCATTTGAAAAACTTGCTGAACTTAACCCAGATTATATTTTCTTACAATATGAGGCAAGTGAAAATAAAAATCCAAAAGTGTTAGAAGAAATTGTAAGTAATCCAATTTGGCAAAGTATGAATGCTGCGAAGGAAAAGAAAGTATTTGTAAACGTTGTAGATCCAATGGCACAAGGTGGTACTGCTTGGAGTAAAACTGCCTTCTTAAAAGAAGCAGTGAAAAATTTATCTAAATAATACAATAAGTAAGGTGCGTTGAATGATATGCAGAAAACAAATGCAGTACCAGTAACTATATTATGTATAGCACCCATACTCATCTTATTTACAGTTATACTTTCAATTTTGTATGGGGCGAAAAGTATTGATGCTGAAACAGTGTGGAACGCATTATTTCATTTTGATTCAAGTGATGTAAATCATAATATTATTATTACTTCACGTTTACCAAGGGTAGTTGCAGCTCTTTTAGTCGGAGCATTTCTAGCCATATCAGGAGCACTTATGCAGGGGATGACAAGAAACTATCTTGCATCCCCTTCTATTATGGGTGTGACGGATGGTGCTGCCTTTGTTATTACACTTTGTATGATTTTTCTTCCAGGAATGTCATCAATTGGTATGGTTGTATGTTCAATGATTGGTTCTGCACTCGGAGCCGGTATCGTGTTTGGTTTTGGTTCGCTCCTTCAAAATGGCTTATCACCAGTTAGGTTAGCAATTATCGGAACAGTTATTGGAACATTTTTAAGCAGTGTATCGGCTGCCATGGCTTCGTATTTCCAAATTTCTCAAAATGTTAGTTTTTGGTTTAATGCAAAGTTAGATCAAGTAGATCCTAATATAATTAAAATTACGATACCGTTTGGGATAATTGGAATAATTTTAGCATTGTTAATATCAAAATCTATTACCATTCTTTCATTAGGCGAAGAGGTTTCTATTAATTTAGGACAGCGTACAAAACTAGTTAAAGCGATGGCAATTTTATCGGTAATTTTTTTAACAGGAACAGCAGTTGCTTTAGTAGGAAAAGTTGGTTTTGTAGGTTTAATTATTCCGCACATTACCCGCTTTATAATTGGAGTAGATTATAAATGGATATTGCCATGTGCAGGCGTTATTGGTGGGGTTTTCTTAGCGTTATGTGATGTTTTAAGTAGATTTGTAAATTATCCATTTGAAACGCCAATTGGAGTCGTAACATCTTTAATTGGAATTCCTTTCTTCCTTTATTTAATCCGTACAAGAGGAGGAGAGAGACATGCTTAAAAGTTCAAGTCAACGTTTCGGAATGACGATGGGGATTATTATATTTTTAATACTATGTGCTATTTATATTAGTTTAACAAATGGTACGTTCGACATTACGATTACAGATGTGTTTAAAACACTTTTTAGAATTGATCCAGTACCAGAACATGATTTAGTTATTTTTGAGTTTCGTCTTCCACGTATCGTAATTGCTGGATTAGTAGGATTAGGCCTTGGTGTTGCGGGTGCCGTTATTCAAGGGATTACGAGAAATGGATTGGCAGACCCAGGTATTTTAGGAGTAAATGCCGGTGCGGGAACAGCGATCGTCATTTTTATGTTTTTCTTTCAAGGACAATTAAAAAGCACAGACTGGCTTTCTATTATGATGATGCCAATGTTTGGTTTAGTCGGCGGATTAGGTGCTGCTATTATCATCTATCTTTTTTCTTGGAAAAACGGTAAGTTAGATTCGCAGCGACTTTTATTAACAGGGATTGCAATTGGATCAGGATTTGGGGCCTTTTCTATGTACTTATCACTCAAAATGAAGTCAACTGATTTCGAGATGGCTGCAGTGTGGGTTTCTGGAAGCATATATAGTGCGAACTGGAAGTATATTGTGGCTATGTTACCATGGCTTATTATTTTAATTCCACTTATACAAAAGAAAGCATATTTACTAGATTTATTTCAATTGGAAGAAACGAGTATTACAAGTTTAGGTGTTTCAGTAGAAAGAGAGAAATCGATTTTATTATTAAGCAGTATCGGGCTTGTGAGTGCATGTGTTGCTGTTTCAGGGAGTATCGGTTTTATTGGCTTAATGGCACCGCATATAGCGAAAAGACTTGTCGGTATTCAACATAAGTATATAATTCCCACGTGCGGCGTAATCGGAATGTTTCTTGTAGTTGCCTCAGACTTTATTGCAAAAACAGTTTTCACACCTGTAGAGTTACCAGTTGGAATCGTTATTTCTATTGTCGGTGTACCGTATTTCTTATATTTACTTTATAAGGCGAAAGCGTAAGAGGAGGAATAAAAGTGAGTATTTTAAGTGCAAAAAATTTAGAAACAAGTTATGAAAAGCTTACAGTGTTTCGCGATTTAAATGTGGAAATACAAGAAGGAAAAGTAACGACAATTATAGGTCCGAACGGTTGCGGTAAATCAACATTGTTAAAAACAATGGGAAGAATTTTAAAACAAAAAAGCGGAAAAGTATATTTACAAGGGCAAGATTTACATACAATTTCAACGAAAGAAATTGCGAAGCAGTTAGCTTTACTACCGCAAACTCCAATTGCACCAGGTGAACTTAAAGTGGAAGAATTAATTTCTTATGGACGCTATCCACATCGAAATAACGTAAATAAGTTAACGACAAAAGATAAAGAAATGATTGATTGGGCATTAAATATAACGAAAACTTCTGAATTTCGAACGAGACAAATTGCAAATTTATCAGGTGGTCAAAGACAAAAGGTATGGCTAGCGATGGCATTAGCACAAGAGACAGAAGTGTTGCTATTAGATGAGCCAACTACATACCTTGATATGTCTCATCAATTAGATGTATTACAAATTGTGGAGAAGTTAAATAAAGAACATAATTGTACGGTTGTTATGGTATTACATGATATTAACCATGCAGCAAGGTTTTCAGATGAAATTATTGCAATGAAGGAAGGAGAAATTGTTACAACTGGTAGCCCAGAAGAAATCATTACAAATGAAGTGTTAAAAGAAGTATTTCATATTGATGCACGTGTCATGATAGATCCGTATAACGGGGCTCCTGTTTGTTTCGGTTATGATAGCGTTGTATCTCAAGAAGAAAAAATCGAAATATATGTAACAAGTTAAAAAGGGGGGGATAGGGTGAATACTACAGTTGAAAAACAGCAGATTATAACATCTAATACAGAACAGTGGAAAATGTATTCAAAATTAGAAGGTAAGGAATATCAAATTCATATTTCAAAGCCGAGGCAACCAGCACCGGATTCAGGATATCCTGTCATTTATGTATTAGATGGCAATGCCTTTTTTCAAACATTTCATGAAGCAGTTAAAATACAATCAGTAAGAGCGGAAAAAACCGGTGTTTCACCAGCTGTTATAGTAGGATTGGGTTATCCAATTGAAGGCGCATTTTCAGGGGAAGAAAGATGTTATGATTTTACGCCTAGCGTAATTTCAAAAGATGCCCCTTTAAAACCAGACGGTAAACCGTGGCCTAAAACAGGAGGAGCACATAATTTCTTTACTTTTATTGAAGAAGAACTGAAACCACAAATTGAAAAGAATTTTGAGATCGATAAAAGTAAGCAAACGTTATTTGGACATTCTTTAGGTGGACTATTTGCTCTTTATATACTATTTACAAACTTAAATGCTTTTCAAAATTATTTTATTAGTAGTCCATCTATATGGTGGAATAACCAATCCGTACTTGAAAAAGAAGAGAACCTTATACATGAATTAAACAATGCTAAGTTTGAAACAGGAGTGTTCCTTACAGTTGGGTCACTAGAACGAGAGCATATGGTTGTAGGCGCAAATGAATTATCAGAGCGCCTTCTCCAAGTAAACCACGATAAACTTAAATTTAAGTTTTATGAAGCTGAAGGGGAGAATCATGCATCTGTTGTGCCGACTTCTTTAAGTAAAGGATTGAGATTTATTAGTTACGTATAGGAAAAAAGGTTATGGATGAAACATTCCATAACCTTTTTTGATATGTAGAATTGTCCTTTTTGAAAGTTTTGTTTCAACTTTTCGTCTAAAGAGACAAAAAGTTGTCACAAAACGGTCACAATTAGCATAAACATAAAATAGACGAAATGAACTTATTTCCAAAAAGGCTTGGTTTATTCCGATCATGATTTGTAGAGCTGAAAAAGTATGGATTAAAAGTTCACTATATTCCCAAGGAGGTAGATCGTATGAAAACTATTCTTGCTATCGCTGGACTTATTTGGGTTTTATCGCATGGCATCCCAATTTATGAAGGAGAACAAATTCGCAGTGCTCTGAATAAAAATTTTAATGAATATCATATCATTGATCGGCAAGATAATGTTGTAACAGTTCGAGTAAATGACTGTTTTCATACGGTAACCGTTGAAGGAACTTCAGTAGTGAATGATACAAAAGTATGCGATCAGCAATAACTATATATAGGAAGAAAAAAGTCTCAATTTACACATGTGAATTGAGACTTTTATATTTGTGATTGAAGTTTTTTCATAAACAATTATTGACATAACGAGTTTATGTTGATAAAATTCAATTCATAAAATATAGATAATTTAATAGATTTCGAATCAGATGAAAATTAAATCTGATTTCTCTTATCTAGAGAGGTGGAGGGACTGTGCCCTGTGAAACCCAGCAACCATCAATTTTTACATTGAAATGGTGCTAATTCCTGCAAAGCAAATGCTTTGAGAGATGAGAGAAAGGGATAGTATCGATATATGCATACAAACCTTTCTGCTCATTCTAAGGGCAGAAAGGTTTTTTTATTGTTCTCGACTGTGAGTAAAGACTATTCTGGAGGAAAATAGAGAGATTTATACAGTCCGTGTGCAGGAGGAATAACGATGTGAAAATCAATGAACCAATTTGTGCATGTCCTAGTGTTGTTCTAATAAAATGGATTATTGATTTGTTACAGCGTGAATTAATAAATAAATACATAAAAGAAGAAGGGTGTTTACAACATGAAAAAACTATTACTATCAGGACTTATTACAACGGCAATTTTTGGTTTAACTGCTTGTGGAGGTAAAAGTGAAGATAAGCTTGTTGTCGGTGCTTCTAATGTACCTCATGCAGTTATTTTGGAAAAAGCAAAACCATTACTTGAGAAAAAAGGTGTAGAACTAGAAATTAAAAAATTCCAAGACTACGTATTACCAAATAAATCATTGGCGAATAAAGAATTAGATGCAAATTATTTCCAAGGTATTCCATTCTTAGAGAAAGAAATGAAAGACAAAAAATATGATTTTGAAGTAGCTGGAAAAATACACATTGAACCAATCGGTTTATATTCTCAAAAATATAAAAATCTAAAAGAGCTTCCAGATGGTGCAACAATTATTATGAGTAATGCAATTACTGATCATGGACGTGGTTTAGCAATTTTACAAAAAGAAGGTATTTTAAAAATTAAAGATGGTATAGATCCTGTAAAAGCAACCGTAAAAGATATTACAGAAAATCCGAAAAATTTAAAATTCAAAACAGACATTGAACCTGGTTTATTAACACAAATGTATAAAAATAAAGAAGGTGATGCTATTTTAATTAATGCTAACTATGCAATTGATGCAAAATTAAATCCAAGAAAAGATGCAATTGCGATTGAAGGTAAGGATTCGCCATATGTAAACGTAGTTGCAGTTCGTAAAGGTGACAAAGATAAGAAAGAAATTAAAGCACTTGTAGAAGTATTACATTCGAAAGAAATTGAAGATTTTATTAATAAGGAATATAACGGTGCTGTTATTCCTGTAAAAGAATAACTTTGAAAACTAAGAAATTGTACTCTTTACAACTACGTATTTTATAACTGATGAAAATTAATTATTTTATTAAGGGCTACTAAGGTAGCCCTTTTATATTTGCAACGAGAAATGGTTAGGGAATGTACATTAATGGAGGCTTTAGTTGAAGAACATAGCACAAAAGTGATTAAACATTTTACTTTATTAAGTTCTGATGGAGAATGTAATGTTTTTTTGAAAAAAGAAAGGGTATCATGAAAATTGAGACTGAGAAGCTAATAAATTGTTAAGAATAAGCTTAGAGCGGAAATATACTCATATGGGGTATCATACATAGATAATTAATGCTATAATTGGTATACTCGTAAAAGCAATTGTTTTATTGGATGAAGAGAAACTTTAAGAAGGTGATAATATGGGGCATAAAGAGCATGAAGCGGTAACACATAGATCAGAAAAAGAAAAAGAACAAATTATAAATAGATTAAAGAGGATTGAAGGACAGGTCCGCGGTATTCAAAATATGATTGAAAATGATCGCTATTGTGTGGATATTTTAGTGCAAATTTCAGCGATTAATGCAGCGATGAAAAAAGTAGGAATGGGTGTATTAAAAAACCATACAAGTCATTGTGTTTCAGGTGCTATTAAAGATGGCAATGGTGACGAAGCAATTGAAGAATTAATGACTGTATTTGAACGTTTTTCAAAAGCGTAAAAACAAGCTAGTATGTCACTGGCTTGTTTTTTTGTTTACCTTCATAATAAGATTTCGGGGTATTGATGTGAAAAAGTGTGTGTAAAATAAACTTTTAGAAAATAATTGAAAAATCATGATACAAAACCATTGATTACCTTAGGGGGGTATAGTAAGATGTAATTGTAATTAACAAAGAATGAAGAAACAAGAGGAGGATTTTAAATGGAACAGTTAACATTACAAGTTGAAGGTATGTCTTGTGGACATTGTGTAAATGCTATCGAAAGCAGTGTGAAAGAGCTAAACGGTGTTGAACAAGTGAAGGTTCAATTAGCAGAAGGAACTGTTGAAGTTACTATCGACTCGTCTGCCGTAACATTAAAAGATATCGTTGCTGTAATCGAAGACCAAGGATACGATGTTCAATAATTATTTTTAGATATGGAAATAAATCGTACTTTAAACGAAGTACGATTTATTTTGCTAATAATTATACCTCATAAGGGTATATAGAGGTGAGAGACATGAATGAACAAAAAGAGGCCAATCTTCAAATATCAGGAATGACATGTGCGGCATGTGCAAATAGAATTGAAAAAGGTCTAAAAAAAGTAGAAGGTGTTCATGAGGCAAATGTAAATTTTGCGCTTGAAAAAACAAAAATAATGTACGATCCAACTAAAACAAATCTACAACAATTTAAAGAAAAAGTTGAAGCGTTAGGATATGGAATTGTAAGTGATAAAGCTGAATTTACTGTTTCAGGAATGACATGTGCAGCATGTGCAAATAGAGTTGAAAAGCGTTTAAATAAGTTAGATGGTGTGAACAAAGCGACAGTAAATTTTGCTTTAGAATCAGCTACAGTAGACTTTAATCATGATGAAGTTAATGTAAATGAAATGAAGAGCGCGATTACGAAGCTAGGATATAAATTAGAAGTGAAACCAGATGATCAAGATGCATCAACTGATCATCGATTACAAGAAATTGAAAGACAAAAGAAGAAGTTTATTATTTCGTTTATTTTATCTTTCCCATTATTATGGGCAATGGTTAGTCATTTCTCATTTACGTCGTTTATTTATTTACCAGATATGTTAATGAACCCTTGGGTGCAACTAGCACTTGCAACTCCTGTTCAATTTATCATTGGTGGACAGTTTTATGTTGGAGCTTATAAAGCGTTACGTAATAAAAGTGCGAATATGGATGTTCTCGTGGCGCTTGGAACGTCGGCCGCGTATTTCTATAGTGTATATTTAAGTATTCAATCTATTGGTTCTTCGAAACATATGACAGATTTATATTTTGAAACGAGTGCGGTACTTATTACATTAATTATTTTAGGTAAATTATTTGAAGCGAAAGCAAAAGGGCGCTCATCAGAAGCAATTAAAAAATTGATGGGTTTACAAGCGAAGACAGCTACAGTTGTGCGAGATGGAACAGAAATAAAAATTTTGATTGAAGAAGTAGTAGCTGGTGATATCGTCTATGTAAAGCCTGGTGAAAAAATACCAGTAGATGGTGAGATTGTAGAAGGAAAGTCAGCAATTGATGAATCGATGTTAACGGGTGAAAGTATTCCTGTTGATAAGTCAATTGGGGATGTAGTAATAGGTTCGACAATAAATAAAAATGGATTTTTAAAAGTGAAAGCAACTAAAGTAGGAAGAGATACTGCATTAGCTCAAATTATTAAAGTAGTAGAAGAAGCACAAGGTTCAAAAGCTCCTATTCAAAGGGTAGCAGATCAAATTTCAGGTATTTTCGTACCGGTTGTAGTTGTGATTGCGATTATCACATTTGCAGTATGGATGATATTTGTTACACCTGGTGATTTTGGCGGAGCACTTGAGAAAATGATAGCAGTACTTGTTATCGCTTGTCCGTGTGCATTAGGTCTTGCAACACCTACGTCTATTATGGCGGGATCAGGAAGGTCGGCTGAGTATGGTATTTTATTTAAAGGTGGAGAGCATTTAGAAGCAACGCACCGATTAGATACAGTTATTCTAGATAAAACGGGTACAGTGACAAATGGGAAACCGGTGTTAACAGATGTAATGGTAGCAGATGGATTCCATGAAGCAGAAATACTACGTTTAGTAGGTGCGGCAGAAAAAAATTCTGAACACCCACTTGCAGAAGCAATTGTAGAAGGAATTAAAGAAAAGAAAATTGATATCCCAAGCTCAGAAACGTTTGAAGCGATTCCGGGATTCGGTATCGAATCCGTTGTAGAAGGGAAACAATTATTAATTGGTACACGTCGATTAATGAAGAAATTCGATATTAATATTGAAGAAGTTTCTAAATCGATGGAAGCGCTAGAACGAGAAGGAAAAACAGCGATGCTTATTGCGATCAATAAAGAATATGCTGGTATAGTGGCCGTTGCAGATACTGTAAAAGATACTTCAAAAGCAGCTATCGCAAGACTTAAGAAAATGGGTCTAGACGTTGTTATGATTACAGGAGATAATACACAAACTGCTCAGGCAATTGCGGGGCAAGTTGGTATTGATCACGTAATTGCAGAAGTATTACCAGAAGGAAAAGCAGAAGAAGTGAAAAAACTCCAAGCACAAGGTAAGAAAGTAGCGATGGTTGGAGACGGGATAAATGATGCTCCTGCTCTTGCTACAGCGAACATTGGTATGGCAATTGGAACGGGAACGGATGTAGCGATGGAAGCAGCGGATATAACGTTAATCCGCGGTGACTTAAATAGTATTGCTGATGCGATCTTTATGAGTAAAATGACGATAAGAAATATTAAACAAAATTTATTCTGGGCATTAGCTTATAACGCGTTAGGAATTCCAATTGCGGCATTAGGTTTCTTAGCCCCTTGGGTTGCTGGAGCAGCGATGGCATTTAGTTCTGTATCCGTTGTATTAAATGCATTACGATTACAAAGAGTTAAATTAAAACCTTAAAAAGCTACATTAAGTAATTGAATAGAATTAAAAAACAATACTTGAATAAGTATTGTTTTTTTGTTCGTATAGAAATTAAAACGATATAATAAAGCAGAAATATAGAATCGTATGTAGTAGAAAAGTTAAGAGGTAGTTTCGTAAGGAGACTTATATATGTTAAAAGATATTATAATTAGAACATTCCAGAAAGAAGATTTAGATCAAGTATTACAATTGTTCTATGAAACAGTTCATACGGTTAATGCAAAAGATTATAATGAGTTACAGCTACAGGCGTGGGCACCGGAGCGACTAGATAGAGAAAATTGGTTACAGTCTTTAGAAAAGAATATTAGCTATGTAGCGGATCATAAAGGTGTGATTGTGGGGTTTGGGGATTATAACGATGATCGTTACATAGATCGTTTATTTACGCATAAAGATTATCAAGGGAAAAGAGTCGCTTCATACATACTACAGAAGTTAGAAAAAGAAGCAGTGAACCTAGGGCATAGGGAGATATATACAGAGGCGAGCATTACCGCAAAACCTTTTTTTGAAAGTAAAGATTTTATTTGCATAAAAGAACAAAAGAAACAACATAATGGTCAGATTTTTATTAATTATGTTATGAAAAAAATATCCTTCTCATAAATGAGAAGGATATTTTTCATTATTTTACAGCTTCTTTTAGTTCTTTACCAGCTTTGAAAGCAGGTACTTTAGAAGCTGCGATTTGCATTTCTTCACCAGTTTGTGGGTTACGGCCTGTACGAGCAGCTCTTTCACGAACTTCGAATGTACCGAATCCGATAAGTTGTACTTTTTCACCAGCAGCTAAAGTGTTAGTGATTGATTCTACTACAGTTTGTACAACTACAGTAGCTTCTTTTTGAGAAATCTCAGCATTTTGTGCTACGTTTTTAATTAATTCTGTTTTGTTCATGTTTTTCACCTCATATGTAAATAATGCTATTTAAGTTGTTATTATAACGTATAAAACATTCGAGAACAAGTGTACGTACATATATTCGCAAAAAAAATGAAATTTGTAATATTTTTTAGGGCACTTTATAGACATTCCATTTAAGCGGACAGAGATTTGTTCTTCATTTCAGTCTTCTCTTGATGAGCAGGTAGTTTCTTATTATAAGATATGAAGTAAGGTAGTGCTACAAATAACATACCTCCTACTAAATTTCCAAAGAAAACAAAAATAAAGTTTGGAAAATATTCAGCCCAAGTGAAATGACCGGCAAAAATCGCGGCTGGGATGACAAACATATTGGCTACAACGTGTTGAAATCCAATCGCAACAAAAGTCATAACCGGGAACCAAATACCGATAATCTTTCCGATAAATTCTTTACTTCCCATACTGAGCCAAACAGCTAAACAAACGAGCCAATTACATCCGATTGCAGAAATAAATGCTTGCAATGGCGTATCTTGTAGTTTCGCTTGAGCGATAGAAATAGTTTTCGCTAAAAAAGCTCCCTCAGTTAAGCCAACGATATGACCGAAAAAGTAGGCTACAAATACAGCCCCTATGAAATTGCTAAATGTAACAATAACTAAATTTCGTATGAAATAAAATAAAGTAATTTTCTTTTGGAGCCAGGCCATAGAAACTGTCATCATGTTACCGGTTACTAGTTCACCGCCTGCAAGAATAACGAGAATAAGACCAATAGGAAATACAGCAGCGCCTAGAAAACTAGAAAATGATCCCCAATATTTTGGCATTGTCCCAATAACATGAATATCGAGTAAATACCCTAATGCGATAAAAGCGCCACCAAAAAAACCAAGAATTAGCATAGGGAGCAATGATAAATGAGCTTTTTTCCTTCCTGAATTCGCAGCAAGTTCCGTAATTTCTTCTGGTGTAAATACAGACATGAATAACCCCTCCGTAATCAAATGATGGAATGAATAGAAAAAATTTCGAAAATCTATGTATTATAAAAATATGTTATGACTTCTGTATAAAATTGTCAAAGTGAATAGAGAGAGAATTACATATTGATAATATTGTTCATGTTGTCACATGAATGTAACAATAAGGATTTAAAGTGTTTCTAGAGGTGAAAACATGAATACGAATCATGTAAAAAAAGAACGAAAAAAATCAATCGTAAAGATATTTATTATTAGTTTTATAAGTATATTAATGATACCAGTAAGTTTGTATTATTATGCGACAGAAATAGAACGAAAACTAGTAACAGTTACGTGGAATGAAATAGAAGCTTCTACAATTCCTAAAGAGTTTAATAATAAAAAAATATTGCAGTTTTCAGATGTACATTTAGGACCAGAGTTTACACTGAAACAACTTGAACATTTAGTGGAGAAGATGAATGAATTACATCCGGATATAGTAGTTTTTACCGGAGATTTAATAGATAAATTTGGGTCTTATAGTGCGGAAAGAGAAGAAGCGAAGGTTATTTTGCAGAAAATTTACGCTCCCTTAGGGAAATATGCTGTGTTTGGGAATCATGATAGGGGCGGGGGCGGTAGTTTATTTTACAAAAAATATATGGAAGAAGCTGGTTTTTCTGTATTAGTAAATGAAGTGCAGAAAATTAAAGTGGAAAACGGCAAATATATTATAATATCAGGTTTGGATGATTTTCTATTAGGGAAGCCGAAAATAGATTCAACTTTAAAAAACTTGAAACAAAATGATTTCAACATGTTATTAGTACATGAGCCGGATGTTGTAACCAAAATAAATCGTTACCCAGTTGATCTTCAACTGTCAGGACATAGTCACGGAGGACAAGTCCAAATTCCTTTTGTAGGTCCGTTAATTACTACCAAACTAGCTGAGCACTACGTTGAAGGTATGTATGAAGTAGAGGGGAAGAGTAAGCCGTTATATTTATATGTAAATCGTGGCATTGGGACTACTAGGATGCCTGTTAGATTTTGTAGTGTACCTGAACTTTCAATTTTTGTGTTGAAGCAAAATAGTAACTAGAATATTTAACAATATGATTCCAAGGAACGTACGATGTTGGTCGATGGAAAAGAGTTTCTTAAAACTTTAGATGTGACAAAGTAATTTTCATAAATAAAAAACAACAATAGGACCTATAAAGGGACCTATTGTTGTTTTTATCCTGCATTGATTGCCCATAAATGTCCGATTGATGAGGGCTAATTATAGTTTTACTTTGTTATTTTTGCAAGGAAAGACCATCAAAATATGTTCTATAGTTATTTGAGAATTCAAAGTTGTTTTTTGCATCCCAATTAATAGACCAAGACATTAGGCCGCGGAATGCAGGATAGCCACTCTGGTTAGAAATTTTATACTTTCCTCCGAACGGAACTCCTTTAATAATATAATTTAAAGCTTTTTTCATTTCAGTCGGAGAAATATATCCGCCACTTGGAGCTGCCGCTGGTGCTGCAGGAAGTCCAATCATTACCTGATCTGAACGAAGAGCTGGGAAAATGTTATTTGTATTACCACCTACAGGAAAACCATGTAAGAGCATATCTGCCATAGCGACTTCGTAGTCTGCAGTACCTTGATTGTAGTTATTACCGTCCATTCCAATCCCGCTACCAGCATTGTAGTGTTGAACGTGAATGTATGTTAGTTTATCTTTCACTCCGTAAATAATTGGTAAATATGCACCCCAGATGCTTCCGTATGCGCTATAACCGCCTTGAACATAAGCTGTTTCAGGAGCCATGCTTAATAGAAAATCTGGACCATAATGATCTGAGATTGTTCGAATAGCTGATATAAGATTTACGATTTGGGGAGTAGTTGGGTTTTTGAAATTAGTGTCATTTCCGTTTAAGTAAATACCTGATTCAAGGTCAATATCTATTCCGTCAAAACCGTATTTATCGATTAGAGATTGTATGGAATTAATAAAACGTTGCTTAGAGGCATTGTCAGGAAGTAAAACGACTCCATTTTGTCCACCTATTGAAAGAACTACTTTCTTTCCTTTACTTTTTAAATAAGAAATATCTGATTTGAATTCTGCATCTGTACCATACACAGGAGAAAATTCAACAGTGGAACGATCACCACCAGTTTCACCAAAAGATACATTGATTACATCCCATTTTGGTGAAACGTCTTTTAATTTAATAATGCCAGTACCGTTATCAAAATTATGCCAGTATCCAACGAGTAATTTTGAACCTAAATTGTTTGCTGCTTGTGATTGGAAAGGGGATAGCGGTAGAAGTAAGAACATTACTAAAATACAACAAAAAAATTTGAACTTGTTTAACATATCAACACTCCTATACAAAAAGTTGTCTAGATGTATAATCTTGTTTATTTAATGATATCTGAAAATTCTTTCTTTTGTAAGAGGACTATAATTTTCTCAACAATTGTGTATGAGAAAGTATTAAACCTAATGTAATAATTTTTGAAGGAGGTTGAATTTTAATTGTTGAATTCAGAATATTTTGATATATTTTAAAGTATAGGACAAAATCTTTCGCACAGTACTCTTACATAAATTTCAAAATTTAGTTTGGAAGGGGATGTACAAGATTTGGATAAAAATCTAAAGAAAGACCTCAAAATACGCCACATTACAATGATTTCAATTGGCGGTGTAATAGGGGCTGGTTTGTTTGTTGGAAGTGGTGCAGTTGTACATTCGGCAGGACCAGGTTCTATCGTTTCATATGCATTAGCAGGACTTCTAGTCATTTTCGTCATGAGAATGCTAGGAGAAATGGCAGCTGTTAATCCGACAAGTGGTTCATTTGCAACGTATGCAAGAGAAGCGATTGGTCCTTGGGCGGGTTATACAATAGGCTGGTTATACTGGTTTTTTTGGGTAATTGTTATTGCAATAGAAGCCACAGCAGGTGCTGGTATTATCCAATATTGGATTCCACAAATACCGCTTTGGTTATTAAGTTTAATATTAACAATTTTATTAACACTGACGAACGTTTTTTCGGTGAAATCATTTGGAGAGTTTGAATATTGGTTTTCTTTTATTAAAGTAATAAGTATTGTTTTGTTCCTTTGTCTAGGTCTTGCTGTTATTTTAGGATTTGTTCCAGGAACAGAAGCACCCGGCACTTCGAATTTAATTGGACAAGGTGGATTTATGCCAAACGGTATAAGTTCGGTACTGCTTGGAATTACTGTCGTTATATTTTCATTTATGGGATCAGAGATTGTAGCAGTAGCCGCAGGTGAATCTGCAGAACCTGTAAAAGCAGTAAAAACAGCAACAAACAGTGTGATTTGGCGTATTCTTGTATTTTTTATTGGGTCTATAGCGGTAGTTGTTACGCTACTGCCATGGAATTCAGCAAACATATTAAAAAGTCCATTTGTAGCTGTACTGGAACATATAGGAATACCAGCTGCGGCACAAATTATGAATTTTATCGTTTTAACAGCTGTACTCTCTTGTTTAAATTCGGGTTTATATACAAACTCAAGAATGCTTTTTTCGATGGCAGAAAGAGGAGATGCTCCAAAGGCGTTTTTGAAATTGAACAGTAGTGGTGTTCCAGTTCGGGCCGTTTTATTCGGAACGTTCTTCGCTTATATTGGCGTTGTTTTTAGTTACATTTCTCCAGATAAAGTCTTTTTGTTTTTAGTGAATGCATCTGGCGGGATTGCGTTACTAGTTTATCTCGTTATTGCAGTTTCGCATTTAAAGATGCGTAAAAAAATGGGAAAAGTAGAACAACAAAATTTGAAAGTGAAAATGTGGCTTTTTCCGTATGTAACGTATGTTACAATTGCTGCTATTATAGCAGTTTTAGTTGCGATGTTCGCAATTGATACTTTACGTTCACAAGCACTTTTAACAATGTTTGTTACTGTTCTTATCATACTTTCTTATTTTATTTTTAATAGAAATAAAAATAGCACAGTTTTGAATCCTAAAAGTAAGAATGAGGAATCTGTTCGATTC
The DNA here is from genome assembly GCF_051916765.1 of Bacillus cereus group sp. MYBK15-3. Taxonomy (NCBI): domain Bacteria; kingdom Bacillati; phylum Bacillota; class Bacilli; order Caryophanales; family Bacillaceae; genus Bacillus; species Bacillus cereus group sp. MYBK15-3. The sequence goes on from NZ_JBQAHG010000002.1 coordinate 1,084,008, forward strand.
TAATTTTCTAATTTTCGAAGAGAGTTACACCCAGTCATTGCTATAAAAGAATCATATATAATCATAGAAACAAGTAATTACTATTGTCATAGTGGATATAAACTTTTTTCTTGACTTTTTATACGAAGGCGAGCAAAATGGTAAAAAAGGAAGGGGGGATGATAATGGAAGAGTACGTATTAGAGCTGTATAACCTGTTATATACGACAGAATGGCAAGATATTGTTTCGTTTCTAGGAATCGTATTTTGCATGAAAATTGTCATTGTATATATGGAAGAGCAAGGTATGTTCTATTCCTTCTCATCCCCGTTCGATATGCAGCGCGAGCCGTTGCTAAACTATGCCAATGTGAATTACGAACAAATTCCTTTTGTTATTTTCTTTATGATTCGATTTATTACAGCAATTGTAAGGAAAAAGGAAAGTGACGATGAAGAGTGCCACTCAACTTGTAATATAGCGAATGTTTTTTAAGCTAAATACAAGGAGGAGATTTATATGTGGTTTCGATTTCTTATGATTGGTTTCTTTTCATTAACAGCAATTTCTTTAATGGGATATCAAGTGTCTGAAATTTTTCAAGCATATAGCGATACATTTTTTAACAAAAACTAATCGCGTTGCTATTTGAATAATAAAGCGATAAAATCCTTCTTAAGAAGTTTTATTAAGAAGGATTTTTTCTTTGTCTTATCTTGCTGTGTCAAACTATTGTCACATTTACACTGTGAATAGTATGTTAAAATAGTGAGGTTACGTATACATATTTGAAGGAAGAGGGAGTGACCATTTTGGTGGATCAATCAACAAATCAGAAAAGCTATGCTCCTATTGTGATAACGCTTTCTGTAATTGTAAATGCGATTATTTTATTTTTGTTCTTTGGACCTGTTGGCTATGAAGGAGAATTACATTTTGATGTAACAATTTTGCCAATGTTAAATGCAATTTTTAATAGCTTTACGTTCGTATTCTTATTAGCAGCTCTATACTCTATTATTAAGAAGAATGTGAAAATGCACCGTGGTTTCATCCTGGCAGCATTTACAACGACGTTGCTATTTTGTGTTTCTTATTTATCTTATCATTACTTAGCGCCAGCAACACATTTTGGCGGAGAAGGATTCATTAAATATGTGTATTTCATCATTTTAATTACACATATTATCCTGGCGGCAATTATTGTACCGCTTGCATTGTTTGCACTTGTATTTGGTTTTACAAATCAATTAACACGTCATCGTAAAATTGTACGTTGGACGATGCCGATTTGGTTATATGTAAGTTTATCTGGTGTTATTGTTTACTTAATGATCTCACCTTATTACCAATAAAAAATCTCAGCCTGTAGGCTGGGATTTTTTTATTAAGCAAATATTTTTGTGAAATGAAAAAAATATGGTATACAAAAGTATAGTTGCTTTTCATATAGAAGGGATGGTAAAGGAATATGCAAAATTTTGTATTTCGTAATCCAACGAAACTTATTTTCGGTAAAGGTCAATTAGAGCAGTTAAAAACTGAAATTCCACAGTTCGGTAAAAAAGTTCTTCTCGTATACGGGGGAGGCAGCATTAAAAGAAACGGTATTTATGATAATGTAATTTCTATTTTAAAGGATATAAATGCAGAAGTATTTGAATTGACAGGTGTTGAACCGAATCCACGTGTATCAACTGTAAAGAAAGGGATTCAAATTTGTAAAGAAAATGGTGTTGAATTTATTTTAGCAGTTGGTGGAGGAAGTGTGATCGACTGTACGAAGGCAATTGCAGCTGGTAGTAAGTACGATGGAGATGTATGGGATATTGTAACGAAAAAAACATTTGCTAATGAGGCATTACCATTTGGTACTGTACTTACTCTTGCAGCAACAGGATCTGAAATGAATGCAGGCTCGGTAATTACAAACTGGGAAACGAATGAAAAGTATGGATGGGGTAGCCCAGTTACTTTCCCGCAGTTTTCAATTTTAGATCCAGTTCATACTACTTCTGTACCGAAAGATCAAACAATTTACGGTATGGTAGATATTATGTCGCACGTATTAGAACAATATTTCCATCATGGAACGAATACAGAACTACAAGATCGTTATTGTGAAGCTGTTTTAAAAACAGTAATTGAGACAGCACCTAAGCTTTTAAGTGATTTAGAAAATTATGAGCATAGAGAAACTATTTTATATTGTGGTACTATGGCGTTAAACGGCATTTTAGCGATGGGAGTAAAAGGAGATTGGGCGACTCATAATATTGAGCATGCAGTTTCTGCTGTTCATGATATACCACACGGGGGTGGCCTTGCGATTTTATTCCCGAACTGGATGAAACATGTTGTAGAGGAAAATGTAAGTCGTTTTAAACAGTTCGCTATTCGTGTATTTGATATAGAAACAGATGGCAAAACAGATAAAGAAGTGGCTTTAGAAGGAATTAAGGCACTGCGTCAATTTTGGACTTCAATTGAAGCGCCAGCAACATTAGCTGATTACGGTATTGGAGAAAATGAAATTGATATAATGGCTAATAAAGCGATGGCGTATGGTGAATTTGGTAACTTTAAAAAATTAAATAAAGATGATGTTTTAAGTATATATAAAGCTTCTTTATAAGTGAATTTAGAAAAGAAACCTATTTGATTGTTTAATCGAATAGGTTTCTTTTTGCTGTTTATAAATGTTTATGGGTGTTTTTGATTATTTTTGATTGTTCGTGGTTGATTTTTGTGACCGTTTTCATTATACTGTAATCAAAGAAGAGGTGAATAAAATGTTAACTCCTGAACGTCATCAAATGATATTGCAACTTGTAAAAGAACAGAAAGTTGTAAAATTACAGCAATTAGTTGAAAGAACAGAAAGCTCTGAGTCGACAATTCGCCGTGATTTAGCACAATTGGAAAAGCAAAGGTTATTAAAAAGAGTTCATGGTGGTGCCGCTGTTTTAACAGGAAAAGGGCAAGAACCAACGATGGTTGAAAAATCATCCAAAAACATTCAAATAAAACAACAAATTGCTAATTATGCGGCTAGCGTTATTGAACAAGGTGATTGTATTTATTTAGATGCAGGAAGTACAACATTTGAAATGATTCCATTTTTAATAAATAAAGATGTGACTGTCGTTACGAATGGACTTATGCATATTGAAGCTTTAGTTGAAAATAATATTCGTGCGTATTTACTAGGTGGAATGATGAAGAGTAGGACGAAAGCTTTAATCGGTGCTATGGCACAGGAAAGTATGCAGAAGTATCGTTTTGATAAATGTTTTTTAGGTGCAAATGGTGTACATGAACAGCTTGGCTTTACAACGCCAGATCCAGAAGAAGCGCTCTTAAAACAAATGGCATTAACATTAGCAAACGAAGGATATTTCTTAATTGATGAAAGTAAGTTTTCAGAAGTTGCATTTGCGAAAATTGCAAATGTTGAAGAAGCAAATATTATTACAAACCATTTAGAAATTGATTTAGAAAAATATAAAAGACAAACCAATGTAATTGAGGCTGATAAACAATGATCTATACAGTTACTTTAAACCCATCTATTGATTATGTAGTACAAGTTAATTCCTTTGATTTAGGCGCAGTCAATCGAGCAGAGAAAGATATGAAGTTTCCTGGAGGAAAAGGGATTAATGTTTCTCGCGTTCTCCATCGTTTAGGTGTGGAAAATATAGCACTTGGATTTACTGGTGGATTCACCGGTCAATTTATTAAAGGTGTATTACAGGCGGAAGGCGTAATGACAAACTTCATCCAAGTAGACGGAGATTCCCGAATTAATGTGAAAATAAAAGGGCAAGAAGAGACAGAATTAAATGGGCAAGGTCCTAATGTGACAAATGAGCAATTTGAACAATTAATGAAACAAATCGAAAGTATGAAGCAGGGAGATTGCGTTGTGCTAGCTGGAAGTGTACCTGCATCTATCCCAACTACCTTTTATGAATCAATCGCAGCGCTCGGAGCTGAAAAAGGTATTCGAGTAGTAGTCGATGCGAGTGGAAGTGCACTGCAGCATGTAATTAAAAATAAGCCATTTTTAATTAAGCCAAACCATCATGAACTTGGTGAGTTGTTTGGAGTGGAGCTTTCAACAGTAGAGGACGTTTTACCTTATGGAAGAAAATTAATTGAACAAGGTATAAAACACGTTATCGTATCGATGGCTGGAGAGGGAGCTTTATTATTTACGGCAGAAGGTATATATGAAGCGACTGTTCCAAAAGGTGTTGTAATTAATTCAGTTGGGGCCGGAGATTCTCTTGTTGCAGGGTTTGTAGGCAAATATGAACAGACAAAAGATATTGAAAAGGCATTTCAATACGGCGTTGCAACAGGGAGTGCAACAGCATTTTCAGCTGATTTATGTAAGAAGGAAAAAGTAGAAGAATTATTGTCGCAAGTAATTGTAGCTAAGCGATAGGGGGAAGCAACATATGAAAATTACAGAACTATTAAAAAGAGATACAGTCATTATGGATTTGACAGCTTCAAATAAAGAAGCTGTCATAGATGAATTAGTTGAGAAATTAAATGGGGCAAATCGTTTAAATAGTAAAATGGAATTTAAAGAAGCTATTTTAAAGCGGGAGTCCCAAAGTACGACTGGAATAGGGGAAGGTATTGCAATACCTCATGCGAAGACAAAGGCTGTTAAACAACCATCGATTTGTTTTGGTAGAAGTGTAAGCGGTATCAATTATGAGTCGCTTGACGGACAGCCAGCACACTTATTCTTTATGATTGCTGCAAGTGAAGGAGCGAATAATACTCATTTAGAAACGTTGTCTCGTTTATCGACATTATTAATGGATGAAGGATTTCGCAAGCAACTATTAGAAGCAAAGGATGAAAGTGAGCTTCTTCAACTATTTGATGAAAAAGAGAATGAAAAAGAAGAAGAGATTGAAGTCGCAAAACCAGAAGTAAATGAACCGTACGTACTTGCTGTTACAGCTTGTCCAACTGGAATCGCTCACACATATATGGCAGCGGATAGCTTAAAAGCAAAAGCGACAGAGTTAGGAATAGCGATTAAAGTTGAAACAAACGGATCGACAGGTATTAAAAACGGTTTAACGAAAGAGGATATTGAACGTGCAACAGCTATTATTGTTGCGGCGGATAAACAAGTAGAAATGAATCGTTTTGCTGGTAAACATGTCATTCAAGTACCAGTCGCTGATGGGATTAGAAAAACGGAAACACTTCTTAATCGAGCTGTAAAGCAAGATGCACCAATCTTTAAAGGTGTAAAAGAAGATGGAAAGGCAGAAAGTACGGAAAAAGAAAAAGGATTAGGAATTTATAAGCATTTAATGAATGGCGTAAGTAATATGCTTCCGTTCGTTGTTGGCGGCGGGATTTTAATAGCGCTAGCGTTTTCGTTTGGTGGTATAAAGGCGGAAGGTCCTTTAGCTGAATTGTTCATGTCAATTGGTGGAGGAAAAACAGGTGCGTTTTTATTCCTTGTACCAATTTTAGCTGGATTTATTGCAAGTTCTATTGCTGATCGTCCTGGTTTTATGCCTGGTGTTGTAGGTGGATTTTTAGCGGCGAATGCGAATGCTGGCTTTTTAGGTGGATTAATTGCTGGTTTCTTAGCTGGATATGTTGTTTTAGGGTTGAAAAGATTATTTTCAGGACTACCAGTACAATTAGAAGGAATTAAACCTGTTTTGTTATATCCAGTCTTTGGATTATTGATTACAGGAGTTGTAATGCAAAAAGCAGTGATTCCGCCTGTAGTAGCATTAAATGAAATGTTGACAGGGTGGTTAAATGGTTTAAACGGTACGAATGCTATATTACTAGGTCTTATTTTAGGTGGTATGATGGCAATTGATATGGGTGGTCCAATTAATAAAGCGGCGTTTACGTTTGGTATTGCTGCAATAGAAGCACAGAATTTTGGAGTGCACTCAGCAGTTATGGCTGGTGGTATGGTACCGCCACTTGCGATTGCATTTGCAACTACATTCTTTAAATCAAAGTTTACAGAAGCGGAACGTAAATCTGGTTTAACAAATTATATTATGGGAGCATCGTTCATTACAGAAGGTGCGATTCCGTTTGCAGCTGCAGATCCGGTTCGAGTAATTGTAAGTTGTGTTGTTGGTTCAAGTATTGCAGGTGCGTTATCTATGTTATTCCAAATTACATTACCAGCACCGCATGGTGGATTATTTGTAATAGCTTTAGTAAATAAACCGTTACTATATATTTTCTCTATATTAATTGGAACGATTGTCTCGGCTATTATGCTAGGTGTTTGGAAAAAGAAAGTTCAATAACAAATGAAAAGAGAGCAGCTTTTAGTAGCTGCTCTCTTTTTATTACAAAAAAATAGGTTAACAATTAAATATTGATGTTTTTTGGTAAAAGATGTAACGAATTGTGAATTTTTTGTAACAAAAAAGTAACACTGTAATTTTTTCTGGAAAAAAGTTCTTGTGCTCGTATATGAAAAATATATGAAAACCACTGGAGATTGTATGAGAAATACATTTTATTAATATGGAAATTTATGTTACAACTCGTTAATCGTATATTACGAATGCTTTGTAATTGTGTGATTTCTAAAAATTCTAAAAATCTGTTGCTATAATGAAAATACGAAAACAAAGCAAATGGAGGCTATTCATGAAAAAATTATTAGGTATAGCAACAGCAGCAGTTTTTGGTCTTGGGATTTTTGCGGGTTCTGCTAAAGCGGAAACAATTGTAACAACAGACGTATTAAATGTTAGAGAAAACCCAAATGTAGAGTCAAAGCTTGTAGGTAAAGTGTTAAGTGGGAATACACTAGATGTTATAAATACAGAAAATGGATGGACAAAAATTAAGTTGAACGGTAAGGAAGCGTTTGTAAGTGCCGATTTTACAAAGAGCACATATTATGTAACGGCGGGCGTATTAAATGTTCGTGCTGGAGCGAATACTGATTCTGAAATTTTAGGTAAACTTAATAAAAATGATGTGATTGAAACGACGAATCAAGTTCAAAATGAATGGTTACAATTTGACTACAATGGAAAAGTTGGATATGTTCACGTGCCATTTTTAACAGGAACAGCACCTGTAATCGAAAAGAAAGAGGTTGTAGCTCAAGAAGAAGCGCCAGCTAGAACAAATACGCCGGTTAAAAATAATACAGTAGTTAAGAATAAAGAGTCTGTTAAGAGTAACGATTCTATTAAGAATGTAGAATCAAGTAAACCTGTGGTAAAAGAAAAACCGGCTGCAAAACCAGTTGCAAAATCTACTGAAACAAGTGCGCCTACTGGTGGTCGTGAAATTACAGTAGAAGCGACGGCATATACAGCAGATCCGAGTGAGAATGGTTCGTATGGTGGTCGTGTATTAACTGCAATGGGGCATGATTTAACAGCAAATCCAAATATGAAAGTAATTGCTGTTGATCCGAAAGTAATTCCGCTTGGATCAAAAGTATGGGTAGAAGGATATGGAGAAGCGATTGCTGGAGACACTGGTGGTGCGATTAAAGGAAATCGTATTGATGTATTAGTCGGTTCAGATGGTAGTGCTAATAGCTGGGGGCGCAAATCTGTAAAAGTGAAAGTTATACAATAGGTTATCGATATTAATATAAAAAGCGGTTGCTTGAAATTATGTAAGCAGCCGCTTTTTATGGATTATTGAAATGGATAAATAGTTTTACCTGTAATAATTTTATATGCACTGCAAAATTGCGTTTGTATATATTCTGTATTTTTATTTTCTGGATGTAATGTTGTTTCATGAAGGGTAGAATGAAAAGCCCGTAGTAAACAATTTAGGGCGAAGTATAATTCCTCTTGTGAACAATTTTGTTCTTTTATAGAAGTAGCTAAAATGAGGTCTTTTGTCAAAGATGAAAAATTGATGGTGGATTGTTTCATAGTTAACTCATCCTCTCGAAACTATTTTTATCATGTATATGCAGAATTGGACAAACTATGTTCTTTTTTCTGTATAATTTCATGTACCGAAATGAAAGAACTTGCAATCATGCCGTTAAAATTGGTAAGATTGGGTATAATCAATAGATGGAGTATATTACATAAAGAGAGTTGAATGATATGGGAGAAGTGCAACGTGAAAAAGTTGCTGTCATCATTGGACCAACTGCTGTTGGAAAGACGAAGTTAAGTATCAATCTTGCCAAAGCGTTGAACGGTGAAATTATTAGTGGTGATTCCATGCAGATCTATCGAACGATGGATATTGGAACTGCAAAGGTAACAAAAGCAGAGATGGACGGAATTCCACATTATATGATCGATATAAAAAATCCGGAAGATTCATTTTCTGTCGCGGAATTTCAAGAACGTGTTCGCAAGCATATTCGAGAAATTACAGAACGTGGTAAATTACCAATTATAGTTGGTGGGACCGGTCTTTATATACAATCTGTTTTATTCGATTATCAGTTTACAGATGATGCTGGTGATGTGATATACCGAGAGCAAATGGAAAAGTTAGCTTTAGAACGCGGTGTGGAATATGTACATAAAAAATTGCAAGAAGTAGATCCAGAAAGTGCGGAGCGTATTCATGCAAATAATGTACGACGTGTCATTCGGGCTTTAGAAATTTTTCGCACAACGGGTGAAAAAATGAGTGAACAAATTGAGAAACAAGAAAAAGAGTTACTCTATGATGTTTCATTAATTGGCTTGACAATGGATCGAGAAATGCTATACGATCGCATTAACTTACGAGTGGATTTGATGATGGAACAAGGCCTATTAGAGGAAGTAGAAGGGCTGTATAATAGAGGGATACGAGATTGTCAATCTATTCAAGCGATTGGATATAAAGAAATCTATGATTATTTTGAGAATCGAGTTTCTTTAGAAGATGCGGTATCACAATTAAAGACGAATTCGCGTCGTTATGCAAAGCGTCAATTAACGTGGTTCCGTAATAAAATGGATGTCACGTGGTTTGATGTTACAAACGGTGAAAAAACGTCAGAAATTTTACGATACATAGAAGGAAAGTTACAAGTAAAGTCGAATAATAGTAAGTAGAGAAAAAGAGGAGGATTCGACATGAAGCAATCAATCAATATTCAAGATCAGTTTTTAAATCAACTCCGTAAAGAAAATACGTTTGTTACGCTGTACTTATTAAATGGTTTCCAGCTTCGTGGACTAATTAAAGGATTTGATAATTTTACAGTCCTGCTGGAAACAGAAGGTAAGCAACAGCTTATTTATAAACATGCAATTTCTACATTTGTACCACAAAAAAATGTTTCAATTGAATTAGAATAGTAATGAATTATTGTACATAACAAAAAAGAGCGAGTTTCCTCGCTCTTTTTTTATTTGTCATAAACAATATATAGTGAAATTTAAGCGATTCTAAATACAGTAAGGCGGATGTTAGTATTTCCTGTTGCAGGGATCGTAATCTCATTAAGTGTAGATTGGACAGAGATTCTTGCACCAGCTGCTAATGTTTCTATTGTAGTAAATGAAAGTGAGTCGCCTATTAAATTTGAAGAGAAATTATCAGTTGCGACTGCTCCATTAATTGAAATTCCTACTCCGAGTGGAGCGCATCCTGGCGCAGTTGTAGAAATGGATACGCTAATTACATAAATACCACCGTTAATAACAGTAACTGTATCTGTGCCGTTGAAGATAATATTGTTTACGTTAATTGCAGTACTAAAAATAAAATTATTAAATTGCAGTACTGTTTGCTGAATATTGTTTGTTACAACAATTGTTGCTATAGGGAAGCTAGGTCCAGTAGGCCCAGTAGGTCCGGTAGGTCCACCAGAAGGTCCAGTAGGTCCAGTAACTCCTATGCCAGTAGCGCCGGTAGCACCCGTTGGTCCTTGAATGCCTTGAGGCCCGGTAGCGCCTGTGTTACCTTGAACACCTTGAGGTCCAGTGGCACCCGTAGCACCCGTGTTACCTTGAGCACCTTGAGGTCCAGTAGCACCCGTGTTACCTTGAGCACCTTGAGGTCCAGTAGCACCCGTGTTACCTTGAACACCTTGAGGTCCAGTAGCGCCTGTGTTACCTTGAACACCTTGAGGTCCAGTGGCACCAGTAGCACCTGTGTTACCTTGAACACCTTGAGGTCCAGTAGCACCAGTAGCACCCGTGTTACCTTGAGCACCTTGAGGTCCAGTGGTACCAGTAGCACCCGTGTTACCTTGAACACCTTGAGGTCCAGTAGCACCAGTAGCACCTGTGTTACCTTGAGCACCTTGAGGTCCAGTAGCACCAGTAGCACCCGTGTTACCTTGAGCACCTTGAGGTCCAGTGGCACCAGTAGCACCTGTGTTACCTTGAACACCTTGAGGTCCAGTGGCACCAGTAGCACCTGTGTTACCT